>JBARIW010000033.1:0-52102 GCA_049799955.1 Pyrinomonadaceae bacterium
ACTTTAAGTTATGGCACGTTTAACACAAACAGAAATTATTAACCAGTTGGCTGATAAGGCAGGACTGAAAAAATCACAGGCGAAAGAATTCTTCGGCGCTTTGGCAGCTCTCGCGGCAAGCGAAGTAAAAGCAAACGGAGAATTCACTCTTCCAGGTTTCGGAAAATTAGTCAAAGCCACCCGCAAAGCGCGTGAAGGTCGCAATCCGGCAACCGGCAAACCGATTAAAATTCCAGCCAAAACAACTGTCAAATTCCGTCTTGGCAAAGCCATGAAAGATTCGGTCGGCTAAACACCGCTTCTTTCTTTGAACATCAAAGGCTCGATTAAATCGCAGGATTTATCGGGCTTTTTTTGTTTTTCGCGCTTTGAGAAAAATGTTACAAGCCTGTAAAAAAAAATGATGACAAATGCGTTTTTTTCTGCTAAGATGCTTTTACATACGTTGGAGAAAATATTAACAATCTAAGTTTTTCAGCAACTTTTCAGTTAGCAATTTCAACTAAACTAGGATGAAACTTTTAACTTAATACTTTCTCAGAGAATTTGAAGCCTTTGCAACAAATTTCACAAGAACAGCGTACTTTAATGAAGGAAGGAGAACATATAGTGGTGACAGCAGCAAAACCAATGACATTGCAGGACAGAATCCTGCAAATTGACCATATACAGGCACGCCGTTTTTCAAAATTGAGCGGCGCGACTTTAGACATCGCGACGGAAGGAATTATTCGTCATCTTCGGGCTTGCGCCCGGATGGACGTTAATCCCGATGCTTCAGCCGTTCGCGAGATTATCGACGATGCCCTGAACGGCAGAAGAGTCTTTGCGGAAACGTCAAACGACCTACTCGCCGCCTAAGAAGTTTTTTTTATATATTTTTTTAGCAATACTATCTTGACCGCCGTAATTTGGCGGTCTTTTTTTATTTTGTCCTTTGTCATTAGTCATTCGTCCTTTGCGCGCTTGAGCTTAAACTCATAACTCGAATTAAATTCAATTTGCAAAGGACTAAGGACAAAGGACAACTGACTACTGACCGCTTTTCAATTTCACTTTATAAAGTATATATTTGCCGATTTTCTCGCCTGCGTCGCGCTCGTACCATAAATCAATATTGGTATAATCAAGCTGCCATTCATCCGGCACAATCACGTAAGTAAGCTTTGGATTGGTCGCTTCTTTCAGGCTGAAATTTTTGCGGTATTCGCCGTAGTTTCGCGCTTCTACGGCAACTTCGCCGTAGGTCAGAGGCTTGGCTTCGCTGGTCAGACGGTTTGTGTGTCTTCCCCAGCCGAAAAGCGAAACCGTCGAGACGAAATCGCCTTCGCGAAGCTGACGGTCGAGCCACGCTTCGTCCGCATTCATATAATACAAAAACTGGTAATAGCGTTCTTTGCTTTCCTGCCACGTAAGACCGGCAAAAACGTGCTGGTGATGCGACCAGAGAAGGTTTTGCGGCGCAAGCGTCGGAAGCTCGTCGCCCTGCACCATTCCGAAAGTCAAAATCGTGGATTTATGCGGGTTTTCCGTCTCTCGCGCCAATTCCGTCAAGCGTCGTCCGAGAGGCATCATGTCATCGCGAACGATATTCACGCTGTCCCACACGCGCACGGTGTAAAAACACTCGACAAATCCCCATGCAGCCGCCAAAACGGTCAGCAATGCAAAGACGATTTTAGAAAGAAGCGGCTTTTCTGCGGAAATTTTTCGCCATAAAATACCGATTGTTACGACGAGCGCCAAAGCCGCCACATAATTTCCGATAAAAACCTGATAATGAATCGGCTGAAGCGAGCGTCCGGTTATTATCTGCTGATTAAAAACGATAATCGGCACAAGCGCGAATGAAAAAGCGAACAGGACGGAGCGCTCTTTTATTTTGATAATCTTAAATAAAATGCCCGCCGCGAGCATTATCAAAACGACGAAGCTGATATATTCGGGAAATCGATTCAAATCCGGCGCGTGCGTGTAAACCAGCAATTGCACGTCATCCATCGAATGCGCGCGTTTTGAGAGCAAATAAGCGTAGGGCGCGAGCGCGAGCAGACAGCCTGCGCCGAGCGCGGCAAACCACTTGAAATCCTTTCCGAAGCCTTCGGGACGCGCGATTAGCCACAAAACGACGACACACGCGAGCCATGCAGCGGCGGTCGTCCAGATATAAAAATACGAAAATACCAGAAAAGCGAAGGAAAATGCGGCAAGCGCGCAGTAAATTGCCCGTTTTCGTAAATCTTCCGTCGTCGCCATCTGCCAGACAAGACCGCACAGCGCAAAAAAGAAAGGTATCGCAATCGCCGGAATATAGCGCCGGAATCCGGGAAAATACGGGTAAGCGTTGTGGTCTCCGTAATAGCCGAGAATTTCTAAAATCGCGCCCTCGCCAGCCGCAAGCGCGCCGCCCGCAAGCACAATCAGGCTTCCCGCCATGGCAATCCACGAATCGCCCGTCATACGTCCAATCAGCCAAAACAACGCCAGAGCCGCGAAGAATCCGGTAAATGCGCTAATCAAAATAAGCGTCCACGGCGCTGAAATTCCAAACAAGCGCGCCGGAATCGCCGCCGCGTACGGCGCGGCAAATTGTATCGAGAAAAGCGATTCGGGCTGCGGCGCGTCCGGCGCTTCGTCGCGTCCGGTGTAAGGGTCGTTCTTTCTGGGTCTGCCGTCAATCAAAGCGCGGATATACGAAGCATACGCGGCTTCGTCCATATCGATGTACGCGTAATTTCCCTGCCAGTCGCCGCCGCGCGCGTTCCACAGCTTTAATTGCGGGTAAAGCATAAAAACCGCCATAAAAATTCCGGCGATGATGCCAAACTTCATTGAACATTTACCATTTATCATTTATCATTTGCCATTCATTCATTATTAAACAATGAATTTTGAATTATGAATCTTAAACTTTTATCATTGAGCAAAAAGCAAATGATAAATGATAAATGGTAAATGGTAAATGTTATGAGTTTGAAAGATAAAATTACCGCCGATATGACCGCCGCGATGAAGGCGAAGGACGCAAGCCGTCTTTCGACGCTGCGGATGGCAAAAGCGGCTTTGATGAACGAACAGAACAAGCGCGGCGCGGATTATCAGTTAACCGTCGAGGAAAGTATGCGAACGATGCTTTCGCTCGTCAAGCAGCGCAAGGATTCAATCGAGCAGTATACAAACGCCGGACGCACCGACCTTGCCGAAAAAGAACAGGCGGAGCTTTCCGTCCTCGAAGAATATCTGCCGCAAGCCGCAACCGCCGAAGAAATCGAAAAAGCCGTCGCCGAAGCAATTTCGGAAACGGGCGCAAGCTCGATGAAGGAAATGGGCGCGGTAATGAAAGCCGCGCAGGCAAAAATGCAGGGCAAAACCGTTGACGGGCGATTGGTAAGCGAGACGGTAAAGGCAAAGCTTCAATAGGTGAAAAGTGATAGGTGATAGGAAAGAAACTGTCTTTACCTATCATCTATCACCTATTACCTATCACCTATTTATGAAATCGTGGCTCGAAAAAAAGCGTTACCAGCGCGGGCGGCGGGCGCTTGAGCGACAGCTTGAGTATCAGGAGAAAAAGGCGAAAGAGACGATTCGGAACGACGATGAATTTCTCCTGAATATGTTTGCCAGAGCGCGTGGAATCAGGCAGAAGCTCGAAGAAGCGCAGCCGATTGCGGCGGACGCGAGCGTTCTCGAAGTCGGGAGCGGCGCGCACGGTTTGATTTTCGGTTTCGGCGGCGGATTCGGAGTCGGCATCGACCCTCTAGCGGTCGATTATAAGCGTCTTTTTCCAAAATGGCAGGAAAACGCCAACACAATCGCGGCAATCGGCGAGCAGCTTCCCTTTGCCGACGGCTCTTTCGACGTTGTTTTAAGCGATAACGTCATCGACCACGCCGAAAACCCTCTGAAAATCGTCGAAGAACTCGTCCGCGTTCTCAAAACGGGCGGTTTGCTCTATTTCACCGTCAACATCCATCACCCGCTTTACAATCTCGCCTCAAAAGCGCACGGCGCGTGGAACGCGTTAGGAATAAAATACGAATTATCGCCCTTTGCCGACCACACGGTTCATTTCACGGAAGACAAAATGAGAGACTTTTTCGCGCACCTTCCGCTAAAAATCCTCTCGCAAAACTCGACTGTCGCGCAAACCAAAGCCGCCTACAAACAAATAAAGCGACCGTCCGCCGAACAGCGTCTTAAAAAGATATTCTTCAAAAACGCGCTCTTCGAGATAATCGCCAAACGCAACTAGCCATTTATGTTCCGCTGTCATTTCGCAACATTCCGTCGTCATTTCGCAATATTCCGCCGAAATCTGCCGATATTCCGTTGACCTTTTCATATAATTTAGTAACCGGACGGCAACAAAATTTTGCTTGTTAATCCGCGAAATTCACTGTATTATCTACGGCGTCGAGTGTTGGTAATAGCCGGACTGCTTTCGCTCGTTTATCTTGTCCTGATAGTAGGGAGTAAGGGTTTATGGCACAAAAAGCCTCAAGATGTAACGCAAAAACAAAAAATGGAAAGCGGTGTCATAATAATGCTATCTCAGGCTCTAAGTATTGTTATATTAAATCGCATGGCGGAATTAATATATCTCCATTTAGACGATTAGAAAACTTTGTCCAGAATAACTGGGTCGTCGCCACAATAGCTATCATCGCAACGCTTTTGGGAGTCGGCATCGGGTTATTGCAGTTGAAATATTATTATGACGATAAGGAGAGAGAGAAAGCATCTGTCTTGAAAAGAGAACAGAATCCCGTATCCGTATCGCCGGGTGAAATTAATCTGAATTCATCCAATAAGGATAATGAGCTAAAAGCTAAAAATTACATAAATGTCTTTAATCAAACCGATAGCTGGTATTATCAGGTTTGGGTCAAGATAACAATGGATTCTTCAGTAATAACGGCTAAAGACATATCTATAAATCTTCCCCCGCTGGAAAATAATGAAAAGATTAAAAGTGAGCCGTCAGGTGTATCGACAAAGGCACTTTGTTATGTGGGACTTGATGAAGAGAAACGCGAAACTTTTCTTTGTTTTATAAGGGAGTTAAATCCTAAGGAAACTTTAACGTTAACTTTATTGAATGATTATCATGAAAACTTACCGGAATTACCGGCACACAAAGCTTTAGTGAGTATTGTAGGGTTTAATACGGAACCCGCTAAGATTTTGGAAGGTAATCAGAAAGGTTCTTTATCCGTTAAATTTCCAATAACTTTTACACTTGATAGAGTGCTGCTTATAGTGCCTGCCAATGCGGCAACAACTATTGAAGTAAAGCCGACAATAAATCCGGCATTAAATAATTAAGTCTGATGGGCTAAATAAAACGGGCGAGGATTATCCTCGCCCCTGCGAATTTTATCTGCGCTCCGGTCTAACCGAAAATATTCCGCACCTTGTCCATCCAGCCTTCGTCCTGAAAATCTACGTCTTCGATTTCGGCGAGCTGTTCGAGCAATTTTCTCTGCTCTTTGTTGAGAGTTTTCGGCGTGATTAAGGTTACGGCGACGAACATATCGCCTTTGCCGCGTCCGCCGAGGACGGGCATTCCCTGCGATTTGAGGCGGAAAACCGTTCCGGTTTGCGTTCCGGCGGGAATTTTTAAGTCTTCCTCTTTGCCGTCGAGCGTTTTGACTTTGATTTCCGCGCCGAGCGCCGCCTGCGCGAAGGTTATCGGGTGCGCGACGTATAGATTCGAGCCTTGACGCTCGAACATTTCGTGCTCGGCGACGTGGATGACGACGTATAAATCGCCCGAAGGTCCGCCGTTCGCGCCCGCTTCGCCCTCGCCGTTGACGCGCAGCCGCGAGCCTGTTTCGACGCCTGCGGGAATTTTTATCTCAAGCGATTTCTCCCTTTCGACGCGTCCCGCGCCGTGACATTTTTTACACGGATTTTTGATGATTCTGCCGCTGCCGCTGCAATTCGGGCAGGTTCGCATCACGCTGAAAAAGCCCTGCTGGTAGCGCGTCTGCCCGCTGCCCGAACAGGTGATGCAGGTTTCCGGCTCGGTTCCCTTTTCGGTGCCTTTGCCTTTGCATTCGTCGCAGTTTTCCAGACGCGGAATGTTTAGCTTTTCGTCCATTCCGGTCGCCGCTTCTTCGAGGCTGATTTCCAAATCGTAGCGCAAATCCGCGCCGCGCTGAGCGCTCGTGCGGGTCGAACCGCCGCCGCGCTGCCCGCCGAACATATCGCCGAAACCGAACAGGTCGAAGATGTCTTCGATATTGGAAAACCCGGGATTAAAGCCCGCGCTGCCCGCGCCCGCGCCCGCCGCCGAATGTCCGAAACGGTCATAAGCCGCGCGTTTCTGCGCGTCGGACAGAACGGAATAAGCTTCCGCCGCTTCCTTAAACTTTTCTTCCGCCGTGTGGTCGTCGGGATTTTTGTCGGGGTGATGCTGTATCGCCAGCTTGCGATATGCCGCTTTTATTTCAACTTCAGTTGCCGTGCGCGTAACGCCTAAAATTTCGTAATAATCTCTTTTGCTCATAAATGAAAGATGTCAGATGCCGAATGTCGGATGCCGGTTGCGGAAGATTATAAATTATTTGATTTGCAACTGGCAACAAACGACGGACAACGGACAAAAAAGAACGTCGGCTTTTTCGGAAAAACCAACGTTACTTAATTTTGCGATAAATTGTTATCAAAGACAAGTGAGAAGTGAGAGGTGAGAATTAAAGAAAATTCTTAAACCTATCACCTATCACCTATCACCTGTCACCTATTACCTCTCACTTCTCACTTCTCACTTATTAAACCACTTCCATCAGCGCTTCGGTCAGCTTGTTCGCGGCTTCTTCGACTTTTGCCAGAGATTCCTGCAAAACCGCGTCGTCTTCGGATTCCAGATTTTCTTCGGCTTCGCCGAGCACGCCGTTGATTTCCTGCTGCTGTTCGAGCGAAAGCGTTTTGCCGAATTCGACCATTGCCTTGCGCGTGTTTTTGATTAAAGATTCGAGCCGGTTGCGCTGCATAATCAATTCTTTCGCCCTTTTGTCGGTGTCCACCGAGTTTTCCGCTTCGAATATCAGGCGCTCAATCTCGTCCGGCGCGAGTCCCGACGAGGGCGTAATCTGCATTGCCTGTTCGAGTCCGGTCATCTTGTCTTTTGCCGAGACATTGACGATGCCGTTCGGGTCAACCTCAAAGGCTACGTCAATCTGCGGAACGCCGCGTGGCGCGGGCGGAATGCCGACAAGCTCGAATTTTGCCAGCGAGCGATTGCCGCTGACGACTTCGCGCTCGCCCTGCAAAATATGGATTTCAACCGATTGCTGATTATCAACAACGGTCGTAAAAGTCATCGTATTTCTGAGCGGAATCGTCGAATTGCGCGAGATTAATTTGACGAACAAGCCGCCGCGCGTTTCCAGTCCCAAAGACAAAGGCAGAACGTCGAGCAGAACAATGTCTTTAACGTCGCCCGTCAAAACGCCGCCCTGAATCGCCGCGCCCATCGCGACGACCTCGTCGGGGTTGATTTCCGCCGAAGGTTCTTTGCCGAAAACTTCCGTTACAGTCTGCGTAACAATCGGCGAGCGCGTCTGACCGCCGACGAGAATGATTTTATCGACATCGCCGGGCTGCAATTTAGCGTCCCAGAGCGCTTTCTGGCACGGCTCAACCGAAGATTCGACCAAATCGCGGACTAAATCTTCAAATTTCGCGCGCGTCAAAACTACGTTGATATGTTTCGGTCCGGTCGCGTCAGCCGCGATAAACGGCAGATTGATGGTCGTTTCCACTACGCTCGACAACTCGCATTTGGCGCGCTCCGACGCTTCTTTCAGACGCTGCAAAGCGAGACGGTCTTCGCGCAAATCGATGCCGTTGTCGGATTTGAAATTTTCGACGAGCCAGTTGATGATTCGCTGGTCGAAGTCTTCGCCGCCGAGGAAAGTATTGCCCGATGTTGAGAGAACTTCGAAAACGCCGTCGTTGATTTCGAGAATCGTAATATCGAAAGTTCCGCCGCCGAGGTCGTAAACCGCGACTTTTTCGTTTTTGTGCTTGTCGAAACCGTATGCAAGCGCGGCGGCTGTCGGCTCGTTGATGATGCGCTCGACTTCCAGCCCGGCGATTTTTCCGGCGTCGCGCGTCGCCTGTCGCTGCATATCGTCAAAATATGCCGGAACGGTTACAATCGCTTCGCTGATTTTATCGCCGAGAAATTCTTCCGCCGCGAGCTTTAATCTTTGCAGAACGATTGCGGAAATTTCCGGCGGGCTGTAAACGCGGTCGAGCACGCGAATGTGCGCGTCGCCGTTCGGCGCTTCGGTTATCTCAAACGGCACGGTTTCGCGCATTTTTTCGACTTCCAAAGAGTCGAACTTGCGACCGATTAAACGTTTGACGGCATAAAGCGTGTTCGCCGCGTTCGTAACAGCTTGCCGCTTGGCAATTTGCCCGACCAGACGCTCGCCTTTCTCGGTAAAACCGACCACCGAAGGCGTCGTTCTGCCGCCTTCTTTGTTTGAAATAATCTGAACCGTGCCGCCTTCCAAAACTGAAACGCAGCAGTTCGTCGTGCCTAAATCTATTCCAATAACCTTGCTCATATTTGGTTTCCTTTTCGGGAGATTTTATCGAAAAGAAGAAAATTTGAAGCCGTTTAAGCTTCGGAAGAATCGTCCGCCGGACTCGATTTGGCGGGAGATGAAACTTTGACCATCGAAGCGCGCACCACTTTATTGTCGATGCGATAACCGCGCAAAAACTCCGCCGTTACTATATTCGGCGGAACTTCGTCGGTTTCTTCGGTAGCGACGGCTTCGTGAAAATGCGGGTCGAAATGCTCGCCGACGGCGGGAATCGGCGAAACGCCCATTTCCGCCAGAACCTCGTTCAGTTGTTGATTAACCAGAACGATTCCGTCAAAAAAATGCTGAATTTCCTGCGTGTTCGACAAATTTGAAGCAGAATCGAGCGCGCGGTTCATGTTGTCCAGAACCGGCAGCATCTGACCCGCCAGATTGCTCAGTTGATTCAGATACGTTTCGCTCCGCTCGCGCTCGACACGTTTTTTGTAATTTTCAAAATCGGTCTGGCGGCGCTGAAGAACATTCACCAAATCGGCGTGCTCGCCTTCGGTTTTCGAAATCTGTGCCTGAAGCTGCGAAACCTGATTTTCGAGACTCGAAACCGCCGCCTGATTCGGTTGAAAACTAACCTTTTTTTCCGCAGGCTCGATGGAAATTTCCGGTATCAGAAATTCGGGCGTCTTTCGCTCGTCATACTCCGATTCCTCGATTTCGATAACCATTTCGGACGAAATGTGCAGGTCTTTTTCCTTCGCTTCAAGCTCTTTGATAAAATCGTCAATCGATGTCGAATCATCGAATTGAAAATCTTTCGAAGAAAGCTCTTCCGCATTTTGTGAATTGTTGTTGGAATTCATTCTATTGTTTTTTATTAATTAAATATTCGCGTATTTTCCTTCGCCATCATTTTTTCCATGACGCGCGCCACGTAGCTGACGATTGAAATCATTCGGGCATACTCGATTCGGGTCGGACCTAAAACGCTCAAAGTTCCGATTGCTTCGCCGCTGCCGATGCGGTAAGGTGCGGTTATCAAAGTGCAATTCTGCATCGACGGCGCGGAGTTTTCGCTTCCGATAATCACCTGCACATTTCCTTTGACCGAAGGGTCGCGCTCGATGCAGCCTGTTAAAATCTGGACGAGACGCGATTTTTCCTCAATCATTCGAAGAAGCTCGCGCAGGCGTTCGAGGTCGGCAAAATCACGCTTGGTCAGAATGTTCGACGTTCCGTCAACATAAACTTCGCCGAGATTGTCTTCCTCGTCTTCGATGCTCTGCGAGCAGAGAATCATCGCCGTTTGCAGCAATTTGTCAAAAAGCGCGGTTTCTTCGTGCATCAATTTCAAAATCTCCGCCCGAATCTCCGCCAGACTCTTTCCGCTAAACTCGGCATTCAAATATCTTGCCGTGCGGTCGAGGTTTTCGTTCGAGAATGTTTCCTTGAGCCGGATTATCTTGTTGTGAACAATATTCGGCGCGGAAACCAAAATTACGAGGATGCGTTTGTCCGAAAGATTGACAAACTCGATGTGCTGAAGCCGGTCTTTCGCCAAGCTTGGCGAAACGACAATCCCGATATTATTTGAAAGAGCCGAAAGAAGCTGCGAGGTACGCTCCATCAGACGGTCGGGCGTTTCCGGCAAATCCAGCTCGTTTAGACCGAATTTGTCGTTTATCAAATGCAAATCCGCGTTGGAAATGCTCAAAACGCCCAGCAAATTATCAACAAAAAAGCGATAACCTTTATCGGTCGGAACTCGTCCGGCGGAAGTATGCGGCTGTTCGAGCAAGCCTTTATCTTCCAATTCGCCCATCACATTTCGAATCGTCGCCGAGCTCAAGCCGTAAGCGTTCGCAAATTTCTCGGCAACCGACTTAGAACCGACCGGCTCGCCCGTGATGAGATGTTCATTGATAATTGCAGAAAGAATTACCTGCCCGCGAACCCCGGGAATGTCTGATTTCGAATCAGATTTTGAATTAAAATCGATGGCAGACATTTTCTTTTAGACGTGGGTTTGATGCAAATCGCCCGGACGCGATATGCTCGCTTTAAAATGAATAGCATTTTCCGAGCTGAAATGTCAACAAATAATAGTTAAACTTTGATAAACTTGGTTTATTAATTTTGCAAAACTTATCTTATTTTTTTCTGTAATCTTTCTTTGCGCCCTTGCTTCTAAAGCGGGAAAATAATTTATTAATGACCGAAAATCTTCAACAAATAAAAAATTTCTACGAAGAAGCCTTCGAATATTATAAAAGTCAGCGTCAAAATTCGGAAATCGACGTTCGCTTTTATCCATACATCGGCATAAATCATACGATTCGTGTCCGCGACGGCAAAGTTTTCGTCCGCCTCGCCGAAATCTGTCGCGAAATGCCTTTGACCGCACAAAAGGCTCTGGCTTTTATTTTAGTTTCAAAGCTCCTGCAAAAAAAAGTTCCGGCTGATGCCAGAAAAATCTACTCAAGCTTTGTTAAAACGCAGGAAATTCAGGTAAAAGCCGCCGAAAGCAAACGAGCGAAAGGACGAAAAGTTATCACCACATCAAAAGGCGCAGCTTACGATTTGGAGAAAATTTTCGAGCGTCTGAACATACTTTATTTTCAAAACGCGATTCCAAAACCCGTTCTAACGTGGTCGGCGCGAAAAACTTACCGAATCCTCGGTCATCACGATTCGACGCACGAAACAATCGCTATAAGCCGTTCTCTGGACAGCAAAAAAGTGCCGGAATACGTCGTCGAATACGTTGTTTTCCACGAAATGCTTCACATTCATCACCCGACAACTCATCGCAACGGCAGACGCTATAATCACACGCCCGCATTTCGCCGCGACGAGGAAAAATTTGCCTACTATAAAGAAGCGGAAAGTTGGATTGAGCGAAATGTGAAGAATCTGAAGCGAAACGCGAAAAAATAAATTCACCATAGAAACCAGGGGAAAATTAACAGGGATGGAGGAGATGAAAGGGATTTTTTTAATAATTGTTTTTATCCCTGTCCATCTCCTCCATCCCTGTTAATTTTTTCTTGAAAATCTTCCTATTCTTCAAACTGTTCCAAAATCGTCCCGATAAAACCGAAATTCGAGACGCTTTTTCGCTCGATTCCCTTTTCCGTAATTCGGGTTTCAGTCAGATAATCAGTGATATTTTTTTTATTTTCGTCTTTTGCGTCGCCCAAAACTTCCACAACTTTTTCCGCCGAATCCAAATCTTTCGCCGCCGTAACGGCGACCGCATTGCTCCCGGCAAATTTTTGAAACTGCGCGCTTTTGGTAAAATTTTGCCCGTTTTGCCGGGCTTCAAGACATTTCAAAACGCTTTCCGCATCGCCGAGAATCAATTTGTTTTCGATAAAAGCCGCCGCTGTCAGTTTATCTTCCGACAGCCAAACGTCCGCGTTTAAATTCTTTTCGGGCGGCGATTTGAAATTTATTTCCGCGAGCGACTTTTTTAATTTTTCCGCATCTTTAACCGTCACTATAACCACGCTTTTCTCGCCTTCCGCGTCAAATTGCGCTGTCAGAATGTCCGAATCAATCGCGCTCAGGAAAGCTTCCGCGTCATCGATGCCGTAAGACGCGAGCAGCGTTTTAGAAAATTGGATTATAAGATTTCCGCTCATCGAATCGGTGTTTTTTGCCGAAATCAAAAGCAGACTTCGCCACGCGATTAAAGGATTTTTCAAGTTGTAGCGCGTAACCGAAAGTGCGTTTGAAGGCAGAAATTCCGCCGAATTTGAACGGTTTTCCGGCGCGCTTGCCAGAGTTTCCTTGAATACGGAAGCTGCTTCCGTATTCAAAGAAATTGAAATTTTATCTTCGACTTTCGTTTCGGATTTCCGCGCCGTCCAGACGATTTCGCGCGCCGCGCCGCGCAGAATCTGCGGCAGAACCCGCGCGATAAAGCTTTGTCCTTCGGCTTCTTCCGAGCTTTGAGACGCGACGGAAATGCCCGCGAAATTTGAGATTTGCGCGATGCCTTCGGGCGAAATGTAGCCGAAAGCGAGGTTGTTTTCGGAGTTTGCTCCGTAAGCGCGGCTTAAAGATTCGTTTTTCAATAAACTGTCGGCTTCGCCGCGTTTTACCGCGAGACATTTTTCGATTGCCGAAGCGTCGTTGCCGAAGTAAATTCGGCTTTCACGGACAAAAGCGAAGACTCTACTTTCGTCTTTTGCCGTCCACGCAAACCAAAGTCCCCCGTCTTTATCGCTTTTTTCCAAAATTGTCTCGTCGCCGTAAGTATTTCTGACAAAACTGTTTATCTGATTTTCTGTGAGCGAAATCGCCTGCCAGCCCCATGCGTGAGTGTCGGCAATGGCGACAAAATGCGGCTTGAAATTCAAAACGGAATTTTCCGTCGTAACCTGTTTTTCCGAAGCTTCAAATCCCGTAACGGCAACGGCAAACTGGACGTTTTCGAGCGTGGAAAAATCCGGTTTTGTCTTTGCCGCTTCTTGAAAAGTCTTATTTTCGGTTAAAGCGTTGAGCGTTTTCGACAAATCTCCGGCTTCGAGATAAACGAGCGTTTCAGCAGGCGCGAGCGTTCGCAAATCGGTCGGCTGAGATTTACAGGCAAGATTCACCACAGAGGCACAGAGACACAGAGAAAAATAGCCGCAAAAAAGCGCAAAAGATACAAAAATGCTTTTCCTTTTGTGAATTTTGGGCGTTTTTGCGGCTAATTCTTTTTTTAAATCTCTGTGTCTCTGTGTCTCTGTGATAAAATTTTTGCTCATTATGGATAAAATTTTTGCAGATAATATTTTACAGGGTAAAGTTGCGTTTGTAACAGGCGGCGGAACGGGAATCACGGGCGGCGTGGCTCGCGCTCTGGCTGAATCGGGCGCGCGCGTTGCGATTACATCGCGCAAACTTGAAAATCTCCAGCCGATGAAGGATTTAATCGAGCAAAACGGCGGGACATGTTTTGCCGTCGCGGCTGACGTGCGCGATTTTGAAGCGGTCGAGAGCGCGATTGTCCAAGTGGTCGAAAAATTCGGCAAAATCGATATTGTCGTCAACGGCGCGGCGGGAAATTTTTTGTGCGAGGCAAAAGAGCTTTCGCCGAACGGTTTTGGAACGGTTCTGGACATCGATACGAAAGGAACTTTTAACGTCTGCCGCGCCGCTTTTGAGGAACTGAAAAAATCGGGCGGGCAGATTTTAAATATCAGCGCGACGCTGCATTATCTGGCGACGCCGATGCAGATTCACGTTTCGGCGGCGAAAGCCGGTGTCGATGCGATTACGCGCAATCTGGCGGTCGAATGGGGCAGACACGGCATTCGCGTCAACGGAATCGCGCCCGGACCGATTGAAGACACCGAAGGAATGAAGCGTCTTTTGCCGGATTTTTTGAAGGAAAAACTGCAAAAGAAAATTCCCCTGCAAAGATTCGGACGCATTAAAGACATCGAAAACGCGGCGATTTTCCTCTGTTCCGACGCGGCAAATTACATCAACGGCGTAACGCTCGTCGTTGACGGCGGACATTGGCTTCTGGGAACGAGTTTGGGATAGTGAATAACGAAAAGTGAACAGTGAAGAAGAAATTTTTCACTGTTCACTGTTCACTATTCACTGTTCACTTTTTCCTTGTCGCCGAGAACGGCGCGTAAGACCATCATTTTTGCCAGAATGCGAACTTCCGTACGGTCGAATCTGTTTGTCAAAGCTTTTGTTTTGGCGAAATCCGCGATTGCCAGACTTTTAAGCGTCGAGTTCGCCGCGCCGAGCTCGCCGAGCAGTCCGCGTGTCAATTCGCCGCCGAAGCCGCCGACCTGAACTTCTTCGCCTTCAATAATTTCTTCGTTTACATCGATAAATTCGCCGACCTTGATAAAAGCCGAAATGGTTTCGTTGAGTCGCCCGATAGTGTCGTCCAGAATCGGAAACGCCTTGTCCGCGTCAGACTGCGCGTAACCGCTGGCGAGTATCCAGACGCCGAGATAATCCTTGTAATTTTTCGGCTGGAGATTAACCAAAGCCCGCGCTTCGTTCATAATCGCGGCGGCAGTTTCTTTGTCGCCCATTTTGGAAACCTGCGCCGCCAGAGCGCTCAGAGCAAAGAGTTTCTGCTCGCGGTTTTCAATTTTTGAAATTATCTGCCGCGCCTGACTGGTAATTTTTTCCCTTTGTTCTTTGGAAAGATTTTTATCGGCAAGCTCATCGGCGTCTTTTAATAAATCTTCCTGATTTTCGGCATTGCTGATTTCGACCGGCGGACGCTCGGTTACGCCTACGCCGTTGCCAATTCCCTCGGTGATGACCGCTTCCATTTTTGTATTTGTCGTCTTGAGTTTCTGCCGAATCAGAACGGCGCGCGCCGGAGAAAATCTCTCGATAAGCGTAATGTCGTAGCCTATCGATATATCGGCGTTGTCGCTTTTGAGAATTTCCTGCGCGAGAAGGTCGGCAATTTCGCGCAGAGCCTGCTCGCTGAACATCGGTTTTTTGACGGGTTTTACTTTTGATTTGTCGAGACTCGTCGCGCCTTCGCCGAGCAAAATGCTCAGCAGAGATAAATTAATCGATTTCGTGCCGTCCGATTTTATTTTCGAGACGATTTCCTCGCCGAAAGCCGCGCCTTTTTCGGCGTCTTTTCCATAAATTTTCTTGAGCAGATTGATAAGCTCGTAGCTCGCGCCTTTTGCAAGCTGTTTGCGGGCGGCTTCGAGCGCTTTGTCCACGTCCGATTCGGCAATCGCGTAAATCAGTCTTGACTCAAAATATTTGTCGCTTTCTTCAAACTGCTTGCGAAGCTCTTCATTGGCAACGGCTTGCGAGGTGCTTGTAAAAAAATCATAAGCCATCTGCGCGTCGTGCTCGGCGATGGAAAGCGCAATCTGCTGGCGAACCGAGATTGCTTTTCTGAACTTTCTCATCAGCTTCGACTCCGAGTTTGAAGTGCCTTCAATCAAACTGCTTTCGTAGAACGCTTCTTCAATAGATTTTGCCTGCGAAGCGGTAAATTCCGCATCGGATTGAATAAGGAGCTGGCGAAAATCGACGATGACCGTCTGAAACATCGCCCGCGCTTCTTTTTCGTCGTGATACCACATCAGACTCGCGATTTCCGACGCAAAGCTGATTCGGTTTTCGAGCGTTCGCAGATTGCCGACATCGACGGCGGTTTCGCGCAGGAATATCGCCGCTTCCTTTTTAAGCTCCTCGTCTTTTTTATCGTTTTTGACGGTTTGAGGCAAAGCGATTTGTGCCGGCGATAAAAGCAATATAAAAAATAAAAGTAATTTTGCGGGCATTTTATAATTTCTCATACAGATTAATAATCGTTATAGCGGTCGTTATTTTTCGATTGATTTTCCTTTTCGTTTTGCTCGGCATCCGGGTCGAGCATTGCTTCGGCGATGCGCAGGCGGGTGAAAAACCTCGCTTCCGGTCGGGAAAATCTGTCAACCAGATTCGCTGTGCGCTCAAAATCGCTCGTCGCCAGATTTCTGATAAGCGCGACGCCGTTTTTTAAATTGCGGTAAGATTCGGCGCGGACGACTTCGAGCCGCACTTCGTCGGATTTAACCGAACCCATTTCGTTAAATTCGTCGAGCAGAATTCCGGCGGCGATAACGTCGTTGATAAACGACAGATTTGCTTCAATCAGCGCGAAGCTCTGCGCCGGTTCAACCGTCGAATAGGCGTAGCCAAGCTGAAGCAGCGAATCGAGATTTTTGCGCTGCTTCATCCTGCCCGAATACATCGAGCGCGCTTCTTCCGTCAGCGTCGCAGCCGTTTTTTTATCGCCTTTGGCGGCGACGCTGACCGCTAAATTCGTTAAAACCTCGATGCGTTCTTCAACCGTTTTCAGCTTGGCGAGCATTTCGCGCGTGGCGCGCAAATCGCCGCTTTTCGCCAGCGCGAGCGGAAGCTCGGCTTCGATTCGGTCATCGAAATAATCGTATTCGGGCTTCTTCTTTATCTTTCCGTAAAGCTGTTTTGCCTTGGTGATTTCGCCGTCATTAAAAGCTTTTTCGGCGGCTTGGCGATAAAAATCGTCTCTTTCCTCGACGGGTTTCTTTTCGGCAAGCTGAAGAATCTCGTCCGACGTTTTATCGGCAATTTCGTCCTGAATCGACTGCGCGCGCATCTGATTTTCCAATTCCATTCCGCCGTTCGCCAATTTGCGCCGAATCGCCTGCGCCGAAGCGGGAAAATATTTGGTAATTTCCGGCATTATTCGCGCGACTTCATACGGCGAGAGATAAGGCTGGTTCAAATATTTCTGCACCAGCATCTCGACCAGTTCCTTGATGTCGTTATCGCTTAAAACCGGAGCTTTTTTGTCTTTCACGCCCAGACGATTGAGACGTTTCACCGCGTCCAGAAACATCTGAACCTGCCAGACATTAACCGTCGAGCCTTCGCTAATCGCGCCGGAGGCTGCATTTGTCATCGGTCTGTTTGAATTAGACATCGAGTTTCCGACGTAATCGTAGGGCGAGGAAATCTTTTTTTCCTTGATTTTGCCGACAATGTCTTTTGCCAATCGAACGCCGAGGTCGGTGTCTTTTTTATAAATATCTTCGAGCGCGGAGAAAACGCCGTTTTCCAGCCCGTTTTCGAGATTTTTCTTTGCCAGCTCGTAGGCTTGTTTCGGGTCTTTTTCGGCAATTTTCGCGGCGATTCCAAGCTCTAAGGTCTGGTCTTCGGTGAAAAGATTTTCGCCTGCGGCATTTTTTCCGCCGAGCATCTGCAAAGCTTCGAGCGCAAATTTCGGGTCGCGCGCCGCCAGAGTCATTAAAAGCTCGGTTCGCAGCATTTTAATCGGATTGAGCGTTTGATACATTTCGTCCGGCTGTTCCTCAATTTTGGACGAAATTTCCCCAATCATCAGACCCACATCCGAAATTGCATCCTGAAAAATCGCCCGCGCTTTTTTCTCGTCGTGTTCCCAGAGCAGATTTGCCACCAGAATCCGCGCGCCGGCGCGATTTTCCGCCAGATAAAACTGTTCGGCGTCGCGCGCCAGATTATTCAGTAAAGCAATCGATTTTTCCTTTAATTCGGCGGAAATTTCAAACTTTTTCAGTTCGACAGCCTGCTTACTCTGCGCCAGACTCTGCCCGACGAGCAGAAAACACAGGAGAAAAGCGAATACTTTTTGAAAAAACATTTATTTTTAACGAGCCTCCGAGAAATAATCAGTGTCAATAGTAATGCGGATTGAACGATTAGTAAATATGTATTTGCACTGTGAAAGGGATAAAGAAAGCGTGATACGTGATACGCAATACGTAATACGTTCTTGTTTACCGTATTACGTATTGCGTATCACGTATTACTTTTACCGGTTTCACCTATTCTCCGTCCCTATAATCAGCGCCATTTTCCTTTTTTCGGACTTTCATTTACCATCTATTGTTTGATGCTCGAAATAAGCCCGAAATCATTTGACGAGTTTAAAACGGAAGCGCAAAAAGGCAACGTCGTCCCGGTTGTCCGAAGCGTATTGGCGGATTTGCACACGCCGGTCAGCGCGTTTCTGCAAATTTCTCCCGAAGCGACGCAATCGTTTTTGTTCGAGTCAATCGAAGGCGGCGAGCGTCTCGCGCGATATTCTTTTCTCGCGGCAAACCCTTTTATGACCGTCTCCTCGTTCAATTCGCATACGACAATCGAAACGGGCGAAGGACGCAAAACCTTGCCCGAAAAGAAAATATTCGATTTTTTGCGCGAGCATTTCGGCAAAAACAAACTGGCGCGCAGAACGAATCTTCCGCCACTTTGCGGCGGCACAATCGGTTTTCTCGCATACGATGCGGCGCGCTGGTTTGAAAAAACGCTGGACGACGGCAAAACTTTTGAGACGGAAGACGCGGTCTGGATGTTTTTCCGCACGATTCTGATTTTCGACCGTCTTAAACATCGAATCGAAATCGTCTCGATTGTTTTTACGGACGAAGCGGCGGGCGATACGGACAAATTAAAAGCTTTATACGAGCGGGCAGTTGCCGAAACCGGAGAAATCGAACAGCTTTTAAGGGAAAATTCCCTGCCCGCTTTCGCCGCTGCAAAAGAAAAAAAGCCGAACCGGTTTTCGTCAAATCGGACGAAGGAAAATTTTCTCAAAGCGGTTGAAACAATTAAGGAAAGAATTCTCGCGGGCGACGCTTATCAGGTCGTGCTTTCGCAGAAATTCAAGCGCGAAACTTCCGCCGAACCGATTAATATTTACCGCGCTCTCAGGACGACAAACCCTTCGCCGTATATGTTTTTTATAAAAATGGGCGCATCGACGCTTATCGGCGCTTCGCCCGAAATGCTCGTCCGCTGTTACGGCAAAAATCTGGAGTATCGTCCGATTGCCGGAACCAGAAAACGCGGCGCGACCGAAACCGACGATTGGATTTTAGGAGAAGATTTGCGCTCGGATATGAAAGAAATTGCCGAGCATATAATGCTTGTCGATTTGGGCAGAAACGACCTCGGGCGCGTCGCCGAATTCGGCTCGGTCGAGATTGACGAGCTGATGAAAATCGAAAAATATTCGCACGTTCAGCATCTTGTAACAAGCTTGAAAGCAACATTAAAAGACGATTTAGACCGCTTCGACGCGCTCGCTTCGTGTTTTCCCGCCGGAACGGTTTCCGGCGCGCCGAAAGTCAAGGCGATGCAGATTATCAATGAACTGGAGCCGAGCGAACGAGGCGTTTACGCGGGCGCAATCGGCTATATCGACTACGCCGAAAATCTCGACACGTGCATTGCGATTCGGACGATAAAAATGCAGAACGACACGGCTTCGATTCAAGCCGGCGCGGGCATCGTCGCCGATTCCGTTCCCGAAAAAGAGTATGAAGAAACGATAAACAAAGCGCGCGCGCTCGTCAAAGCGATTGAAATGGCGGAAGATTTCGGGTGATTCAAGATTTAAGATTCAAAATTCAAAATTCAAAGACAAAATCTTAAATCTTAAATCTTGAATCTTAAATCTTGAATCTTGAATCTTGAATCTTGAATCTTGAATCTTAAATTTATGTTATTAGTTATAGATAATTACGATTCATTTACATACAATCTCGTCCAATATCTTGGCGAGCTCGGAGCGGAGATGCGCGTTTTTCGCAATGATGAAGTTTCGCTTGCGGAAATCGAAAATGAATTAAAGCCCGAAAAGATTTTAATTTCGCCCGGACCGGGAACGCCGGACGACGCGGGAATTTCGCTCGAAGTTTTGGAAAAATTTGCCGAACGAGTTCCGATTCTCGGCGTTTGTCTCGGGCATCAGGCAATCGGTCAGATTTTCGGCGGCAAGGTCGTTCGCGCGCCCGAACCCGTTCACGGAAAGCCGGTCGAAATCTGCCACGACGGGAAAACTATTTTTGCGGGATTGGATTATCGTTTCCGCGCCGGACGCTATCACTCGCTGATTGTCGAGCGCGCGAGCTTGCCCGATGTGCTGGAAATTTCCGCCACCTCGCCCGACGGCTTGATAATGGCTCTGCGGCACAAAACGCACAAAATCGAAGGCGTGCAGTTTCATCCCGAATCGATTCTGACGACCGAAGGAAAAAAACTTCTGCAAAACTTCCTGAGTTTCTAAGAAGTCCTCACCACAGAGACACAGAGTTTTTTTAAGAAAAATAACCGCAGATTTTCGCGGACAACTTTAATTCAGTAAATCTTGTTTTAATTCTCTCTGTGTCTCTGTGTCTCTGTGGTAAATTTTTCTTTTCCCTTATAATAAAGTTTATGTCGAAAACCGAATGGCTCTCAGCCGCGCCGATGTCCGCCACGAACAGCAAAGCGGACACGCCGCTTTTTCCGTTTCTCGTCCGTCTGGTTCGCGGTGAAAACTTATCCGTCGAAGACGCGGCTGAATTTTTTCGCGCGCTGACCGATTTGAACGCAAATCCGGCGCAGATTGCCGGAAGCCTCGCGGCTTTGACCGCAAAAGGCGAAACCGCTGAAGAGCTTGCGGGAATGGCTCGCGTGATGCGCGAACAGGCGACGAAAATTATTTCGCGCAATAAAAATTTTATCGATTTAGCGGGAACGGGTTCGAGTCCGGCGAAAACTTTTAATGTTTCGACCGCCGCCGTTTTTGTCGCCGCCGGCGCAGGCTTAACCGTCGCAAAACACACAAATCGTTTCGTAACAAGCCAAAGCGGAAGCGCGGACGTTCTGGCAAAATTGGGCGTAAAAGTTTCAGGCGAGCCGGAAATTGCCCAAACGTGTCTGAACGGCGTCGGCATCTGTTTTATGTTTGCGCCGAAATTTCATCCTTCCTTAAGACGTGTCGGCGATGTTCGCCGCAGTCTCGGCATTCGAAGCTGTCTGAATCTTCTCGGCGTTCTGGCAAATCCGGCAAACGCGCCGAAACAGCTTGTCGGCGTCTGGCACAAATCGCTGGTCGAGCCGATGGCGCGGGCACTTGCCCTTTTAGGAACGGAAAAATCGTGGGTCGTTCACGGCTTGGACGGGTTGGACGAATTAACTTTAGCGGGCGAAAATATGGTCGCCGAAGTTTCCGGCGATAAGCTCAGAACATTCAAAATCGCGCCCGAAGATTTTAAATTACAGCGCGCCGGCATCGAACATTTGCGAGCCGGGAGCGCCGAGCAAAGCGCGAAAATCATCCGCGAAGTTTTAGCCAGCCGTCGCCGCGACGAAGCGCGCTCGCTGATAGTTCTAAACGCCGCCGCCGCGCTGCTTATCGGCGGCATCGCCAAAACGCCGGTGCAAGCCGCGCGTCTCGCCGAACAAAGCATCGACAGCGGACAGGCGCAGAATAAGCTCGACAGATTGATTCAAACGACGAATAAGAGGTGATACGTGATACGTAATACGTTTTTGGATTTAGGCGTATTACGTATCACGTATCACGTATCACGTATCACGTATCACGTATCACGTTTATGTTCGCTTGGCTTTACGGCAAAATTGCAAATCTCCGCAACGCGCTTTATGAAAAGGGTGCGTTCAAATCTTTCTCGCTCGGCGCGCCAGTCGTCAGCATCGGAAATATCACCGCGGGCGGAACGGGAAAAACTCCGCTTGTCGCTTTTGTCGCCGAAGTTTTAGCCGAAAAAGGCGAGAAAGTCTGCATTCTAACACGCGGTTACGGGCGCGAAAATTCTCGAAAAAGAGCTCTGGTTTCCGACGGCGAAACGATTTTAGAAGACGTAAAAACTGCGGGCGACGAGCCGTTTGAGCTGGCGCAGAAGCTTTTGGGAAAAGCGCTTGTCGTGGCGGACGGCAATCGCGTCGCGGCGGCGAATTGGGCGCGGGAAAAATTCGGCGTAACGGCTTTTGTGCTTGACGACGCTTTTCAGCATCGACGGGCAAGACGCGATTTGGATGTTGTTGTAATTGACGCGACAAATCCGTTCGGACGCTTTTTGCGCGAGCCTGCGAAAAATCTGAAACGCGCTGATTTGATTGTGATTACACGCGCCAATTTGGCGAAAAATCTCTCCGATTTGAAATCTCAAATCTCAAAATATAATTCCGATTGTCTGATTTTAACTGCGGAGAATAAAATTTCTGCTTTGATAAAACTGGAAGAATTTCCCGCAAAGGCGCAAGGCTCGCGGAGACCGGAGACCGGAGACCGAAGACAAAAAGTTTTAGCTTTCTGCGCTCTCGGAAATGCGGAGAATTTTTTTGAGCAGTTAAGACGCGAAGATTTTAATTTAGTTTCGACTCAAAAATTTTCCGACCATTATTTTTATAAACAAAAAGACATCGAAAATCTCGAAAGAAAGGCGAAACAAAGCGGCGCGGAAATCCTGCTGACAACCGCGAAAGATGCCGTCAAATTAAAAGATTTGCAGTTTAATCTGCCGTGTTTCGTGGCGGAAAGCAAAATGATTTTCGACGACGAAAAAAAACTGCGCGAAATTATCAGCGCAGTCTTCAATCCAAAGTCCAAAATCTAAAATCCAAAATCACTCAGTGTCCTGTTTTTTATCGCTCTGCGCCTGTTTATCGGTCGTCGAAGGCTTAGTTGTCTTCGGCTTGTCGGTTGCCGGAGTTTTATCGGCTTTCGGCTGAGTCGTTTTCGTATCGGGCGTTGCCTGCGGAGTTGGTTTCGGCGTTTCAGTCGTCTGCACATTGGCAGGCGTCGGTGTCGTTTTGCCTTTTGGCGTGGGCGACATCTGCGTGTTTGTATTCGTATTTGAAGGCACGGGAACGGGAACCATTATAACGCCGTCGCCATTATCCTGCGGCATAAACTGGCTCGGATTATTCGGGTCAATCGTATAAACCTGCCCGCCCGGCGAGACATACTGAACCGGCGGACCGCCCGACGGCGGCTGAACTCCGCGCGCCCACGGGTCATAACCGTCGCCGCCGGGCAAAACCTGCGCGCCGTTGGTTATATCAGCCGTATTCGAATTCGGCATCATTCCCATCGGATACTGCATCATATTCGCCGCAAAATTCTGCTCGTTCATTCCCGTCGCCGGATTTATCGGCTGAACGGGCTGACCGTTGGCGTCGAGTTGCATCGTATTCGGGTCGGTCTGCTTGGTAGAAAGCGCGTAAATCATCAGCGCCGACAGAGCGAAAATTCCGATTAGAACGATTGAAATAGTTTTCCAGATGTTATTCGGAGCGGCTGCGGCAGCCGTCGCCGCTTTTGCGCCCGGATTTGAAACCAACAACAAATCGTCGGCAAATTCGTTCGCCGTCTGATAGCGCATTTCGGGATTTTTCGCCAGCGCTTTAAGCACAATCGGCTCGACTGTCGCGGGCAAATCGGCGCGAAAAGCGGAAAGCGGCGCGGGCGGCTCTTCTGCCTGTTTCATCATCAGCGCGGTCGGATTTTCCGCCGTAAAAGGCGCTTCGCCCGCGAGCATCTCGTAAAAAATCACGCCGAGGCTGTAAATGTCCGAGCGTTCATCCGCTTCGCTCACGGAAGAGTTTTGCTCGGGCGAAAGATATTCCAAATCCTTAATCGAACTTTCGTTTTCAAATTCGTTTTCATTTTTAATCGAGCCGAAATCCAAAACTTTAACGAGTTCCGATTCATCATCCGCATTTGCAAGCAGAATATTTTCGCTGTTTAAATGCCCGTGAACAGTATCTTTTTTATGCGCGGCGAAAAGCGCGGCGGCAATCTGGCGCGCAATGTTTGCGGCGCGTTCGAGCGGAAATTTGCCTTCTCTCAAAATAGCTTCTTTCAGATTTTCGCCTTCGACGCCCTCGGAAATTATATAAACCGCGTTGTTTTTGTCCGCGCCGAAATCCGTTACGTTCAAGATGTTCGGGTGCGAAATGTTTGAAACCGTTCGCGCTTCGCTGGAAAATCTTTTGACGATATTTTCGTCAACGGCGAGCGCGGGCGAGAGAATTTTGACAGTAACGGGTTTGTCCATCAAAAGATGCGTTCCGCGATAAACTCTGCCCAAACCGCTTTCGCGCACCGACGCGTCGATTCGATATTTATTTGCTAAAGTTTGTCCGATAAATTGGTCTGACATTTTTTATTAAAAAATTTTGTATTAAATCCCTGATTATTATACGCCTTTATAACGGATTCGATTCAAATTTCTTGCGCCGAGTTGTAGAAAAATAAAATGCGGACGACAAGCCTCTCGACCCGGCGTCCGCAAATAAGTTTTATCGTTTTTTGACTATTTGATTTTCAGGAAAACGATAAGCAGCGCAAACAAAACGAGCGACTCGATAAGAGCCAGCGCAATAATCATAAGCGTTTGAACCGTTCCCGCCGCGCCCGGATTGCGAGCCGCGCCTTCCGCGCCTTTCGAACCGACCAAGCCCTGACCGATACCGGCGAGTCCTGCCGCCAAGCCGAAGCCGAGAACGCCCAAGCCCGTTCCGATTGCCGTGTAAGCGTCAACCGTCGATTGATTGTCCGGCGCTGCCTGCGCGAATGCCGAAATCGACAATAAAGCCATTGCCAGAATCGCAAAAAATATGTGTTTTACTTTATTCATTTTTTTTAATCTCCTAATTATTTTTTATCTAAACTAAGAAGACTTCAAACAAAACTTTCCAAAAACCTGCGGGGTTTATAATTTCGCCTCACTTCCGGTATGCGCTCGATTTCTACTCCGTGGAGTCGAGGCTCCTGTTGCGTGCGGGCATAGCTTCTATGAATTGCAAGCTTTCAAATCTATTCTGTTTTCAATCTTCAAAAACCTTTTTGAATTTAAGATTCAAGATTCAAAATCCAAAATTCAAAACCAATCTTAAATCTTGAATCTTAAATCTTAAATATTGAATCATCACGCGTGCGCCGCGACCGCTTCGCCATGACTTTCGGGGTGGTCTTCCGCGTGCTCGCTGTGCGACGAGTGCGAGACTTCGCCGAGATAAATCATCGAAAGCAACGTAAATACGAGCGTCTGCACCATCGCGACGAAAACGGCGAGCGGCAAAAGCGCTATCGGCACTAAAAACTGTGTGAACGGCGGCGCGAGATTTGAAATATTCAGCGCGACCTGTTCGTCGGCAAACATATTGGCGAAAAGTCGTATGCCGAGCGTCAAAGGGCGAATCAGGCTGCTGATTAATTCGATACCGAAAATCAAAGGCGTGATAATCAGCGTCATAATCAAAGGCAGCTTCGGACCGGCAAAGTGCGCGAGATGCCCGAGCAGACCGTTTTCACGAATTCCGACGTAGTTGTAATAAACAAACGACGTGATGCCGAGCGCGAAAGTTATGTTGACCGAAGCCGTCGGCGCCATAAACAAAGGGAAAAGTCCCATCAGATTTGAAATCAAAATCAAACAGGCGAACGTCGCGACGACCGGAAAATATTTGTAACCGTTTTCGCCGACAATCGAGACAATCATATCTTTCAGCGCCAGAAATCCGGCTTCGAGCGTTAATTGTCCGTGTGTCGGGTCGTCTTCGGAAAGCTTTCCTTTGAAAATCCAGATGACGGCAATCGTCAAAAGACACGCAATCACGAACATAATCGTGTACCAAGGAATCGCGTTTTCGACCGTGTAAGGTCCGAAAACCGCTTCGGCGTTCGTGCCGAAATTTGAAAAGATTTTGTCCCAAATCGGTCTGGTGTAGCCGGTTTGAAAATGGTGAACCGGCTCGCCAAAGTAATGATTGATAAATTCGACTAAAATCGGCTCGTGATGTCCGCCGCCTTCTGCAAATAAAAACATTGTCTTAAATTCCCTCTCGTCTAAAGAAAAACGAAAATATACGTATAAAAGCTTCTATAATAATCGCAAACGCAAAGCTCGCCACTCCAAGTATAACCGCCGCAATCGGAACAGTATGCGTCAGAAAAATCAATGCTAAAACCGCGCCGATTGTAAAATAACGCGTGATATAGCGGGCGGCTGAATAATGCGGCTTATGCTCGCCTTCCGTCGTTTCGACAAACATCTTCTTCAAGGAAGACTTGAGCCAGAAATAATTGACAAACGATAAAATGCCGCCGATAAAATATCCGATTCCGAAAAGACCGGAAACAAAAATAAAGCTCGCCAGAGTGCCTAAAACAATGACTATCGCCATCATCCAAATAATCCGGCGATTTGAAATCGGTGTCGGCGGTTCTTGTAGTGCCGCATCACTATCGGTTACTTCGCTCATTGCGAAACTTAAATTTTACAAAGGATTGAAGGAAATTTCAAAGCGAGAGCGGGATTTTGTGCAATTTTTCTCAAATCAGACTGAAGATTTCGCCGCAGAGACGCGGAGATGCCGAGTGAAACAAGATAAAAAGAAAAAGAATTATTTCATCTTTGTTTTTTCTCTTTTTGTTTTCCAATCTCTGCGTCTCCGCGTCTCCGCGGTGTAAATTTCCTATTTTTTGAGAATTTGCGAAGTCAGCCGAAAGAATTGATAAAAGCCGATTAACGCGCCTAAAACGATTCCGATAATTAAGCCTGTCGGCGAGGAATTGAAAAATCTGTCGGCGATATAACCAAAAGCCATACACACGACGACCGCGCCGAAAAGCGTGATTCCCGCTGACAAAGCCAAGCCTGTTTTGCGCGCGGTTTCGCCGGGCGTTTCCGCTTCCGCCGGCGGCTGGAAAAATTCCTTTTCTTCGGCTAAATCTTCGGCTTCGTCGTCATAATCGTTCATTTTTGCGCCTTAATTTCCGCTTCGTTCATCAGCAGCGTAAAAAGTTTATCCTGCACGTCCGGACTGGTTACGAGCTTTGTATGTCCTTCGCAGAAAAGAATTTCGGAAGTAATCGGCAAAACTTTTTTCCCGCTAATCTGCATAAGCGTCTCGGCTGCCAGCGAGCGCTTCGGCACAACGCCGTCGCCGACTGTGTAGAGCAATTTTTTCAATTCTTCGGCAGGCACTTTTTCACCGTTCGCGCGCTCGAAAGAATCGGCTTTGAAAAGCGTTTTCCAACGCTCCTTTTTCGCGTCTTTGTAAACCACAAACCCGTTCAGCGTATCGCGGCATTCCGCGCCGATAAGATACATCGGAACGGCAATTTTCTCGCTTGTATTCGCGTCTAAAGCTTCCTGAAAACGTTTTGCGCGCGACAGAGCGGCGAGAAAATACGCTTTTGCGACCTTCTGTTCCGCCGGGCTGAATTTTTTGGCAAAATCGTCGTCTTTCCAGATGCTCCAGTCATACGTTTCCCACGTTTTTTCGT
Source organism: Pyrinomonadaceae bacterium (assembly GCA_049799955.1). Classification (GTDB taxonomy): domain Bacteria; phylum Acidobacteriota; class Blastocatellia; order Pyrinomonadales; family Pyrinomonadaceae; genus JBGTFE01. Next base: position 27,157 of record JBARIW010000033.1, read on the forward strand.
CGAAAACATCAATCGCAAGCGGCTTTAGATTCTCGTCATAAGCATTTAGCGTACCGTTATGCGGCAGAAGCTGATACATCGACGGAATCGTAAAAAGGTCGAACTTGGAAAGATTCTGTACAAACGGCAGATTCAGCCCGCCGCCGATATATGAAAATCCGTTGAGCAAAGCGTCGAGCGCATCGACCGAGCCTTCGTTCGGCGTTCCGAGGAGGAAAATTTTGCCGAAATTTTTCGCGCCCGCCCATGTCGGTTTCGGTTTTCCTGCGGGCAAATCGGCGTTGCCGTACATCGCCGCGTAACGCGCAATCAAGCCGCCCATCGAGTGCGCGACAACGTTAAATTTCAGATTCGGACGCTTCAGGACGCGCTTCAAATTTTCGATTTTTTTCAACAAAAGACGGGCATTTTCTACATTGTCGAGCCGCCAGTCGTAGGCAAATACATAAAAAGTATCCTCGTAGCCTTTTATCGTCGGATTATCCCATTTGCCTTCCGTGTAGCCGTGTTTTTCGACTGCGGTAATCAGCGTTTCGTAAATTTCGGTTTCGGGAAGAAACTTCAAAAGCTTAACTTCCCTGATAATGTCCTTCGGCACTAAATTGTCGCGGTTTCGCGCCAGATTCGGCGAAATCGGCAGGCGCAAATCATCGTCTTTCGCTCTAACGGGCTTAAACCAGACGACATCGCCGGTTATGCTGTTGACGAGCTGCGAGCCGGTCAGACCGGGAATAATAATAATCGGAGCTTTACCCGTCGGAATAACGGCGGTCGGCGGCGTCGGCTTCGTGTCCTGCGCCCGGATTAAAGAAGAAGAAAACCCTGCAAATAGCAGAAAGAAAAGGAGAACGAAATATTTGCGCGGAAAAAACTTAGACATAATTCCTTGATAACCCTTGATATTTAATAATAACCTACATCTTACTGATTTGAGGCTGAAAAATAACAATAAGATGCTTTTTTATTTATAGTTATGTCAATCATCTTTTGAAATAACAGCGGTCTGATTCGGCGAAATCAATTTGTACCGGATTCCGCGCCAGACGATTTTTCGCGAAAGCAAAGCGCGAAATGAATTATAAAAAAACAGCGCGGGCGTGAAAATCCAGAGCGTGTTCTGCGCCCAAAACTGTTTTTTCAAATCGCTTTCATAATCTTTCAGAACAAGCTTGACGGCATTTAGTCTCAGCCACGCTTTTCCGGTGCTGAATACGGAAATTAAAATTAAGCTAATCAGCGAAAACCAAAATGAAAGCTCATTAATCGCGCCGAAAGCTAAAATAAAAATTCCGGCGACGAAAACCGAATTGAAAATAAATGAGCCGATAAACGCCTGCTTCCAGAGATTCGGCGCATAGACGCGCGTGATTTTCATCTGCCGCGTCGTAAATTCCAGAAGCGCGCGGAAAGTGCAGTTTTCGACCGTCGCGACAAAAGCCTGCGGCACAAAATAAATCGATAAACCGGCTTCTTTCATCGCTCTGGTTACCGCAAAATCGTCGGAAAGAACGCCGCGCCAACGCTCGCGCATTCCGAGTTTTTCAAACGTCTCGCGCCTGATTGCCGTCGAGCCGCCCCAGCAAAAATTATTTTTCAAATTCTCTCCCAAAGCCGAAGCAATCGAAGCATTCCAGGCAGCGCGAAGCTCGGAAGCGAAACTAAAATTTTTCGAAATAAACCAACGATACGCGCTCGCCGCGCCTATACCGGCGTCCTGCAAAGGCGCGATTAAACTCCGAAGCCAATTTTCCGAAGGTCGCGCATCCGAATCGACGAAAACTAAAATCATACTTTCGTCGGAAACGTGCAAAACGGATTCACGCAAATTTTCAATCTTCTGCGCGCTTTCGGTCGCTTTGCCCGCAATGATGAGTTTTGCTGAAACGGAATTTTCACCACAGAGACGCAGAGACACAGAGTTTTTTTGGATTATTTTATTATTCGCTTTATCTTTTTCTAAATCTTCTCTCTGCGTCTCTGCGTCTCTGCGGTGAATCAATTTTCTAATTACTGAAACCGCTTCGTCGTTTTCATCGTCAACCACAAACAAAATTTCATACGCCGGAAAATCCTGCCGGAAAAGCGCGGACAAATTCTCTTCCAAATCTTCATCAAGCCCGCGACAGGGCGCGATTATCGAGACAAAAGGCGTGAATTCGGATTTCGGGCGGCTAAGTTCTTTTTTGAAAAAGTTGAGATAATCGATGCCGCCGCGCAGAGATTTCCAGCTCATAAAAGTGAGAACGGCGGCGAATAGATAGAAAACAAAAATCATTGATTTTTCGGAGCGGACAAAAGCAGCTTTAAGTTTTCAATCGTTTTCTGGCTCGCGCCGCGATTTTTCTGCATCACGCCGAGCGCATTGACAGATAGTTTTCGACGCTTTTCTTTATCCTGCAAAAGCTCTCCAAAAACTTCGGCTAGTTTTGACGAGATTTGTTTTCCTTCTAATTCGGGCAGTTGAATAAGCGCTTCCTGCTGCAAAAATTCTTTGACGATGTCGGCAAAATTCATCGTGTAAAAGCCCGTAACAATTGCGTTTCTGGCAATCGCAGGCTCTAAAACGCTCTGCCCGCCGTGCGGAATCAGGCTGCCGCCGACGAAGACAATTTCAGCGAGCGGATAAGCCGCGCGAAGCTCTCCGATTGAATCGAGCAGGATAATTTCAGCCGTTTTATCTCTGGAAGATTCGGCTTCCGAGCGCCTGACCCAATCGAAGCCTGATTTTTTTATTAACTCCGAAACCTCTTCAAAACGTTCGGGATGACGCGGCGCAAACATCAGGCGCGGCAACGCGTCTTGCGAATTTTTCCAAACGTCTTTGAAAGCCTGCAAAATCAGAGATTCTTCCGGCGCGTGCGTGCTTGCCGCGATAATTAATGGCGACGCTGCGGAAACGGCAAATCTTTGACGAAATTCGGCGGTCAGCTTGACATCGGAAAAGCTCTGGTCAAACTTTACATTTCCGGTAATTTTAACTTTGCTTGCGCGGATTCCAAGCTCAATCAAACGCTTCGCGTCGGCGCGTCCCTGCATCAGAGCCAAATCGATGTAATGAAGAACGCGGCGCATCGTTTTTCCGATGTATTTAAAACGGTTAAATGATTTTTCGGAAAGTCTTCCGTTGACGATTGCAACACGCGCGCCGCTTCGGTTCGCCTGCCGCAGAAAATTAAACCAAATCTCGGTTTCCATCAGCAAAACAACATCCGGCTTGATGCGCCGCAAAGCGCGCCTGACGCTGAATTTCCAATCAAAGGGAAAATAAAAAACGAGTTCCGCGCTGTTTTTGAATATTTCTTTCGCTAAATTTTGTCCCGTTTTCGTAGTTGTGGAAACGACGAGCCGATAATCGGGGAAATTTTCGATTAATTCCTGAACCAGCGGAAGGGCGGCGTTTGTCTCGCCGACCGAAACGCAGTGAAGCCACAAAACTTTCCTTTCATCCTGTTCGAATTCGGGCAAAAATCCGAGTCTCTGCCAAAATCCGGCGGCATATTTCCCGCGCCGCAAAATAAAAAGCGGAAGCATGGCGATAAAGCCGACGGTGAAAAGAAAGCTGTAAAAAAAAAACATAGGTAATAGGTAATAAGTAATAGGTCATAGGTGAAAAGTAAAAACCTATTACCTATTACCTATCACTTATCACTTACTTTACTCGTTCCATATATTTCGATTCGGTCGGGTTGACGCGAATCTTTTCGCCTACGACGACAAACGGCGGAACGTATAGAGTTACGCCGTTTTCGAGCGTCGCCGGCTTGTTTGAATTCGAAGCGGTCGCGCCTTTCATAACCGGCTCGGTTTCCGTTACGGTCAGTTCCATCGAAGCCGGAAGCGACACGCCAATCGGCGTTCCTTCGTAAAATTCGACTTCGATTTTCAAGCCCGCCATCAGCCACTGAGCCGCGTCGCCCAGTTCGTCTTCGGTCAGCGAAACCTGCTCGTAATTTTCCGAATTCATAAAATGATGATGCGAGCCGTCGGAATAAAGATATTCCATCTGATGCTGTTCGAGCGTAACACGGTCGAGCGTGTCGTTCGAGCGAAAGCGATGCTCGAACGAGTTTCCCGTCAAAAGATTTCTCAGACGCGTCTGCACCATCGCGCGAAGGTTGCCGGGCGTGTGATGCCGAAATTCCATCACTTTTACGGGCGTTCCTTCAAATAAAATCACCATTCCCTTTCTAATGTCGTTTGCCGAAAGTGCCATAAAATAATTAAATCTCCGTTATGTTAAAAATAAATTGATTATTACAAAATAGCTAGTTTAATTTTTAGCTTGCGGATTTGTCCAGTCAAACGCAAAATACACAAATGAAACTTCGATTATTATTCCGGCGTAATCCGATTTATATTTAATTTAACCAGTCGATGAAAATCTTTGCGAGCGAACTCGTATAAAAAAATGATTCGATAGTAATATGAGCTTAAATTATTCTTCAACTGCCGGGGATTTATAATTTTTCGTTTTTCTAAATTTTGATTTTGAGAGCCTGAAACTTATGTCAGACAAAACCGAATTTCAAATCGAGCGCATCGCTTTTTTCAGCGACGCGGTTTTCGCCATCGCCATTACGCTTTTGATTATCGAGATTCACGCGCCCGTTTTCAAACCGGAAACGACCGGCGCGGAAGCGACACACCAATTTCTGCATTTAATGCCGGAATTTCTTGCCGTTCTGGTCAGTTTTGCCTTGATTTCGTTGAATTGGCGCAGGCATCACCAGCTTTTCGGGATTTTGACGAATTACAACGCGCGGCTCATTACGATGAACTTTTTCTCGCTCGCCGCCGTCATTTTTCTCCCGTTCAGCACGGCTTTTATTTCCAAAAACTACGAACATTTCTGGGAAAATCCGATTGTTTTGCCGTTTGTCGTTTACAGTTTCAACAATCTCGCCTGCGCGTTTTTCAATTTTCTGCTTTTCCGATACGCGCTCAATCCCGAAAATAAACTTTACGAGCCAAGTGAAAAATTGGACGCGGAACGCGTAAAGCTCGAAGTTATGTACCCGATTTTCGTCTTCCTTGTTACGACCGTAGTTGGATATTTTAATTATTTTATAGCTTTGTCGTGCTTCGCTTTGTTCGCTCTTGAGCCGCTTTTTATAAAATTTATGCTGCGAGGAAAAAATAATGAAGCCTAATTACGGAATCGACGCTTTGCCCGTTATCAGAAATTTGTCGTTGATTGGAATTGTTCTGCTTATGTGCGCGATTCTTGGATTCACCGCTGACGAAAAAATGTTTTTCCACAAATTTAGATTTACGTTTTTAGCTCCGGCGATTTCGCTGCTCGTTACGGCTTTGCTGATGATTTTATACGCGCAGTTCGGCAAATATCGCCACCGCGACCGGATGCTGGCGATGATAAACTGGCGCGGCGACGAGCAGGTTTTGGATGTCGGAACAGGACGCGGACTTTTGATGATTGGCGCGGCGAAAAAATTAAATACGGGCAAATCTTATGGCATCGACATCTGGAACGCGGCGGATTTATCGGGAAACAAAATCGAAAACACTTTGCAGAATGCCGAAATCGAAGGCGTTTCGGACAAAATAGAAATTAAGGAAGAAGACGCGCAGGCGATGACTTTCGCCGACGCGAGCTTCGATGTCGTCCTGAGCAATCTCTGCCTGCACAATATTCCCACCAAAGAAGGACGCGCAAAGGCGTGCCGCGAAATTGCGCGAATTCTGAAACCGAACGGAACGGCGATTTTGTCCGATTTCAAAAACAACAAATTTTACGAAAAAGCATTTAAGGAAGCAGGCTTAAAAACCGAGCTTACCTTTGCCTCTTTGCTCGACACATTTCCGCCGATTCGGATTCTCAAAGTGCAAAAGTAAATCACGTTTTCACGCGGTATAAAACATAAACGCAGCCGTTTTTGAAAGGTTTGCATTCGATTAATTCCAAATCAACCTGGCGATTCATCTCGTAAAAAAGCGGAATTCCCGAACCGAGCAAAACCGGATGAATGTTAAAGCCGATTTCGTCAATCAATCCGGCTTCGAAAAACGTCTTTGCCAGATTGCCGCCGCCCATCAGACAAATATCTTTGCCGTCCCGAGCTTTCAAATCGCGGACAAATTCGACCGCATTTTCCGAGACAATCTCACTGCTTTTGCCCGCGATTTCCTTCAGAGTGCGCGAGAAAACGTATGTTTTAAAGCCCGTGTCGCCGTCGCTTTCGCCGCCCTGACTCCGGCTCACGGCGACTTCGTAGGTTTTGCGTCCCATCAAAATCGTGTCGAATCTGTCCCAAAACTCCGCCATCAAAGCCTGCGCTTCGTCCGACCACATCAGCCAGTCAACAGAATTATCTTTGCGGGCAAAATAATTGTCGAGACTGTTTGCGCCGCCGAAAATAATTTTTCTCATATTTCTCTAAGCCTTTACGATAAATTCATGTCAAAGCTTTGATATTCGGCGGAAGAGTTTTTACGGAAACTTTCAGCTTGAAATTCCCGCGAAATTCGTCGCCTTTTTTGCACTCATAAACGGTAATTACGTAATCGCCCGCTTCGGTCGGATTAACTTCTTTCATATTGTTGCACGAAGCATCCGAATCGGTAACGTCTTCGCCCGAAGGACTTGTAATCTCGACGGAAATATAGCGCGCCGACGATTCGCTTTTTATCTGTTCGGTGTTCAGCGTCTGACCTTTGAGAACTTTGATGACGTAAATTTTTTTATCCTTAAAGCCGTTTAGTTTTCCGCTTATCGTCTTTTCGGTCGCGCCGCGACTGAATGTAATGCGCTGCGATTTTTGACCGAAAACATTCGGCGCAAACGCCAGTAAAACAAAAATCGACAAAATCAAAAAGCTTTTTCGCATAATTCTCCTCTAATTTTTTCTGTTAAACGGCAGCGGCGGCGGTTCTTCGCCTTCTTTCGGGTAATCGCGGTTCAGACTTTCATAAATACTGATGATTTGATTCATGCCGTTTTTCGCTTCCTCGTCCTTCGGGTCGAGCTTCAAAGTCCGGCGATAATCGCCGAGCGCCGAAGCGTATTGTCTGGCTTCGGTCAGCGCGACTCCGCGTTTGACGTAGGCTTGGGCGAGCGCTTTTTTCGCCGTTTCATCTTTCGGTTTGGCTTTCAAATCCCTTTCCGCTTTGGCAATATCCGCGTCAAACTCGATTGTATCAATCGGATTTCCGCTCTGCGTCCATTTCGTTTTCGTCCCGGATTTCGGCACGACAGTCGAATTCGTATTCGGAGAATCAATCGAATGGCTCGTAACGGTCAGCGAATTATTCGAGCTTTGCGGAGCGACATTTACTGCTTGCCGGCTCGCCGCGCCGCAACCGGCGGAAACTAGAATTGAAAAAAATAAAACTGTAAACTTCTTCATATTTGGTAATTCGTAATTTGTAATTTGTAATAATTAATAAGCAGAATCGATTACTTATTACCCGTTACTTTTTCTCGATATACGGGCGCGCCTGCACGACGTAAACGCGCCCGTTCTGAATGCCCCATTCGATGTCCTGTTCGACACCGCCGAAAATTCGTTTGATTTCGCCCGCGACTTTAACAAGGCTTCGCGCGACCGCGTCGCTCAAAACGCGGCGTTTATTTGTAAACGCGACCATCTTCAGACCGCCGCTCGCATCCGTAACAAACATCGTTTCCTGGTCGGAACGCGTCAGAACCTGAACGGAATTCGATTTCGGAGTGAACAAAATCTGTTCGGGAATCGGTATTTTTTTGCCTTCCTTTTCGCCCTCGCCCGGATTCGTTACGGCGATGTTATGTCCCCACGTCGCGCTGATATAAACGGCGTTTTTGTTTTCCTTGTCGAACGGGTCTTTGGTAATCATCACGCCGCCGTTTTCCATCACGACGCCGACCTGAATCAAAACCGCCATGTAAGTTTCCGAATGTTCGACAAAATTCCGCTCGCGGGCTTCGTAAGCCGCGTAATTCCACACGGAAGCCCAGACGGTTTTCACGCCTTCGATGATTTTATCTTCTTCGGTAACGTTGTTGACGCTCGAATAAAGCCCCGCGCCGCTGAATTTGCCCAAATCTTCGGCGTTTGAAGAGCTTCGGACATAGACGGGCTTTCCGCCGAGTCCGGCTTTCCATTTTTTGATGATTTCGGCTTTTAACGCGTCGTCAAATTTGCCGTTTTGTATTTTTGCGCGCAGTTCTTCGAGTTTTTTCTTGCGAATCGACGGATTGTGTACGAAATCATTGTCGTCTCTGAGTTCTTCGACGATTTTGTCAAAACCGTTTGCTTCAAAAAACTGCTTGTAATAAACAAACGGAATGCCGAAACCGTTCGGCACGTCGAAATCCTTCATTTTAGCGCGGATAACTTCGCCTAAGTTTGCCGCTTTCGAGCCATAAACGATGCTGTCTTTTTTTCGCATTTCGCCGATAAACGCGAGTTTCGTAACATCAAGATTCGAAATCGGAGATTTGAAATCGTCTCTGTCGTAAACCGGATTCACCGCCGGTCTGTCATTCAGACACTTTGTGTCGCAGGGTTTTATCTTGTAATCGGTCAGCGTCGTTTCCAGCTCGAACCAGCTTCCGTCGTATTTGCGGAAAAGCTCGTTGGCATTTTTGATATACGCGTTCGGAATGTTCCAGCCTTTCGCCAGCAGATTGACGTGCGAAAGCGGCGACGAAGACTGCGAGACGATAATTCCGGCGACCGGCGGCAAATCGAGCGGCAGCTCTTTGAGAACGAGAATCTCGTTATAGCCGATTTCGACCGTGTCGTCGAGCTTGTCGATAACGTGAATTCGCCCGACGCCTTTTGCCGCGTTGAGCGCGAGATATTCCTGATTTGCCGAAATTTCCGACGCCGAAATTTTCGCGATATTCAAATCCGCCGATTCGTCTTCGTGCCGAATCGAGTTCGGCTTAAACGCGACTTCGGTGAAAAAAGATTTGTTGATGATGTCGTAAGTCTGTTTGATTAAATCTTTGGAAATAAGGTCGCCTTCCCAAAATTCAAACGTAAATTTCTGAACCGGAATCTGCCACGCAATCGTGCCGACGATAAGACGGCGCTTGTCGTTGACATAAACGTCGCGGAAAAATTCTTCGCCGCGTTTCAGCAATAAATACTGCGCGTTGGCAAAATCCTGATGAAAGCGATATTTTTGCGAGTTGACGTAATAAATCTTGTTTTTATCGCGGCGGTCGATGATGAACATCGCGTGCGGCAGCGCAAACGGCGTTTTGGCGTTATAAACGCGCGCCATCGCGTCAAAATCGGCTTGCGAAGCTATCTTGTTCAAAAAACGCTTCGACGAATCGGGCTTGTTCGACAAACCTTCGTTGCCCTGTTTCGAAGGCGAAGGCTTGCGCGACATCTGCGCGAAAATGGGAGCGCAAAAAGCTAAAAGCAAAAATAAAACGAACAATCTTTTAGAAATTTTCATAATCAGCCGTTCTTTTGCAGCGCAAACATCCGCGCCCGCAAATCGTTCAAAGATTCCAAACTGTCGATTGTAACCTGTAAATCCTGATGAATTCCATCCGTCAAATGATAAATCCAGCCGTGCACCGAAACGCTTTGATTTTTCAGCCACGCATCCTGCATCACGGTCGTCTGCCCGGCGTTGAGCACCTGTTCGATGACGTTTATCTCGCATAATCTGTCCATTTTCTCGTCGAAATTTTCCATTTTTGCGAGTTCGGTTTCGTAATCGCGCATCACATCCTGAATATGCCTGAGCCAGTTGTCAATCAAACCGAGCTTGACGTTTTTGAGCGCCGATTCGACGCCGCCGCAGCCGTAATGCCCGCAAATTATAATATGCTCGATTTTCAAAACCTCGACCGCAAACTGCATCACCGAAAGACAATTCATATCGGTGTGAATGACGAGGTTGGCAATGTTTCGATGCACGAAAAGCTCGCCGGGAAGCAAGCCCGTGCTCGCGGCGGGCGTAATGCGGCTGTCCGAACAGCCGAGCCACATATATTTCGGCGACTGCAATTCCGAAAGTTTCTGAAAAAATTGCGGGTCAGACCACTTAACGCCTTCCGCCCATTTCTTGTTGTTTTCTAAAAGATTTTCGAGTCCGCTCATTAAATTTATTTTAACCTTAGATTGAAAGAAATTGCCAAAACATTCACAAAGCCTTAAAAAATTATCCCATGCCGGCAACTTAATTCACCGTGTCAGACGGTCGATTCATCATGTTAGACGGTTAATTCACCGTGTCAGGCACTCAATTCATCGTGTCATTTGCTTAATTCAGCGTGTCAGGCGCTCAATTCACGGTGTCAGGCGATTAATTCATCGTGTCAGCAGGTCAATTCATCGTGTAATCAACTCAATTCACTGTGTCAGCGACTTAATTCATCATGTCATCTACTTAATTCACGCTGTCAGCAGGTTATTTTCGATTAAGAATCTGCTCAATCGCGTCGCAGGCGACTGTTGTTCCGTGTTCGGCTTTAACGATTTTGCTCGCTTCGACGGCGTTCGCTTTGTAACTCAAATCCGATAAAAGCCCGCGCAGCTCTTTCGCCGCTTTTTCCGCCGTATAGCCGCCGCGCGAAATTCTTCGCGCAACGCCGAGACGCGCGCATCGCGCCGCGTTGTCAAACTGGTCGTGCCCGTAAGGCATAATCAGATGCGGAACTCCGGCGCGAAGCGCCTGCGCGGTCGTTCCCGCACCGGCTTGATGAACGACGCAGGCGGCTTGCGGAAAAACACGGCTGAACGGCGCGTATTCAACCGCCGCAATATTTGACTGAAATTTTCCTCCACTCATCACTCTCCACTCACCACTCACCACTATTTTTGGCGCTTCGTTCATCATTCCGTAAATCAAAACGGCGCGGCGACCCAATAATTTTGCCGCTTTCGCGCTTTCTTCGAAAAAATCGCCCGCGTCCCAGACCGCCGCGCTGCCCAGTGTAAAAACAACCGGCGGCTCGCCCGCGTCGAGAAATTCCTGCAAGCCTTCGGGCATTTTTCCCACGTCGTTCTGCCCGTCGTAAAAACAAAATCCGGTTTGCAGCGTCGGTCTGTGCCAGTCGGGCTGCGGCTTGGCGAGAACTTTCGAAAACATCGCGAGATGCAGCAAATCGGAGTTTTTCCCGAAAAAAATCGGGTCGTGATTTTCGTCCAAACCGAGCTCGCGGCGAAACGATTTGTAAGGCACGAGCCAACCGGCAATCACGCGGCGCATAAGTTTAAAAAGCGAGCCGTGAAACGCCGCCGGTAAAAAGCGCAGATGTTCATACCATTCGGCGGTCGGGTAAACGTTCGGGTCGCTGGAGGAGAAAAACGAAAGCGGCGCGAGGCTCGTCGAAATCCATTTTACGCCGGTTTTTTCGACAATCGATTTGGCGACGTAAACGACTTCGCCCGTTACGAGCAAATCCGCGCCTTCCGTTCCCGCCATCAAATCGTCGAACATTCCGCGAAGCTGCGGGAAAATAATTTCATTAATTAAAATCTCAGGTCCTTTTCGCGGATGCATTAAACGCCGCGCCAACTCGCGGTCTTCGATGTCGAAATGCGGGCGCATCGAGTGAAATCCGAACCCGTTTTTTTCGATTCGCTCGCGGTAGAAATCCATTGCGGCAACCGTTATTTCGTGCCCGCGCGATTGAAGCTCGATTCCGAGAGCAAGCATCGGGTGAAGGTCGCCGAGCGAGCCGAAGGTGGCTAAAACGATTTTCATAAATTTTATTTCACCACAGAGACACAGAGGCGCAGAGTTCGGAAATCTAAAATCATTTTATTATGTTTCATTTTTATTATCATCAGGCAAATCTTCTTCAGAATCTCCGTGCCTCTGTGTCTCTGTGGTGAATTCTTCTCTCTGCTTCAATCTTTCTTTTATCTGAAAGCGAACGCTCAAAAAAAAGGAAACCGCGCCGAGAACAGCCGAGACAAAAGCGCCGTCGGCATTTTTTTGCCACAAAAAATAAGCGGCGGTTCCAGCCAGAACCACCGCCAAAATCTTGAAAACCAATTCCATAAACTTAAAGTCTAATTATTCGGCAAACCAAAGTAAATCGGAACAAACGAATTGCCGCCGAAAGTTATTCCCTGGCTCGGGTCGGCATAGTTATACCAGATATTGTTTGACGGGCGATATACATAAGGTGTCGCCGTTTCAGTGTTTACGTTGCCGTTAAAATACATAGCCATCGGAACGTCGCCGCTCACGCCCCAACGAAAAACGTTATACGAATTGTTCATACTTCGCAGAATATACCAATCGCCGCTGCGAAAAACCGCTAAATCGGCGCGTCCGTCGCCGTCATAATCAGCCGGAACGGGTTTATCCGTGTCGATTCCCCAGTGAATCACGTTGTAATTCTGGTCTGAACTCCTGAAGTAATACCAATTTCCTTCTGACGGTCGAAAAACGGCAACGTCCGTTTTGCCGTCGCCGTCGTAATCTGCCGCGACGGGTTTATCGCCGCTCGCGCCGAAGTGAATGACGTGATGCTGCTGCGTTTCGGAAAACCAGAGATGCCAGTTGCCGTCCGAAGGGCGAAAAACGGCAATGTCGGTTTTACTGTCGCCGTCATAATCCGAGGGAACGGAAATGTCGCCCGGAAGCCCAAAATTGAACACCAGCCACGAATTGTCCGCGCTTTGATTGATATACCATGTGCCGGTGCTGTCGCGGTAAACCGCGTAATCGGTTTTGCCGTCGCCGTCGAAATCGCCCGGCGCGGGAACGTCGCCGAATGAGCCCGCGCCCCAGTGAAAGGTCTTAATTATGAGGTTACTAAAACTGGTCGCATTGGTCGTGCGCCAATCGCCCGCGTTCGAGTTCCACGTTATTAAATCAGGCATCGGATTATTGTCAAAATTCGCTGCCTTTGTTTCTCCGAAGCTCCGGCAGACTTGTTCTTTTACGATAATGACTTCTTCGCCGAAAATGTTGTAAACGGCGTGAGCGAGACTATAAACATCGGCTTTGCCGTCGCCGCTGAAATCTTCAAATAATATTTGGCTCGCGGAGGCGTTAACGCCCAGGCTTTTCTGGTAAATCGTGCGCGTAAAGCCGCCCGCGCCGTTATTTATGTAAACGGCGTAGAAAGTGTCTTTAACTTCGATAATATCCAGATTATTGTCGCCGTTGATTTCGGCGGGCGTATATTCCCAGCCGCCATAGTTTGACGCTTCGATTTCGTTAAAAGTTCCGTCCGCCTGACCGTATAAAATGATAAGCTTGCCTGCCGCGTTGTCGGCTAAAATATCCGCTCTGCCGTCGTTATTAAAATCTCTGACGAATCTGAAACGATTCGAATGCGCTCCGGTCGTCAGATTTCCGACGGAGAAATTTCCGCCGCCCGTATTCAGCAGGATTCTGTAGGTATTGCCCACGCTTCTGCTGTATGCAAAATCGATTTTTCCGTCGCCGTTAAAATCGCCCGTCGCATTTGTCGAGCCGTTCAGCTCGTTGGTCGTAAAAATATTGACTCTCGAACCGCTTGAACCATCGGCATTTTCCAGATGATAGCCGATTGAATAAATTCCCGCCTGTCCCGTCTGCATAATCGTTATCCAATCGAGCCGGTTATCGCCGTTGACATCAAAAACTCCGCCGCCGTCGTTCACGCTCAGATAATTTCCGGGCGGAATCGAAATAGGATTGAGTTCGGTAAAAGTTCCGTTGCCGTTATTTCTATGAATGCGGTCAACGGCGAAAAAATCCAATTTCCCGTCGCCGTCGTAATCTTTTATTTTGAGAAAGGTGTTATACGTTGTAACGGAAGCCGGAAGATTAGTCTTATAAACAATCGGATTATCCCAATCCCAATAACCGTCGGGCTTGGCGGGATAAATTAAGATGTCCTTTTTGGAAGTTTTAGGATTCGGGACAAGATTCCAAAAATCGGATTTGCCGTCGCCGTTCCAATCAATAAGCTCAAAAATTCCGCCGTTGTAGAATATTTTATTGACGGCGCGATAATTTGTCTTAAAATAAGTTCCGCCGCATTGTGAAAAAACAGCTTCGACCGCAAAAATTAAAATAACGAATGTCGAAAGAAAGACGCCGATTTTTTTCATAACTTCAACTCTCTTTTAATAATTCCTCAATATTTTCGAACTTATGCGGAAACTTATCACAGTTTTCCCTGCAAACCTATAAAAATTTCGCCGATTCGGCAGGCTAAATTGAAATTTAATATTTTTTAAGTTTTTAGCTCATAAAAAAGCGGTGATTTCTGCGCAAATCACCGCCAAACGTGCACAAATTTTCCTGCTTTGCTATTCGTCTTTTATTTCCTCATCGCCGCAAATTTAATTATTTTCATATTTCCCTCATTTTGATAAAAGAACGCTTCCAACTATCAAGCCTTGCGCCGCTTCTTTAAAGATTTTCGCCCGCGAAAACCACAATGATTATTGCTGAAACTGCCAATAAAATTTTGAATGTCAGTTTCACGAAATTTAGACGTAAGAATTCAAAAATAAAAGTAAAAACTTTTATTTCACCTCTTCCAACTTAGTATCAATCAGCCACTTTCCGCCTTGATACTCTAATCCCCAAATAGTGTCTTCCTGCATTGGCTTGCCTTTCTGCTTCCAGGAAACAAGTGTGCGAAAGCGCCTTGTAATATCGGTTGGAGAGAGCGACTCGCTTCTGATAACTTCCGCATCCGAAACATCCCGGCAGGATTCCGTGAATTTATCCACCGTACCGAGTTTTGCCTTGTTAACATTTCTATATCTTGCGGTAAACAAAGCGTAAGCCGCCTCGCAATTTCTTTCATTAAGAAACTTATGAAAATCATTTATTGCTCTCTCCGCGTTTGAAGTTTCCTGTTGATAGTTTCTATCCATTTTAGACTTATCTCCGTATGAATATATATTTTGACCTGAATTATTACTCAGCGCGTACAAAACTAATGCACACAGACAAAATGGAATCAAGCCCAAACATATCAAAGAAAGTAAATCTTTTCTTTCCGGGTTCTTTGCAATTTCGTAGGCAATATATATAACTGCTCCGAACCCGGATGCCAGAATCAATACTAAAAAAAAGGGATTTTTTTCAGCTAGATAATATCCTCCGATTGAAAGAATTAATGTTATTATCAGCCCGAGTATTCCGAAAGTGTTTTTTCCGTCCATCGTTCAGACTCCTTGTAGATTTTTAGGATTTTGGAACAAACAACTATACACCTCAATTCGGAATTTAATCAACTCATTTTAACCGATTTTATTTGAATTTATATTTCCAATTTTTGTTCTGGTTCAGCCTGCTTTCCGCGCCGCTTCCTTAAAACCTTCGCCCGCGAAAAATGCGCGAATCGCGCTGAAAATGCGGCGAAAAGCGCGAAAGACCTTCGGCGCGAACCAGACGAATAAAAGAGTAAAGATTCCCAGAACAATCGCAATCAGAACGGGCGCAAAAACCGCCAGAAGCGTTCCGACAAACGCGACGATGTCTTCGACAATCGATAAAATCCAGTTTGAAACAGGCTCGGGCGAAAGATTTGCTCCGGCGCGCAACGCCGCTTTCGTCCCGTGCGATGAAAGCGCGAAACCGCCGCCGAGCAAAGTCGCAATCGTCGTTACGGTCGCGTCAGACTGACTCGTCGCCGCGTATGCGACAATCGCGCCTGCCGGAACGCGTATAAACGTGTGAATCACGTCCCAAACGCTGTCAACATAAGGAATTTTGTCGGCAACAAACTCGACCAGATAAAACGCCGCCGCAATGCCGATAATCCACCAGTTATCGAGCACGTTCAAACCGCCGGGCAGCTCGGTCGCGCCGAATTTCTGTAAAAGTCCGAGAACCGTTACGGTCGCATAAAGATTTATGCCCGAAGTCCAAGCCGAGCCGAGCGCCAGAGATAATGTCGAAAACCATTCCATAACATTTATCATTTATCATTTATCATTCAACATTGAACATTCAAGAAATTGGTAAATGATAAATGTTCAATGTTAAATGTTAAATGTCATTCTTCTTCTTCGCCTTCCTCGCGCTTGATGCCGAATTTTTCGAGGCGATATTGCAGCGTACGAAAAGTCAGACCGAGCAGTTTCGCCGATTTCGTGATGTTGTTGTCCGTTCGCTCCATCGCCTGCATTATCAGGCTGCGCTCGACATCTTCGAAATTTACGCCTTCCGCCGGGAGCTTGAAAAGGTCGTCGGCGGAAGCGGGCGCGGTTTCGCGCACCATTTCGGGCGGCAAATCTTCGACGGTTATCGTGTTGTTTTCAGACAGCAGAATCGCACGCTCGATTGCCGATTCAAGCTGGCGGATGTTGCCCGGATAGCTGTAATTTTCGAGCAATTTGCGGGCGGCGGGTTCGATTGCGATTTTCCGATTTGTGCCGCGCGTGTGTTTTTCGAGAAAATAATTTATCAGAACCGGAACGTCCGTACGGCGCTCGCGCAGCGCCGGCAGCTCGATTGAAAGAACGTTCAGACGATAATACAAATCTTCGCGAAATCGCCCGTCCTGCGTCATTTTCAGCAAATCGCGGTTGGTTGCGGCAACGACGCGGACATCGACGTTCATCTCCCGCGTTCCGCCGACGCGCCGGATTTGTTTTTCCTGCAAAGCGCGAAGAATTTTCGCCTGAAGCGCGATGTCCAGCTCGCCGATTTCGTCAAGAAAAAGCGTTCCGCCATCGGCGATTTCAAACAAGCCTTTCTTTTCGTTTATCGCGCCCGTGAAGCTTCCCTTTTCGTGTCCGAAAAGCTCCGATTCCAGAAGATTTTCGTTTATCGCCGCGCAGTTGACGGCTTGAAAAACTTCGTCCGTTCGCAGAGAATTTTTGTGAATCGCCCGCGCAATCAGCTCTTTTCCCGTTCCCGATTCGCCCCTGATAAGAAGCGTCGAATTCGATTTCGCAACTTTCAGGATAAGTTTTTTTACCTTGTCCATTTCCGGCGATTCGGAGATGATTTCCGCGTCGAGATTGGAAAGTTTATTTAGCGCGCGCGAGATTGTATCAAGCAATTTCTCGCGGTCGTAAGGCTTTTGCAGATAATCGAACGCGCCGAGACGAAGCGCGTCAACCGCTGAATCGACCGTTCCGTGCGCCGTTAATAAAAGGACGATAATCGATTTATCAAAATCGGTCAGCTCTTTCAGTAAATCCAAACCGCTCATCCCAGTCATCTTCAAATCGGTCAAAACAAGGTCGAAATGCCGGTCGGCGACAAATTTCATCGCCGCCTCGCCCGAACTCGCCGTTGTAACGTCGTAGCCTTCGCCCGACAAAATCATCTCCAAAATCTCGCGCTGAGATTTCTCGTCATCTACCACTAAAATTGATTTTCTAGCCATAATTTTATTTTGCCACAAAAGAGGTTTAGCCACGAACAAACACGAAATTTCACGAAAGATTAAATTGTTTTCGTGTCCGTTCGTGTTTGTTCGTGGCTAATTTTCTGCTTTCGGCAATCTGACCGTAAATTTCGTGCCTTCCGTTTCCTTTGATTCAACGTCAATCGTCCCGTTGTGAATATCGACGACTTTTTTGACGATTGCCAGTCCTAAGCCCGTTCCCGTTTCCTTTGTCGAGAAATACGGCTCGAAGATTTTTATTAAATTTTCTTCCGGTATGCCCGCGCCCGTGTCGGCGACTTCGATTTTAACAAAATCGGTGTCGGGCGAGATTGTTACGAGCAATTTTCCGCCTTTCGCTTCCATCGCGTGTGTCGCGTTGATGAAAAGATTATTGAAAACCGAGCGCAGAAATTCGGCGTCGCCCAAAATCGGCGGCACGTTTTCGCGTTCGACGAGCGAGATTTTGATGTCGCATTCGGCGGCTTGCGGCTCGACGAGTTTTAAAGAATCTTCGACGACCTTTCGCACATCGGTTGGCTGCAAGTTAGCTTTGGTCGGGCGCGAATAGCTCAGAAAATCGTTGATTTGCTGGTTGATGCGCGCGACTTCCGCTTTTAACTGCGACGTGAGCTTATCGAAATCCGCTTTTTTCTGCGCGTCTTCGGGCGCAAATTTGGCGCGCAGGTGGTCGAGCGTCAGATTTATATAATTCAAAGGATTTTTTATCTCATGCGCGATTGCCGAGCCGAGCCTGCCGACGACGGCAGACTTTTCGGCTTCCTGAAGCTGCGCTTCGAGCTGGCGCGTTTTCGCCAGTTCCGCCGTCATATCGTTAAACTGCGCGGCAAGCTCGCCGATTTCGTCCGTCCGGCTCGCGTCCGAAACGCGCACGCCCAAATCGCCGAGCGCAATTTGCCGCGCCGCTCTCGACAAATTCGCAATCGGGCGCGTGAAACGCCAGACGAGAATAAACGTAACGGCGGTTGAAAGCAGAAGAACGAGAAGCGTGTAAATCAAAGGCTGTGCGGCGCGCAGGACGGCTTTACTGCGGTCGGTTTTGAGAATCACCATTATGTAGTAGCGTCCCTGATTTGTTTCAATCGGGATGGCGTGCGCTTCGCCGTCGGCTTCGTCCGTGCTTAAGTTCGCGTTCGGAAATTTCTGCAAATCTTCGCCGAGCCGATTGCCTTCCATCAGCGGCGCGAGATTTTCCACTTCGCTCAGATTAAAATATTTCGTTTCTTTTTTCTCGTCTTCCTCCGGCAGATATTTGCCGCTCAGAGAATCGTAAACCTGAAAGTCGGGGTCGATAATAATTATTTCCTGAATGCGTTTGGTCGATTTCTCGTCGAAAAACGGCTGTCCCTGGCGTTTGACGAATTCCTGAAGACGGTCGCCCGAGCTCAAACTGTTTGCGCCGAGCGCGATTCCGGCAACGAGCGCCTGTTCCTGCATTTCGCGCGTATTCTTGTTTTGAGTTTCGGTGCGGATATTCAAAATAAGCTGAACGCCGAGCGTTACAATCAAAAGAAACGCCAGAATTAAAAGAAGCTTGCCGCGAAATGTGTTCAGGAAATTCATTGTTTAATGATTCAAGATTTAAGATTCAAAATTCAGGATTTCGATTTTGAATCTTAAATCTTGAATCTTGAATTTCCACTATGTTATAGTCTTTCTTAGCTTAGAAGTAAATTCTTTAGCCGTTTCTTTTGATTCACTTATAAAATCAACAATTTAGCTCTTCCCGGGGAAACTCTCCAATAATTTCAAAGAAAGAGGTTAAAAACCGATGTCGTTTGTTTCGGAAAAGTTGCATTTCAAACTTTTTACTGTCCTTCTTTTATCTTTTGTTTTCTTAACGCAAAGCCTTCACGCGCAGAAGAAAAGCGTCGTCGCTCAAAAGAAAACAGCTCAGACAAATTCAAAAACTCAAGCCCAAAAAATTGACGGGAAATCTTCGAAACAGGCGAAGATTGCCGTGCAGAAAAATCGCGCCGAACAGTTAGCGCGCCAGCAAGCCGCGCTCGACGCAAAACGCCGTCGAGATGCGTCGATTCGCGCTGTGCAGGTTAAAAAAGCTTCTTATGAACGCTCGCTTCGTTCCGTAACGGTCGATAATATTACCGGCGACAACACCGACGGCGAAGATTTGGAGGTTCGACGCGCCGCGATAAACGCGCTCGGAAATCGCGCCGGAACGATAGTCGTTCTGGAAGCGCAGACCGGAAAAGTTCTGACGATTATTAATCAGGATTGGGCGATTCGCCACAGCTTTAAGCCCTGCTCGACCATCAAGCTCGTTACCGCGATTGCCGGAATAAACGAAAACGTCATCGGCGCGGGCGGAAACATCAATTCATCCAATTTCGGAATGAATCTGGACGACGCGCTCGCTTTTTCAAACAACGCGTATTTTCAGAGAGTCGGCGCGAATCTCGGCTCAAACAAGATGATTTCCTACGCGCAGATGCTCGGTCTCGGACAGCCGACCGGGATTAACGCCGAAAACGAAGTCGGCGGAAAGCTGCCCTTCGGCAACAACAACGCGCGGATTTATTCGCACGGCGACGATTTTGAAGTTACGCCGTTGCAGCTCGCCGTTTTGGTTTCGGCAATTTCCAACGGCGGAAAAGTGATTGTTCCACGCATTCCGCGCAACGATTTTGAGCGGGCGAGCTTTCAGGGCTATTTTCGCCGCGAGATAAATCTCCCGCAGAAAAATCTGCGCGGCGTGATTCCCGGCATGATTGGCGCGGCTCAATACGGAACGGCGCGGCGCGGCGTCGATTCGACGCTCGATGTCGCGGGCAAAACCGGCTCGTGCATCGGCGGCGGCAGTTGGGTCGGGCTTTTCGCTTCGGTCGCGCCGATTGAAAATCCGAAATACGCCGTTATCGTCATCACACGCGGACAGGGCGAACGCGGAAAATATGCGGCGGCGGTTGCCGGAAAAATTTATCAAACTCTGCGCGCGCGTTTTGACGAAAAAGGCGGAAAGCTGATTGCCAAAATTCCGTCCGACCTGAAACCGCAGTCAAAAGTTAATGCCGAAACATCCGCAAATTTGGACGATGCGGAAGACGAAGACACGGACGACAGCGATTCGACCGTCAGAAAAGGCAAAAAAGGCGGCGCGGACAACATTGCCGAACAAAAAACAGCGATTTCGAACGTGAAAAAAGCGGAAAAGACCGTGGCAAAACCGGCTGACCTTTTTGCGCCCGTTATAATAGAGGTAAAACGCAGCAGCGATAATCCGTTGATTCGACCGCGAATCGTTTCCAAACAATAGACGAATTAATCGATAATCATTCGAAATCAGGCTCTTCAAAACACGCGTTTGTAAAGATAAACGGTCGCGCATTTCCGAAGAGCCTGATTTTTTCAATAATGTTCAATGTTTACGATATTTCTGCTTGACACACGTGCGGAAACTGCGTGATTATTTAGCTTCTGTATGTTCGGCGAAAATTTAACTGTGGTGTTAGCTTCTCGCTCAAAAGACAGCAAACCCCACTTTGTAATCTAACATCTGAATTATCGCAAAACGCTGAAACCATTTTGAGTTTCATATTTTGCAAAAGACATTGACATAGACAGTATGCTTGGAGGAAATATTTTAATGAAAACCATTTTTAGAGTTTCGGTATTTGGACTTGTCGCGGCGGCTTTTATGGCTGTTTCCGCTATCTCAACTTTCGCTCAAAACCCGTGCGACGACGCGCTTGAAGTCAAACAGGTAAATTACACAATATTCAGAGACGGCAGAAAAGAAATGACGAGTAAAACTCCGTCGATTGAAAAAGCGAACGCCGGCATCAAAGGCGGCGAAGATTTTCTTGCTAAATACGGAGCCTGCGAGGATGCCAAAGCGGTTGCCGATTTTATTAAAGCTAAAATGCCGGAACTTAAAGAGTGGGTTAAAACGACCGGATTATACACGCGTTTTAACACCAGTATCAAAGACGGGAAAAACTTAAACGCGGACGAAGCGTATTCGAGCGGCAAAGAAATTATGGCGATTAAGCCTGACCTTGCTTTCGATATAGATATTGTCCTTGCTTCCGTTGGCTATGAAAATTCCATTAAAACTCCGCCGGTCGATAAATACAACGGCGAAGCAATCAGCTACGCGAAAAAAGCGATTAGCGATATTGAAGCCGGAAAAACCTCCGGCAACTGGGGCGCTTTAAGCCAGTCGCTGGTAATTAAAGACGCTCAGGGAAAAGTTGACCAGGTAAAATCCAAGCAGAACGCGCTCGGATGGTTAAATTATATGGTCGGCTCGATTATGTATTACAACCAGAAATCGACAAAGGATGCTCTTCCGTACTTTTATCAGGCGACAAAATTTGAGTCGCCGATTAAGAGCAAACCGGATGTTTATCGCGCAATCGGCGCGTGGTATCTCGACGAAATTCTGAGAATGAATAAAGAGCGTGAAGCAAAACTCGCCGCTAACGAAAACAAAGATAATGATGAAACTTTAGCGATGCTTGCGCTTATAAAAGGCTATGCCGAGCGCGGCAGCGACGCGTATGCGAGAGCTTCAAATCTTGCCGCTTCGAGCACCGATGCGGCTTATAAAAAGAGTCTTACCGACAAATTGCAGGCTTTGTATAAAATCCGCTTTGATAAAACAGACGGTATCCCCACATATGTTTCGACCGTGATGAGTAAACCGATGCCCGACCCGTCAACACCGGTCGAGCCGGTAAAGGAAGAAACACCGGCGACGACCACGTCAACTACATCGTCAACGACGACGACTCCTAGCACAACACCGACTTCAACGACGACAAAACCGGCGACAACGCCGACCAACACGACGACGAAACCGACCGATACGACGGTAAAACCGACGACGGATACGACGAAGCCGACAACGACGGTAAAACCGACTTCAACGACGAAGCCGTCAACCAGTAAGACGACAACCAAAACCAAAGCGACGACCAAAAAGAAAGGCTAATTTCTTCAGGCAGCTCTAAAAATATAAAGTCGGACGCGATGAAAATTCGCGTCCGACTTTCTTTTTTGGCATAATCTACTTAAAATTAGCCAACTATGAGCCAGAATCTCGCAAGTCTCGAAAAACTCCTCGGTTACACGTTTCAGAACATCGCGCTTCTCGAACGCGCCGTGACGCATCGTTCGTGGGCATACGAAAAGCTTCCGTTCGGCGAAGACGAGGAAATCCGGGATTTGCAGAACGAGTCGCTCGAATTCGTCGGCGATTCGGTGCTCGGGCTGGCGGTCGCCGAACAGCTTTATCTGCGTAATCCGAAATCCAGCGAAGGCGATTTGACCTTGATGAAGCATTATCTCGTCAGCACGACGACGCTGGCGAAAATCTCCAAAAAGCTCGGCTTGGGCGATTTTCTGCGTGTCGGTCGCGGCGAAGAAAAAACCGGCGGAAAACATCGTCAGGCGATTCTGGCAAACACGCTCGAAGCGGTTATCGCCGCGATTTTCTTTGACAGCGGATATATCTCCGCGCGCGCTTTTATCAACCGCGTCTTTACCGAAGAGCTTCGACTCGCCACGCCGAAAACGTCGCTCGATTATAAAACTCTGCTTCAGGAAACGCTCCAGTCGCAAAAGTTTTCCGCGCCCGCTTACAGCGTGATAAAAACCGAAGGTCCGCCGCACGAACGAACTTTTGTGGTTGAGGCGAAATGGGAAGACGGAAAGGTTCGCGGCAAAGGAACTTCGATTAAAACGGCTGAAATGGCGGCGGCAAAATCGGCGCTGAAAAAACTGGAAAAGAAACAAGTTAAGGGCGAAATGCGTAAAACATCTGAGAAAAGAAAGGCTTCGTCCGAAATTGAAGGCTAAGCCGCGAAAATTCTACGTCTTTACAATGCACGGCGCAGAATTTAGAATGTAAAATTTAATTATGAGCAAAAACGAAAAGGAAATTGTAGAAGAAAAAAAGCCTCTCGGTCCGCCGAAATCGGTCGCGCGTGAATATTTCGAATCGTTTGTCGTAACGCTGATTATGGCGCTTTTCGGAATGACCTTTATCCTGCAAGCCGTTACCGTCCCGACCGGCTCGATGCAGAACACGATTCTGGTCGGCGATTATCTGCTGGTCAATAAATTCGTCTTCGCGCCCGGCGGCAGACCTTTGCCTTTTCTGCCGCAGCGCGCTATCGAGCGCGGCGACATTATTGTTTTTAAATATCCGGGCTTTAGAGACGGAAATGCGAATAAAGATAAGATGCGCGGCATCGTCCCGTATCAAATCAACTACGTAAAAAGAGTTATCGGTCTGCCGGGCGAAACCGTCGAATTTCGCGATAATCAGGTTTATATTAACGGGCAGCTTCTTCCCGAACATCGCCTTTCTTCGCCCGACCCGTATATCGAAACGGCGGCGCAGACTACCGAAGTCGAGCCGCGACAGGATGGCGAAAATTACGACGTAATGTATCACGAAAAATCGATGGAAGCCGTCAAACGTAAAGTTTCGGTGGTTACGGACGATATGAACTACGGTGTTGCCAACAAAAAAATGCAGGTTCCCGAAGATTCGTATTTTGTGATGGGCGATAATCGAAATAACAGCGAAGACAGCCGTTACTGGGGATTTGTCCCGCGCGATATTGTCATCGGACGCGCAATGTTCGTTTACTGGTCGTGCGACCGTGAAGCGTCCGGCGGAAGCTTCTTCGGCTGCCTGACAAATCCACGCCTTAACCGCATCGGAAAGATGATTAAATAGCTTTTCGTTCTTCGTCCTTTGTCCTTGGTTAGTTGAGTAAAATTTAAGAACTCAATTAAATTTCAACCGGCAAAAGACAAAGGACAAAGGACAAATGACAAATGATTTTTAACCCGGAAGTCACCGACGCGATTAAAAATAAAAAGCCGGTCGTCGCGCTCGAATCGACCGTTATCGCACATGGTTTACCGTATCCGCAAAATATTGAAACCGCGCTGAAGCTCGAACAAATTGTCCGTAAAAATGGGGCGATTCCCGCGACGATTGCCGTTTTCGACGGCGAATTTCACGTCGGAATAAACGAAAAACAAATCGAACAACTGGCGACGGATAAAAACATCCGAAAAATCTCGCGGCGTGATTTGCCGATTGCCGTCGGGAAAAAATTAAACTGCGCGACGACCGTAGCGACGACTTCACTTATCGCTCACAAAGCTAAAATCAAAGTCTTCGCAACAGGCGGAATCGGCGGCGTTCATCGCGGATTCGCGGCGGACGTTTCGGCGGATTTGCCGGAGCTCGCGCGAACGCCGATTATCGTCGTCTGTTCCGGCGCGAAAATCGTGCTTGATTTGCCCGCCACGCGCGAATGGCTCGAAACGCGCGGCATCTGCGTTCTCGGCTGGAAGTGCGACGAAATGCCCGCGTTTTATTCGCAAAAAAGCGGTCTTTTAGTCGATGAAAGAGTAGAAACGGTAGAAGAAATTGTAGAAATTGCGCGCGCGCGCGATGAATTTGAGATGGAAGGCGCAATTCTTTTAACCGTTCCCGTACCAAAGAAATTTGAAATCGAAATCGGAGAACTCGAAAAAGTTTTGCGCGATTCGCTCGAATTAGCTGAAAAGCAAAATGTGCGCGGAAAGGAAATCACGCCGTTTCTGCTCTCGCAAATGTCCGAGCGAAGCGCGGGCAAAACGCTTGCCGCAAACATCGCGCTCCTGGAAAAC
>JBARIW010000034.1:0-34160 GCA_049799955.1 Pyrinomonadaceae bacterium
TTTTCGAAAACATATAAATCTTATATTTATCGAGCCGGTACTTTCACATCGACATCAATTTTATCCGGCGTTTTCGGACCGCTTTTTGTAAAAGCGAAAAACAGAGCGCCTGCAATAATCGCAACGACGATAAGCATCGTAATCGCCCATATTAAATTGTTTCCAGTACTATTTTCTTCTGACATTTTTTCCCTCCAATCTATTCTTATAAAAAAACTTTACCGGTGTTTCTATAGCAAAAAAAATGCCAGATAAAAAAAACACTATAAAATCTTTAGATACGGGTTTTAGAAATATAATTTCGTTCCGGCACGCTTAAAAACCCGGTCGTGATTTGCAACGATTCGAGACAGATTATGTAAAACTTCAATACAAATTATTATTTTATATTTTTTGAGCAATCTTGGAAATGCCTTTGAAATGAACAAATTCCGATTAAATTCAATTAAACAATAGCGGTATGATTATTGCTTTCGAATTTGTTCAAATCACTTGGTTTCGCCCCCAGCAAGTTTTTTGAGCAGGGAATAGGTGTGTTGTGTCTGGACTTATAAAAAAAATAGCTGCCGGTGAGAATGTTGATAAGAAACTAGTTAAGCTTCCTTACTTGATTTTGTCTATATCGATTCTCCTTACACTCGGTGTAACCCTGCTTTTTTACAAAAACGCCGTAAGCAAGGACAATATCAGATTTAACAACTCGGTCAACCGCATTCATTCAGACATCGAAAACAGGTTAAACTTATATATTGCTTTACTTAAAGGCGGGCGCGGATTCGTCGAATCGACCGAGAGCCTGAACCGTGAAAAATTTGCCAATTATGTCGAAAGTCTCGAACTGGAAAAAAATTATGCCGGAGTTTTGGGCATCGGTTTCAGCAAAATCGTTTTGCCGGGCGAGCGCGAGGCTTTAATAAATCAAATGAAATCTGAAAATTATCCCGATTTTCAGATATTTCCCGAAAGCCAAAGAGATTTAAGCCAGGCAATAATTTATCTCGAACCGCTCGACCGGAGAAACCGGAAAGCTATCGGCTACGATATGTCCACCGAGGAAAACAGGCGGCAGGCGCTTGAGCGGGCGCGGGATTCGGGAATGGAAACTCTGACCGGAAAAGTCGTTCTGATTCAGGAAAACGAATCGGACAAACAAGCCGGTTTCCTGATGTATCTGCCGATTTACAAAGGCGGAAAGATTCCGATGACCGAGCAGGAGCGACGCAAAAATCTTGTCGGCTATATTTACAGCCCTTTCAGAGCTGCGGATTTTTTGAAAATTATTCATAACGATACTTCGGTTTCGGCAATAGAGATAAGAATTTATGACAACGAGGCAAAACCGGAAAACCTGCTCGCGCAATCAAGTTATCTCGAACCGCAGAATTTCGACAAGCAAAAGGAAGCGTCGCTTTTTGCAACGAACGATTTGGATATTGCGGGCAGACGCTGGATTATCGAATACGTTCCGCTGCCGAACTCTGCCGAACCTTCGAATTTAAGCTTTATTCCGGTAATTTTTCTCGTCGGCGTTATTTTCAGTTTTTTGATATTCGGGCTGACCTACTTCGAGTCTTATTCGCGGTTAAAAATCCAGAAAATCGCCGCCGAGCTTTATGAGACTGAAAAGCAGAAACAAGTTCTTCTCGAACAGGAACAAAAAGCGAGACTCACGGCAGAACAGGCAAACGCGACAAAAGACGAATTCATCTCGGTCGTTTCGCACGAGCTTCGAACGCCGCTCAACGCCATTGCCGGCTGGGCGAAAATACTGAAAACCGAGCATTTATCCGAGAATACGAAAAGTCTCGCGCTGCAAAAAATCGAGAAAAATCTGCGCTCGCAGACCAAACTGGTCGAAGAGCTGCTCGATTTTTCACAAATAATTTCGGGGAAAATAAACATCGAAGCGAAACAGTTTGAGTTTTCGGGCGTTTTCGAAAGCTCGTTTCACGAAATGGAGCCGAAAGCTCACGGCAAAGAAATTTTATTTGTTAAAAATAATGAATTGAACGGGCAGAAAATTGTCGGCGACTACGAGAAAATCAAAATTGTCATTATGAATTTATTGTCAAACGCCATCAAATTTACGCCTCAGGGCGGAAAAGTCCAGATTGATGTTTCGGAAAATGACGAAAATATAGAAATGACGATAAAAGACACGGGCAAAGGTATCAGCAAGGATTTTCTTCCCTTTATCTTCGACCGCTTTCGACAAGACGATACTTCAACGACGAGATATTACGGCGGCTTGGGTCTCGGTCTGGCAATATCTGAACATATTATCAAGCTTCACAACGGCTCAATCGAAGCTCACAGCGAAGGAAAAGAAAAAGGCTCGGTTTTCACCGTTAAAATTCCCGTAAATAAAGCATAAACTCACTTTATGTATGAATTCGTTACGCATTCAGTGTATGTATTTTTAATTTTTTATATACCTGAACTCTTCTAAGTTTCCATAACACCTTAGTTAAGCGAATTAGCATAAGCGCTGGCACGGTTATTGCCACTGTATATTAGTTAGTGATGTGCAAGAAGCGAATTTTTACTCTTCCTGAATCTTGCGAAAATCAAAAATGACGGAGGAAATATTATGAGAAACCATTTTTTAAGGCTTTTTGCCTTTATAATTCTTACACTTAGTTTTGCAACCTTATCTCAGGCACAAGTCAGACCATACACGGCTACGGATAGTCAGGTGCAGATGCTTCTGAACCGGATTGAAACGAGAACCGACACGTTCAGGCGTTCGGTAAATACGGCGCTCGATAATAGTTCGCTGAACGGCACAGACAGCGAAGACATGATTATTAATTATATCTCGGAGTTTGAAGCCGCGACCGATACGCTGAAAGGCAACTTCGATTCGCGCCGCTCCGTTGACAGCAACGTTGAAGACGTTTTGAATCGTGCAGCTTATATCAACCAGTTTATGCAGAACAACCGCCTGACGGCAGCGGCTCAGAGTAACTGGAATTATTTGAAAACCGATTTAAACACACTTTCGCGTTATTACGTCGTTACGTGGAACTGGACAAATCCGGTTATGACGACAAATCCGACGACGCGCGCTTATCGCGCTACCGACGCTCAGGTACAGACGCTGTTAGTTCGTATTGAAACTCTGACTGACGTATTTAAGCGTTCGGCTGAACGCGGCAACAGACGAAATACGACAAATACAACCGACGATATTTCGCAATATATCAGTGATTTTGAAGCTGCGACGGACATGCTGAAACAAAAATTTGATTCGCGCCAGTCGGTTTCCAATGACGTATCACAGGTTTTAACCCGCGCTTCTTACATCGACAGTTATATAAACAATAATCGTTCTGGCGGTTTGCAGAGAGATTGGAATTTGTTAAAAACCGATTTGAACACTCTCGCAAGCTATTACGATGTAAGTTGGAACTGGACAAATCCGCCGGTCGGCAATACAAATAATCCGACTTACGGCTCGAATCCGTATAAAGTTTCCGACACAAACGTCAGAAGTCTTCTGTCGCGTCTGTCGATGAATACGGACAATTACCAGCGTCAAATCACTCGTGATTTTCAGACCAGCGCCATAAAAAATACGCGCAGCGAAGTCGCCTTAAACACCTATGTTACCGATTTTGAAAGCTCGGTCGATAAACTGAAACAAAACTTCGAATCGCGCCGTTCGACTTCCGCCGATATTGACGAAGTTCTGAACCGCGCTTATTACATCGATTCGTTTATGCGCGATTATCGTTTGAGCGCGACGACTGAAAATCAGTGGAGACTCGTCCGCACCGATTTGGATACTTTGTCTAATTACTACAGCGTTACGTGGAATTGGAATCGCACGAATCAGCAGGCGACGCGTTTTGACCAGATGCTGAACGGAACTTACCGTTTGAATCTTGAACAGAGCGATAATGTTGCCGAAGTGGTTGACCGCTCGACGACGACCGGCTACCAGACAAATCAACGCGATAGAGCGCGAACCAATCTCGAAAGACGATTGACTTCGCCCGATATGCTGGCGATTGAAAAAGTCGGCTCGCAGGTAACGATTGCTTCAAGCACCGCGCCGCAGATTTCATTTAATGCCGACGGCACGGCGCGAACCGAAACGAACAATAACGGACGTTCGGTTAAAATTACCGCGACGACCAACTATGACGGCGTTTCGCTCAATTATGAAGGCGAGAGAATGAATGATTTTTACGTTAATTTTATGCCGATGAGTAACGGGCAGTTAAAAGTCATTCGCCGCGTTTACCTGGAAAATCAGAATCAAACCGTTACGGTTGCAAGCATTTACGATAAAGTCAGCCAGACGGCGCAATGGTCGCAGGTTGGCAACGGTCAAATAAACAACAACACGACTACAGGCTCGCTGAATAACACATTCGGCGTTCCGAATAATGTAAAACTGACGGCTGTTTTGACGACGCCCGTTTCGACCAAAACGAGCCAGAACGGCGACCGTTTCCAGATGGAAGTTACATCGCCTTCGCAGTATAGCGGAGCGATTATCGAAGGACGCGTGGCGAAAGCCGAACGTTCGGGTCGCGTTTCGGGCAGAGCAAATGTTTCGCTCGAATTCGACACGATTCGACTTCGCAACGGTCAAACTTATCGCTTCGCCGGTATCGTCGATGCGGTAAAACTCTCAAGCGGCGAAACCGTTACGGTTAATAATGAAGGAACGGTTCGCGACAATAATCAAACGACGAAAACCGCGACGCGTGCCGGAATCGGCGCTGCTCTCGGAGCGTTAATCGGCGCAATCGCCGGCGGCGGACAAGGTGCGGCAATCGGCGCCGGAGTCGGCGCGGGCGCGGGCGCGGGAACGGTTATTCTTCAGGGACGCGATGATGTCGAGCTCGACAACGGAACAGAGTTCAGCATCACTTCGTCGGCTCCTGCAAGCGTGAGCATTAATCGTTAAAACGGCTTGGAAAGGGCGAGCATTTCGCCCGCCCTTTTCTTCAAATCAAGGGAAAGTTTTATTTTCAAGGAGGGATTTATGCAGCAGGAAAAAGATATGCAGCCGCCGCTTCAGGATGAGCGCGAAGGCTTGAGTATTGACCAGATTGAAGGTAATCCGCAGGGCTGGAATTTGGAAGACATTTCAAATGAAGCGAGTTTGAAAGAAACAGATGAAATTTATCGTGAAGGTCGGCGCGGCGACGAGACAGGGAGCGACGCGGACAAACGCGATATAGCCGGAAGCCCGGCTTCGGAAGACACGCCGCAGGGACGCGAGGAAACCAAAAACGATACGCAGGGGAAAGCAAACGCCAATGGTTGATAATAAACTTGAAATCGAAGAAGCACAGCGCGCGGCGAATTACGAAGCGGTAAAATCGAACGTCGAATCAAAAGTCGATTCCGAAATTGCCGCAAGAGCAAATCGCGCGACAGTTTCCGAACACGAACGAATTGAAAATATCGCCGGAAATATGCGGCAAAAGGCGATTAACGAAGTCGCCGAAACCGACCGCGAGGTCGAGCGCGCCAGAGGTTTGGCTCGTGTTTCGCAAATCGTCGATTATGTCTTTTTTATAATTTACGGTTTACTGGCGATTCGACTTCTACTGGAACTTTTTGCCGCGCGGGAAAATGCGGGCTTCTTCAAATTTATCAAAGCGGCGACCGGATTTTTCTACGCGCCGTTTGCCGGAATTGTCCCGACACTCTCGCAGGACGGTTTTAAGCTGGCGCTCCCGATTATCGTCGCCATCGTCGCATATATGTTCCTGCATCTGGTCATTAACCAGATGCTGAGAATATTTGCGCACCGGAAAACCGAAATTTAATTTTTAGAAAAGTTGTTCATCACCCCGACGACCAAAAACGGACGGAATCATGCATTATCCGTCCGTTTCGTTTTTTAAAGTATTTCACCGTAGATACGCAGAATCTTTACAGAGAAACGCTGACTAAAATCTCCGCGTAATCCTGCGTTTTCTCTGCGTCTCTGCGGTGAATTAGCTAATTACTTCAATTTTTTAACGCTCTCGCCTTGTCGATAAGATTCAGAAAATCGTTTCGATAATTTCTCAAATCGCTGCCGAGCGATGCGTTTGCCAGATTCTGAGTGTTCGAAAAACTCGCACTTCCCTTGTAGCGCGAATCGCGCAAAATCAAGCCGAACTGCGCGACCGACGAGGCGAATTTCAGATTGTCCGAAGCATTTTCAATCGAATTGTTTCTATCGAGCAAACCGGTCGTCAAAAGCTTGCTTTCATTTTCGTTCGGCTCTTTATAACGAAGCTTGACGGTCATCAATTCGTCGTTAAAACGCGTGTCCGACGATTCGTATTTCGAATATTTCAATTCGATTCCGTCGTTTTCTACCTTTTGCCCGGCGGGAACGATTTCATACAAAGCCGTTACCGAATGTCCCGCGCCGATTTCGCCCGCATCTTTTTTATCGTCGTTAAAATCACGGTCGGCAAGCAGACGATTTTCGTAACCGATAAGACGATAACCCGCAACTAAAGCCGGGTTAAATTCAACCTGAATTTTCACATCTTTCGCAATCGTATAAAGCGTTCCGGCTACCTGCTCGCCGAGCGCTTTTCGCGCTTCTTCCTGCGAATCGATGTAAGAATAATTTCCGTTGCCTTTGTCGGCAAGCTTTTCCATCATCGAATCATTGAGATTGCCGCTGCCGAAACCGAGCACCGAAAGAAAAACTCCGCTCTGACGTTTTTGTTCGATAAGGCTCGTCAATTCTCCATCGCCCGTAACGCCGACATTAAAATCGCCGTCGGTCGCCAAAATCACGCGATTGTTGCCGTTCTCGATAAAATTCTCCTGCGCGATGCGGTAAGCGAGCTTAATTCCCTGCCCGCCGTTGGTCGAGCCGCCCGCGTTCAAATTATTGATTGCATTTATGATTTCGCCCTTATTTCCGGCGGAAGTCGAAGGCAGAACCAACCCGCTCGCGCCCGCGTAAACCACTATCGAAACACGGTCTTTGCTCGATAATTGATTAACCAGAATCCGCAAAGCGTTTTTCAAAAGCGGCAGTTTGTCGGGCGATTCCATCGAGCCGGAAACGTCTAACAAAAACACAAGGTTCGACGGCGGAACATTGTCGAGCGAAACTTTTTTGCCCTGAAGCCCGATTTGCACGATTTTGTGCTTTGCATTCCACGGGCAGCTCGCCACCTCCGTATTAACCGAAAACGGCACGTTTCCAACCGGTTGCGGGTAATCGTATTCAAAATAATTGATTAATTCCTCGATTCTTACGGCATCTTTCGGCGGCAAATTTCCGTCGTTCAGATAACGCCTGACATTTGCGTAAGAAGCCGTATCAACATCAATCGAAAACGTCGAAAGCGGCGCGCGCGTAACTTCGAGAAACGGATTTTCATTAATCTCGGCGTAACGTTCGCCTTTCGTAACTTCATCATCAAATGTCTGTTTACTCGCCGAAAAGGCGCTCGTGTTTGTCGATGAATTCGTATTATAAACAGGCTGGTTTTGGGTATAATAGTCAGCCGAGGATTTATTCGCGGTTGCATTGTTCGTAGCCGTTTCGCCGGCACAACCCGAAAGAATTAAAGAAACTAAAATCAAAACAACAAAATATTTTCCGCCAAAAATTTGCGCGTCTTTCATAAATTTCCTCCAAAATAAACTGCAAGCTTGAAACTTGACTAACTCCTATGCGCCTAAGAACGCGCGTCAAATTCCAAACTTGCAGTTTATTTTGAAAAATTTTTGCGGGCTATTTTTTGATAATAGAGCTTTTTCCGTGAACGAAAAGAACGGGTGAAAGCTCAGAATCAGTCTGCTTTGGCATCTTCTCATCTGAAAATCCAAAAGAAGCGTATAAATTATCTTTCGCATCGCCATCGTATCTTGTTGCAGTTGTTTCAACAGTGGCGACAACTTTATTCCCGTTTTTGAATGGCTCGTTCAGCCGGTCAAAAACAAAAAATTTAAAGGTTCTATTTTGGTCAAAACCTTTTACTTCGGCATTCATAAAAATTTCAGCCGGCGGCTCAAAATCACCATTCCAGATTAGTTCAATTTTGGAAATCAATTTTCCCGAATCAAGGTCAAACTGAACGCTTTGAACTTTATAAACAAGTAATTTCTGGGTGTTATTAAAATTGCGGGCTTTAGTTTCAATATTTAAGTCTTTAATTTTCGATGAATTGAAAAATGCGAAAACAAAGGCAAACGACACAAAAATCAAACTAAAAAGCGCGAAACCGAAAATATGTTTTTTCATAACCAAACTTCTCCTTTATGAAATTAGAATGATATTAGACAATTTTCTTGCAGATTTACAAGAAATTTATTCAAATCTCGCTTCGATTAAATCCCCGTTTGTCCTGCCGAATTCAGCCGTCAGACGCGGGTAAGTTTTATGCTCGACTTCAAAATCTTCAATATCCAAAATCATTTCGGCTTCCCTAATCGCCGTTATCGAGCCTTCGATTTCCATAAAAAGCCCGAACGCCAATTCGTCCAAAACAATTTCAACTTCTCTGAAACGCCACGTTTTTCGACGCTTTTCGTAAATCAGTTTTTTCTTAAAACCGAGATTTTCGACGATTTTTTCAAGCTCCTGCGGATTTTCAACCGGAGTTTCGTGCTCGATTTGCTGTTTGATGTCGAATTCGTTTTGAATGCGCTGTTTATAAGTTAAAATCGCTTTCGCACCGATTTTTCTGATGCGCAGAACAGCATTTTTTTCATCCAGAGAGCCGCCTCGATAAAGAACATTTTCCTCAAAATCCTCGCCTACAAATTCCGCGCCGCATTCTTCCAAAGCTTCTGAAACAAACTGTCTTTGCTCATCGCTTAAACGATATTTTTTCTCAATCTCAATCGACATTCTCGTATTTTTCTTTATGTTCTTTCATCATCTGCCGGTAAACTTCGTTATTGGACACTTTTTCAGTATGAATCTTATAGCCAACTAGATAAAGGGCTTGAGATTTTTGGACAGAGTTTTTGGACACGCCTGCTTTGGTTTTTTAACTTCAAAAAATAGTAAAGAAAAGGGACGTTTTTGCGACACATAAATTTCCAAGACAGGACGCTGCCAAGCCGTAAGCAACGGTCGCCCATCTCTGCCGGCATTCTCGCTTCGTCGGAAGCGTAAACGTCGCGGTCGTAATTGTTACATCAAAGGAAAGTAAGTTAACGGTTAATTTGCTCTTTTATAAAATTATTAAAATAAGTTTGATAACCATCAATCAATTTGATTAGATTTTGAAGTGTTGCTGCCTTTGAATTTTCAATATATTGTTTAGTATTCTCTTCAATCTGATTTTTTACTATACTAAAAGTTCGTTGATATACGACAGCGGAAGTAATGGCACCAGCAGCAACAGATGCTAGTAAAGCTAATGGAACTGTGTCCCATAAAGCTTTCACCACAATGCCTGTAACACCGCCAGTGACAAGTCCTGAACCACCAGCGTATATAGTGCGATTGTCACTAGTTAGAGATAGCTGTCTTATATCTAATGACTGTTGAAAATCATTTCGTAAACTTTCTGCCCAATATCTATCATTTTCATAAAAGCTATTGACCGTTTTACTATCCGAATTATCTAACATTTTGACCGCGTCATCGGAAACGTAATTATAAACTGTATCTAATAAGAGCAAATTTCTACTCTTCATGAGTTTCGGAATATTTTCAATCAGAGCAATCCTGGTAGATGTTAAATCAGAATTGGAAGTAGAGAAGTAGTTATGCTTGATTTCTTCCCAGATTGCTGAATATATTTCATTAACATCTTCGGTAATATTTTTTCTTGCAGATTCAAATTGATTCATATCTAACCTCCTTTGAATTTTAATTTTAGTTTAAAGTTTTAAGCTCTTTTTCAGTAAATATAAGTTGGTTTACAACTGTTTCGTTGTTGCTTTTTAGAGAGTCAATTTCTTCAATTAATTCTTCCGTCTCCATTTTTTTCTTTTTTAACTCTTCATATGCTCTTTGACGCTCATCTATTCGCGCCCCTAATTTGTCCAGAAAATCTTTATTGTATAATTCAAATAATTTCCCTATATTCTCTGTCATTTTATTGGAGACTTCGCTTATTAGAATTACTGCTTCTGTGATATACGAATTAAGATATTTTTCGGGATTATGACGCTTTTCAGATGTATCTCCCTGACCCTCTAACCACTCACTCGCCGCTCCTACCGCGGCTCCCGCAAGCCCACCTAATAATACACCCCAAGGTCCGAATACTGCCCCGGACGCAGCTCCAAGAGTAGCCCCGGCAAATGCGCCTTTTTTTGCTCTATCTTTTTTATCTCCTTTTATAATTATTTCATCGTAAGCATTTTCTGAAGCTTTATTTGCAATATCTTCGAGGCTAATTTGAGGAATTGATATGTCATATTTTGAGTTATATTCAATACTTAATCTTTCCATTTGTTTTTCGTATTCTTCTTTTAACCGATCTGCATAGTAAGAGATTTCCGTTTTATAGCGATCATAAAAGTCAGTGAAATGTTTTCGAGCCATTTGTTCGGTAGTAGATACTGAAACAAGTGGAGTAAATTCATTTTTTAATTTTGAACTACCTTCTTTAAATACTTCACTTTTAACTCCGGTATAATTATTTCGTTGTTTTCTTGAAAATTCATTAAGACTCTGGCGGTAATTTTCAAGAAGTTGAATAATCATATTAATTTCTTTTTCAAATTCTGCCGGTGATTGTGTAATCTTGTTTTGCAGCAGATTGATAGATTGAAGATAGGTTTCGTGTTGATCCCTATAGCCCTTCTCTATAAGTTTTGCCACATAACTTAGTTGCCCTGCCAATGCTCGCTCAGAAAATTTTTGTAACAAATTTTCAATTATATTAAAATTTGAGGCTTCTGAAATGACATTCTTTAGTTTATCCAAATCATCCCTGTATTTCCTTTCATACCTTGAGATAGCAATATCATAGTCTTCATTTTCCAGTATTTGAGCTACGCTAGCGCCTGCTTCCAACTCACTGCTGACTTGCTTAAGTAAACTATCAACCGCAACAATCCTCTCCGGTTTTATCTCAGAGAATAATAAATAGGCTTCTTTTACAGTCTCTTCAACATCCTTTTCTTTCAACTGAGATTTATGCGTTAAGAACAAAAAAAGATTTTCTTTAGCCTTTTCAGGAACAGTCTGCATAAACTCCTTAAAAGAAGTGCTGGCGATATTCTTCAGAACATGAATAAAAATAGCGGCGTTTGCCTCATTAACATATTGTATGGTCATATCTTCAACGCGACCGCGAGCATTAACACCGGGAGTATCCACTAATCGCATCTGGGCAAAATTGTAGCCTAAAGGATAGCCAACAGTGATTTCAATTGGAATCTTAGAAAGATCTTTGTATTCCAGTAAATATTTTTTCATTAACTCAAGAAATTCTTCTTTTGAACGTTCGCGCGGATTATCCTCAATACTATCGAGTCTTATGCCTTTCAAGAGATTTTCTGCATATTCATCAGTAATTTCATTGGGTTTATCCTCAGTTAGGCATTGATTAAGTAAAAAAATGGGAAGGTCTCGGTAATCAGGTGAAAGAGCAGCATTTTTGCGCAAATGTTCCTGAATCGGCGCAGTTTCCGATTCGTGCTCGTAAATTGTTTTGATTTCACTTGAATTATTAGCATATTTTACTTTCAAATATACTTTCTTTCCATTTTCTTGTTTAGCCGTATCAATTATTTCAATTATTCCGCTTGTACATTGTAAAACTCCGGTCGGGAGAATTTGTTTTTTTAATAATGCATTAATAAACATAGATTTTCCGGCTTTTGATTCTCCGACAATCGCTAAAAGATATTTATTTTCTTTCAACTTTTCGACTTCGTTTCTCAAATCTTTTATGTCACCTTCCGCAATAGCGTCATAATGCCCTAAACTTTCTTTAAACTGTTCACGGTTTTTATCATAACGAGCAAACAAATCAATGACAGCCTGCCGAGATTGTTCAAAATTATCTGATGTAAACATAATTTATATTCTCCTTTGTTTTAAGTAATTACATTATTCACCAAGAAAAAAGGCGGCGTTATTCTCTTGGTCAATAATGTATTCAGCGAGAGGACTGTAATGCTTGCTAAAGCATCGAATGATAATTATTTACAGTACAATCGTTCCTTTTTCTGAGCTGGCGCTTTCCAATTCTCCCGCAAACGCTCTTTTTTCTGTTGTTGGTATTGCTCTAGCGTAATCGGTCACGCTGTCGTCGGTTGTCCGGCTTCTTCTTCCAGACCTTTTCGTTAAAACAAAATAAGATTCATCAGTATAAGAATCGTTCTTTCCGCGGAATTTTTCCTTGTATGTCTTAAAGCGTTTGTTTCTGGCTTTAATATCATCAAAGACTTTTTTAATATTAGTCCCCATGCTCGTTTCATCCCACAACTTCGGGTTTATATTTCCGTAAGTTGCTGTATCCTTCGTTAAATGCAGGCGATGAACCAAGTCGTGTTTTTTGATTCGGATTGCGCCTGCGTTGATTCTTGCTTTTTGATTCGAATTGCGCGGGTTCGTCTGTGGTTTGCTTTTTCTTCATATTTTTTCCTACCTGTTAAAGTTCTTTGGATTATGAAGTAAGCCGATTAACAAAGTTTCGAGGGAAACACTAACGGCATACTGTGGAAAGCTGTCCTTTAACTGTACTCAAAAACTAT
The DNA here is from genome assembly GCA_049799955.1 of Pyrinomonadaceae bacterium. Lineage (GTDB taxonomy): Bacteria > Acidobacteriota > Blastocatellia > Pyrinomonadales > Pyrinomonadaceae > JBGTFE01. The sequence continues at coordinate 12,652 of JBARIW010000034.1, forward strand.
CTGACTAGTTAAACAAACAGCGCGAGTTCGCCAGTGACACACTAGTTCTAGAAGTCACTTTTTAAAAGAGTGTTGAATATAACACAGTAATTTCAAAAAACAAATCTTTTTTTGAAATCGATTGCGAAATACAAAAATTCGAATTAAATATTAATGGTTCTCAATTTCACATTTATTTATATAGGAAGTCTTGCAGATGAGATTAGCTATATAAAATCGATAGTTTATGCAGCCGCTCTCGAATATTCGGGTCAGGCTTTTTATCCGGTAACACGAAAATGAGGAAGCCCCGGATTTATTCTCCCCGGCTTCCTCATTTTTAGTTGGGAAGATAAAAGTGAGGTCGAACGAAACACCGATAAAATCGGTTTTAGCTTCCTTGAGTTACTTTGCCCGTCACCGTATCGACAAAGATATACGGCTGCATTTGATTGACGCCGAAAATAAAGTACGGATTGGTCTTTGTCGGTCCGAGTGGATTGCGCAGCGTGACGTTTGAATAGGGCTCGGTGTATCCTGCTTGCTCTTTCAGCTCGTTAGCCTTCGGCAAATCCATCTCGACCGGCCACTCGATAACGAGGTCTCCGACCCAGAAATGCGGAATAAGCTCGGGTTCGCCGAATTCGCCGTAGCCGGTTTCCGTGATGATGACGGTTGTGTTGTTAGCGTTCTGAAAGACCACTCTTAGCTGGTCAATCTTTGCCGGGTCGGTAGTTAAACCGCCTGATGCAGTCCCGTCCGCTTCATACAGTTTTGCTTCCGGGTATTGTTCCGTAACTATTCGCACCGCAATATTTACACGTCCGTTAAAACTTAGTATCGCCATAATTTGTATATTTCTCCTTGGGATTATTTGTATAGGAGACTTTTTAAGCCTCCTAATATTAACGCGACGAAACGAAAAGAACAGGAACAAAATACTTTTTCCCGACGGCTCAGATAAATATCGAGCTGACATTTGGGCGAAGTTTTGGCACAACCCCATTTGGGAGGTAACCTGAAAAAATCAGTAAAGAAAACAGTCGTGGTAGTGTCCAGGAATGGCTGTTTTCCTCAATCAAAAATTAAAGTTTAGCAGAGAGAGTATTAAAGCTTTATTTATAATCGATAATTAAGCCTCTTACGAATTTTTCAATCTACTTTAATCAATTATTAACTTTCTTTTTCAAGCGGAATAACGTGAACAGCGGCATCTTTTACCTCACGCAGGAAACGATTGATAATTGAACCTTTCCAGATTATCTCCCACCGGGAACGCGCGGATTGTCCGAAAATAACGTGGGTAATTCCGTTTTCGCGGGCAAATTTCAAAAGCGCGTCGGCGACATTATTGGATTTCAATTTAACGACTTTCGCGCCGAGAGTTTCGGCAAAGCGGATATTTTCCTGCAAAGCCGCGTAGGCTTCAGGCTTAATGCGTCCGGCTTCTTCATCCGAAGTTTCGACATAAACGGCGACCCAATCGCCGCTTGCGAGTCGTCCGGCAATTCTCGCGCCGGTTCGCAGAAGTTTTTTGGCGCTGCCGCGTGAAGCCAGACAAACCATTACTTTTTCGGGAATTACGGCTTGTTCCAATCCTTCACGCTCACGATATTCGTGGTCTTGTTCCGATTGAAATTGTGCGACTTGTCTGAGCGCAAGCTCGCGCAAAGTGGCGAGATTTCCTTTGCGAAAAAAACTATTGAGCGATTGCTCGATTTTCTCGACCGAGTAAATTTTTCCTTGTCGCAGGCGAGTCCTGAGCGTATCGACCGAAACGTCAACGTCAATTATTTCGTCGGCGCGTTTGAAAAAACAATCGGGAACAGTTTCGCGCACCTGCACGTTTGTCGTTCGAGCGATGACATCATTCAGCGACTCGATGTGCTGAATATTTATCGCCGTGATGACGGAAATTCCATTCTCTAATAATTCCAAAACGTCTTTGTAACGCTTTTGATTTTTCACGCCTTCGATATTTGTATGAGCAAGTTCGTCAACAATAGCGACGGCAGATTTGCGCTTGATAACCGCTTCCAAATCCATTTCCTCGAAAACCGCGCCGCGATATTCCTGTTTTTTCAGCGGCACGATTTCCAAATCTTTGACTAATTCTTTAGTTTCGGCTCGCCCGTGTGTTTCGACGACGGCGATAACAACATCAACGCCTTGTTTTCGCAGAGCGTGCGCGTCTTCGAGCATTTGATATGTTTTGCCGACACCGGCAGCAGCGCCGATATAAACGCGCAGTTTCGCCCGTTCGGTTTCCTGCACCATTTTGAGTAGAGATTCAGGCGACGGGCGAAAGCCTTGTCGATTTGGAGTTTCGGTTATTACTGTGTCCACGAACATAATACCAATTACTTTTTAGGGAATTGTTTATCAATCTCTAAATTCAAAAGCAAAACATTTACGCGCGGCTCGCCGAAAACGCCGAACTGCCTGCTTTTGGTAAAACGCGCGACAATTTGCCGCAAATCGCTTTCGTTTATGTTTCTTTCCTTTGCTACACGCCGAATTTGAAACTCAGCCGCAGCAGGCGAAATATGCGGGTCAAGTCCTGATGCGGAAGTCGTTACCAAATCAGCCGGAATCGATAGATTAGGATTTTCTGCCTGCAAAATTTCGGCATCGGTTTTTACACGGGTTATTAGCTTTTCGCTCGTTGGGCTTAAATTTGAACCGCTCGACGCACCATCGTCATAACCATTTCCCGCCGCGCTCGGACGCGAATGAAAATATCCGGCGGAAGTAAAAGTTTGACCGATAAGCTCAGAGCCGATAATTTTGCCGTCTTTTTCGATTAAAGAGCCGTTTGCCTGATGCGGAAAAATCACTTGTCCAACGCCCCAAACCGCCAACGGATAAAGAACGCCGAGCGCGATTGTCATAACCAAAATCATTAAAGCCGATGTTATTAAGTCTTTCATATAAAAAAGTTCAAAGTTTAAGGTTCAAAGTTCAAAGTTTAACGTTCGACTTTGAACGTTAAACTTTGAACTTTGAACTTTTTTTAAGCTAACCCCAAAGCCGTAATTATCAAATCAATAATCTTGATGCCGACGAAAGGCGCGATAAGACCGCCCAAACCGTAAACCAGTAAATTTCTCTGCAATAAACCCGACGCCGACAGAGCACGATATTTTACGCCTCTCAGGGCTAACGGAATCAGCGCGATAATAACCAGAGCATTAAAAATAACCGCCGACAAAATCGCCGATTGAGGCGTTTTCAAAGCCATAATATTGAGCGCGTTCAATACGGGAAACGTCGCCGCGAACATTGCCGGAATAATTGCAAAATATTTCGCCACGTCATTAGCGATTGAGAATGTCGTCAACGCGCCGCGCGTCATCAAAAGCTGTTTGCCGATTTCGACGACTTCAATCAACTTCGTCGGGTCTGAGTCCAAATCGACCATATTTCCGGCTTCTTTTGCGGCTTGCGTTCCGGTGTTCATCGCCACGCCGACATCTGCTTGCGCGAGCGCGGGCGCGTCGTTCGTACCGTCGCCGGTCATCGCAACCAATTTTCCTTCCGTCTGCTCGCGTTTGATTAAAGCCATTTTGTCTTCGGGCGTCGCTTCGGCTAAGAAGTCGTCAACCCCGGCTTCGTTCGCAATCGAAGCGGCGGTCAGAGGATTATCGCCCGTAATCATCACGGTTTTAATGCCCATCTGCCGCAGCTGATTAAAACGCTCGCGCATTCCGCCTTTAACGATGTCTTTCAGATAAATCACGCCAAGCGGCTTTTGATTGTCGGCGACGACAAGCGGTGTTCCGCCCGCTTTTGCAATTCGTTCGACGACTTCGCGCAATTCGGCAGAAGATTGAAAACCATTGCCGTTTGAAACGTATTTTTCAATCGCATCGACCGCGCCTTTGCGAATCTCGCGCCCATCGAGATTTACGCCCGACATCCGCGTTTGCGCCGTGAACGAAATAAATTCGGCGTTCGTCGCGAGTTCGTGAATCTCGCGCCCTCGAAGCCCGTATTTTTCTTTTGCGAGAACAACGATTGAGCGACCTTCCGGCGTTTCATCTGCCAGTGAAGAAAGCTGCGCGGCATCAGCCAAAGTTTCAGCGGAAACACCTTTGAGCGCGATAAATTCACTTGCCTGACGATTTCCGAGCGTAATCGTTCCCGTCTTATCAAGAAGCAATGTGTTGACATCGCCCGCCGCTTCGACGGCGCGACCGCTCATTGCCAGAACATTGTGCTGAACTAATCTGTCCATTCCGGCAATGCCGATTGCCGAAAGCAAGCCGCCGATTGTCGTCGGAATCAAACAAACGAGAAGCGAAATCAAAACAAAAACCGTTTGCGCCGCGTTTGAATAAATCGCAAACGGCTGAAGCGTTACGACCGCAAGCAAAAAGATAATGGTCAAACCTGCGAGCAAAATGTTAAGAGCAATTTCATTAGGCGTTTTCTGTCTTGACGCGCCTTCAACCAAAGCAATCATCCGGTCGATGAAGCTTTCGCCCGGATTTGACGAAATACGAATTTTTATCCAATCGGACAAGACGCGAGTTCCGCCCGTTACAGCCGAACGGTCGCCGCCGGACTCACGTATGACCGGCGCAGATTCACCCGTAATCGCCGATTCATCAACCGAGGCGACGCCTTCGATGACTTCGCCGTCGCCGGGAATAAATTCGCCCGCTTCGACAAAAACAACGTCGTCTTTTCTTAATTCGGTTGCGCCGACAATTTCTGTTGTCCCGTCATCTTTCAAACGCTTTGCGCTTGTTTCCGTTTTCGCTTTTCGCAAAGTGTCGGCTTGCGCTTTGCCTCGTCCTTCCGCCATTGCTTCGGCGAAATTTGCAAAAAGAACCGTGAACCAAAGCCAAAGCGTGATTTGAAGCTCAAAACCGAAATTTGACTCAGCCGACGGCGCAAAAATATTTACCAAAAGTTTCAAAGTCAAAAACGTCGCGCCCGTTTCAACCACGAACATTACCGGATTTTTCAGCATCTTTCGCGGATTGAGCTTTTTGATTGAACCAATCAAAGCCTGCGTAATAATTTTTTTATCCCAAATCGAAATTGTTTTTTTCATTTTATTAAATTGATTTTTGAACTTTGACCTTTGATTTTTGAAACCCAATCCAAAATCCAAAATCTAAAATCCAAAATCAAAATGTCTGCCCGTTAACCATCTGGAAATGCTCCAGAATCGGCGATAAACTCAGCACGGGGAAAAACGTTAATGCGCCTAAAATGATAATCACGCTAATCAGCAAAACAGTGAAAAGTGCCGTATTGACCGGAAAAGTTCCCAAAGACGGCGGCGCTTGCTTCTTCCGCGCAAGATTTCCCGCAATCGCCAGCATCGGCACAATCATCAAAAATCTGCCGACGAGCATCGCCACGCCCAAAGTTGTGTTATACCAAAGCGTGTTTGCGTTTAATCCGGCAAAAGCCGAGCCGTTATTACCTGTCGCGGAAGTAAAAGCATAAAGAATTTCCGAAAGCCCGTGCGCGCCCTGATTATTAAGCGAAGTCAAACCAAAATCCGGCGCGAGCGCGGAAATTGCCGTTAACGCCAAAATGATAAGCGGAAAAATCAGCGCGTAAAGCATCGCCATCTGCACGTCGTAGGCTTCGATTTTTTTACCGAGATATTCCGGCGTTCTGCCGACCATCAAACCGGCGATAAAAACCGTTAGAATGACGAAAACCAATATTCCATACATTCCCGCGCCGACACCGCCGAAAATGACTTCGCCGAGCATTATATTTACCAGCGGCACAAGCCCTCCAATCGGCGTAAAACTGTCGTGCATCGAATTAACCGCGCCGCACGATGCGCCTGTCGTTATAGCCGCAAAAAGTGCGGAGTTGGCAACGCCGAAGCGGATTTCCTTGCCTTCAAAATTGCCGCCGACAACCGTTTGATTGACACTTAGTGGGTAAAGCGGATTGCCTTTCGATTCCGCCCAATATGCCGTGAAAATTCCGACAAGCAGCAAAATCATCATCGCCGCATAAACCGCCCAACCGTGTCCCTGCGATTTCACCATCCGACCGAGCGTGTATGTAAAACCTGCCGGAATTATCAGAATCAAAAGCATCTGGATAAAATTTGAAAACGGTGTCGGATTTTCAAACGGATGCGCCGAGTTTGCGTTAAAAAATCCGCCGCCGTTCGTTCCGAGCATTTTAATCGCGAGCTGCGAAGCGACTGTGCCTTGCGCGATAGTTTGCGTCGAAATGGTTTGGTCTTCCTTTACGTTTTCGCCGTTCGCGTCCTTTATCACGTTTCCATCCGCGTCTTTTTTATCAACCCGAACGACGAAAGATTCGGTCAACTGCGCCGTGTCATACGGCTTAAAATTCTGAACGACGCCTTGTGAAATAAAAAAGATTGCGGCAAGAAATGAAATAGGAAGCAAAACATAAAGCGTTCCGCGTGTTAAATCCACCCAAAAATTGCCGAGCTTATCGGTTTCAAATCGCGTGATGCCGCGAATAAAAACTATTGCCAGAGCCATTCCGACCGCCGCCGATTTGAAATTCTGCACCGCGAGTCCCGCCATCTGCGTCAAATAGCTCATTGTCGTTTCGCCCGCATAAGATTGCCAGTTTGTGTTTGTTACAAACGAAACCGCCGTATTAAAAGAAAGCTCCGGCGAAGTTCCGGCAAACCCTTGCGGATTGAGCGGCAGAACGCCTTGAAAACGCTGCATTGCGTAAAGCGCAAGCGTCGAGACAAGACTGAAAATCAGCATTGCCGCGCCGTATTGTTTCCAGTTCATTTCGCGTCTCGCATCAACTCGCGTGAAGCCGTAAACGAATCGCTCAACCGGTTTGAAAATAAAATCAAGAAACGTTTTCTCGCCGTTATAAACCTTAAGTAGATAAATTCCCATAGGCTTTGCCAAAAGCGTCAGCACGAAGAGAAAAAGTAAAATTTGAAAAATTCCGTTTGAAGTCATTTTGTTAAAATTTTTCCGGGCGCAGAAGCGCGTAAGTTAAATAAACGAGCAATAAAATTGCGCAAATCACAGCCAAAATAGTTTCCCAACTCATTCGTTTGTTGCCCCTTTCCGCAAGGCTTCACAAGCCTTTAGATAAGCCAAAGCTAAAAGATAAAAGCCGATAATTATGGCGATAAAAAGTAAATCCGACATTTCTTAAACCTCTCCCTGATGTGTCGCAGCCGATTCAGCTTTTTCGTCTGAAACATAAATAGCCGATTACTGAAAAGAACACTATTAAAAGCGCAATAAGCAAAATTAATTCCCACATATTGATGGTTTCTAAAAGTTGTAGCCAATCTCGAAAAGGAAAAAATGATTTCCTTTATTAGCGTCGGCATTGCCGATTGAATAGCTGAAATAAGTCGTTATTTTCGGCGTTGGTTTATAAATTATTCCGGGCGTGAAATAGCCGTTTGCGTGTTTGCCTGTCAGCCAGTCCGCCGCAATCGTCAGCTTCGAATTTATGGTTTGCTCGACGGCAAACTGCCCGCCGCCGCGAGTCGCATTCGGCGCGACGACATTTTTTGAATAAACGAATGCACCTGCCGTCAGGCGAGTTTTGTTAATCGTTTTGGCAACTGCCGCGTAGGTGTAAGCTCCGAATTTGTAACCGCGATTTCGCATCGGAATATAAAAATTATTTCCGGCGAAAAGCGCCAAATCTTTCTTTTCGTTTTGATAAAAACGCCATTTCACCGCCGGGACAAGCGTTGTGGTGTCCGCGCCCGGCTGAATGTTTCCCGTTAAATTCAAACCGACTTCGACGTTGCCGCCCGCGCCGACGACAATGCGCGGAACGAAAGATGAAAACTTTCGCAAAGCGTCGTCGCTGCTTGTCTTAAAACTCGCGTCGAGTTCGACATAAACTTTGCCTTTGTCCAAAACGTCAGCCGTCGGGACATTAAAAACCGTCTGTTGAGCGTTTGCCGCAAACACGTAGAAAATAAGTAAAAATATAAAAATTCGAATAATTGATTTCATTGTTTTATTTTGAGTTAAAGCTCGTCCGGCAATTCCTGTTCGGCGCATTCCTCGTCCGTCATTCCGTGCTGACGGCAATGCTCGATTCGCTCTGTTTTCTCTATTTCTTCAACTTTGTCGAAACAATGCGCGCCGACAATCCATAAAGGCAAAACGACCGCATACAGCCAAACGCCGTGTGGAACTTCGCCGTAAAAATATTGAAAAATCGTTAGAAAAACGGCGCAGGCGAGAACAAAAGTTCCGCCGAGCAGACCGATACCTGCGCCGACGTGCCAGATTGTCCAGCGTCCTTCGGGAATTTCTTTTTTGTTGATAAAGGTTCTCGGCAAAGTGTCGCTTGCCGAAGTGGTGAAATAGTTTGTCATATTCCTTTCCTTGCTCACTAAGAAAAGAATACGACCGGGTAAATTAAAGTCGGGTAAAAGATTTATTAAAAGTTCATAAAGATTTTAAGGGAATGGATTGAAGCGATAGCCGACCCACGGCTCGGTCAGAATATATTGCGGTTTGGAAGGATTCGGCTCGATTTTCTTTCGCAAATGTCTGAGAAAAACACGTAAATATTCTGTTTGTTCGGTTAAGTTTCCGCCCCAAATCGCGGCGAGCAAAGTTCGATGAGTTAAAACTCTACCGTGATTTTTGAGCAAATATGCGAGCAGCTCAAATTCTTTCGGCGTTAAATGAATTTCTTCGCCGCGTACAAGAACCTGATGGATAGCCGGATTGATTGAAAAATCGCCGACTTCCAACAGCGTTTCTTCTGTTTTGTCACTCGGCACGCGGCGCAAATTTGCCCGGACACGTGCAAGCAGTTCATCCATCCCGAAAGGCTTTGTGATGTAATCGTCCGCGCCGGCGTCGAGTGCTTCAACTTTTGTTTTTTCCTCGCCTTTGACGGATAAAACAATTATCGGGACTTGTGAGATTTTCCGAAGATTGCGGCACAAATCAATCCCGCTAACTTCGGGCATCGAAAGGTCTGTGATAACCAAATCGGGGTGAAAGTCTTGAAATGTTTCAAGCGCGCTTTCGCCGTCAGCCGCCGTGCGCACCTGATAACGATGCGCCGATAAAGTCCGCCTCAAAGCCCACGTAATTTGAGATTCATCGTCAACAACTAAAATTTTCTGCGTTTCATTCATCGCCAATCGGAACGGTTAAAACGAATTTTGCGCCCTTCCCGTTTGTATTATCCGTTACCATAATTTTCCCGCCGTGCGCTTCGATAATGCCTTTGGCAATCGCCAAACCCAGTCCCATACCTTTCGGTTTCTTGGCAGATTTCGCGGTTTCTTCAACGCGGAAAAATTTGTCGAAAATCTTTTCGCGCCATTCAGCCGGAACGCCTTCACCTTCATCCGCGACCGAAATTTCTATTGTATCTTGTCCGGTATTGTGCGCAACGATTTCAATATTGGAGCCGTCGGGCGAATACTTCGCCGCGTTATCCAGCAAAGTATAAACTACTTCAGCCAAAGATTTTGAATCAACTTGAACGAGCGGCAAATTTTCTTCGAGTTTAAGCAAAATATGCCGATTTTGCAGTAATTTTTCAGCGCGCACGAGAGCCGCTTCAATAATTTCAGGAACCTCATCCCAACCGCGCCGCAAGCCCAATGAACCCGCTTCGATTTTGGCAAGCTCGACCATTCCTTCGATAAACTGATTCAAACGGTTGGTTTCCGTTACAATAGTTTCCAAAAATTCGTATTTGCTTTCCGAGTCGAGTTCGATGGTTCGATGCCCGCCTTCGCTGTCCAGCAAGGTCGTCGCCAATACTTTAATCGAAGTCAGAGGCGTTCGCAGGTCGTGCGTCACGGCGTCGAGCAATGCCGATTTTAACTTTTCGCTTTGCCGCAGACCTTCGGCTTCGCTGGCTTTTGCAAAGGCGGTTTTTAATTCGTCGTAGAGTCTTTCAATTTCTCTTTTTTGTCTTTCAGCTTCTTCGGCGCGGCGTTTTGCATAAGCCGAAAGTTCTCCGGCAGTAACAGCCGTTATCATAAAAGCCGCCCAGGCAAGCAAGTTTTGCGGCTCGGCAATCGTCCATGTTCGCACCGGGGGAAGAAAAAAGTAATTAAAACAAAGCATTGCGGCAGTTGATGCTACCAACGCCGGATTGCGACCGAGAAAAGTCGCAATAAATAAAATCAGCAGTAAAAATGTTAATGCGATGGTGGCGGCATTGATTACCGCGTGAAAAGGCTCTAAAAAAAATGTAACTAAAGCGATGCTAAATAATGCTCCGCCATATCGCCCCCATCTTTGATTTATTCGGCTGAGATTATTCATAAATCTAAATCAGAAGTTTAATCATTTTAGCGATTAATTCAACACGATTATATTAAAGACGCTTACATTTTTACGGCAATCGGCAATGAGAATCGCTTTATATTTACCTGCCGTTTCCACAAGTAGATATGTTTTTAATCGTTATGGGCTAAATTTTGATATTTATTAAGCAAAAATAAAATACATTACAAAAGAGTCATTTTGTAAAGAGTTGTAAGGCATGTTATCAATAGGTTATTTTTACTAGTCTAAATTTCGATTCAATGGACAAAAGCTAGTCAATAGTCGTAGGATATTCATATTTAGTTCGATGTTCTTCGACCGCAAGAATATATTCCGGGTCTGATTTGACCATATCTAATTTTTCCTTAAAAATTTTTGCACATTCGAGTTTTTCATAATTTCTGTCCGGCGGAGCTTTCTTGCGTCCCCAAGCCCCGCTCTGACCTTTTTTATCTTTCGGTACAGGTCCTATATATTTCTTTCCTGAACGATGATTGAAATATCTCAAAGAGCGCGTCCATCCCATTTGCAAAAATTTTCTTGTCATATCCATCCCGACAAAATCTTTTTGGCGTTTATATTCCAAAAACATTTCGTAAATTTTTGCGGAGGATTCCCGCGCAATCTCCGGCGTTCGGAAACGCCAAAAACCGACGATTTCAGTGCGATACGGCTCAACCATAAGAACGCCCTGTTCGCCCTTACCGACGCGATAAAGTTCCGGATGCCTGCGAAGATTGAGATTTTTGTAATCTAAAGAATAATCAAATTTTGCCGCCACGTTACTAATTGATAATTGATAATTGATAATTAAGAACTGTTTCTAATTATCAATTATCAATTATCAATTATCAATTATTTCAGCTCTGTCTTATCCATTTCCAGACTTCGGGAATCGTCGCGCGTTTTCCGTACATCAGCATTCCGACGCGATAGACACGCGATGCCAGCCAGACGAGCGCGGCGATTGCGGCGAGGTTTACCAAGATTGCCAGTCCAATCTGCCAGAACGGCGGCGTTTCCGCAAGGATTCGGACAGGCATTGTAATCGGCGCGAAAAACGGCGCAATCGAAACCCAGAACGAAAGCGTCGAGTTCGGGTCGCGGATGACGGCGAAGCTGAAATAAAACCCGATGAGCAGAATCATTATCGGCGGAAAGGCAAATTGCCCGCCTTCCTGCATCGAAGTTACCATCGAGCCGATAAGCGCAAAAATCGAAGCGTAGATAAAAAAGCCGAGCAGGAAAAAGACGAAAAAATAAATAACCATCAGCGGCGTGATGTTCGGAATCGAAAAAGACATACCGGCGGCGCTCATTTGCGCCAGACCGATGCCGACAAGAATCAGCGCCGAAGTTATCCAAATCGACAACTGTGTCAGACCGGCAAGCCCGACGCCGACGAGCTTGCCCATCAAAAGCTCAAACGGCTTGGCTGAAGAAAATAAAATCTCCATAATGCGCGTCTCTTTCTCCTCGACGACCGCGCCCATAATCACATTTCCGTAAATCGCCAGCGTTATGTAAATCATCAAACCGATAATCATCGACGCGAAAAAAGTTCCGTCGCTGTCAGTCTGATTTCCCTTCTCGTCAACCTGTTTCGCCGCAAACTCGACATCACGGCTCAACTCTTTCAGTTTCGCTTCGCTGATATTCGCATCCGCCAGACGCTGCGAGCGGACGGCTTCGTTCAAAGCGTCTTTCAAAGTGTCGTTGGCGATAAAATCTCCCGCCTTTCGCGAGAAAAACTCGTATTTCGCGTCCGGCGCTTCGAAATTCTTTGGAATAATCAGATAAGCGTCGATTTCACCCGCGGTAATTTTCCCGTTTAGTTCATTTCGGATTTCTTCAGGCGGTTTTGCGCCCGCATCATAATCCGTGAAAACAAACGAATCGCCGAGCATCTCCCCGCTGCGCTTCATCTTTTCTTCCTGCGAAGCGCTTATGTCGGTCGCCGATTTCTTCGCCGCTTTTTCAACTCTTTCCGCAAGACGTTCGGGCGAAAGATTTGCCTTCAGACGCGGCGCGACTTTGCCGCTCTGGTCAACGACGACCATCCGCGTCGCCTCGCCTTTGATTGAAAAAATGATTGCCGGAACGATTGCGAAACAAGCCGCAATCAGCGGAAAAAGCAGCGTTCCGATTAAAAACGTCCATTTGTAAACAATCTTTTTGTATTCGTGTTTGACGACCGCTAAAAATTTTCTCATCTAAATTAATTTAGGCTCTATGGTAGTTAAGAATATTATAACGGAAACTTTCTCAGCAAAGAAAGAATTGTGTAATAGAGATTTTCATTACGGTGATTGAATCTGTATTCACATTCTTTGAGATGCAAAAAGAACGTTTCCTTCCTAACGCCATTGAACTTTTGCAGTCGTCTTTTAGAGAACGACCAAAAACTTTCGATGCCATTGATATTTGAATCAATATTTGAAAATTCGTTTGCTGAGTGATTGACGCGGAAATGCTTCGGATAACCGACGTCAACCAATCCGTTGTAGCCGCGCCACATATCGGAATGAATAACCGATTCGACGCTGACACGCCCGCGAATAATGGCTTGCAGCGTCCGCCGGGCACAATCGGGAACAATCTCGGTATAAACTTTGCCATTACGTTTATAGATGCCGAAGACAATCGTTTTGCCCGATGCGCCGCGACCGCGCTTGCCGCGCACGCGACGCGCGCCGAAATAAGATTCATCAACTTCAACCACACCTGCAAAAGGTGATTGACGCTGACAATCTTGAGCCAGACGAACTCGAATTTTCAAATAGATTTGATTGACTGTTTTATGCGTCAATCCGGTTAACTGAGCCGTTCGATTAGCGGTCAAATCCAGAGCAAAATACTTGATAATTTGTCGAAATTTGTGCTCTGAAATCCTTGAACGCCGATAATAACGGTTTAGTTGGTTCATTACAGTAGTTTAGCTTATGTCAATTTTAGCTTAACTACCATAGACCCTTAATTTATAATCGTGTTTTATTTTGTAGGGGCTACGGCTTGTCCTCGCCCCTACACATTCTCCGTTACCTTTTCAATAAAAATATCGTTCAGACTCGGTTCGATTTGCTCGAATTTCGTAATAACCGCGCCGCTTTCAATCAATCTTTTCAGCAAAACCTGCGCGTCCGCGTTTTCGGCTAATTGAATTTCCTTTTCGTCGGCGTGCTCGATTATTTTCGCCACCAGCGTTTTATCTTCCAGAACATTTTCGCCGGCGGCGGCGCGCAGCGCAATCAGATTTTTGCCGTAACCAGCCTTTACCTCGCGCAAAGTTCCCGAGACGACTTTGCGGGATTTGTTTATCAAAAGAATGTCGTTGCAAAGCCTTTCGGCGGTTTCCATCAGGTGTGTCGAGAAAATAATCGTTTTCTCCTGCGACTTAAATTCCGAAATAACGTCAATCATAAACTCCACGTTTATCGGGTCAAGACCGGAAAAAGGCTCGTCCAGAATCAGAAGGTCCGGATTGTGCAGAACGGTCGAGATAAACTGGACTTTCTGCTGCATTCCTTTGGAAAGGTCGGTCGTTTTCTTCTTTTTCCACTCGGTCAGATTCATGCGTTCGAGCCAGAAATCGATTCTTTTATCGGCTTCCTTCTGCGGCACATTTTTGAGCGCCGCGAAATAACGAAGCTGGTCGAGAATCTTCATTTTTTTATAAAGCCCGCGCTCTTCCGGCAGATAACCGATTCGATTCTGCAAATCGCCCGAAAAATTCTCCCCGAAAAGCTCGATTTTCCCTTCATCGGGCGCGGTAATCCCGACAATCATCCGAATCGTCGTCGTCTTCCCCGCCCCGTTCGGACCTAAAAACCCGAAAACTCTTCCCGCCTTCACCTCAAAGCTCAAATTCTCGACCGCCATAAAATCGCCGAATCGTTTCGTTACATTTTCGACGCGCAGAGTTACGTTTTGCTCACTCATAAATTGAAACTAAAGATAACATAACTGAATACGTAATTCTAAGTTTTACGTTTCCAAAAATAAAATCAGCCTGTGCCTTGCGATAAAACTGAAACCGAATTTGTTCGCAGCCGTCAGGTAAATTTGCGCTGCTGAAAGATTTGAATAACATTTACTTCACTACCAATTTGCAATTTTTCTTGCAAATAAAATCGTTTAGTGCTATCTTTCTTCCACAAACTCGGAAATAACTAGTAAATAAAGCCTTTTAACAGACTTCTAACTGTTTTTTCCTGTGTTCATGGTTTTTTTTCTAAGCAAATCGCTCTTTGATAATTAAGCTACGGCTTTTTAAAAGGAAAAATCGAAATATAAAATCGAACAATCCGTTTTTCCGTTAATTCAAAGTGTTTTTCTGAAAATTCAAACGATTTTTTGAAAATTCAAAGCACTTTCGGAAAATTCAAAAGGCTTTTGTAGAAATTCAGAACACTTTTATAAAAATTCAAAGTGTTTTTAGAAAATTCAGAAGACTTTATTAAAAATTCAGAACACTTTTTTTGAAATTCAAAGGGCTTTTCTAAAAATTCAGAGTGCTTTTTTCCGCGAACGTTCCGCCCTTTGAAAAAGACAGAACGTATAAACTTCGGCTATACCGGCGGCGCGCTGGTTTTTACTCAACCTTTAACCACTTAATAACCCTAAAAGGAGAAGAATATGGCAGCAAAACTTTTAAACGCGACACAGGAAGCCGTGCTTAATTCAAACCGCGCGACCGAATCGCACGTTGACGAAAACATTTCAATCATCTCGGGCATCGCGGCTTTTATTACAAACTACAACGGCATCAAAACCAATATCGCCGGCATTCTCGAATTCGCCAACCTCAAAGGCGCGTCGCGCACGGTCGCCTTGCGCAAAAACGATTTGCGCGAACGTTTGGGCAACGAAGTCTTAAAATTTGCCGGAGTCGTCGAAACATTTGCCGACGACACATCCGATTTACAACTGCTTGACGACATGAAAATCAAACCGTCGCAGCTTGAACGCATCCGCGACGACGAGCTTGCCCCGCTCTGCCAGTTCATCCACGACCGCGCCCAGCCCCACGCCGCCGCGCTCAAGGATTACAACATCCAAGCCGCCGATTTCACCGCGCTGCAAACCCTAATCAGCGATTATTCCGCGGAAGTCCCCAAACCGCGCACCATCATCAGCCAACGCAAAACCAACAATGCCAACATCGCCGTCCTTTTCAAAGACAACGAAAAGCGTTTCAAAAATCTGGACAAACAAATAGAAACCCTGAGAGTTGCCCACCCCGATTTCGTCAACACCTACTTCACCACCCGAAACGTAGTCGACCCGACGCCGAAATCGAAAAAATCTAAAGAGGTTGCAAAGAAAGATGATAATAAAACTAATTAAAAATTTAATCATCCATCTTTACAAAAATTGTAAAGACGGATGTATAAAACATAACACTCATTCCAATAGAAAATTATAGGAGATAATATCAAAATGGGAATTTGGGATACCTATCTTAAGCGCAAAAACGATGCCAAAAATTTTCTCAGCGAGTATGGAGAGGAGACAGGGCTTCTTGGTGAAATTCAAAATATAGCAAAGATTCTGGGCTATTTACTTACTCCAATCGGTGTCGGACTTTTGATTATAGTCAACCTAACTCCGGGGAAAGTTCAGTTAGTATTGATTCTTCTTAATTTAATTGTGTTATTTATATGGCTTGGTCTTATGTGGAAACCCAAATTAAGATTTCACGACATAATATTTAAAGATGAGAAAAGCAAGGAAGGTTATCGGACCTTTTTGCAGCTTATTTCGGGAACTGACGTAGATATAAATAATGATAGGGTAAACAAGTTAGTAGGACAACTTAAGTTCTGTATTAAAGGTTATGTTATTTGTTTATTAATCGTATACGGAGCATTTTTTCTCCATAACGAGTGTCTCTGGCAATGGTCGCAATGTGATGTTCCTAATAATCCCAACTTTAAGACTGCCATATCTGCCGAATGGCATTATTTCCTTAAAATTTTAGAGGACAGCTTCAATTTAATTAGCGCCGCATTCATATATTTGGGCTTTAAAGTCCTATATAATCGAACGCTTGATAAAAATAATAATAGAAATTTTTATTCTCTTACCGCAATAGTCGTTTGTATCCTTGTTATTTTTCCTTACCTATATCATATGCACTTCATAATTGCGTCCCCGTCAAATAATAATCTACCGCACGAAACTATTACCAATATCAGAACGGTAGCTAATAATTATGTAAATAAAATTAATAATTTCGCACCAAACACAATTGCAAATATTAACAATATTTCCAACTCCAACAGGGAACCCTTCAATAAAATGAACGAAATCAAACAAATTGCCGCTAATTATAATAGTCAGATTAATCAGATGGCGACAAATGAGATGAAAGAAGAATTTAAGAATTATGAAGGCGATACAAGCACAAAATGTACAAATATATTCGGGCTTATTATAGGTAGTCTTAACGGATTGGCAATGGCGCTTCTTTTTGGAAGATATATTTCGATGGAGCATTTAATCAACAATTTAGAGAAAAAAATTGTTTATAATAGGTTTTCCATAGGAGTTATCTTTTTGTTACCGATGTACGCTCTGGCACAGCCGCTTTTTGGCGCATTTGATATAAATGCTTTCGGCGATCCAAAGATATTTGCAAATTGTGTCTTTTTTATTTGTTTGTTGGGAAAGGCATTTTTTCTGTATTTTACGTATAAATTCATAGAAAAAAGAAAATTGCACTATTATCTGCACTTAGTAATTACAAGCCACGATATTATGAAGAATTTCAAAACTTACTTTGCAGATAAGCCATTAAATATTGATTGACAAAATATCGAAAACAGAATACATAGTAGTTTATTAACTATTCGCTTTTCCGCAATTTTCGGATAAGCGTCGCCGTTAGCAAAACTGCGATTGACGGGAGCCAGAGCCAGATTATCTCGCTGATGATAACGTCAAAGCCTCTCGCGCTGAAAAAGCCCATGCCGATTGGTGAGACTTCGACGGGGCGAAAGGGAAAGAAGAATCTTTCCGCGCTGAAGGGTGCAAAGAGCGCGACGCCCGAACCGCCGTCGGTCAGCATATCCAGAAGCGGGTGCGAGAGCGTGGCGAGCGAGAAAAAGACGAAGAGCTTTGCGTAGGAAATTCCGGTTTGCAGAAAGCGTTTGGCGAGATGGGCGGCGAGAGCGCCGAAAAGAAAGGCGAAGACAATCGAATGCGTAAGCCCTCGATGAGAGAACATGCTGCCGCTCGACTCCGAACGAAAAAGCGGCGACATCCGCATCCGGCACAATCGCGCAGACGGCAATCAAAAACCAGAACCAGATTTTAACAGGTTTTTTTAATGCGGCTTTACCGACGGCGGCGGCGAAAATTGCGTGTGAAAAGATTGTCGGCATATTTTTATAAGAATTATTGGCTTTGCACCTAAAGTCATTTTTGCACCTAAAGTGCTTAAATCTGCACTTTAATTGGCTACCTATAATCTCTAATTCCTTCGTCGTCGTCTCTTAACAGGCAGACATTCCGGCAATTCCAAGCTGTCGTCAACCAACATTTCCATAGGAATATTTGCCAGTCGCGCGTAATTCAGCAACACAATCAAAGGCGGCTCGCGTTTGTTTTGCTCGTACTCGCAGATTGCCGAGCGATAGAGCGACACTTCCGCACATCTCAGACGCTTAATCATATCCTCGTAAGTTGCCACTTCTAACCGCTTTCTAATCAAAGTGAGCTTTTCGCCCAAACGAGCCGGAACGTGGCGTGATACCTTTGCCATTACACTTGTCCTCCCTGACGAAAACAAGTGCGTCCCGCAAAAAATTTGACAAACAAAAAGAGTGAGAATAATCTAGCTGTATCGTTCTGATATGAGAACTGGAAAGGGTTGTTTGAATGTTGCGCCGATTTTGATAAAACATTGACGCAATCGGCTTTCAAATGGTGAAACTCGCTTTTTGAAAGACAATCATTTTGTCAGCTTAAGGACAGTATAAATATCAAAGATAACTCGCTGTTGCGAGTGAATGATAGCACATTTTCAAGTTCAGGAGAATTCTTATGAAACAGATTTTACTTGTAGTATTGCTGGCAGGTTTATTTATTGTTTCGATTCCCGCACAAACAAAGCAGACTAAAACGCCTGTTAAATCTCAAAAAACTATAACCAAACCGACACCGCAAAAGGAAATTACCATAGAGAAAGCAGTAACCGAGAACGGCAAGCCGGTTGTTCTTAAATCAAATGGAACTTGGGAATTCGCTTCGGGCGAAGTTTCCGAAAAGTCTCAGGTAAAACCGTGTGATTTAGTTCTTAAAGATGCTCCTGCAATTAAATATAGGCTTAAACTCGGAATGACTAAAGCTGATGTGCAACGGACATTTAACGCTGATTTTAGACCTGAGGAACTTTATAATATTCCCGGCATCCCAAATATTCCTTCCACTTCTGAACAGAAAAAAGATTTTCCTTTTCCAACTGCAAAAATTCTTCCTAATAGAGTTATTCAATATACTTTTTATGAATACTCTTTAAGAGCTATTTCAGGATTTTGGGGACTAGAATCTTTAGTATTAGAGTTTTTTAACGATGAATTGCACAGCATCAAAACGGAATATGCTGAATCAGCAGTAAAATTTAGCAATGAAGAATTTAAATCGAAACTAAATGAAAGCTTTAAGTTGCCGGTTGAATCTTGGAATGAAAATAAATTGGTTTGCCGTGAATTTGAACTTTCAGTAAGCAGCGGTAATACACTCAGTTTGATTAATTATCTTACGTTGCAAAACATTGAAGGAAACGAAAAACTCAAGCGTCAAACATTCAAACCGTAATTATTTCCTCTTTGCTATGTGGCGCATTAATTCTTTAACGTGAAGCATCACGCTCATTGCTTGAAGCTCATCATAAGATGAGCGAGTGTGCATAACGTGATTACGCCAAGCATCTTTAATAAATGCAAACTGTGTGGCGGCAATGCTATAAAACAACAAGTCTTTGTCTCTCTGCGCGGATTTAGGTTTCTGAATTATCTTTTTAATTTCCCCTTCAATAGCTCCGATTAATTCTCCCCATTGCTTGTTCTCGTAAGTTTTAGGGAAAGGCACTTTTAATTTTCCTGCGATATAACGCAAACCATATTCAACCGCTCGCATTGAGTGAAAAACAGAAGCCGTATAATTTCCCGTTGCATAACAATTACCTGCCGAAGTTATTTCTTCATTAGCTTGAGGAAATTTATCTGCTATCCCGAATAAATCTGCTTGGTCGTAATATTCGGCGTGATTAGGCGGTAAATATAGAAAAACTTTCTCGTTTAAGAAAAAGTCAATACTTTCACGAAGTTTGTTAATTTCAATATAAAAACCTAAATAACTTTTTCCGAAACTGTCGCGTGATTTTCCACTAAGCCTATACTGAATTCTTGCAATTAACTGGACTTGTTCGTGTGATTTAAAAGAGTTCAAACCTAAAAAATTACATAGGTTTTCGGTTAGGTGCATTATCACTCTTACATTTTCGCAATCATCATCAGAAACTATAGCGTCTTTTTCAGTTTCCGATTTTTCCAAGAAAATGGTTTCTAATTTCCTTAAATCTTTCATCACACTAAGAAAGAAATTAGGCTCAATTTTTGTCATATCTAATAGCGTAATTAGTTGAAATGGTTGAAAAGCAAATGGAATTCCTGTGGAAATCATATATTTAATTACCTCGTTTTTCTAATTTTTTAAGCTGTTTGAAATTGAACTCTGCGCTCTTGAAGCGTAAAGCCAGTAAAATCAATAGGTTACATTGATTTTACTGGCTCAATAAAGTATAATAGAATCAGTAAGTTAAAGAAAAAGAAAAGCCCGATTAGTAACTGTCATTACCAACCGAGCTTATTTTGAAAATTACAACGTGATTGTGGCACGAAGTAACTCCAAGCAAGTTTATTGTAGTCGCAATTCACGTCCAAAACAAGGAGCGACACAATGAACAACGATTTGAATATCCGCAAATTACGCGGAATTGATATTGCCAAACGATATACCATTAAAGAAGAAAACGGAATATGGTTTGTGCCAAGCACATCAGGTAAAAGCACACGCTACAAAGTTAATTTAACCAAGCAAAAATGTACTTGTCCCGATTACGAAATCAGACAGCAAAAATGCAAACATTTATTTGCGGCTGAATATACTTTCGAGCAAGATTTCTTAGCCGAACTCGATACATTGGAAGTCGCCAAAATCGCCAGACAGCGCAAAACCTACCCGCAAGTTTGGACGGCTTACAATCTTGCTCAAACTAACGAGAAAGCGCAACTGCAATCGCTTCTAGCCGAGCTTTGCAAAGGCGTAGGTGAACCGGCGCAAATAATGGGCAGACCGCGCCTTGCATTAGACGATATGCTTTTTGCCTGCGCGTTAAAAGTTTATTCGACTTTTTCCTCAAGGCGTTTCACCACAGACCTCAAAGAAGCCGAAGAAAGAGGTTTTATCAGCCACGTTCCGCATTTTAATTTAGTGAGTCGTTATCTTGACAATGAAGTACTCACTCCGTATCTGAAAATGCTGATAGAAGAAAGCAGCCTGCCTTTGACCGCGTTTGAAAAGACTTTTTCGATTGACGCATCTGGACTTTCGGCAACGGGTAGTTTTACTTGGCTTCACGCCAAACACACCGAGCCGCGCCTTATCGAAAAACAAGACTGGCTGAAAATTCATTGTTGTGTCGGTAATCTGACAAACATCGTAACGGCGGTTGAAGTAACCGAAAAATACGAACACGATTCAACTCAATTCAAGACTTTGGTTGAACAAACCGTAACGAATTTTGAAATGTCGGAAATTTCGGCAGATGCCGCGTACTTGTCAAAAGACAATATGAAAACAGCAGTTGATAACGGCGCATATCCTTACATTGCTTGGAAGTCGAATAGCAGAGCAACCGAAAAAGAGGGCAACGAACTTTGGAACAAACTCTTTCATTATTTCAGTTTGAACAAAGAGAAATTCTTAGAGCGTTATCATCAAAGAAGCAATTCAGAAACGGCTTTTTCAATGATAAAAGCGAAATTCAGCGATAGGCTGAGAAGCAAAAACCGAACGGCGCAAACGAATGAAGCGTTATGCAAAATCTTATGCCATAACCTTTGTTGCCTTATACAATCAATTTACGAATTCGGATTGAAGCCGGAATTTTGGAAAGAAATCTGATTTGCACTTTTAGTGCTTAAGATTGCACCTAAAGTCGGGATTTCCACAGACTTTAGGTGCAAAGCCAGAATTATTTAC
>JBARIW010000035.1:0-1600 GCA_049799955.1 Pyrinomonadaceae bacterium
GTCCTAATATGTCCCAAGCGCGATTTTTCGCGGGGTCGCCGATCCAAGTTGTGAGGGAACCGTCCACCCAGGAACCGGTGTGCAGTTGGGCTGCGGGAATTGTTTCGGTTGCTGGGAATTGGTCGAGAAATTCTGAGACTGTGACTAATTTGATATCTGGATTATCGCTGAGAGTTTGATAGAGGGATTCTAAAAACGGTTTGCCGTCTTGGGGATAAAATTCCCAGCAATTTTCGCCGTCTAGGGCGATCGTAACTAACCAGGGATTTTCTAAAGCTGTTTGGCCGTCGGACTGTCGGTGTTTGAGAGTTTTGCCGATCGCTTCTAAGTGTCCCACTAAATCTGATGCTGCTTTTTCCGGTTCCATCGAACCGTAAGTAAACCCGATCAAGTCGGACAATCTGTGGTCTCGAAATACTATGGCTAAATCCCCGGCAGGAGTTTCTAAACGGTAAGGGCGATATAACAATTCTGGTTCGCAGACATTCCCTGCCGCGTCGCGGTTGAAAAAGTGTTTAATTGTCCACCCCAATACAGCTTCGTCCGAGACTATCCATTTAAAGCCTTGTTTGGCAATGTAGGGCAAAATTTCCGGGCTGACTGCTTGTTCCGATGGCCACAAACCGCGCGGTTGGCAATCAAACCGGTCTTCATACATTTCCCAGGCTTTTCTCAGGTGTCGGGGAATATCTTCTTCCCACTGAAACCGGTGTTGTGGAAGCGTCATGTTTGGAATGGCTGTGCGGCCGCCGTTGGTGTCGGCAAGCAGCGGTAAAATCGGGTGCGTGTAGGGGGTTGTGGAGACTTCCAACTGTCCCTCAGCTTGCATTTTACGGTGCTGGGGAATGATGCGAGCCAGGATTTCTTTTTGTTTTGAGTAGATATTTTTTCTGTCTGCCAAACTAAAATTTTGTTCTTGTTTGAGCCACCCTGCAATCTCCGGGTCATCCCAAAACAGGGGGTCAATCCAAGCTAAATTGTGCCACGCCAGCAAGTCGCTAAAATCCTGCAACTTCCAGTTTGCCAAACACCACTGAATGCCTTTTTCCTGCCGCTGAGTGTAGAGTTGAGCGTAGCGGGGATGCGGCTGAATCAGGGTATGGTAATTGGCGTCAAAGAAGTGTTCTAAAATAAACTCTTGTTCTTGGCTGTTTAAAGTTTCTGCTGGCTTTAATGTCACCGCCAAGTAAGGGTCTAATGCTCGGTCTGCGATGCAGTCTTCTATCTGCAAAATCAAGGACGGAACCAGGTTTACGGTTTGATGCAGTTTGGGATATTTTGCCAGAAGGAGAACTAAATCCAAGTAGTCTTTGACTCCGTGCAAGCGCACCCAAGGCAGTCGGTACTCGGCTGCTGCTGCGGTAGCTGATACTCGGGATTTGTACAGCGGTTGGTGTTGGTGCCAAATGAAGGCTACATAAAGAGGGTGAGGCATTGAGTTTGGTAATTGGTAATTGGTAATTGGTAATTGGTAATTGGTAATTAAATTTGGTAATTGGTAATTGGTAATTGGCAATTAAATTTGGTAATTGGTAACAGTCAACAGTCAACTGTCAACTGGTAATTGGTAACAGTCAACAGTCAACTGTCAACTGTCAAC
>JBARIW010000036.1:0-1509 GCA_049799955.1 Pyrinomonadaceae bacterium
GCGAATGATGTAATCGGCAGAAAACTCGTCCTGTCCGCCGAAGAAACCGAAGCGGCAATGTCGGCGGAAAATTTCGTCAACATCCGCACGATCTACGGCGGAACTGCCCCCGTCGAAACGCGCAGGGCGTTACAGGTAGAAAGAGAATCGGAAACTGCGGACGAAAAATGGTTGACGGAAACGCTCGCTAATCTTGAAAAAGCCGACCAAAATTTACACTCGACCGTCGAAAGTTTTATAAAGGATTCTCTGTAAAAATCGGGTTTGCCGAAATGATGGATAATACCAATTCAAAATAGGTCTGACGTAAATCTGAGGTTCTTTATTAATTCTCAATGGCGTTGTTGCATAAATAGCTACAGACACGAGTTTCAGATATGATTATTTTGTGAAAAAAACTTATTTGAAACGCAAGCCGAAAGCTCGTAAGTCTCGAAAGACTTATCGTGTCCGTAACTGGAGTCAGTATAACAAAGCCTTGGTTAATCGGGGAAACCTAACCGTTTGGATTTCCGCTGAGGCGATTAAAAATTGGTTTGAAGAGGAGCAAACCGGCAAGCCGGGAGCATCGAACACCTATTCGGCGGTGGCGATTGAAGCCTGCTTGATGATGCGTTCGTTGTTTCATCTGGCATTGCGGCAGACCGAAGGTTTTGTCAATGCGTTGTTTGAGTTAGGCAATATCGAGTTAAATGCGCCGGATTATTCGACGCTTTCGAGGCGGCTTGCCGGTTTGGAAATAAAATTGCCGGTTAAGAATTTGTCAGACAAACTGCACGTCGTGATAGATTCGACCGGTGTCAAGGTGTATGGCGAAGGCGAGTGGAAAGTCCGCACGCACGGTTGGCAGAAACGACGAACGTGGCTCAAGCTGCATTTATGTATTGACTCGGAAACGCATCAGATTCTGTCGGTCGAGACGACCGGAAATAATGTTGATGATGCCGACAAAACAGAAGCATTGCTCGATGCCATTGCGCCGGACAAGCAGGTTGAGCAGGTCAGCGCCGATGGTATTTATGATAAGAAGAAAGCCTATCAAGCCATTAACAAACACAAGGCGCGAGCTGTCATCCCGCCGCGTCGGAATGCGAAAATCTGGCAGCATGGCAATAGTAAAAAAGAGCGATTGGTCAGAGATGAGAATGTGCGGCGCATCCGGTCGGTCGGACGAAGCAAATGGAAGGAGGAATCGAATTATCACAGGCGGAGTTTGGCAGAAACCGGAGTTTATCGTTACAAACAAACATTTGGAGCGAGAGTCGCAAGTCGGCGTGAAGAAAATCAGTTTAATGAAATGAGGTTGAACTGCAAGATATTGAATCGGATGACGCATTTGGGAATGCCCAAAAGCGAGTGCATCGCCCAATAGAAAAAGTTAAATCAGAGGAGGACTGTGTTTTTTTCTGATTTATGCAACAACGCCGATATGAAATACTAAAGTCAGCAGCTAGTATTTATGAAATTGAGGGTAGATATGGCGCAGCTGAATGTATGGAGATTATTGAA
>JBARIW010000037.1:0-73028 GCA_049799955.1 Pyrinomonadaceae bacterium
TCTATATGCAATTCAAGATTCAAGATTCAAGATTCAAAATTCGATATTCAAGATTGAGAAAGCTATTTTGAATTTTGAATTTTGAATCCTGAATCCTGAACTTCTTCGTAATAATCCGGCAATAACTTTTGTTCACGTTGGCGGAAAATCTTTGTGTTGACGATTTTCATCCGGTGCAGCCGAAATTTCAGGGAAGTAGCCAGAACGCCGAGACCGTATTTTACGCTGCGGCGAAAATTGATTGAAGAAGCTTCGGCAAAATAGCGCGTCGGGCAGGAAATCTCGCCGATTCTGTAATCGAAAAACGCTGCCTGAGCGAGCATTTCATTGTCGAAGACAAAATCGTCCGAGTTGGCTTCGAGCGGCAGATTTTCCAGAGCTTCGCGTCGAAAAGCGCGAAAGCCGGTGTGATATTCGCTCAGTTTTTGGCTCATCAGAAGATTTTGCGCGAGCGTCAGGAAACGATTGGCGAAATATTTATAAACGGGCATTCCGCCCGACAGAGCGCCTTTGCCGAGAATGCGCGAGCCGAGCACGACATCATATTCGCCGTAGGCAATCATTCCCGCCATCGGGACAATCAGGTTCGGCGAATATTGATAATCGGGATGAACCATCACGACAATATCCGCGCCGCGCCGGAGCGCCTCGCGATAACACGTTTTCTGGTTTCGCCCGTAACCGAAATTCCGCTCGTGTTGAAACGTAATCAATTCCAGCTCGCACGATTTCAAAACGGTTTTATCCGTGCTCGCATCGTCAACGAGCAGAATCTCGTCAACAATATCGCGCGGAATCTCCGCGACCGTCTGCCGCAGAGTTTTCTCGGCATTATAGGCGGGCATTACGACGATGATTTTTTGATTGTTGAGCATTTACAGTAATCATTTATCATTTATCATTTATCGGTTGTCAACTTTCGACGCGCAGATGACGAGCGTTCCGCCTTTTTTGCCGAGAGTTCCGAGCAGAACGAGCGGCAGCGCAAAAGCCGAAAGAAACGCGCCGAGCACAAAATTGGCGGCGCGGCTTGCAAAACCTGCATTTGTCCGGTGTCCCGAAAGAGTTTTGAAAAAGACGTTCGGCTGGCTGAACATCGAGTTCAGAGCGCTTTGCGACCAGCCGAGAAGGTCGTATTCAAATTCCTGATGCCAATCTGTTTTAACATCAAAGCCGCATTGCCCGAGCAGCGTTTTCAAAGCCTCGAAATTAAAATGAAACAGGTGGCGCGGAACGTCCCTGTGCAGCCAGAACTTCCCGAAAGCCCGTGCCTGAAGCCCACCCGCGTCGGGAACGGCAACGAGCAAAGCGCCGCCGGGCGCGAGCAGCGAACAGGCTTCAAGCAAAATTTCGCGCGGATTTCGGAAATGTTCGAGCGTGTGCCACATCGTTATCGCGTCAAAAAAGCCCGCGCCGTATTTCGCCTTAACCTGCGCCAGATTTTCATAAACTTCGAGGTCTGAATCCTGAAATTTTCCCGCGTTCAATTCCGTCCCGACGCCGTTCCAGCCTTTCGCCGTCGCCGCATCCAAAAACGTTCCCTCGCCGCACCCGATGTCCAGAACGCGCCCGCGCTTTGAGACGCTTTTTTCCAGCCAGCGCACACGCCTTCGCGCGCAGTAATCCGCCGTAAAGCCGTGTCGTTTTCCGTGATATTCGGCGTAATAAGAGTCTAAATTTGCGGGCTGCGGAAACGTCTGCCCGAAACCGCACTCGCGGCAGGCGAGAATCGAAAATTTTTCCAGCGTCTCAGGCTCGGTGACTTCGGCATAAAGCGTTTCCATCGCGCTCTTACAAATATGGCAGGATTGCATAATCTAATTCTCGTTTCGATTTGCCGGATTTTTCATTTAAGCCGGACGATGAATTTTTCTGACAGCTTCGGCGACTCTCGAAATCGTCTCGTCCGACATTCCGATGAATGAAGGCAGATATAATCCATTGTCGGACAGATTTGCGGAAACCTCAAAAGTGTCGTCAAACACTTGTTTTATAATCGGCTGGCGGTGAACGGGCGAGAAAAAATTCCGGCTTTCGATATTCGCTTCGAGAAGAAGCTGCGCGAGTATTGAGCGGGAAACGCCGAATTCTTTACCGACAAGAATTCCGTAAACCCAAAACACATTTTTTGCCCATACTGCTTCGGGCGGCAGCGTCAGTCCTTTAACATCTTTGAGCAGCTCGCTGTATTTTTTGCCAATCTCGATTTTCTCGGCGATTGCTTCGTCGAGATGTTCCAACTGCGCCAGACCGAACGCCGCCTGCAAGCTCGTGAGCCGGTAGTTAAAGCCGATTTCCCGGTGAACGAAGCGCGATTCGTTGTCATCGCCAAAGCATAAATCGCGCTTCCAGCACGCGCGTTTATAAAAATCCTCGCTGCTCGTAACCAGCATTCCGCCTTCGCCGGTAGTCACGGTTTTGTTGGCGTAGAAGCTAAAACAGGCAATATCTCCGAAGCTTCCCGCAAATCGTCCTTCAATTTTCGCGCCTAATGCTTCGGCGGCGTCTTCAATCACATAAACCGAATGTTTCCGGGCAATCTCCATCAATTTCGGCATATATGCCGGATGACCGTAAGTGTGAACGGCAATTATCGCGCGGGTTTTGTGCGATATTTTTTCTTCGATTAAATCGGGATTGATATTCCACGTCCAGTCCGCATCGACGGGAACGGGCGTTGCGCCGCAATAGAGAACCGCCAGAGTCGGCGAAATCATACTAAAATCGGGAACGATTACTTCGTCGCCCTGCCCGATGCCGAGCGTCGAGAGCGCGAGATGCAAAGCGTTTGTCCCGTTACTGGCGGCGACGGCGTGCGGAACTCCTAAAAACGAGGCGAACGCCTGTTCAAATTTCGTTACATATTTTCCCTTCGAAGAAATCCAGCCTTCGTCTATCGCGTTTTTGACATACGCGCTTTCATTTCCCCAGATAAAAGGGCGCGAAACGGGAATAAAATCAAGGTTTCTGTCAGGCATATTAAACAAACGGCGACACGCTTTTTATCAATTACGAATTACGAATTGGAAAGCAGTTGAGCTTTGAGCTTGGAACTTTGACCTTTGAGAAGATTTAAAATCAAAGGTCAAAGGTCTAAGCTCAAAGGTCTTCTTATCATTCGTAATTCGTAATTCGTAATTCGTAATTATTATTTGTCTCCTCATCGGAAACGGGTTGCGCGTAAACGACATCGTTTGAAGATTTTTCCCAGCTCCACTGACAATTATTTTCCTTAAACCATTCGATGGTTCGGCGCAGTCCTTCGTATAAATCTACCTGCGGCGACCAATCTGTGTAACGCCGCAGCTTGGAATTGTCGCACTGGAAGCGGTCAATATCCAAACGCCGAAGCCTGCGGCTGTCCCGCTCAATCTCGACGGAATCTATGTTCATAATTTCCGCGATAATCCGAACAAGCCCGGACACTTTCCAGACTTTGCCCGTGCCGACGTTGACCGCTTCTCCGTTTGGAACGTTTGAGGCGAGCAGGGCAATCAAGGCGCGCGCCGTATCGTGAACGTATGTAAAATCGCGCTCGGCTTCGACGTTTCCCAGACTTACGGACGCGCTTTTGTTAAGCTGCGAGATTATTTCGGGAATAATATACGGGTGCGTTTCGCGCGGACCGAAACAATTAAAAATTCTGGCAATGACGACCGGAATTCGGTGCTCGGCGAAAAATGTAAAACAAAGACGGTCAGCCGCCAGCTTGGAAACCGCGTAGGTATTGAGCGGCGCGAGCGGGAAATCTTCGGAAATCGGCTCGCCCCTGTGTTCCCCGTAAACTTCGGTCGAAGAAACGTGCAGAACCCGCTCGACCGCGCACGTTTTGGCGGCGGTTAAAACATTAAAAGCGCCCTGCAAATTGACATCGAAAAAACGCTGCGGAATCTCGTATGCGGTCGGCACGAACGTATCGCCCGCGCAGTTGATAATGTATCTGACATCGTGAGTTTTTATCGTTTCCGTTAATTTCGAAACATCGAGAACGTCGCCGGAAACAACCGTTAAAGAATCTGCGCCTGCCGTTTCCGGCGGAAGATTAGCGCGCGCGCCGTGAAGGAAATTATCGTAAACGACAACCCTCGCACGGCGCAAAAAAAGCTCTCTGACCAGCGCCGAGCCGACAAAACCCGCGCCGCCCGTTACCATCACGCAGTTATTTTCTATTGGATGAGTTGCTTTCAATTTTACTTTTTTCCCCGTATCAAAATGAGATGAATCAAAAATAAAAAAGCGGGAAATTTTTATAATAACTTCCCGCTATCCTAGCATAATTTTACGGCTTGGTGATAACGACAATCACATCCGACCAGTCGCCGACCGCTTTATCGTTCGGAAGATAGCGCATCAGCTAAAATATAACCGAATAAACAAGAATTTTCAGATTGCCGCCGTAGTAAAGCGTGTTCATAATTTACTTTATTTTCTTCAAACTGCCGTCCGCGCTGATTCGCCGCGTGCCGATTTTCGCCACGTTTTCAGCCTGCGCGAAGGCTCGCATGAAGTTTTCGCCGAGAACTTTGCGGATGTCCTGCTCGCTGTAGCCGCGCCGGAGCATCTCGTAGGTTACGAGAACGAGGTCTTCCATGCCGTTCATTCCTTTCGGCAGAAGCGGCACGCCGTCGAAATCCGAGCCGATGCCGACGTAATCGATTCCGGCGACCTGTTTGATGTGGTCGATGTGGTCAACGATGCGCGTATAGCTCGGAACTTCAATCGGATTTTCGGCGAGCAGTTTGCGCTCGGCTTCATTAAGGGCGGCGCGGTTGTCTTTGAATTGCTCGCGTAAAGCGTCCATTTGCGGCTTTAATCGCGCGGTGCGGTCGTTTTCAGCTTTATTGTAGGTTTCGTCGAGAAACGCGGGATAGAAATTTATCATTATCACGCCCCCGTTTTTAGCGACGCGTTTTAGTATGTCGTCCGGCACATTGCGCGTGTGATTGGCGACGGCGCGCGCCGATGAATGCGAGGCGATAATCGGCGCGGTCGAAACGTCGAGCGCGTCCGACATCGTTTTTGTGGAAACGTGCGAGATGTCAACAAGCATTCCGAGCCGGTTCATTTCGCGCACCACGTCTTTGCCGAAGTCCGACAAGCCGTTGTTTTTCACCTCGCCGTTGTGCGCGTCAGCCCAATCGTGCGAGACGTTGTGCGTGAGCGTCATATAGCGTATGCCGAGACGATAAAAATCCCGCAGCGCGTAGAGCGAGTTCTCAATCGCGTAGCCGCCTTCGATGCCCATCAGCGCGCAGACTTTATTGCGCTTTTTAGCCTGCCGGATTTCCGCCGTGCTCGCGCAGGACATTAATTCGTTCGGATGTTTTTCAACTTCGCGCATCGTCGCGTCAATCATATCCATCGCCCGCCGCATCGCGCCGCCGGTTTTCAAGGTCGCGCCGGAAACGTAAATCGAGAAAAATTCGCCCGTGATGCCCGATTGTTTGAAACGCGACAAATCGGTGTGAAACGGGTCGCCGTCGTTGTGAAATTTGCCGACCGAGTTCATCGCCAAATCGAAATCGTCGTCAACCAGAGGACTCGGAATATCGTTGTGCCCGTCGATAATGACGGCTTTTTTGTGAATCTTCAGAGCTTTCTGCCAGAGCGCCGCGTCAGCGCCCGCGGGCATCGTCTGGGCAAACGACGAAACGACAAAAACGAACAGGAGAAGCAGACAGGTTAATTTTTTCATATGTTTTTAAATGGATTGGATTTGGAAGAATTTTAACTTTTTTTTGAGCTTTTGGCGAGAAAAAAGGAACAACTCTGAAAAGCTGTTCCTTTTTATCGAGGAGAGTAAATTTTGCCGCTTACCAGTCGCGCCTGTCACGAATGGCGTCGCGCCGGTATTTTAAATATCGTTTTTGCAGCTTGCGGCGTTCCTTGCTGCTGATATAACCGTCGTTGTTGTAATAACGATTGCGCGTATTATAAAGCCGGATGCGCTCGCGCTGAAGACGCCTGTATTCCTGCGGCGTGATTCGGCTCGCGCGCCAGTTCCGGTTTTGTCGGCTCCGATTTTGCCAGCTTCCGTTGTTATAGCTGCCGCTGTTCCAGCTTCTGTTTCTTCTCTGAGCGTCAGCCGTGATGACCGAAAGACTCAGACAAAATGCGATTGCCGCGACGAAAAGACCGAGTTTTTTCAAATAATTCATAACTTTACTCTCCCTTGTTCAAAAATTTATAGCCTGAGCTATATATAAACGATGTCAAAAATTTCTGACGGGTTGCCGGGAAAATTTTAAGAAATGATGAAGTATGAATGATGAACGATGAATATAAGATAATTTTTCTTTAATTCATCGTTCATCATTCATACTTCATCATTTTCTGCGGCACGATTATTGCGGGAGAAAAGCGGCGCTGGTTGCCTTCAGACCAAGTAAAATATAGTTTGTAACCGTTTTCACCAACTTCTTTGATGTCAATTTGACTGATTTTCTGTCAAATTGACAAACTGCGTCACTGAACGGATGACAAAATTCGGCAGTTTTCTCGCAAGATTTTCGAGTTATGGACAAAAAAATCAGGCGTTCTTCAAAAAAAATACTCGCCAAAAATAACGAAAACTCAATTCGGAAATCGAACCGGCAAAATACGGAATCGCTGCGGGAAAGCGACTCTAAATTTCGCGGGTTTATCGAGAATCTGCCCGTCATGTTCTACGCCGTCGAGCCGTCCGCGCCCTACACGCCGATTTATATCAGCCGCGCTTTCGAATTGTTCGGCTATCCGGTTAGCGATTGGTATGAAAAATCTGATATGTGGCTGCGCGTTATTCATCCCGACGATTGCGGCAGAGTGCTCGGAGAAACCACGGCGGCGATAAAAGCAGGCAGTGAAACGGACTACGAATATCGCGTTACAGGAAAGGACGGAACGCTCTACTGGGTTCGCGACCGGGGCTGTTTTATCAGGGACAAACAGGGAAAAGCAATCTGCTGGCAGGGAATTATCATCGACATTACCAAGCGCAGGCAGGCGGAAACGACGCTGCAAAATTCGGAAGCCGAGATGCGCGCGCTGTTTGCGGCGATGACCGATGTGATTCTGGTGCTCGATAAAGACGGGCGTTATCTGAAAATCGCGCCGACCAATCCTTCGCTTTTGTATAAACCTGCGGGCGAGCTTGTCGGCAAAACGCTTCACGAAGTTTTTGAGAAAGAGCAAGCCGATTATTTTTTACGGGGAGTTCGTGAAGCGCTTGAAAAACGCGACTCTGTTCATTTGGAGTATGATTTAAATGTCAATGGCAGAGAAGTTTGTTTTACCGCTATCATCTCGCCGATGATGGATGATTCGGTCGTTTTCGTCGCCCGCGACATCACCGGGCGCAAACAAGCCGAGCAGGCGTTAATTCAAAGCGAGGAGCAGTATCGCGACCTTTTCGAAAACGCCAACGACTTAATTTACACGCACGATTTAAAGGGCAATTTTACCTCGATAAATCGCGCCGGCGAAGTCATCACCGGATTTTCGCGCGAAGAAGCTTTGAGAATGAATATTTCACAGGTCGTCGCGCCCGAATTTCTGGAATCGGCGCGCGCGATGACGATGCGCAAAGTCGCCGGTGAAGCGCCGACCGCCTACGAGCTGGAAATTATCGCCAAAGACGGTCATCGCGTCTCGCTCGAACTCAGCACCCGGCTGATTTATCACGACGAGCTTCCGGTCGGCGTGCAGGGAATCGGGCGCGACAGCACGGCTCGCAAGCGCGCGGAAGAAAAGTTAAAGCATTACGCGCTGCACGACACTTTGACCGGCTTGCCGAACCGCGCGCATTTTATGAATCACCTGCAAACGGCGATTGAGCGCGGCGAAAACAACCCTAACGCGCGTTTAGCCGTTTTATTTTTAGACCTCGACCGCTTCAAGGTCATCAACGACAGTCTCGGGCACATCATCGGCGACAAACTGCTCGTCGCCATTGCCGAACGGCTGAAATCGTGCGTGCGTCCCGGCGATGTCGTCGCGCGTCTGGGCGGCGATGAATTTACGATTTTGCTCAACCGGACAGGCGAAGTCGAAGATGTCGCGGGCGTCGCCGAGCGTCTTCAGAAAAGATTATCGCAGCCGTTCAGGCTTCACAATTATGAAGTTTTTACGTCCGCCAGCATCGGCATCATCGTCTCGGACGAGGTGAAGCGCCAGCCCGACGATTTTCTGCGCGACGCAGACGCGGCGATGTATCGCGCCAAAGAATCGGGCAAGGCGCGCTACGAAATTTTCGACAGCGCGATGCACGTTCGCAATATGAATCTGCTCAAGGTCGAGACGGATTTGCGCCACGCCGTCGAGCGCGGCGAATTTGAAGTTTTTTACCAGCCGATTATCAGTCTTGAAAGCGGTGAAGTCCGTGAATTTGAGGCTTTAATCCGTTGGAATCATCCGAAATACGGCTTGATTATGCCGAATGATTTTATTTGTGTTGCCGAGGAAACCGGCTTGATTATCCCGATGGGCAAATGGATTCTCGAAGAAGCCTGCCGCCAGACGAGCGAGTGGCAAAAGCGTTTTC
This sequence comes from Pyrinomonadaceae bacterium, assembly GCA_049799955.1. Classification (GTDB taxonomy): domain Bacteria; phylum Acidobacteriota; class Blastocatellia; order Pyrinomonadales; family Pyrinomonadaceae; genus JBGTFE01. Next base: position 8,522 of record JBARIW010000037.1, read on the forward strand.
CTTCGATAGATTCGCTCTCCATCAGCGTCAATCTTTCAGCCAAACAACTGATGCATCCGTCGCTGACCGCGCAGGTCGGCGAAATTCTGGAGCGAACCGGGCTTAACGCGCGTTTCCTAAAACTGGAAGTTACGGAAAGCACCGTCATGGAAAACGCAGACACCGCGCTCGGCGTTCTTTCAGACCTTCACAAGCTCGGCATTTCGCTCAGCACGGATGATTTCGGCACGGGCTATTCTTCATTAAGCTATCTGCATCGTTTCCCGTTCGAGCGTTTGAAGATTGACCGCTCGTTTATCAGTAAAATGGAGCAGGACGATAAATGCGAGGCGATTGTGCGGACGATTTTGATGCTCGGACAAAATCTGAATATCGAAACCGTCGCCGAGGGCATCGAAACCGAAAAACAGCTTGAACGCCTGCGCTCGCTCGGCTGCCCGTTCGGACAAGGTTTTTTATTTTCCAAGCCGGTCAACGCCGAATCCGCCGAACGCCTTCTGCACGAAGGCTTGCCGCTCGCGCTCGATTCGATGTTCGGATTTTCAGCCGGACAAAATCAAATTTTTGAAGTTTCCGAAATTCACTAAGAGAATTAGCCACGAACAAACACGAAAGAGCACGAAAAGGTTTATAAAACTAACCTTTCATGTTCTAATCTGCCTTTTCTTTTTTCGTGTCTTTTCGTGTTTGTTCGTGGCTAATATCTTATTTCGAGTCGCGCGGTTTGGTGTTTTTCACGTATTTGTCGAACCAGTTTAGCATTTCGTAGAGAACGTGCTCGGTCGATTCTTTCGCCGAATAGCCGTGCGCTTCGAGCGGGAGCATGACGAGTCGCGCCGTTCCGCCGGTTCCGCTGATTGCGGCGAAAAGTCGCTCGGACTGAATCGGGAAAGTTCCCTGATTGTTGTCGGCTTCGCCGTGAATCAGCAAGATAGGCTCATTGATTTTGTTCGCGTAAAAGAACGGTGAAACCTTCTCGTAAAGCTCGGTTGCTTCCCAGAAATTGCGTCTTTCCGATTGAAAACCGAACGGCGTCAGAGTGCGGTTATACGCGCCGCTCCGGGCGATTCCGGCGCGGAACAAATCTGAATGCGCGAGCAGATTTGCCGTCATAAACGCGCCGTAAGAATGTCCGCCGACGCCGACTCTTTCGCGGTCAGTTACGCCCATTTCGACGGCTTTATCAATCGCCGCCGCCGCCGAATCGACAATCTGCTTGATAAAAGTATCGTTGACCGTCAAAGGGTCGCCGACGACGGGCATCGTCGTGTCGTCGAGAACGGCGTAGCCTTGCAGAAGGAAAAACAAATGCGAATAGCTGCCGATTTGCGTAAAACGATTGGTCGAACCCGCAACCTGTCCGGCGGTCGAAGCGTCCGTAAATTCGAGCGGATAAGCCCAAACGACGGTCGGAAGCCGCGTGCCTTCCTTATAATTCGGCGGCAGATAAAGCGTAAACGACAAATCGACGCCGTCGGCGCGTTTGTATTTGACGAGCTTTTTCGTAATGCCGCGAAGCTGCGGCGTCGTGTCTTTGAAATCTGTTAATTTTACCGGCGCGGGAACACTGCAATTGTCGTTCGGGTAACATTCTCGCCGCAAATAAAGGTTCGGCGGCTCATTCGCAGATTCGCTTCGCGTGATGATTTTGAGATGTAAGTTTTTCTGATTATTTAATATGGGAACTGAATCTTCGCCCATCATTGAGACAAAGCTTTCATATTTATCCTTGTCAGAGCGAAAAATTTCATCTATTTTCAAAGTTTGCAAATTCATCTGACGCAGAAACGGTCGGTCGCCTTCCGAAGATGCGCCCGTTCCGCTCAAATAAATCGAGTCGCCGGTCTGCTGAACGACCGTTTCTCCGTTCGGCAGGCGTTTTGTAACGGGATTTCCGATGTCGGCATAGCGGTCATTGACGTTTAAATCAAAAATCAATTTCGGCGTCTCAGACGGATTTTTGTAATTCATCATAAACGCGCGCCGCTTTTGCGTGTCGCGGTTGTAATCGTAAAACCACATCATTCCGTCGCGCTCGCCGAAGATTCTGCCCGAATAGCGCTGCTCTATACGCACGAGTTCCGAAGGCTGCGAATTAAACGGCGCGGCGAGCGTCGCCAATTTATCACGCGGCGTAACTTTTGTGCGCGGGTCGCCGCCGTCGAGCGCTTCCGCCCAAATTAAAGCCGCGTTTTCGGTCGGAATCCAGCCGTAATTTCTCGGACCTGTCGGCACGCCCTGAACCGGCAAAGCGTCTTGAAGCGGAAGGCTCGCGACTTTATAAACCGATTTGCCGCTCAAATCCCAGACTTCGACTTCTTTCGGAAAACGATTCGCCGGGTAAAGATATGAAAACGGACGCTGAATCCGCGAAACAAGAATGTATTTTCCGTCGGGCGAAACGCGCGCGTCTTCAAAAATCGCAGGACTTCCGATTTCCCTGATTTTCCCGTCGATGCTGATGACGGCAATCTGCGATGTCGCGTAATATTCAAATAATTTCTCGTCGTTCGGCGATTTCAATAAATCCTGAAACGTCTGCACCGCGCCGCCTTTGCCCGAAGTTTCCTGTATATTCGGCTCGGTCGGCGTCAAATTTTGATATGCGGGCGCGACGCTTCGATTTTTCGGGACGAGATTGGCGTAAAGGCTTTTTTGGTCGGGCATCCAGTAAAACCCACCGAAAGCCGTGTTGACCTGCGCGTTTTTAATCTGTTTCGCTTTGCCATTAGCCGTTTCGATAATCCAAAGCTCAACTCCGGTCGGCGTAATATTTCCGACGGCAATATATTTTCCATCGGCTCTCGACGAAGGCGAAAAAATCTTTGCGTTCGGCGGAAGCTCGACGGACGTTTCCTTGCCGTCGGAAATATTTTTCAGCGTCAGATTAAGGGAATAAGTTTGAAGATGCTGCCCGTTTGTGTTCGGGTTTATTCGCAAACCCGCAAGCCGCAGCATAGGCTGAGCAAGGTCGGAAATCGGCGGATAACGAACGGGCTCGAACAAAGCGATTTTATCCTTCGCGGGCGAAACCGATGTGAAAGGAATTGCCGGAGCGTTCAGCACGTCCATAATATCTTTCGGCGGCTGTTTATAAGAATTCTGCGCGGAAGAAAAGGACGAAAACAAGAGACAGAAAACGAAAATTGAAATAAATTGAGCAAGTTTTTTCATGTTTTTTTTATCTTTAGAGTCAAAATTGTTTACTTGAGAACGATTCGAAAAGTAAATTTCACGGGCTTTCCATCGTTCCGCATATCTTCGGGCAGTTGCAGCCGAACGGTGTAATCTCCGGCTTGCGGCAGAATGTCCATCAAATCCGCGCCCGCGCCGTAATTGACCGAATCTTTATCGTAAAAAAGCTTTCCGTTCGGTTTGAGCAAAACGAATTTCGGATAAATCGAATCTGCAAATTTGTCGTTATCGACGGAAATATCGACATCGGCGTTTTTCCTGACGCGAAAAACGTATTCGAGCGTTTCGTCGCCTTTAATCGTGCCGGAAACGACGGCAACGTTCTTTTTGAAAACGACGCGTTTTTTCTTTTGCGCCGAAGCGTCCGGCGCGGCGATTGATAATCCTAAAAATATAAAAATCGTCGCAAAAAGTAGAGTTTTCATCATTATTTAATTTTTCCCATTCCATCTAAAATTTTCTCCGCAATCGACGGAATTATGTCGCGCTCGCCAGCCATTTTTTCGGTGAAAACGACGAGCACGAACTTCAATCCGCCGGGCGTTTCGATATACGCGGCGTCGTGGCGCGTCGAGGAAGTCCAGCCCGCTTTCGACCAGAGCTTTGCGCCCATAAGTTGCTTATTTACCAGCGCGATTCCGGTAAATCCGTGCGCCTGGTCGCCGTCGTCTTTTGTTTCGGCAAACGGCTCGCGTTTCAATAAATCCATCATCATTTTGCTTCGTTTGGCGCTGACGGCGCGCCCTAAAGCGATTTCCGCCAGAAGCCTTGCCGTCGCGTTTGTGTTCAGCATATTGCGGTTTTCGCCCTTGTAATTGCGAAACTGCTGCTCGCGCCCGTATGCGTCTTCGCAGAAGGTTTTTTGATTGACGTTGATGCGTTCAAAACCGAGCGATTCGAAGTATCGATTGACGGCGTTACGCTTGTAAGACCAGACGGCAAACTCCTTCGCGGGCATCTCGCCGCCGCTCGACGTGTCTGTCAGAACATCGAGAATATACTGTGTCGCTTCGTTCGAAGAATCGACAATCATATCGCGCAAACCGCGTTCGAGTTCGGGCGTAAGCCGCACTTTTCCGTCCTGAAGCATTTGTTCGAGCGCGACCATATAAAACAATTTTACGACCGAAGCCGGGTAGATTTTTTCGTCGCCGCGCACGTTCGCCATTTTCAGATTGCCCGCGTCGCGCAAATCTATTAAAGTTGCGGCAATGTTATTAGATTCGAGCTTTTTAGCCTGAAAAGCGCTTATCGTTTCGCTGACGGCGTTGCTCAAAAGCGTTTGCAGTTCGGGCGAAGTGCTGATATTTACCGGCTGATAAGGCATTTGCGACGAAGGATTTTTTTTATTCGTTTGCGTAACACCTTTTTTCTGCGCGCTGCCGTAAGCGACAAAAAAACAGACCATTATTAAGCTCAAAAAAACTGCGGTTAAATTTTTCATTTAAAAAACTCCTTGGAAGTCTTTACGGAAAGATGTTTTCAGAGTATAAACGAAAAGCGGCTCGAAATTCCAGATTCAAAATTTAAGATTCAAGATTCAAGATTTAAGATTTAAGATTCAAGATTTAAGATTTAAGATTTAAGATTTTGTCTTTCAATTTTGAATTTTGAATCTTAAATCTTAAATCAACATAATATGACGGAAGAAAAACTGGTTCGCGGCATCAGCCGATGGGATTTGGCGGCGATTGCGGTCAACGCGATTATCGGTGCGGGAATATTTATTCTGCCGGCGAAAGCTGCTGACTTAATCGGCACTTACAGCTTGCTGGCGTTCGTCGCCTGCGCTTTTATCACGGCATTTATCGTTTTGTGTTTTGCCGAAGTTTCCAGCCGTTTCCAGGCGACCGGCGGAATGTATCTGTATGCCAGAGAAGCATTTGGCTCAATCATCGGGTTTGAAATCGGGTGGCTTTACTGGATTGTCCGCGTTACGACCTTTGCGACAAACTGCAACGCGCTTTTGCTTTATCTCGGTTTCTTTTTCCCGTCCGCCGCTGCCGGTTGGACGCGGATTTTGATTGTCAGTTCCGTCGTTCTCGTCATCACGATTATCAATTTTATCGGCGTGCGCGAATCGGCGATTACAACAAATATTTTTACGGTCGGAAAAATCGTGCCGCTGCTCGTTTTCGCCGTCGTCGGTTTGTTTTTCATCCAGCCCGCCAATTTCAGTTTCGGCGCGGTGCCTGAATATTCGAAGTTTTCCGAAGCGATTGTCAGTTTAATTTATGCATTCGTCGGTTTTGAAGTCGCCGTAATTTCGGCGGGCGAGACAAAAGACCCGAAGAAAAATATGCCTTTCGCATTACTCACCGCGCTCGCTTTCTGCGCTTTTCTTTTTATCGTCATTCAAATTGTCGCCATGGGAACGCTGCCCGCGCTCGCCGCGTCGAAAACTCCGCTTGCCGATGCCGCCGGTCTGTTTATGGGAAGCTCCGGCGCGATATTTATCACCATTGGCGCGATAATTTCGGTTCTGGGAAATCTGAACGGCAGCTTTTTAGCCGCCTCGCGCCTTCCTTTTGCGATGGCGGAGCAGAAGGAATTGCCGCAGGTTCTGGCAAAATCGCACGAAAAATTTAAAACGCCGTATGTGTCTCTGCTTTTAACTGCCGTTGTGATTCTTGTTTTTACGCTTAAAACTTCCTTTTATTCGGCTTTGACAATCGCCGTCATTACGCGCCTTATTGTTTATGCGGCGACGTGCGCTTCCTTGCCCGTTTTTCGCTCGCGGAAAGACGCGTCGAAAGCCGGATTTCTCGCGCCTTTCGGCATCGTCGCTTCGGTTTTATCGTTGATTCTGATTGTCTGGCTTTTGACGACAGTTGATTATAAAAAGGAAGGTTTAACAGTTTTGATTGTCGCGGCGGTCGGTCTGGCTGTATATTTTATCAATAAATTTTTTAGCAAAGAGGATTTCGGGAAATCGTCATAAAACGGCGCATTTCAAAGGAGAACATTTAAATGAAAAAAATTATCGCGTTGTTTTGTTTGTTAATTTTGAGCTTTAACGCGTCGGCACAGACTAAAATCGTGCCGATTGTCGAGATGAAGGTCAAAGGCTTGCTCGGCGGCGTTTTGAACGGCAAATTCGTCGATGCGAAAACGACTGCCGCCAAGCTGAAAGGCGACGAAAACTATACGCTTTTCGGCATCGAAGGCGTTAACGAAGGCGAATTTACCGTCGGAAAACCTACAATCGGCGAAGATATTTGCACGGATTTTTATAATATCGAGCCGAGCGAAGAAGCGGTTGCGGGCGTTGCGCTCGGCGACGGTTTTCGTTGGAATCCGATGCCGCGCGCGGTAAAACCGATTGACTTAAACGACGCGACTTATAAAAAAATCGTCGCGGAAGTTCTGGCAGCAAAACGCATTACGAAAACGACGACCAAACTAAAGCAGGCAGTTCGCGTTGACCTTGACGGCGACGGTCAGGAAGAAGTCCTGATTGCGGCGACAAAATACTCTTCGGGCGATGTTTCTTCGAGCGCGAAGGTCGGCGATTATTCGTTTATACTGCTTAGAAAAATCGTTGCCGGAAAAGTTCAAAACATAATAATAGCCGGAGATTTTATTACCAAAAAAGTCGATTTCGGCGCGCCCAACGAGTATGAAATTTCCGCGATTGCCGATTTAAACGGCGACGGCAAGATGGAAATAATTCTGCATAGCGCGTATTACGAAGGTTCTTCAACCGGCGTCTATGAAATAAAAGGCAATAAAGCGGTGGAAGTCGCGGCATTGTCCGCCGGCTGCGGCGTGTAGGAATAAATGAGAAGTGAGAAATGAGATGTGAGATGTAAAAACAAATTTTATCTCTCACATCTCATTTTTCACTTCTCACATTTATTTGTCCCGCATTTTTTCGTAAATCAAACGCAAGCCTTCAAGCATCAGGTTTTCATCGATAATTTCGATTTCCCCGACGCTTTCGGCAATTATCGAGGCGAAACCGCCAGTTGCGACAACTTTTGGTTTTTCGCTCAATTCCTCAAATATTTTTTGTAAAATTCCTTTGACCAAGCCTGCGTAGCCAAAATAAATTCCCGATTGAATCGCGGAAACGGTCGAGTCGCCGATGACTTTTTCCGGTTTTTCAATTTCTATTTTCGGAAGCCTGGAAGTTTTTTGAAAAAGCGAATCTGTCAGAGTTTCGATTCCGGGCGTGATAACGCCGCCGGCAAATTCACCGGCTTGATTGACGTAATCAATCGTCGTCGCCGTCCCGAAATCGCAGACGATTACGGGTTTTCCATATTTCTCGCGCGCGGCAAAAGCGGCGACGGCGCGGTCGATTCCGAGAGCGTCCGGCGGATTATAGCGGATTTTTAAGCCGAAATCCGAATCGCTTTCGACAAAAAAAGGCTTCAGATTAAAACGCGTTTCGCCAAATTTTTGAATTGATTCGTTTAATTCCGGCACGACTGAAGAGACGATTACGGCGCTAATCGCGTAATTTAAATTCTCTTTGGCGGAATCGTTTATTTCGTCTGCGGTTTGATTGCCGAGAGTCGGAATGCTAAAGCGCGTGATGAGTTTTTCGCCCGCGAAAACACCGAATTTTGCGCTCGAATTGCCGATGTCGATTGCTAAAAGCATTGGGTTTTTGGTCTTTGGCTTTCGGTTTTTGACAAAGACCAAAAACCAAAAGCCGAAAACCGCTTTTATCCCTGCATCGGCAAGCCGTCGTAAACGACCTGCCAGCCGTTTGCTTTGCTTGTCCGAAGGCTTTTGGTAAACCATTCGATGGCTTTCGCCGGGTCGTCGTAAATCTGGACGGCGGGGCGCGATTCGCGCGGGTCAACGCGGCAGATTGCGCCGCCTTCGGTCGCGGTTTTTACGCACAAAAGCGCGAGCATATTATTTTTCGAAAGGATGGCGGTGCGGACGCTGACTTCTTCGAGTTCGTCGTCGTCAAAGTCTTCAAAATCTTCTTCGGTTAATTCAGAGTTGAAATCTTCAAATTCCAAATCTTCGGGGTCAAATTCAAATTCGTTGTTCATAAAGCTTATAAATTTATAAAAGGACTTATATACCAAGTTACACTCTAGCGCGGTAAAGTTCAATAACGCAAATTTTTCCTTCGCGGCGGCTCGCCGGCTTTTATAAAATTTGTATTCCTCAGCTATTGCATTTTACCGAAAATGCGCCGCGAAAAATTAATACTGATATTGACCTGAAATAGTTCCGCGAATCGAAAACATAAGCGATTTGCCCGCAAAAATGTGATAAGGTAGAGCTAAATTTTTGGCGGCGAATTTATGAAATGCAATCACGAAACTATTGTCCCCGGCGCGTCGGCGGGCGGCTTTGAGGCTTTGAAAAGCTATTTAAGAAGGCGCTCGAAGCCGAACGGCGCGGCGGCAAAAAGTGAGTAAATATTATGAAAAAGAAATCGTCCTCAAAATCCGAGCCGAAATCGGAAAGCGCCTCAAAAGCGAAAAGCGTATCGAAGCCGAAACGCGCGACGAAATCGAAGATTGCGGCGAAAAATTCCGCGCCGAAGAAAAACGACCATAATTTTCTGGTCGTCGGTCTTGGCGCGTCGGCGGGCGGCGTCAAAGCTTTGCAGGAATTTTTCGAGACGATGCCGCCGAACAGCGGGATGGCATTTGTCGTCATCCTGCATCTTTCGCCGAAGCACGAATCGAATCTCGCCGAGATTATACAGGCGCGGACGGCGATGAGTGTGATACAGGTCAACGAAACTCACAAGGTCGAGCCGAATCACGTTTACGTTATCCCGCCCAACAAGCAGCTTGAAATGGTTGACGGCGTGGTGCGCTGTAAATCCGTTACGAACACTCAAGGCACGCGCGTCGCCATCGACGTATTTTTCCGCACGCTCGCCGACGCTTACGAGCAAAACGCCGTCTGCGTCGTTTTGAGCGGAACAGGCTCGGACGGAACGCTCGGACTCAAACGCGTCAAGGAATCGAACGGTTTCGCCATCGTCCAAGACCCGCAGGACGCCGAATACGACCAGATGCCGCTGAACGCGATTTCGACGCAGCTTGCCGACTGGGTTTTGCCCGTCAGGCAGATGCCCGATAATCTTTTGAATTATCGAAATTCTTCGGAAAGGCTTCACCTGACAAAAGACGATGACGGCAAGGTTACGAAAGAAATCAAAGCCGACAAATCGCTGCGCGAGATTATCACTTTGCTGAGAGTTCGCACCGGGCACGATTTTTCGAATTACAAAACGCCGACGCTCGTTCGACGCATCGCGCGGCATCTTCAGATTCACGACATCGAAGACATTCCTTCGTATCTCGCTTTCCTGCGCGAAAAGCCGGAAGAGATTCAGTCGCTGCTCAAAAATCTTTTGATAAACGTAACGAACTTTTTTCGCGATAAAGAGGCTTGGGAAGTAATCGAGCGCGAAGTCGTGCCGAATCTTTTTGCCGATAAAAAGTCGGATTCGACCATTCGCGTCTGGTCTGCCGGGTGCGCTTCGGGCGAGGAAGCCTACACGATTGCGATGCTTCTTTCCGAACACGCGCACGCTTTGCCCGACCCGCCGAAGATTCAGGTTTTTGCAACCGACGTTGACGAGGACGCGATAAACGAGGCGCGCGAGCATCGTTATATGCCTTCAATCGAGGCGGATGTTTCGCCCGAGCGTCTGAAAAGGTTTTTCGTCCGCGAGGGAAATCATTACCGCGTCAAAAAGGAACTGCGCGAGGCGGTTTTGTTCGCGCCGCACAATATTTTGCGCGACCCGCCGTTTTCGCGGCTCGATTTGATTCTCTGCCGCAATTTGCTGATTTATCTCAACCGCGAGACGCAGGAGCGCGTGATGGAGATTTTTCATTTCGCGCTCACGCCGAACGCGTACCTGTTTCTCGGCAGCTCGGAAACCGCCGAGGGCGTGCCGAATCTTTTCGCGCCGGTCGATAAAAAACAGCGGGTTTACACGCGCCGCAATGTTTCTCAAAATCAATTTTTGCCGCCGCAGATGCCGGTTACGGGACGCTGGAATGTCAGGCTTCCGGAAACGACGCGGCATCAGCAGGCGCGCGAGCGGGCGGTTTCGCTCGGCGCTGAGCATTACAAGCTGCTCGAAAAATTCGCGCCGCCTTCGATTCTGGTCAATCAGGATTTCGACGTGCAGTATATGAGCGAGAGCGCCGGACGCTATCTGCAATTTAAAGGCGGCGAGCCTTCGAACAATCTGCTCAAGCTCGTCAACACCGATTTGCTGCCCGACCTTCGCGCCGCGCTTTTTACGGCTCAACGCGAGCATACGCCCGCCGAATATAAAGACGTTCACACCCGAATCGACGGTGAGGACGCGCTCGTCGATATTGTCGTTCGTTCGGTCGGCGTCGGGTTCGAGCAGAACGATTATCTTTTTATCATTTTCAGCGAGAACAACGGTCAGAGAGTTCTCGACGATGCGGAGAAAGCCGCCCGCGCTCCGGCACGCGACGACGCGACGAAAACGGTCATGCTTCGGCTCGAAGAAGATTTGCTCCGCACCAAAGACCAGCTTCGCGGGACGATTGAGCAGCACGAAGTCTCGATTGAAGAATTAAAAGCGTCGAACGAGGAATTGCAGGCGATTAACGAAGAGCTGCGCTCGGCGACCGAAGAACTGGAAACGAGCAAGGAAGAATTGCAGTCGGTCAACGAGGAACTGACGACCGTTAACCACGAATTGAAGGGAAAAATCGACGAGACGAGCCGCGCCAATTCGGATTTGCAGAATCTGATGGCGGCGACCGACATCGCCTCGATTTTTCTCGACCGGAATCTTCGCATCAAGCTCTTTACGCCGCCCGCCGACCGTATTTTCAACATCACGCAGAAAGACATCGGGCGACCGCTGACGCATTTTACGCATAATCTCCGATACGATAATCTGGCGGCGGACGCGGCGCACGTTCTGCGCTCGCTGACGACAATCGAGCGCGAAGTCGCGGACAAAAACAATCGTTATTACCTGGCGCATTTTCTGCCGTACCGGACGTTGGACGACCGCATCGACGGCGTGGTTTTGAATTTCGTCGATACGACAAGGCGCAAACGGTCGGAAGCCAATTTGCGCGAATCCGAAGAACGCCTGCGGCTGGTAATTGAAAGCGCGACCGATTACGCCATTTTCACGCTCGACAAAGACAATCTGGTTACTTCGTGGAATGCGGGCGCGGAAAATGTCTTCGGCTGGAGAGCCATCGAAATTATCGGCAAAGACGGCGCGATTCTCTTTACGCCCGAAGACCGCGCGCAAGGCGTTCATTTAAAGGAAATGAAAACGGCTGTTAAAACCGGACGCGCCGAGGACGAGCGCTGGCATATTCGCAAGGACTCGTCGCTCTTTTTCGCTTCCGGCGTGATGATGCCCTTGCAGGACGGAAGCCTGCGCGGCTTTGTCAAAATTGCCCGCGACCAGACGGACAAGATAAAAACCGAAACCGCGCTGCGCGATAAAAATATGCTCGCGCAGCTCGTTACGACGCAGGAAGACGAGCGGCGGCGAATCGCCCGCGAGATTCACGACCACATCGGGCAGCAGCTCACCGTCCTGCGTCTCAAGCTCGAAGCCGTCAAGGCGATGTGCGACGAAGAAAAGATTTGCGACGCGATTGAGGAAGTCGAAAAGATTACCGCGCGGCTCGATTCGGAAGTCGATTTTCTCGCGTGGGAGCTTCGTCCCGCTTCGCTCGACGATTTAGGCTTGCGCTCGGCGCTCGAAAACTTTGTCCGCGAATGGTCGCGCCACACGCATATTCCAGCCGATTTTCACGCGTCGGGCTTGTCGAGAACGCGCCTGCCGTTTGAAACCGAGACGAATCTTTACCGCATCGGGCAGGAAGCCTTAAACAACACTTACAAATATGCCAGGGCGCAAAGCGTCTCCGTCCTGCTCGAAAAACGCAAAGACACTGTTACGCTGATAATCGAGGACGACGGCGTCGGCTTTGACCCGCAGGAAAAGAACAGCCGTTCGAAAGGAATGGGCTTAATCGGGATGAGGGAGCGCGCCAAAATCTCCGGCGGCGAGCTGGAAATCGAATCGAAAAAAGGCAAAGGCACGACCATCTTCGCCCGCATTCCCGTAAAAAAAGCGTAGAAATCAAGCGGCAGACGGTAAATTTCATTAAACCAGACATATTCCGAACCAGACGGGAATAAGGAAGAAACACTAAATAACTCTTTTTAGTGTTTCTTCGTATGTTTTCCTGATTTTGTATGAAGCTATTAAAGGATGAATAAAGCAATCCGCCTCTCACCTCGTGTGCGGAAACGGGAGCGGGAACGGCGCGGGAACGACTGGCTCGATAGGCGGGTCGTTGACAAAAGCGACGACCGGGCAGTTGACTTCGATTCCCGATGCGAGCAGAAACGTGCCGCCCGGATTTCTGACGGTGAAGCGAACTGCCAGATTTCTGATTAAATTGCTGTCGGTCTGCGCCACGTTGCGGTGCGTTCGCACGTATACTTCTTTCCATTCGGATAAATGCAAATCCCATGCGGGCGAATATTCCGAACGAAAAGGCTCAATCATCGTCGGAAAAACGTCGATTACATTGCGCGCGTCGCCGCCGTTTCTGAGCGCCGCGAGCAAAGCCGTGTTGCCGAGCGACGCTTCTTCCGCGTTGCGCCCGTCAATTATTAAATGATTCAAACCCTGCGCGGGCGGGCTGGTCGTGTTTGTCTGCCCGTTTGTGAACGAGAAAATTGCCGCGCGGGCGGAATCGCGGCGGAAATCTCCGTTCGGAAACGGCAGACCCGTGAGAATAGGCGTGAAAGTGGCTCGCTCAAAAATGGCGGCTTCCTCGCTCGAAGATTCAAGTCCGAGATAAATGACTTCTTTCCCGGCGGAAAAAGCGCGAATCATCAGCAAATCGACGGTCATCGCCGTCGTGTCAATCGCCAGCACGCGGTCGTGCGTGTTTGTATGTGTCGTTACGTTTAAAGGCAAACCATTGCTGACGGCGACAATCGTTGCATTGTAAACGATATTTGTTCCGGCAGGCTGGACATACGGCGTATAAAAAAGTCCGGCTTTTGCTCCGGCTTGCCCCGTTAAAATCGGAAAACCCTTCGGACCCGGAACGAGTATGCGCTGCGGGCTGAAATCGGGAATACCTTTAAAAACAGGATTGTCAGCCTGCGTGATGTTTATCGGAACGTCCAGAACCTGCACGCATCCGGGACAGCCGACGGGCGCGTTTGCCAGCTTCGGCGCAAAATTCAGCCCGATGGAGTTAGCCAGCTCCTGGTCAGAAACGTCGGTTAAGATATACCAGACGGTACGCGACACGTTCCCATTTACATAAGTCCCGCGATGCAGCGGCAAACGGACAAAATGTTTTGTCAGATTAACCAGAATCGTGCTCGGCAAAACGTGTTTCGAAGCGGGCAAAATCTCGTCCTGTCCCAAATCGTTCGTGTTCGGTCTCTGAGCCGAAACATTTAACACGCCGCAAATAAATAAAACCGTATAAAGTAAAAAAGGCACACTAAATCGGTGCCGCCGAATATTATTTAATCTCATTTTTCCTCCCCTTTTTCGTATTCGATTTTTTTTCAAAGCCGGATATTCGCTTTGAAAAAAAATTGTAAAGTCCGCCAGACAGGATAAATCGCTACAAATTCCGCAAAAGTTTTGCCGGACAAATCAAGTCCCGCCACGTCGCTCTAAACCCTTAAAAATTTTATCAAAGGCTGAACGGTAGATTTTGTACTCCACCATACATACAAACAAAAATATATTATGCTACACTAAAAATCGCTTTTTACCCCCTTGTTATTCCGAGCCTGGGTAGCATCCGGCTGTAAAAGTCAGGTACAACGTCCCGACTTGTTTTCCATGTTTTCAAGAGTGAAGAGTAACCGGAGAGGTTTTTATAAACCTCTCTTTTTTTTAGAGCAAAATATAAATTACGAATTACGGATGAAGTATTTTCTTTAATTCGTAATTCGTAATTAATAATTCGTAATTTATAATCGCTTTATGGAAAAATTACGCATCGTCCTCGTCGAAGACCATCAAACCGTGCGTGAAGGCATCAAGCTGCTCATCAATTCTCAGCCGGATATGGAAGTTGTCAGCGAAGCAGGCGACGGCGCGGCGGCGATAAAGGAAGTGCAAAGACACGCGCCCGATATTATCGTGATGGATATTTCGATGCCCGAGCTAAACGGGCTGAAGGCGACGAAAAAGCTTAAACAAATCTGCCCCGACGTAAAAGTGCTGACTCTGACGCGCCATACCGACGACGCTTATCTACAGCAGCTAATCGAAGCGGGCGCTTTGGGCTATGTGCTCAAACAAAGCGCTTCGACCGAATTGATTCGCGCCATACACACGATTGCCGAAGGTAATTCTTATTTAGACCCCGCGCTGACGAATAAAGTTTTCGGCGGCTACGCGAGCCGCAAAATGTCTCTGCGCGGCGAAAGCAAAGCCGCTCTGACCGCTCGCGAATCGGAAATTCTGCGCCTGATTGCGTTTGGCTACAGTAATAAGGAAATCGCCGGACAAATGAACATCAGCGTCAAAACCGTCGAAGCGCACAAGGCAAACGCGATGCGCAAGCTCGATATGCGCAGCCGCATCGACATCGTCAGATACGCAATTCTGCAAGACTGGCTGCAAGAGAATTAAATTACGAATTACGAATTGGAAAGCAGTTGAGCTTTGAGCTTGGAACTTTGACCTTTGAGAAGATTTAAAATCAAAGGTCAAAGTTCCAAGCTCAAAGGTCTTCTTATCATTCGTAATTGATTAGGGTTTTCCCCTATGAAAATTTCTCACCTTCCCGATATTATCCCGTTGTCCCGTCTGTCATAGTCAATAAATAAATATTATTAAGCGGTAAATCCGGCTGTTTTACAAAGTCGGGGCGCGGAAGTTTTAGAACGAGCAAGGGAAAGGACAACGGGGGCTTCGGCTCTTAAAAATAAAGATGGATTCAACGTTTCAACTCAGAACGGTGAGCGCTTTGAGGACGCATTTTATGAGTCATATTCCTCAAACGGAAAATCTGCCGAATCCGGCGGAAGATAAGAAGAAGCCTCTCGTTCTGATTATGAGCAGAGAGCCGGATACCCGTGTTTTGTTCAAAACCTTGCTGGAAATGTGGGGCTATCGCGTCGAAGAAGTCGAAAATCTCGAAGAATCTATTTTTGCCGCCGAACATGCGAGTCCGAGTCTTGTGCTGATGGATACGTGGCTGCCGTTTGTCGATAACATGACGAGAATACAGCAGATGCGGAAGTGCGACGCTCTCAAGACGCTGCCGATTGTTCTGCTTTCCGGGCACGCGCAGCCGCGATTTCGCAATCTGGCGCTGTCGCTCGGCGCGGACGATTTTCTCGTCAAGCCGGTCGATTTCGATTTGCTTGAAGTCTGTCTGGAAAAAAATATCAAACGCGACGGAAAAACAGACGGGGGAATCGTTTTATGAATCTCATGCCGGCGCTTGCTTCAAAAGATTTAGGCGCGCTCCTTGAGCTGGACGCCGAAGGAATGGTGCATTATTCAAGACTTCGAAGAAACAAGGAGCTTTTTGAAATCGAGCCGGACGCCGTCGGGCATAATTTTTTTGACGAAATCGCCGGATTTGAAAACGTCGATGAGTTTCGCCGTCGATTCAGATATTTCGTCAAAGGTTCGAATTCGATTGAAAACTTTAATTTCGATTTTCGATTCGAAGAAAACGAGGTGCCGATGCGCGTGATGCTGGTGCGTGTAAGCGAAAACGGATATGACGAAAACACGCGTTTGATAATTGTGGACATCAGGAAAATTTAATTTTTTCGATTTTGAAAAATAAGGGAAACAAGGGGGAACTGTATGAATAAAAATTACAGTCTGCGGCAGGAATATCTGCCTAAAGATGCGGGAATCAGAAGCGGTAACGGCAAATTACTGCAAAATACCGTCGAAACCATCAAAAGATGGACGACGGTTCGCCCGGCATCGAGACGCGTCGAAGCCATACCTTTTAAGACGCCTTTTGCCAATTTTCTGCTCGCCGGTCAGACGGAAAAAGCTCTGGCGCGGCTGATGCCTCATCTGGAAAGAGTAACGCTCGCTTCCGACGAATATATCTACCAGCCGGACGACAATATCGATTTTATATATTTTCCCGAAACGACGGTAATGTCCGAGTTTCAGATATTGGAAGACGGCAGAACGGTCGAGATAGCCATGATTGGAAGAGAAGGAATCGCCGGTCATTCGGCTGTTTTCTGCTCGCAGCCGGCGATGAACTGGACGCAGATTTCGGTAGCGGGAAGCGCGTTGAAAATAAACAGTCAGATTCTCAGGGAAGAATTTAATCAGGATGAAGAGCTGCGCGCCTCGATTTTCGATTATGTCAATCATTATATCGGGCAGATTTCGCAGAGAGTAATCTGCAACAGCTATCACACGGTCGAAAAGCGCATGTGCAGTTGGCTTTTGATGCTCCAAGACCGCAATAAAAGCAGCAAAATTCAGATGACGCAGGAACATCTCGCGCGTTTTCTCGGCGTCCATCGCCCGAGCATCACGCAGATTGCCCAGACTTTGCGCCGTAAAAATTTAATCAGCTACGTTCGCGGAAATATTTTTATTATCAATCGACCGGAACTGGAAAAAGCCGCCTGCGAGTGTTATGAAATAGTTCATCGAAACTCTTTGGATTCGTATTTATTTTGAGATTTATTTCGATATTATCCTCAAATAATTTTTCCTGAAACTGCTCCGATTTCGGAGGTTTGCGCCGCGTTTTCACCGACGCGGCATTTTTTTTATTGAAATTAAATCTTTTTGTCCTGATTTTTCGCACGCCGGAAAAGATTTATCAAAAAAGAATAAAAAAATAAAAATTATGTAATCCAGCATACAGACGCAGATTTCAAAGAAGATAATTATTAATATTTAAATCCGATTTTTACAGGCTTTATAAAAATATCGGTGAAGGAGGAATTGTAATTACCGAAATCGAAAAAATGCTCCGGGAAAGTGAGGCAGCCGATGAAATTCCTGTTGAACCGTCAGCGAAAAATACGCTTGAATTTGAAGCGGTCGCACCGGGCATCGTTTACCCGTGTTACAAATCGTTCGATGAATTTATCGATGTCGAGCGTCTTCGCTCGCTTGACGGATATATTATGCAAAGAATCAGGCGGCGACTGAACGCGCAAAACGATTATAAATTTTACACCGGACCTTATAAATTAAATGATTCGAATCCCGAACGTCCCGGCACAAGAATGATTTATCTCGCCTTTTCGGAAAAGCCGGACAGCTATTTCGACCTCGACCGGACAAAGCTTTGGCATCCGACCGAAGCGGCGACGGAATTTGCGCTGTTGACGGATTTTATAAGAACTCTTCCGTTCGAGGCGACGGGCAGAGCGATAATTATTTATGACACCGAGCCGCGCGAAGTTCCGGCGCACCGCGACCACGTCGAAACGAACGTTCTGCACGAATTTATCTGGTTTCGAACCAATCTGAAAAAGTCGTTTTATCTGCTGAACCACTCGACAGGCGAAAAAAAATATATCGAATCATACAGCGCGTGGTTCGATACGGTCAACCAGTTTCACGGCAGCGACCCGTGCGAAGGTTTATGTTTCAGCGTTCGCGTTGACGGCGTTTTTACGAAGGAATTCAGAAGCAAAATTCCGAAACCTGCTTTTAACAAGGCATCGACACCGGCGTTTTGGGCGATGAAACAGTCAGAGTTATGAAAATTTATATCAGCGGACTTTATTCGGGAACAAATCCTCAGCCGGGCGTCGGCATCGCGCGTTCGTTGCGGCAAGCCTTTCCGCAGGCAAAAATCGTCGGCGTCGAATACTCGAATCGCTGTTCGGGAATTCACTGGCGCGATTTTGACGAAATCTGGCTTCAACGCCCGTGGGACGAACTGAATCTCGATGCGCACGCCCGGGAAATAAGAAAAGTTCTTGATTCGGGCGCGCTCTGGATTTCGAGCATCGATTTGGAAATTATGTGGCTGGCAAGCATTTTCCGCGAAGGTCATCCGAATCTGCTCATGCCGCCGCTCGACGCTTTAAATAAAGTCGGAAAGCCCGCCATTACGGCTCACGGCGGTTTGCCGGTGCAAATTCCGGCGTTTGTTACGACCGAGATTTCCGATTGGAACCTGCACGCTTTCTGCCGCGAGCACAACTGGAAAGTCTGGCTCAAAGGACCTTATTACGAAGCAGTCAAGACAGAAAACTGGGCGAAATTTGAAGAAACGCGAAAAGTGCTTGAAAGCGCCTGGGCGACCGAAAAGCTTTTTCTGCAATCGCACGTTTCGGGCTATGAAGAATCGATTGCGCTCGCCGCTTACCGGGGCGAGCTGCTCGACTGCGTTTATATGCGCAAGCGCGATTTGACCGAAATGAGCAAGACCTGGGCGGGCGATATTGCCGAAGTTGACGAAAAAATTCTCCTGCCGCTTCGTAAAATTATCCGGGAAATAAACTGGACGGGCGGCGCGGAACTTGAAATGATTCGCGACACGGAAGACAATCTCTGGCTTCTCGAATGGAATCCGCGTTTTCCGGCGTGGATTCACGGCTCGACGATTGCCGGGCGAAATCTGCCGGCGGCTCTGGTCGAGGGCGCGACCGGAATAAAGGCGCGCGAGACGGTCGCCGTCGCCGAAGAATTTACGCGCGTCGTGCTCGAAGTTCCCGTTCGTCCCGAATTTCCGCTTCCGCCGCTCCCTGAGCCTCTCGGCGGAAAAATCGGTCATTCGCTCAAACACCCGTCGGGGCTGATTCAATTTGCCAACCGCCTTCATAAACTGGAATTTCCAAATAATCAAAACGGCAACGGAAAACTGCCGAAACAAGAATCCGCGAGCGTTCCCGCGACATTTATTAATGACCTCAAAGCAGTGAATTTTGCGCAGATGCAGACTCCGGCAAGTTTGTTTCTAAAAAGCACGGCAGCCGGATATTTTCAGAAAGCCGCCGCGCTTGCGGGCGATTTGAGCGCAAAGGATGCAAAGGTAAACAATGCCTACAGCATTAAAACCAATCCTGACGAGCGGTTGATTAAGCTCGCTTTGGAGTCAGGCTTTTTTGCCGAAGCAATCAGTCTTCGGGAAGTAAAAAAAGCCATTGACGCAGGTTTTAAGACCGAACAGATAATCTTAAACGGACCGGGAAAATGGTGGCAGAAGGAAAATCTGCCCGAAGGCGCGCTTTACAGCATTTTCTGCGATTCGATTGAAGAATTAAATCGCGTTATCAAAGGAGTTGAAAATGGCGAGCTGAAAACGCAGTTTCTCGGCGTGCGTCTCAGAGCGCCGAATATTCAGTCGCGTTTCGGAATTCCGGTCGATACGCCGGAAGTTTTTCAAAAATTAATCGAATCGATTCGGAAAATTCCTCGCGAGTGCAGATTCGGCGTTCATTTTCACATGGCGAGCAGCAGCCTCGGCGTCGGGCAATGGTGGCATCTGTTCGAATCGATGCTGCGCTGGTGCGGCTCAATCGAGGCGCTTGCAGGGCGCGTTATCGAAATTTTAGACATTGGCGGCGGCTGGTTTCCCGAAGATTTGCAGAAAAATTCGGGCGAAAAATTCCGTAAAGCGGTCAGAATAATTCCCGACTTTCTGCCTAACGTCAGGCAAATCTTTTCCGAGCCGGGAAAAGCTCTCGCGCAGCCTTCGATGGCGGTGGCGATGCAGATTTTGGAAATTCGCAATTTTGGCAAAGATTCCAGGGAAGTCGTCGTCGATGGCTCGATTGCCGAACTTCCGATGTATTTTTGCTATCCGCACCGGATTTTATATAAAAACGGCAGCGGCTGGAAAACTTTAAATAGAGGCAAAACACAGTTTTTGGGCAGGTTGTGCATGGAGCACGACGTGCTCGCCTCGAATGTGGAATTGCCCGAAACGGCGCAGGTCGGCGATATTCTCGTCTTCTGCGACGCCGGAGCTTACGACAGGAGTATGAGTTATGCTTTTGGACGCGGTTGAAATATTAAACGAAACAAGTGTTATTGAAACGAGAGTTTTTCGCAAACCTGTCGAGGTTTTTGAAAAATGGAAAAACTGGCAGCCTTCGCAGATTTCGCATCACGGGCAAATCTGCTGTGAAATCGCCCGCGAATGGATAACGGCGACGGATTTTTCCGAGCTTGGCGGCGGAAGCGTTTTTACGGGTCCGCGCTGGCTGCGGCAGACATTTAACTGGGGCGCGTCGAGCTTTCCGATTTTCTGGTGTGAAGCCGTCCGCAAAAAAACGCTCGACTGCGGCGCGCTCGCGGCTCTCGCGCACGAAGTTTTCACCGTTCGCGGCGTTCGAAGCTTTCGCGTCCAGCTAATTCAAAGGTTTTCAAAGGTTTCGACCAGTCAATGGTCTTCGAGCTGGCGCGAGGAAGGCGACGTAAAGCTTCGCTGGATTAATAACGATTTGATTTATCACGAAGGCTGCGCGATAGAAATGCCCGGCGGCGAAATCAAAGTCTGGGACGCGAGCGCCGGTTGGTGGATTGACCCGAAACCCGGCGACGGCGACGGCTACGGCGCGCTTCTGGCAATCCGACTGTCTGCTGGCGATGCTTATTTAAGTGCGATTTTTAATTGGGGAAACCGCTGTATTTTGCCTAATCGGTGGCAGAAAATAAATTAAGTGAATAGTGAATAGCGAACAGTGAATAAATTAAGAATCTTTCTTATTTTTCACTATTCACTGTTCACTATTCACTATTCACTGTCCTTACTCTCTCAACCTCGCCCGCGTGGATAATTTTAATCTCGCCGGTTGCCGTTTCGACGCGCAGCGCGCCGTTTTCTTCAATTCCGCGCGTAGTGCCGTAAATCGTTTCTTTTTCAAGCAGGACTTTCACGCTTTTTCCGCTAAAATACGAGGACTTTTCAGCCCAAGCCGCGCGAATTTTTTCTGCGCCGCCTCTCCTTTGCAGCAAATCGTAATATTCATATAAAAAACGGGTTAAAGTTTGAAGCAAAATTTCGGCATCAGGCGAATTTCCCGTTTCCGCTTCGATTGAAGTGGCGATTTCTGCGAGCTCAGGCGGGAAATTTGCAGATTTTAAATTGATTCCGATTCCGGCAATAATCGCTAAACCTTTCGGCGTTTCGGTCGTTTCGGCTAAGACACCGCAAATCTTTTTGCCGCCGGCGTGCACGTCGTTTGCCCATTTTATATCGCAGTCTATTTTGAAAAGTTCTTCAATCGAATCGTGAACCGCAGCCGCGCTCATCAGTGTCAAAAGCGGCAAAAATCTGGTTTCGATTTTCGGACGCAAAACGATACTGAAATAAAGTCCTGAATTTTCGGGCGAAATCCACGTTCTGCCATAACGCCCGCGCCCGGCGGTCTGCTGTTTTGCGACGACGCACAAACCTTCGTCCGCGCCGCGTTTTGCCTGATTCGCGGCTTCCGTGTTGGTCGAATCGATTGTGTCAAAACGAAGAATAGTAAAATTCATTTTAAGAAAATTAGCTGTGGATAAGAGTGGAAAATCAAAGGAAATATTAAGATTAATTAAAATAAATAGAGCGTAACATATCAAGATTATCGAATTTTCATCATCCGAAGCTAAATCCATAAATCTACTTCTGACTTATTATCTACAATTAACGCCTCAATGTTGCGAACTGAAACGCTTGGAAAAGTTTCAATTTCAAAAATATTCGGCGATTGAAAAAATAAAACTTTAGTATAAAAATGAATTTTCGGGATGACTAAAAACTTTCCTTCGTCTTCTTTCGAAAATTTACCTTCGATACAAATTATTTTATTACCTTTATCCTGAATGTTTACAATCATTTTATCCTGCTATTTTTAACTAATGCTAAATAATCAGCGTCCTATTAAGAAACTTGCCAGAGCGAATCGACAAAATATTTGTTTTCATCAAAAAAGCTTTGCGAAACCTGAAAACCGCTCGTTTTCGCCAGTTCTTTAATCATTTCCAGATTATATTTCTGTGAGATTTCCATAAAAATCGGTTCCCACGCTTTGAAATGAAATGTTTGATTTAATGTTTCTACAAAAATCGACTGTTCTTCGCGGCTGATTAAAAACGAGCGCGCGGCGCATTCGGTCGGGCGATAAACCGCGTAGTGCGAAAATTTTTTCAAATCGAAATTCGCCCCAAGCTCGCGGTTGATGCGTCTTAGCAGGTTAAGATTAAACTCAGCCGTTACGCCCCGCGCGTCGTCATAAGCCTTCAGGATAATGCGCGGGTCTTTCTGTAAATCGAAACCGACGAAGAGCAAATCGTTTTTGTTCATCACGCCGCACAGCTTTTTGAAAAAATCGAGTGATTGCTCGCGGCTGAAATTGCCGATGTTCGAGCCTAAGAAAAGCAGAATCCTGCGCCTGTTCGATTCGCTTTTTAGAGTTTCCAGAATGCGAAAATAATCGCCGGTTTTCGCGTTCATCGAAAGCCGCGGAAATTCGCTTTTGAATTTTGCCGACAAAATATCGAGCGCTTCCTGCGAAATGTCAATCGGCGAATATGTGAAATCGACGTTTTGTTTGAGAAAATAATTTACCAGAACCGCCGTTTTCGTGCCGTCGCCCGCGCCTAATTCGATGAGGTCGAATTCATTGCAGTTTTCGGCGAACGCTTCAAAAATCGACGGCGTCTGCCGCTCGAAAATCTCAAATTCCGCCCGCGTCAGGTAATATTCGGGCAGCTTCATAATTTCCTGAAAAAGCCTTGAGCCTTCGTCGTCGTAGAAATATTTTGACGAGAGAAATTTCGGAGCCGAAGACAAACCTTGCAGAACGTCTTCGGCAAATGTGTTTTGTTTTGTCGCGCTTTGCATTTTATTCAAGATTCAAGATTCAAAACTCAAGATTTAAGATTTAAGATTCAAGATTTAAGATTTTGTCTTTCAATTTTGAATCTTGAATTTTGAATCTTAAATCTTGAATTATTTCGCCAATCTAATTCCCGTAAATTGCCAGCGCAAATGCGGGTGGAAAAAATTTCTGTAAGTTTTGCGGCTGTGTGCGGGCGGCGTAACGACGCTTGCGCCGCGCAGAACCATCTGGTTTATCATAAATTTACCGTTGTATTCGCCGACCGCGCCCGCCGGTTTTTTGAAATTCGGAAAGGGAAGATACGCGCTCTGCGTCCATTCCCAGCGCAAGCCCCAATCGAACTTATCTGACGCCGCTTCCCATTCAAACTCGGTCGGAAGCCGCGCGCCTTTCCATTCGGCAAACGCCGACGCTTCATAAAAAGATATGTGGCAAACCGGATTTTTCGGATTTATTTTTCGCAAACCCGAAAGCGTAAACTGAAACCATTCGTCGTCTTGTTTGTGCCAGTAAAGCGGACTTTTCACTTCGTTTTGATTGACCCAATCCCAACCTTCCGAGTGCCACAGGCGAAAATTTTCATAGCCGCCGTCCGCGATAAATTCAAGAAATTCGCCGTTTGTAACCAAATTTTTACTAATCGAAAAATCGTTTAGAAAAACTTTGTGGCGTCCGAGCTCATTGTCAAAGAAAAAACCTTCGCCTGCGAAACCGATTTCGTAGCTGCCGCCTTCGATTTCGACAAAACCGGCAGCTTCGGATTCACCGATTTCTTCTAAAGCGAAATCTTTTTTATAAACGGGAAAAAGCGGGTTGACGCTGAAAGTGTATTTCAAATCGGTCAGAAAAAGCTCCTGGTGCTGCTGTTCGTGATTTAAGCCTAAAATTAAAAGGTCTTGAACATCTTCGGTTAAATCGGTTTGCAGAAATTCACACATCTTTTCATCGACATATTTTCGATAAGCGAAAACTTCGCGCACGGTCGGGCGCGACAAATCGCCGCGATTGTCGCGTCTGGTTCGGTCGCCGATTGAGTTGTAATAACTGTTGAAAAGAAAGCCGAAATTCGGATTGAACTCCGCGTATTCGGGCGCGAATTTCTTCAAAATCATTTCCTCGAAAAACCACGTCGTGTGCGCGATATTCCATTTCGGCGGGCTGACATCGACCGTCGGCTGCGGGATGTAATCCTCGATTTCCAGCGGCTCGCAAAGCCTTTCGGTGTATGCGCGAACTTCGGTGTAAAAACGCCGGATTTCACGCTTGTCTGATTTTTGGAGAAATGTTGCCTGCATGTTTTTATTAAAACAAATTTTCCGGTAAAGGCAAAAATATTTTCGGCGGAATTATCGCTGGAAGTTTAATTATTAAAACTGTGCCAACAGTGTTGCTCAATCGGCTCGAAAAATAGTATTATTAAATTGTCATACGCTGTAGTGTTTGATGCCAACCTTCTAGTTGATTCCGGATTTCGTCAGAAATCATCTCGAAAATATAATGAACAATTCAATCACAACTCCTGTTAATACTGTCTCAAATGGTTCGCCGACTCGGATTTCTCAGCCGCCGTCGAATAACGGTTCGGCGGTTTCGCAGAATATACAGGCGTTTCACAACGTTCTGCGCCGGATGCTCAGCATCGATTCAAGAATAAGCGATTTGATATTTTCGCCCGGTCGTCCGCCGCAGGTTGAGCTGACCGGCGATTTACAGGGCGTTTCGATTCCGGGCTTGGAAAAGCTGACGCCGCCGCAGATTAAAGCGATGGCTGATATGATGCTTCTCGGCAACGAGCAGGGCTTGGAAACTCTGGATAAAAAAGGCTCTGCCGACATTTCTTACAGCGTTCCCGGTCTATGCCGTTTTCGTGTCAACATCTTTCGCCAGCGAGGAACATACGCCATTGTCATGCGCGTGATTCCGACAAAGCCGCCGAACTGGGAAGAACTGAATTTGCCGAAAGCCGTGATGAACTCGGCGGAACTCAAAAACGGTCTGGTTCTTGTTACGGGTCCGACAGGTTCGGGAAAATCCACGACGCTTGCGGCAGTCATCGATTTGATAAACTCGACCAAAAAATATCACATTGTAACTATCGAAGACCCGATAGAATTTATTCATGAGCACAAACTCGGCACGGTTCACCAGCGTGAGCTGCATTCCGATACGCCGGATTTTGCGCTCGCATTACGCGCGGCTTTAAGGCAAGCGCCGAAGGTAATTCTCGTCGGCGAAATGCGCGACCGCGAAACAATCGAAGTCGCGCTCGAAGCCGCCGAAACCGGACACCTCGTTTTATCGACGCTTCACACGATTGACGCCGCCAAAACCATCGACCGCATCATCGGCGTTTTTCCGAAAAACGAGGAATCGGCAATCCGCACGCGCCTTTCGCAATCGTTTCGCCGGATTATTTCTCAGCGTTTAATGCCTAAAGAAGGCGGCGGGCGCATTGCCGCCATCGAGATTCTCGTATCAAATTCCCGCACGCGCGAGTATATCGAAAAGGGCGAAAAGGAAGGACGTTCGATAACCGACGCGATGAACGACGGCGCGCTGGACGGAATGCAGACTTTCGACGGAGTTCTCGAAAAATATATTCGCGAAGGCTTGGTCAGAAAAGAAATCGCGCTCGCCTACGCGACGAATCAAAACAATCTGGCGCTTTCTATCAGCGATTTATGATAGTCGGATACGAATGCGGAAGCCCGCACGAAGTAATCGCCTTTATTTCGCGCGGGCTTCTGCATTGCTCAGTTTTGAATTTTCAGTAAAGCTTCCTTACAAATTTCTGAAAGATAGTAATCCTCGTTATTGAGATTTG
The DNA here is from genome assembly GCA_049799955.1 of Pyrinomonadaceae bacterium. GTDB lineage: Bacteria > Acidobacteriota > Blastocatellia > Pyrinomonadales > Pyrinomonadaceae > JBGTFE01. The sequence continues at coordinate 34,326 of JBARIW010000037.1, forward strand.
CCTGCAAAACGGGAATAGAAGATTTATCGCCGATTGCGCCGAGCGCGAAAGCGGCTTCGCGTTTTGTGTCCTGAGATTCTTTCGGATTTTGCAAAATTTGGATTAAAACGGAAACGGCGGCTCGAAAAACAGAGAAATTTTCAATCAAATTCGGATATTTCGGTTTTTCGATTGTTTTGAATTTATCCGGCAGAAAGTTTTGCGGCGTGATAACTCCAATTTCGCCCGTTTGAATAAACTGCGCGATTTGCCCGGCGGAACGCGCCGCGCTTCGTCGCTGAAATTCATCTTCCTCTTTCGGCTTTTTCTGCAAAATCTGCGTTAAAACATCGACTGCGCCCGCATCTCCGATTTCGCCGAGCGCGACGATTGCGGCGTTTCGAACTTCCAAAATTTTATCTTTCTGGAAAATTTGTATAAGCGGAGTTATCGCCGACGGATTCCCGACTTTGCCGAGCGCATACGCCGCTTCGCGCCTGACAAGTTCGGATTTGTCGTTTAAAAGCGGCAAAAGCGATTGCGCGGCTTCCTCTTTCGGCAAAAAAATAACCGAAAAAGCGGCTGCTGCGCGGATGATTTCGGAAGAATCGCGCAAAGCGGGAACGGCAACGCGCGAGGCATTCGCCGTTTGCAGATTTCTGATTTGAAGCAGCGCGTCGCGTTTTATTTCCGTCGTGCCGGAACGAACCGCGTCGGCGAGAGATTCGAGATTTTGAGCCGAAGTATTTGCCGCAAAGGCGCAAAGAGCGCAAAGAATCGCGAAAAGCTTAAAGCAATTCGTAATTCGTAATTCGTAATTCGTAATTGATTTCCTCACGCCGCTCTTTGCACGTTCTGCCGCCTGATGTTTTCCCATTCGACGACCTGACGGGCGCGTTTATTTTCATAGGCGTCCGAAAGGGAAACGATTAAATCGTCGTTCAAATTATTATCTTTTGATTTCGAGATTCGGTTGGAAAGAAGTTGGGAAATGTCTTCAGTTGCGGCTAAAGTTTCGTTTTCGTTTAATTTATCAATTACGCTTGCGACCGTTTTGTTTGTTCGTTTGACCATCTTCTTGCCTCCTTGTTTCGGCAGACGGTCAAAGCGCGAAACTTTTATTTCAAGTTTTGACCAATCTGCAATAAAGTTTTTCTTATCATTAAACTTAAAATACTTTTGGAAAACTCCTTTACCTTTAACGATTTTATCAGAATATCACAAAAATGGTTTTGGGCAAAATTAACTGCTAAGCTGCCGGAATACAGCGTTTAACTTCTCAGAAGTTTTGTTTCGAATAACGGTTCGGTTTAAGTCCTCAACGATTTCAGCCTGAGACATCAGCGAAAATCCTTTGCTGATAAATGATATTTCCTTACCGAAGTCCGTATCTTCTGTAAATTTAACTGAAACCCGTTTTCTATTGCCGAGCCACCAAAGCTTATTTTTGACGGATTCGATTTTTTCATACGGAACAAAAATAGTTTCCTGATTAAAAATTTTTCTGCTGCTGATTATCAAACCTCCATCAGTCATTTCAACTTCTTTCATTTTCCAAAAATCAAAAGCAAAAATAAGATTCACGGCATTAGCCGATAAAAAGAAAAGTGAAAATAAAAAAGAAAATGAGTCAAAGAGACGAAATCCGAAAAGGACGAAGAAAATTACAACCGATAAAAAGAGATAGACTTTATAAAATTCCGTAAAAGATGAAGAAATTCTGCGTTCCATATTTTTACTGGACAGAATACAGCATTTTGTATAAAATCCCAATATGATTTGTTACCTGAACAAACTCGCCCTTAGATAGCCACCCGCTGAATTTTTCGGCGCGCGTGGCGAACCCTGCATTAATTCAAAATTCAAGATTCAGAATTCAAAATTGGATGAACGTAAGTTTATTCGCTAGACTGTCTTTTTGCCGATGACTCGGGGCATCGGACTTGAGACTTGGGACTTTTATTTATGGACGAGAAATATTTTGCGCAAAAGATAGAACAAAAATGGCAGCGGCGTTGGGCGGAAAACGGGACTTTTGAAACCGAAGTCGATGCGGCGAGAGAGAAATTTTATTGTCTGGAAATGCTGCCGTATCCTTCGGGGCGTTTGCATATGGGACACGTTCGCAATTATTCAATCGGCGACGCGCTGGCGTGGTATAAGCGCCTTCAGGGCTTTAATGTTCTGCATCCGATTGGCTGGGACAGCTTCGGACAACCTGCCGAGCAGGCGGCGATAAAGAAAGGCGTGAACCCGCGCGAATGGACGGAAGACAATATTATCCAGATGCGCGAGCAGTTGCAGCGTCTCGGTTTCAGCTACGACTGGCGGCGCGAAATTGCGGCGCATCGACCCGACTACTACAAATTCGACCAGTGGTTTTTCCTGAAAATGTATGAAATGGGCTTGGCTTATAAAAAGATGACCAAGGTTAACTGGTGCCCGCGCGACATGACGACTTTGTCGAACGAGCAGGCTTCGGGCGGCGTCTGCTGGCGCTGCGGAACGGCGGTCGAGAAAAAGGATTTGGCGCAGTGGTTTTTGCGAATCACGGCTTACGCCGAAGAACTGCTTGCAGGAATGCCCGAAATCGAAGCGGGTTGGGCGGAGCGCGTTTTGACGATGCAGAAAAACTGGATTGGTCGGAGCGAAGGAGCGTTTGTGGAATTCGGAATGCGGAACGCGGAACGCGGAATTGAGGAAAAAGAAAATATTCCGCACTCCGCACTCCTCACTCCGCAGTCAATAAGAATTTTTACGACGCGAATCGACACGATTTACGGCGCGAACGCGATTGTCGTCGCGGCTTCGCACCCGATTATTGAAAGCAATTTCGATAATTTGTCCGACGAAGTTAAAGCGAAAATCGAGGAAATCAAAATCGAGCTGGCAAAGCCGACCGATTACGGCGAGGAAGTCGAAAAAGACGGCGTTGACACGGGCTTGAAGGCGATAAATCCGTTTAGCGGCGAGGATTTGCCCGTCTGGGTCGGCAATTACGTGATGATGGAATACGGAACGGGCGCGGTAATGAGCGTTCCGGCGCACGACGAGCGCGATTTCGAGTTTGCACAGAAGTTTAATCTGCCGGTAAAACAGGTTATTTCATCAAAAGATGAGGCTTCGAAGCTCTTCGACGACGTTTCGAAGCCTTTCGATAAGCCTTCGAACGCTTTCGATGACACTTCGAAGCCTTTCGAAACGCCTTCGAAAACCTTCGAAACGCCTTTGAAAGCTTTCGAAAGCCCTTCGAAAGGCTTCGAAACGGGCTATCAAGCTTCAGAAGCGTTCACGGATTACGGCGTTTTGATAAATTCCGGCGAATGGTCGGGCAAGACGAGCGAAGAAGCGATGCGCGAGATGGCGAAATTTGCCGAATCGAATAACTTCGGTGAATCTACGATTACATATCGCCTGCGCGATTGGGGAGTTTCGCGTCAAAGATTCTGGGGCGCGCCGATTCCGATTATTTACTGCGATTCCTGCGGAACAGGTCCCGTATCGTTTGACGAATTGCCGGTAAAATTGCCCGAAAGCGCGCCTTTTACGGGCGTCGGCGAATCGCCTCTGGCAAAAGTTCCCGAATTCGTGAACGTGAAATGCCCGAATTGTAACGAACCGGCGAAGCGCGAGACGGACACGATGGACACATTTGTCGATTCGACGTGGTATTACTTTCGATACACCGACCCGAAAAACGAAAATATGCCGTTCGACCCGGAAATCGTGGCATATTGGATGCCGGTCGAGCAGTATATCGGCGGCGTTGACCACGCCGTGATGCATCTGCTCTACACGCGTTTCTGGGCAAAGGTGATGCGCGACATCGGTTTGATAAATTTCGACGAGCCTATCGAAAATCTTCTGACGCAGGGAATGGTCGTCGGCGAATCGTATTATTCGGAAGAAAAAGCGAGCTATGTTCCGCAGGACGAAGTGAAAATCGAGCGCGACGAGCGCGGAAAAGTTTCGTGCGCGGCATTAATCAGTGACGGTTCGCCCGTCAGAGTCGCCGTCGAGAAGATGTCGAAATCGAAATACAACGGCGTTGACCCGGACGATATGGTTTTGATTTACGGCGCTGACGCCGTGCGGATTTTCGCGCTATTTGCCGCGCCCGCCGAGAACGAGCTTGTCTGGCAGGAAACGGGAATTGACGGCGCGGTCAGATTTTTGCAGAGAGTTTATCGTTTTGTCTATCGCTGGCACGAAGCTCTGGAAAAAGCGACGGTAAACGCGCCGCTGGAATTTTCTCAAACGGCGCGAAAGCTGCGACAGAAAACGCACCGGACAATCAAACGCATTACCGAAAGTTTTGAAAGCTATCAATTCAACACGCCGGTCGCGGCTTTGATGGAGCTTTCAAACGCTCTGGGCGATTTCAAAGTCGAGCCGAACGAGGCGAACGAAGGCGATTTGTATGCCGTTAAAGAAGCGATTAGAAGCTTGATTTTGATGCTCACGCCGTATGCGCCGCACGTTTCGGAGGAAGTTTGGGAAATTTTGACCAAAAGCGACACGGGTATTTTGGCTTCGGGCGCGAGATTTCCCGTCGAGGACGAAAGCTTAGCGAAAGCCGACGAAATCGAGATTCCGATTCAGGTCAACGGCAAGCTGCGCTCGCGTATTTTGACCGCGCCGGAAACACCGAAGGAAACTTTGGAAGCGATGGCTCTGGCTGATGCGAAAATCATGGAATATACGGGCGGCAAAGAGATTGTAAAAATCATCGTCGTGCCGAATCGCCTTGTTAATATTGTCATAAAAGGCTAACAGCTTTTTATCAATTACGAATTTCAAATTACGAATTACGAATGATAAGAAGACCTTTGACCTTTGATTTTACTCAATTTCAAAGGTCGAAGCTCAAAGCTCAAAGGTCAATTGCTTTCCAATTCGTAATTCGTAATTCGTAATTGTTTATCCGCTCTTACCAGCGTGCGCGCCTTCTGCAAAAAGTGAAGACGGAAAAGATAATTTAAGTCAGTTCCAATAATGCTTTTTCGCTTTCCGCTCTTGCACTTTCTCAGGTTCGCGTTTATTTTTTTAGCATCCCTTCGAAAAATGCAAAATATTTTCGCGCGGCTCGTCTTTTGGACGGAGCTTTTTAGTTCAAACAAAACAGGAGAAGAAAATGAAAAAACTTATCGGGATTAAAATTTTGGCGATTGCTTTGATTCTGGCTACTCTGACAACGGATACGATGGCGCAGACGCGCATCCGTTTTGCGCGCGGCAGAAGCTCGGCGACGATGAGCGGAACGCTTCCGTCAGGCTCAACGCGCGCTTATATTCTCAGCGTCAGACGAGGTCAGACAATGACTGTTAACGTAACTTCGGGCAACAACAACATTCGAATTGACGTTGACGATGTTGACGGGCATATCGAATACGGCGACGGTTATTCGCAGATTTACACAAATAACAACGGTGACCACTGGATTACGCTTGAAAATCAGGGAAGCAGAGTAACGAAATATACGATGACCGTAACGGTTCGATAAAATTGAGGCAAAAAATCGGAAAGCGCGGAATTGGTTTAAAAAATCAGTCCGCGTTTTTTTACATTTAGAAACTGCAAAAATATTCCGGCGATTCGTTCTTCTGACTGAGACTTGTTTGATTAAAAATTTAGGAGAAAAAAATGAAAAAACTTATTGGAATTAAATTTTTGGCAGTAGCTTTGATATTGGTTTCTTTGACGACGGATACGATGGCGCAGACGCGCATCACGTTTGGACGCGGCAGAACTTCCGCGACCGTAACCGGCACGCTCGGCTCAGGCTCGACGCGCGAATACGTTTTAACCGCGAGAGAGAGCCAGACGATGACTATTAGTTTGTCTTCCGGCAACGACGAAGTTACGTTTGACGCCAGCGACGTTCACGGCAGCTTCGGCGAGCACGAAGACGGTTACGCGCAGTTTGACACGGACGCAAACGGCAATCACTGGATTACGTTGGAAAATACGGGAAACCGTGCGACCAAATATACGATGAGGGTTACGATTCGCTGATAATTTAATAAAAAAAAGAAAAGCGCGGTTTTAGTTTAGGGAAAACTAATTCGCGCTTTTCTTTTTTTTCCTTGATTGGAGTTTATAAAGCAATTAATATTAGAAAGCGATAAAATAACAACTATTATATAATCTAAAAAGCAGGAAATCTTACCGGATTTTGACGAAAACCCTGAAATCGAAATGAGAGAGTGTCAACTTTGTAAAAATTGCTACACCGACGACTTGAGTACCTGTCCGAAGGACGGGATGCCGACGATGCACACCATCAGCGGCGAGCCGGTTCTGGAAGGAAAATATCATCTCGAATGCCGTCTCGGGCAAGGCGGAATGGGCGTTGTTTACAAAGCAAGACACGCTTATCTGAAAACTCTTCACGCGATAAAAGTCATTTTGCCGGATTTGGTCGGAAACGACCCGCAGCTTGTAACGCGCTTTCGACAGGAAGCGCTCGCCGCCGCCGCGATTCGCCATCAAAACGTCGTTTCCGTTTCGGATTACGGCGTAGCGCAGGGCGTGATGCCGTTTCTGGTGATGGAATATGTCGAAGGCGAATCTCTGCACGACCTTCTGGCGCGCGAAAAACAGCTTTCGCCCGAAAAAGCGTTTGAATTGATGTCGGCAATCGCCGCAGGCGTCGGCGCGGCGCACCAGCAGGGAATTGTTCACCGCGATTTGAAGCCTTTGAACGTGATGATTGTCAAAGGCAAAGCGAATTTGTCCGAAGCGGTCAAAATTCTCGATTTCGGTCTGGCGAAAATAAAATCGGGCGAGCTTCTCGGCTCTTTTATACAGGCGCAGACGACCGGACTGATGGGCTCGCCTTATTATATGGCGCCCGAACAATGGTCTGACGAAGAGCCTGACGCGCGCTCGGATGTTTATTCGCTCGGCGTGATGCTTTACCAGATGATTGCCGGAGACGTTCCGTTTAAAGGCGCTTCGATTCCGGCGATTATGAAAAAGCACCTGACGGACAGCGCGCCGCCGCTGAGCAATTTCGGCGTTCAGCCGCCGACGGAAGTAGAAGACGCGATTCGCCACTCGCTCGAAAAAGAACCTGAAAAACGCACTCAGACGGTCGAGCTGATGATTGAAGAACTGAGATACGCAATCGGTATTTCTTCACAGGGTTTTGCTTCCGTCAGTCAATACACAGGCTCGTCGTTGCCGGTTTCGTCCTTAAGAATTTTAACCAGCCCGGCGCAGTCGAAGGTTTTAATCGACAACAATGCGGTCGGTGAAAGCCGCGCGGACGGATGGCTTCTGCTCGAAGGCTTGCAGAGCGGAAATCACCATTTACGCGTAAAACACGAAGGCTTTCAGGATTGGGAACAAAATCTGACCTGCGACGGAACACCTTTGCAGGTTATCGCCGAACTCAGACAAGACACAGGCGCGATTCCGAAACCGATGGCGACAATGCCCATCGTCAATCTGCCTTCCGATCTGACTTCGCAAAGCGCGTCGCAGGGATTTTCTCAGCGAACCCATCACTCGCAGCCGCAGACAATTCCGCCTGCACAACAACAAGTACAACAACCCGTACAGCAAAACGCCGCCGCCGCGCCGGAAAAGAAAAAATCGTTTTTCTCGCCCTTAATTATAGCCGTTATTGGAATTTCGGGTTTATTCTTACTTACTGCAATAGGAGTTGTCGGCGCGTATATGTTGGGAATTATCGGCGGCAAGCAAGCTTTAACCGGAAAAACTCCGACGCCGACAGTGGCGGCATCGCCGGTAGATACGCCGCTTCCGATTGTTAAAACAGAGATGATAGAAATTCCCGGCGGGAATTTTACGATGGGACGGAATGACGGCGACCCGTTTGAAAAGCCCGAACACGAAGTTGAAGTTAAAAGTTTCAAAATGGATAAAACCGAAGTTACAAATATCGAATTCTACACTTTTGTTCGTGAGAGCGGGTATGATTTCGAGTCGGTCGATTGGGTTGACAAAAAACTTCCTCAGGCAAAGGAACTGACGCCGATTCGCTCCGTAAATATCAAAGACGTTAACGCCTTTATCGAGTGGCGCTCAAAGCGCGACGGCGTAGCTTACCGGCTTCCGAACGAAGAAGAATGGGAATATGCGGCGCGAAACGGCGTGAAAGCCACGTTCTACCCGTGGGGAAATGAGTTTAAGGAAGAATGCGCCGTGCTTGGTAACTCGTCGGTGAAAGTTGAACCGGTCGGTTCAAAACCGTGCGGCGAAAATGACTGGAAAGTACAGGATTTAGTCGGAAATGTCTGGGAATGGACGAGCAGCGAGCCGAAACCTTACCCGGGAATGAAAGGGAAAATGAATCTCCAACCCGGCGAAGTTTATAATATTGCCCGCGGCGGCTCGGCGTATCGAAGCTCGAAAGGTCAAGTCGCCGACACTTCGACGTATCGTTATGTTGTTCCTTCGAAGGTGAGAGACAATCAAATCGGTTTCCGGCTCGTTTCCGATTAATAATTTTTTTTTGAGGTTTGTATGTTGAGAGTGCCAAATTTTTTCAAATTTAGTTTTTTGTTAGCTTTAATGATTTTCTCGTCGATTCTCGCTTTCGGGCAGGATTTGGGAAACATCGGCGGGTCAAAGACCAAACCCAAAACCACTCCCGCGACGACCACCAAAAAAACTACGCCGACGAAGACGAAAACTGCCACGGTAATTAAAAAGACCACGCCGAAAACAACTCCGAAAACGACGACTACGGCGAAAACAACCAAAAAAACGACGAAAAAGGAAATTGTTACAAAAAACAAGCCGCAGGTTGTCGCCAAGCAAAATACGCAGTCTCAAGCGCAGAACACCGTCGTAATTACACCCGCGAAAACGACGAACGACGTTTATGACGAGCGTTTTGAAGACGCGATTGACGAAGGCAACGCCGCGCGCGACGACCGGAATTATGTCAAAGCGGAAAACGCGTATCGCCGCGCGCAGACAATCAGGGCGGAAGATTCGCGCGCCGTTTACGGTCTTGGAAATATCTACAGCGACCAGCAGCGCTGGGAAGAAGCCGAAAAATCATATCGTGAAGCGATTCGCATCGAGCCGGGCAGCCCGTATGCTTACATCGCTTTGAGCTTTGTTTTAGTTCAGCCGATTAGCGGCTCGGATTTGCTCGAAAGATACGAGGAAGCCGAAAGAATGGCGCGTCGTGCCATCCAGCTCGACCCGCAGAATACATACGCTCACGACCAGCTCGGCGTCGCGCTTGAGCTTCGCGGCGTAATCACGCAGGAAACGGAAAACGCGTATCGCCGCGCAATCCAGATTGACGCGGATTCGGCTCTGGCTTATGCGCATCTCGGCAGATTGCTTCGCCGCAAAGGGATGATTAACGAATCGACGACCGCCTACAGCAAGGCAATCACGCTTTCGACCGATGTTCCGACGATGATTCTGGTCGCGGAAGTGATGCAGTCGCAGCAGCGTTATACCGATTCGGAACAGCTTCTGCGCCGTGCGCTTCGCGACGACCCGAAAAATCCGACCGCGCTTTTTCTGCTCGGACGCGCTCTGACGACGCGCGCGAGCTTTGACGAAGCCGAATCGGTTTTGAAAAAAAGCGTTCTGGTCAGCCCGACGAGCTTTGTTTCCTATTCGCTTTTAGGCTCGCTTTACCTGAGAAAAGGCAATTATGCCGAATCCGAAAAAACGCTTTTCAAAGCTTTGCAGGTCGCTTCGCCGAGCGAGAAAAAGCGTCTCGCGCAGGAATTTGAAAACGTCGGCGACGCGCTGATGAAAATCGGCAAAAGGTCAGACGCCGTCCGCATTTACAAGCAAGCCGTCCAGCTCGACGGCGAAAAAACTACTCTGGCGGAGAAATTAGCCGGAGCGCAGAGAAGTGAATAGTGAACAGTGAAAAGTGAATAGCGAAAAGAAATTTTTCCTAAACTATTCACTTTTCACTATTAACTGTTCACTAAATTTGAAAACCACGTCTGATTAAACGTATTTCCTTCTAAAGCGAGATAACAGCGCTTAATTTCCGCCGGTCGAGGTTTTCATTAAAATGGCTTTGTTAGCAGTTAAAATTACTATGCTTTATTGTCCTAAGTGCCAGCACACTTACGAAACGGGAAGTCAGAGATTTTGCAGCAATGACGGCGTGCGTCTTTTGCTCGCGCCTTCGCCGGGCAGAGCCGGAGCGCAAACGGGCGGAGTTTTTTCGAGCCTTTTAGGCAGAACCGAATCGAATACCGAAAGCAATGCGAACGCGGCGGCGATGCCGAAATTTGTTCAGTTTGAACAGTCTCAGCCGTCGATTCCCGAATTTATCCAGCCGGAAATAACTAAAGATTTCAAAAAAGAGCCGGTATTCGAGCCGGAAGCGGACGATTTGCTCGAACTCGAAGAAAAAGATTTATCGAAGGAAGTTCCGTCCGCCAAACCTCAGGCGCGAATCATCAGACCGAGCGAGATTCCTTCGGGAACGGCGGATGTCGGCGATAGAAAAGCCAATCCGACAGGCAGGCTCGCGCTGACGTGGGAACAGCCGAAAATTCTGCTCGGGCAAATGGTCAAAGGTCGTTATTACGTGGTCGAAATGCTCGGAAAGGACGAAGTCAGCATCTCGTATCTCGCGGAAGACAAAATCATCCAGAATAAACGAACATTTGTCCGCGTCTTTATGGACGAAGACACGGGCGACAGTCTTTCAAACAAGATTTTTGCCGAAGAAAGAGTTTCGCTCTCGCACATCAATCATCCGAACATCGCCAGCGTGATAGATTCGGGCGAGCTTCCCGAAGGCAAACCGTTTATTATTTCCGAATATGTTGACGGAAAAACGGTCAAGGATATGCTCGACCGGACAGGGCAATTCAACGCTTTAAGAAGCGGGCGAATCATTCGTCAGGCGTCTTATGCCCTGAGCGAAGCGCACCAGAACGGAATTCTGCATCGCAATTTGAAGCCCGAAAATATATTTTTAACCATTTCGGAAAGCGGCGCGGAACAGGTCAAGCTGACAAATTTCGGCGTTCTCTACGACAAAATAAACGAGGGAAATATAGGCTATAAATCGCCCGAGCAAATCGAAGGAAAACTATCAAATTACGCCAGCGATATTTATTCTCTCGCCGTGATTGCCTACCAGATGCTGACCAACCGGATGCCTTTTAACGTTTCGACAGGCAACGCTTTGCTCAAAGCGCAGCGCGGAGGCTTAACGCTTGTTCCGACTAATTTCAGGCTCGACGTATCGCCGCTGGTTGACGATATTCTGGAAAAAGCTTTGTCATTCAACCCGTCAGACCGCTATCCGAAAGCACGTGATTTCGGCGACGCGCTTTTCAACGCTCTGAGCACAATTTCGCCCTGGGAAAAGCCGGAAACGTCAGAAAAAATCGAGATTTTACCGGCGGCGAGCGAACCGGAAGAAGAAGTTTTAGAGCTTGAGCCGGCAATTTCAAATTTCGAATCGGAAGAGGAAGCCGAATTGGATTTAACAGCGGAACCGGAAATCGAATTAGAACAGCCGGACTTGCTTTCGGAAGATTCTCCGGTTGAAACGGAAGAGCCAGCCGCCATTACTCAAGCCGAGCCGCTAAAAGAAACCGAAGGATTGCCGTGGGAAAAACGCTCGCCCGACGCCGCTAAAATGGCAAGCCCGAACTGGCTCTTATTTTTAATCTCGGCTCTCGGTCTCGTTGTCTTTCTCGGCGTCTGGTATTATTTCCTGAATCGTCCGAATGTTCCGGTGTTTGTCCCGGCGCAGACTCCGACCAATCAAAACATGGAAAATCCGCCGGGGCAGAACGCAAACACGGCGCTGCCGAATGCTATGCCTTCGACGACGGAAATCAACGAGATTCCGCCGAATCCGCGTGATGTTCAACAGCCGCCGAATACGATTTATTTTGAAAACTCGAAACAAAATCTGTCTGGTGAAATAGTGAAAAGTTTTCTCGGATTTTCGATTTATTATCCGAAAGATTGGATAAAGGCGTCGAGCGAAAACAATTTCTTAAATATTTCAAAAAACTCGCCTGACGGTCTTCCGATAAAAAGCGTGATAATTACGCGCTACGCCAGCGATGGAACTTTTAGCAAAGACCGAGCCGCTTTTCCGGGATTAAGAAAAAAATCGGAAAATGATTTAAAGCAGATTCTGCCGGTTAATTATCTGGAAACTTTCGCTGAAGAAACGACGATTCAAGACGGACGCTGGAAGGCTTATGAAGTCAGATTTCAGGGCGGGACGGATGAAAGCGCGGAAAATAAAATGATAATTCGCGGCAGGCGTTTCTGGATTCCGATACAGCGACCGGGAATGAAAAACGGTTTTGTTATAACGATGCTCGCCACCTCGCTCGCGCCCGATATTTTCAGTGTTGACGATGTTGTAAAAGATAGCGAGCTCTCGCAGATTCTCGATACTTTCGAGCCTGCGCAGAATAAATAATCCGGGCGAAAAACGGAAAATGGATAATGGAGAATAAAATTATTTTCCATTATCCATTTTTTGTTTTTCATTTTCAGCCCGTTTAAGTTAAAATTATGCGAAATCTGGTTTTACTTAAGTTACATAATTAAAAATCTATAGAAAATCGGGATGAATTTTAATTCTTTCGACGAATTTCCGGTTTCAGCCAAACTTCAAACAAATGAAAATAATTTTAGCCGAAGTCCGAGCGGGCGGACAGCAGCAGCCCGAACAAACGTTTAACGAAAATATTATCCGCATCGGGCGCGACGCGGGCGAATGTCAAATCGCTTTTGAAAGCGGGCAATATCCGATGGTTTCGCGCCGTCATGCCGAGCTTCGTTTCGAAAACGGGCGCTGGATGCTGCACGATTTGAATTCCAGTTTCGGAACTTCGATGAACGGGCAAAAAGTTACTCAGCCGCAGCCCGTCGCCGCCGGAAGCTCGATTCAGTTCGGCTCGGGCGGTCCGGTTATGCGCGTTGTTTCGATGGAAACCGCCGCCCAATCGCCGCAAAATTATGCTCCCAGCCCGGTTCAAAATCAGCCCGCCGCGCCGCCGGTAAATACTCCGCCGCCGCAAAATTACCAGGCGACGAACGCGCCCGCCGCGTCGCAAACCGCACAGCTCGATTTTATGGGCGCTAACGCTTCGTCGATGCCGTTTAAGGTTACCAAAAACAGCGTCTGGCTCGGACGCGACCCGAATTGCGACATCGTTATGGAAGCCGACGCCGTGATGGTTTCGCGCAAACACGCCGAGATTCGCAATGAAAACGGCAATTTTATCGTTTACGACAACGGCAGTTTTAACGGGACATTAATCAACGAACAGCGCATTTCGACGCCGACGCCGATTTATCACAACGACGAAGTTCAGCTCGGCATGGGCGGACCTGTTCTACGTTTTAATATGCCTTCGCGCGTTGCTCCGAAAGGCGCAAGTCTTGCCGGACAGCGCGCGGTCGCCGCTTCGCAAGCCGCAAATTTAGACGATATGCTGGCGGAAGTCGGCTCGAAAACGATGGTTTTCAAAGCCGGCGACATCTCGCAGAAAATGTCGAAAGACCAATCGTCGCAGCCGCAGCTTTTGATGACTTTAACTTTCGGCAGCAAGCAGGAATTAATCATCGGACGCGCCGAGCAGAGCGACATCCGGCTCGACGGTTTGCAGATTTCCAACCAGCACGCGCGGCTTGTCAAAACCGCTTCGGGCATCGACATCGAAGATTTGAACTCGACCAACGGCGTTTATATCGACGGCAACCGCGTTTCGCGCCAGAGAGTTACGCTGAACGACTCAATCCAAATCGGCTCGTTTCTGCTTCGGATTGACCAGGCGGGAAATATCGGCGTTTTCGACACGCGCTCAAAAACTCGCATCGATTCGGTAAATATTACGAAAGAAGTAAAAAATCGTTCGGGCGGCGGAATGCTTCGCCTGCTCGACAGCGTTTCGCTTTCGATTATGCCGAACGAATTTGTCGGTCTTCTCGGTCCTTCGGGCGCGGGAAAATCGACTTTTATGGACGCTCTCAACGGTATGCGTCCCGCTTCGAGCGGCTCAGTTTTAATCAACAATCTTGACCTTTATCAAAATCTCGACGCGATAAAACAGTCAATCGGCTACGTTCCGCAGGACGACATTATTCATCGCGAACTAACGGTTTATCGAACGCTTTATTATGTTGCGAAATTAAGACTTTCGGGCGACGTTTCGCGCAAGGAAATCGACCAGATTGTTGATGAAGTAATGGACGTTACGGGCTTGAGCGAACGCCGTGATGTGCCGATTAACCAGCTTTCCGGCGGTCAGCGCAAGCGCGTTTCCATCGCCGTCGAATTAGTTACAAAGCCTTCGGTTATTTATCTCGACGAGCCGACATCCGGTCTTGACCCGGCGACGGAAGAGAAGATTATGAAGCTTTTCCGCCAGATTGCCGAATCGGGCAGAACCGTGATTTTGACGACGCACGCGATGGAAAACGTCAAGCTTTTCGACAAAATCGTTCTGCTGATGCGCGGAAAACTCGTCTTTTACGGAAAGCCCGACGAAGCTTTAAAACATGTCGGCGCGACAAGTTTCAAGGAGCTTTACGACAAAATCGAAGAGCCGATTGAAACGCGCCTGCAAATGTCGCGCGGCGCGAATCGCCATCAGGTTACAGAACAGGTCGCCGAAGAATGGAAACAGAAATTTACGCAGACGCCGCAGTATAAAAAGAACGTTTACGAACCGCTAAAAGATGTCGGAAAAGTGCAGTCGGGCACGATTAAAAAAACGCGCCGTCTCGGTCTTTTCGGTTCGATTCGTCAATTTCTGACGCTTTCGCGCCGCTATTGGGAAGTGCTTATCCGCGACAAGATGAATCTTTTTATCCTGTTCGTTCAAGCGCCGATTGTCGCATTTCTGACGTTTCTCGTGATGGGCGAAAATCAGCCGCGCGATTTTGCGTTTTTCGTTCTGTCGCTGGTTGCGGTCTGGTTCGGGACATCGCTTTCGGCTCGCGAAATCATCCGCGAACGCGCCGTTTACAACCGCGAGCGAATGGTCAATCTCGGGCTGATTCCGTATGTTTCTTCCAAGCTTTTCATACTCGGAATCATCGTCGGCATCCAATGCCTGATGCTCTTTCTGCCGCTTAAATTTTTCGATTTAACCGGTTTGATGCCGATGCCCGGCGAGATGCTCGGCATACCGCAGCTATGGGTGATGCTTCTGACCGCCGGAGTCGGCATCGCGCTCGGACTGCTTATTTCCGGGCTGGTGAAAACTTCGGAAATGGCGACTTCGCTTGTGCCTTTGATTCTGATTCCGCAGATTTTATTTTCGGGACTCGTCGGCGTGCCGAGCGGTTTGAATAAAGTCGTCGGTCTGGCGATGCCGGCGACGTGGTCTTTCGATACGATGAAGCGTTTTTCGGCGCTCGACACGCTCGAACCCGAAGGCGCAGACCCGAACGGAAAGACGAAAGGCAAAGGCTATTACGATTGGATTGAAGCCGAAAACGACAAGCTGATTGCCGATTCGCGGGACAAAGTCAAAAATTTTCGCGAAAAAGAAGAAAAGAAAATGAAGGATTTCGAAAAGGATATGAAGGACGACATTGCGGCGCAGAGAAAACCTGCCGATATGCCGAAGCTTGCCGCCGCGCCGACTATCGACGACCCGCAGAAAGTTAAAAATGAGGACGTTAAAAATCTTGTTACATTCCTGCATCCGTGGATGAATGAGGTTTTAAATCAGATAGTTTTAATGCTAATGTTTTTAATACTGGTTGTCGGCACGCTCATCGTCCTCAGGATGCAGGACATCGGTTAGCCGCGCCGAAAGTTTTTTTATAGAAAAGAGGTTTAATGAAGGATTTATTTAAGAATTTTATAGTTTTTATCGCGCTCAGCGTAGTATTTTCGAGCCTGCTCGCGTGTCGAACGGCGAGCACCGAGCAAGGTCAGACCGGCGAAGTCGATTCAAATACAAATACGACGGACGCGAAGAAAAAAGACGATAAAGGCTATCCGCCGATGCCTTCGGCTATCGCTCAGACGGAAATCAAACTGCTCGACGGCAAAACTTTCAAGCTCGAAGAGCACAAAGGAAAAGTCGTTTTGTTTAATCTCTGGGGAATCTGGTGCGGACCATGTAAAGCGGAAATGCCGCATTTAATCGAAACACAGGAGAAATTCAGAGATAAGGATTTCGAAATTATCGGTTTGAACGTCGGCGACTCGGACGGAAATACCGAATCGGAAGAAGCTATCAAAGAATTTGCCGAAAAGATGAAATTGAATTATCAGCTTGGCTATGCCGACCGCAAATTGTTTGACGAATTTGCCAGAGTCAGCAAAATGGCGGGCGTCCCGATAAGCGTTCTGGTAAATCGCGAAGGCAAAATGACCGGCATTTTTCAGGGCGGCGGACCGCGCGTCGTCAATTTAATGAAAGAAACGGTCGAAAAAACAATCAACGAATAAGATTTTAAGTGAGAAATGAGAAGTAAGATGTGAGAGATTACAACAGTTCTCACGTCTCACGTCTCACTTCTCACCTGCTTTCGGTTCGACCAGAATCGTCTTAAAGCTCGCCAGACTCACAAGCCCTAATGCCGCGCCTTTCGGTTTATTGACGAATTTTTTCTGCGTGTAATGCACGGCGACTTTCGGCTGTTCCTTCGCCTTGCTGAAAAAAGCGGCGATTTGCGCGGCTTCGAGCAGGGTTTTCGGCGGAATTTCATTGCGGTTCGGATTACGCACGACGACGTGCGAGCCGGGATAATCAGCCGCGTGAAGCCATAAATCATTCGATTTTGCGACGCGAAACGTCAGAAAATCGTTGTCCTTCGAGCCTTTCCCGACCAGAATCTCAAACCCTTCGGACGAAGTATAACGCCGCGCTCCCGTAAAATTTTCAGCCTGTTTTTCTCTTAATTTAACCTTTAGCTTAATCGGTTTTTCGCTCGTAAATTCGGCTAAAACTTCCTCGTCTCTCGCCGCAATCGATTCTTCTAAAATCTCGCTTTGCGCTCTCAAAGCCTCAATTTCCGACTCCGAAATTGTCAAACGCTTGGAAATTTCTTCCAGCGCATTTCGCGCTTTTGTATAGCGCTTGAAAAACTTCTCGGCGGCTTCGGTCAGCGAAAGATTTTCCTCGACTTCGATTTCGACCGTCGGCGTCGCTTCGTCAAAAAAATCCGTAACCAGAACCGTGTCGCCGACGCGCGCGGCAAGCGCCAGATTTGCCAGGAGCAAATCGCCGAATCGTTTCCATTTCGCCGCGTCGCCGTGTCCGGCAAGGTCTTGATTGAGCTTTTTAACCAGCTTTTCGCGTTTCGAAATCTCCTGTTTCAGCCTGCTTCGCGCCGATTGCGCTTTTGCCTGAAAAGCTTTTTCAGCTTCTTTTCCGCGATAAAAATCATCAAGACTTTCGGATAAACTATTAAAATCGCCCTGCGAAAAACTCTCCTCTTCACCTTTTCTCCTTGTCTCCCCGTCTCTCTTCGGTGCTGCGAAACGGTTGCCAATCTCCTGACCTTCGCCAAAATTTTCACGCGCCGCGTCGAGAATAAAATCGTTTTTGTCGAGCAGAAAAAGATTTGCCGAACGCCCTGTCAACTGGGCAATCAACGCGTAATTTTCAATTTCTCCGATTTCACTCTGAGCCAGAAAATCAAAACGAATGATGCGTTCATCGTCGAGCTTTTCGACTTTCTGCAAAATCGCGTTGGATAGTTTTTTCCGCAGAAGCTGAAAAAAAGGCTGCGGATTTTTCGACTGCCGCTCCAAATCGCGCAGGCGGCGCGTTACGAGATAAATTCGAGGCGCGGTCGGCTCGATGCTGATGAAGAGATATTTTGAATCATGCAGGCGAAAATCAATCGCCGCCTGAAATCGCGTGAGAGAAAAAATTTTGCCGAACTTTTGCCCGACTAATTCGGATTCAAGCTCGGCGCAAATTTTTTTGAGTGCTTGTTCGTTCACGTTGGTAGTTTAAAGTTCAAGGTTCAAAGTTCAAAGTCGAAAAACTCGACAATAAACTTTGAACCTTGAACTTTGAATCTTGAACTACATTTCCCTGACGACAATCGTTCCCGAAGCGAGGTCGTGAACGGCGCGTTTTTCCTGATTAAACGGCAAAGTAAGAAATCCGATGCCGCCCATTGCTAAGGACAAAAGATAAAGGCACGAGCTGACCGCCGCCTGGTGAATCGTCGGATATTCTTCGCCTTCGATGTCAACGACTTCGAGCGCGAAAATCCGCATTCCGAATGTTCTGCCGTAAAAACCGATGGAAACGGTCATATAAATAAACATCACCACCGCGCAGGTTACGGCAAACGTCAGAATTCCGGTCGGCGTCAGCCAGCTTCCGCTCGAAACCATAAACGGCGTGAGCATTATAAAGCTTAAAAATGAGCCGATAATCAAATCGAAAAGCCCGGCGTTAAAACGCATCGCAAACGGCGCGAGGTCTTCGATTTCCTCCGTTTCGACTTCTTCGATGATTTCTTCTACTTCGACGATTTTTATTTCCGTCTTTTCCAATTTCTCTACCGCTTCGTCCGGCGTTGTCGAGTGAATATCAAAGCTTGCCGAAACTTTCACGGGCAAGGGCGGAAGCTTGTTTGTATCAAACTTTTCAACCTTTTCAACTTTCAGAGATGTCGCCATTCGCGGCTTTACCGTCTGATTAATCGTCGCCGGTTTCACTTCCACGGGAACAGGCACAACTTCGCCCGCTTTTGCCGCGATGCGGAACGGGTAGCTTTTCGCAGGCGCGGCTTCGACCACGGCAACGACCGGCGCGATTTCCTGCGGCGTCTCTTCTACTAAAAACTGCCTGCGCGACTGCTGAATTCGTTGAAGCGCGCTGTTTACGGTCGGGTTTTTATGGAAAATCGGCTCGGGTTCGGGAAGCGTTTCGACTTTCAGCGCGTTTGCTCCGCTTGTTACGAGCTTTGCGGGCGCGGCGGTCGAAAAATCCGTGTTCGCAGCTTCCGCGACGGCGCGATTTTGCCGTTTGAGAACGGAATTTTTCAGTTGCAGACGCCACTCGGGCACAGACGCATTCTTATTTTGAAACTCGATTAGCGTCGGCGCGGTCGGCTTGACGGCTAGTTCCATCGTAACCGGTTTCTCGATTACCTTTTCAATAATCGGCATCTGCGGTTTCGGAATCGCCGCCTGTTGCACCGGCTTATTAAGCATGGTCGGCTCAATCTTCGCGGGAATCAGAGGCGTCCGCTCAAGCGTGATTTTCTTGACGATTGGTGAAATTTTGTCTTTCAGCTCCTCGCGCACCGAATCATTAATCATCGCTCCGCAGCTCGGACAAATTGACAATGTTACTGCATTATTTCGATTGCAAACAGGACAATTCATAAGTTTTAAAAGATTGTAAAAATTTAGAAACGAATTTCAGCGAGACTAAGGGAAGTCTATTGTTTTGAACAAACTAAAGGGATGGTATCAGAGTTTACTTTAACTAGTCAATAGTAAATTTAAGCAAATGCATAAGATTTTGCATTTTTTTCCACAATTTCCCCGATTTTTCCACAGGCGCGAAAAGTTTTTTCGAAAAAAGAAAGATTTTGCCTGCAAAAAATCTTGCAACTCTATCTGAAATTACGACCGAAGAAATAATTGCTCCGAAATCTAATAATCATATGGATTCGTTGGTGAATTTTTCTTCGCCGTCTTTGGTGGTAGGAAGATTGTGTTGTTAAAAGGCTCAATCCTTCCATAAAGGCTGGCGTCCCATAAATCCCGCTTCCGGTTCGTGCCACCATTCTATTTCGTCGCCTTCGCCGAGCTGCCAGCATAATAAAACGACGCGGTCTTCGCGCATTGAGGGGAAATCTATTAAGCCGCGGGTGTAGTCTTTGAGTTCGATGCCGAGGTCGTGGAGTTCGGTGGTTAGTTTGCCGATGTCGTAGAGGAGCTTGACGTAGATTGTGCCGCTTTCCATGCCGCCGCCGCCGGATTCGGCTGCGGCTGTTGCCGCTGCTTTGGCGGATTCGCGGTAAATCGCCAAACCGTCGTAGTTCGCCTTTATCTGTTCGAGCTTCGGGCGAATTATGGGCAGTAATTCGTTGGCTTCATTGATGGTGAAAAGCTTCATATTAAATGAGAAGTGAGAGGTGAGAAGTGAGAAGTGAAAACAAATCTCACTTCTCACTTCTCATTTCTCACTTGATTTATCTGTCGTCCTTGATTCTGACCAAATCGGAAAACTCTTCGGCTTCTTCCTCGTAATTCGGTTCGAACGGGATTTTGCTCGGGATTCGCGGATAATTTTCGGGCGGCTGCCCGCGCATCATTTCCGGCAGAGGCATTTCGCCGGGCGGGACGAAGGACGGGATTTCGTAGCTTTCGCCCTGCGACGTGTCTTTGCGAACCATTTCGGCAATGTCGCCTAAATCGATGAAAAAATCGGCTACGTCAATCAGTCGCGGCGCGGTGTTTGAGCGAAAACCGGCGACTTCGACGCGGCAGCCTTTGTAGGCGACGGCGTTCAGCGCGTAGACGAAATCCTCGTCGCCGGAGACGAGAACGGCGGTGTCGTAGCGTCCGGCGAGCGAGAGCATATCGACGGCGATTTCGACATCGAGATTTGCCTTGCGCGTTCCGTCGTAGAAGGTTTTCAGTTCTTTTTGGACGACGCGGAAACCGTTGCGGCGCATCCAGAGCAGAAAACCCTGCTGGCGTTCCGCGCCCGCGTCAACGCCGGTGTAGAAAAAGGCGCGAAGCAGGCGACCGTCGCCGAGCAGAACGCGCAGAAGCTTGTTGTAATCGATGTCTATATTATGAAATCTGGCGGCGTGGAAAAGATTGTTTCCGTCAATAAAAACCGCGACGCGCCCGCGATGCCCGAACTGCCACGACGAGTTGGCGCTCATATCAAACTGCATTGTTCAAACCCTCTTTGTTAAAAATTTAGGATAAGCGCAAACCGCAGCTGGAAGGGAAAATACGAGATGAAATTTTGTTAAAGATTGATGATTTCTACAATAAAATCAATGCTAAATTATGCCTGATACTCAAAAATTATTATTAAAATTAAAGTTTTATCCGTTTTTCCTAAACCTGAACTGCTATTAAATAAACGCTTTTATAAGTTATCTATAGTTTGCCTTTTTCGCGCCGAATTGGTCAAGTAATTCTCTTAACAAGATTGTCATTTTTCGTCGTATAATCAAATCAGGGAAACTTTATGGAAGAAAATTGGCTGAAAGATTTACCCGTGAGTGCGGAAAATCCGGCTTTTAAGCCCGAAGAAATGATTGTCTGCGCCAAATGCAAGAGGACGAATCCGCCGACGCGGCTTGCCTGTTTTTATTGCGGCGCGCAGCTTGAACTGAGCGAAGAACAGAGCAAAAATATCAAGCCGCATTTGCGGAAAATGGAAATCTGGGAAAAGGGTTTTAACCTGATTCTTTCGCCGCACGGGCAAAGCTTTGATGAAGCGAAGCTTTCGGAAATCGCCAAATTATTAAATCTGGAAAGGGAAGTCTTGCAGAAATTGTTAAAGGCGGAAAAAGCTATGCCGCTGGCGCGTATTGAGTCTGAAAAAGAAGCGGAAATTATCCGTGAACGTCTGCGCGGACTCGGCGTCGAAACGTTCGTTTTGAGCGATGAAGCGCTGGCAGTAGAAAAGCCTCAAAAGCGTCTGCGCGGGCTGGATTTTTCGGACGAAAAAATTATTTTGATACTTTTTAATCAGGACGAAGTAGCGGAAATCGCGCTCGAAGATTTGTGTTTGATTATCAAAGGCGCGATTTTTGAGCGCAAGACGGAAGCGACGGAGAAGCGCAGCAAAAAAGGCGAAAATAAAATTGTGCAAAGCCTGGAAACGGCTTCAGACGAGTTTTTAATCGATATTTACAGCCGCAAAGACGCAATCGGCTACCGGATTTTTTCAAAAGGCTTCGACTTTTCCTGTCTTGGCGCGGAGAAAGAAATTCTGGCGAAAGATAATTTGAAAAAACTGGCGCAAAAACTGGACGAAATCGCACCGGATGCAAAATTAATCGAAGATTACATGCAAATCAGGGAAAATCTGACAAGCATCTGGGAAGCCGAAGAACGAACCGATTCGCAGGGACTGAAAAAAGGAAATTTCGGGCGTTATAATCTCGGAAGCCTAACGACCGTCAACAATTCGACGCAATTTACAAAATATTCGCGTTTGCAGTGGCATCTTTTATGAAAAAGTTCAAAGTTCAAAATTCGAAGTTCAAAGTTGAACCGCAGAGACGCAGAGACGCAGAGAAAAGGGAAAAAAACTCAGCACTCAGCGCTCAGCACTCAGCACTCATATTCGGCGTCCTTCCGGTTTTAGAAGCTTTGCGCGCCGAAAATCGACGGATTGATAAAATTTTTGTGCTCGAAGGCGCGCGCGAAAATCGTTTGAATGAGATTTTCCGGCTGGCGCGTGAAAATAATATTCTGCTCCAAAAAACGACGCGTGAAAATCTGGCGCGAATGGTCGATGGCGGCGCAAATCATCAGGGCGTCGTCGCTTCTATCGCATCGGCAGAATATACGGACGCCGGCGAGCTTTTAGCGAAAATTGCGGCGAAGGAAAATTCTCTGACGGTTATTCTCGACGGCGTTGAAGACCCGCGAAATCTGGGCGCGATTTTGCGCGCGGTCGAATGCGCGGGCGCGGACGGTGTTTTTATTCCCGAACGCCGCGCCGTCGGTTTGACCGAAACGGTCGCCAAATCTTCGGCAGGCGCGACCGAATATGTGCGCGTCGCAAAGGTCGGAAATTTAAATCGTTTGATTGATGAGCTAAAATCAAATAACATTTGGGTTGTCGGCACAAGCGGCGAGGCGGAAACGGATTATACCGAATGGGACTGGACGCGAAAAACGGCGCTCGTTCTCGGAAGCGAAGGAAAAGGCTTGCACCGTTTGACGGCGGAAAAATGCGACGCGCTCGTGAAAATTCCGATGCAGGGGAAAATAGAATCTCTGAACGTTTCGGTCGCCGCAGGCGTTATACTTTTTGAAGCAGTTAGACAAAGAATTCAAAATTCAAAATTCAAAATTCAAAATTAGGATTAAACAGTTGATTTTGAATTTTGAATATTAAATTTTGAAACGGAGAAAATTATGTTTTGCCCAAAATGCGGGACTAAAAATCCCGACAACGGAAAATTTTGCAGAAGCTGCGGATTGGATTTGGCGGTTGTATCGACGGAATCGAAAGGAATTCAATTAAAACAAACCGATTATTACCTCGACCGCAAGGGAAGAGTGCGTTCAAACGACCCGGACGAAATGTGGAGTTCGGGTCTTAGAAACATCGTTATGGGCTTCGGCTTTTTGATTATTGCGTTTGTTTTGCTTATAACGAACGTCGCCGGCGGACACGGTTGGTGGTGGGCAATGCTTTTCCCCGGCTTTTCATTGCTGGCAGGCGGAATCGGCAGCGTCGCCAAAGCCGGTCGGCTTGAAAAGAAAAAAAAGGAAGCCAATTTTCAATCTCAGTCGCAGCCGCTTTTTGAGCAGCCACAGGCAAACGCAAGTTTGCCGCCGCAGCAAACCCAATATGTCTCGCCCGATTCGCGCTACAAAACCGGCGATTTAGTTCCGCCGAGCGTTACGGACGGTACGACGCGCCATCTGGAAATTAACAAAGAAGGCGAAACGATGACTTTGCCGAAAAATAAGCTATGAATCTTGTGAGGTAAAATTATGATTGATTTAAAAGAAGCAATAGAAAGAGCTAAACAGTTTGTTGTTGAGTTAAACGGCGAACCGGAACAATTTCAAGTTGAAGAAGTTATACTTTCCGAGGACAAGAAAAACTGGCTTGTTACCGTCAGCTATTACAAGAAAATTCAGTCGCCAAATGAACTTCAAAAAACTTTAGGATTAGAAAGTCAGAGAGCGTATAAGAGAGTTGTTATTGATAGCGAAAATGAAAATGTTGTTGGCATGTTTAATTGGTCTTATGATAGGCGCGAAGAGCCAAAACTTGCACTTTAAATATTCGATACAGGCAGATTAATAATGAGCGCGAAGCGGCATGAATAATTATTTGCTGAAACTTATTCAAAAGTATAAACAAAAAGGACTTTTGATTGATACAAGTGTTGCATTACTGTATATAGTTGGGTCTTTTGACATTAACCTAGTGCGGAAATTTAAAAGAACAGAGATGTTCAGCGAAGATGATTTTGAAAGAGTCTCAAAATTTATTGATTACTTTGACCTGAAAATTACTACACCTCATATTCTAACTGAAGTTAGCGATTTTATTGATAATCGGCAAAATTTACAATTCGTATTGAAAGCTTATATTGAAAACGCGGAAGAGATTTTTTTAGAGAGTGTAGAACTTTCAAAGAAAGAAACCTTTCTAAAATTTGGTTTAGCTGATACATCCGTTACTTATGCGGCGAAAGATAATTATTTGATTTTTACTGATGACAGACCTCTCTATGGATTTTTAATAAATTCACAAATTGATGCCGTAAGTTTAGAGCAAGTAAGAATGATTTAGAAAAAATCATCTCTTTCTCAATGCCGAAAGCGCGCCGCCCGAAAGTCTGTCCATCACGGCAAAATATTTTTTCGGAAATAAACGCTGAATTTTATCAATCTGCCGCGCATCTTTGCCGATTAAAATTCGCGGATTGCGCGTTTTTATGCCTTTGACTATCGTTTCGGCGGCTTCGTCGGCGGTCGTCGGCGAGGCTTTGTCAAAAAATTTGACGACTTGTTTTTTCTGTTTTTCGTCCGCTTCGTCGCCGATGCGGCTGTCGTTGCAGATATTCGTTTTCACGCCGCCGGGATGAACGCATGAAACGAGAACATTTGTGTTTTCAAGCTCGTGCCGAAGAGATTCGGTAAAGCCGCGAACGGCGAATTTGCTGGCGCAGTAGGCGGATTGTCCGGGCGGCGCAACAAAGCCGAAAACGCTGGAAACGTTGACGATATGAGCCTGTTTTTGCTCGCGCAGAATCGGCAGGAAGAATTTTACGCCGTGAACCGTTCCCCAAAAATTAATGCCCATCAGCCATTCGATATTGTCCAGCGAAATTTCTTCCACCGTCCCAATCATCGCCACGCCCGCATTGTTTATCAAATGCGTTACGCGCCCGTGTTTTGCCAAAACTTCGTCGGCAAAAGAGTACATTTGCTCGCGGTTCGAAACATCGACGATATGAGCCGAACAATTTATGCCGAATTTTTCGACCATTTCAGCCGTCTCATTCAAGCCTTTCTCGTTGACATCGGAAATCGCGATTCCGGCAATTTTTTCCTGCGCCAGCCGGACTGCCAGAGCGCGCCCGATGCCCGAAGCCGCGCCCGTGATAACCGCTACGCTTTCGTTTGTTAAGCTCATATTTTTCTAATGATGAAGTATGAACGATGAATGATAAATAAAAAGACAATCTTCTTAAATTCATCATTCATCGTTCATACTTCATCATTTCCTAACTACAACTCTCGCGCTTCCGACGTTTCCGTTTACATCAAAGGCGCGCAGCGTAATCGTATGCTCGCCCGGCGCGTTTATCGGAATTTCCAGAGTATAACGCTCTTTTGCGCCGTCGGAAATTCCGTCGTCGGCATAAACAGCCTGCCAATCGCCGCCGTTTACGCTGATTTCGGCGCGGGTTAAAAAGCTTGAGGCATCGGACGCGTCAAAAGTTACACGGGCTTTATCACCGGAAACCGCAGGCGCACCGATAGCCGAAACCACAGGCGAAGTGTTGTCAATATCGACCGGCTCGCTCAATTTTTCGCCTGAAAGCACTTGAGAAATTGGATTTGAAGGCGAATCTTTCGCAACGACTTTAAAAATAAAACGCCCGTCGGACAAAGCCGAGCCGTCGAGAGTCAGGAAGTTTTCGCGCAGATTCTCGCGCAGAAGTCTGAAGTTTGTCTCGCTGATTCCGCGATAATAAACATCGTATTCGAGCCGGTCGCCGTTTCGGTCTTCGGCTGTCCATTGCAGCGAGCGAGCGCCGCGCTGGTAAAGTCTGCGCGGCGGAATTTGCGGATTCTGCAAGCCGAACGCGCTCAAATCGAGTCCAGAATTTTCGATGTTCGGGTCAATCTGTATCGGAGGATTTGCCTGGAGTCCAACGTTTGTCGGCAGAATCTGAATCGACAGAATTTCCGGCGCGATGTTGCGCGGCAGATATGAAACGCTTACTTCATTTAAAACGATAGTCGAATTTAACACAATACCCGAACCTAAACCCGGCGAAAACCCGCCGGTAACTGAAGTTCCTTTCGGCAAAGCAGTGTCTAAAATAGCTCTCCACTGCAAATACTTCGCCTTCGGACTGGCGATTTGCATTCCTTTCTGGTCTGCGTAACCCGCGCTCCAATCGCTCCATGTTTCGTTTGGTTTTTCGGTATTTCCGCTTCGTGTCTGCAAAACGACGTTGCCGTTTGCGCGCCACCAGATTCTGCCCCAATCAGCGCTTGCTTTGGCATCTAAAACTGCCGATTCATAAAAGCCTTGAGCAACCGATTCCGAGCCGAAACGATAAAGCTTGCCCTGATTGCTGGAAGTTGCGAAAAGATTTTGCCCGTTCGTGAAAACGGTCGAAATTTGTCCTTCGTCGGATTGGAGAACGAGTGTTTCGCGACCTTCGTTGCTGACATTGTAGATTCTGCCCTTATCGGAAGTTCCGATGAGAACGCCGCGTCCCGTCTGATGCGCGTAGATGGAAAATGCCGTTACTGACGGCGAATTCCAGATAACATCGCTTGAGCCGTCAGGCAAAATCCGGTAAACGGCTGATTTTGCGGTCGATAAGTCATAACGGCTTTTCGCCGGCTGCTCGGTCTGCGCGGCTGTCGTTTCACTGGTCGTTGTCGTCGTTGTCGTTTCTGTCGGTTTCGGCGTCGAAACGGTTTCGCTCAACGCCAGAGCATAAACCGAGCCGTCAGCGCCGACTGACAAATCGTGAATTTCTCTTAGAGAAGAATCGAGCAGCGCGAAAGGTTTTCCGTCCGGCGAAAAGCGTAAAACCAAGCCGTTTGAATCGGTTCCGGCGTAGAGATTTCCTTGTTTGTCCGATGCCAGCGAGATTATATGCGTCTCGCTCGTATCGAACAGAAGGGAAGCGGCGGGCGTTGCGTTCGGCGTTTTAACACGATAAATCTTGCCGTTTTCGCCTGTTCCGACCGCAAGGCTTCCGTCATTTAACACTTCCAGCGACCAGACGTATTTTTCTTTCGGCTCGAAGAAAACCGAGGCGTTTCCGCCCGCGTCGATTCGGTAAACTTTACCGTCCGGCGAAGTTCCGGCGTAAAGCTCGCCCGACTTTCCGATTGCCAGCGCCGAGACGTTCAACTCGGCTGAATCGTAAAAAAGCGCGCCTTTGCCGCTCGCGTCAACCTTAAAAATTTTTCCGTCGCTTCCTGTTCCGAGATAAACATTTCCCGAAGCGTCCACTGCGCTCGACCAGACGTAAGATTGCTCGGTTTTGAAAACTTCCGTAATGCGCGGCGCGAGCGTAATCGTGCCGTTTTCGTCAATCGAAACGCCTTTTGCCTCGCCCTTTAAAATTTCGGCTCGCGTGTCAATCGTCCATATTTTAGGCTCGCTCGCGTTTGCCGAAAAAACGCACAGAAGCGAGATAAAAACAAAACAGATAAATTTTTTCATAAATTATTTTCAGGATTCGTCGCCAGATAAACCAGAGTTTCTTCGCCGCGAAATGACCCGACGCCTTTTTTAGCGAAACCGATTTTTTCCAGAACCTTTTGCGAGGCGGTATTTTCCAAATCGGTAATTGCGATTATTTCACGAAAACCCAATTTCCCGAAACCGTAAAGTTTGCAAGCCGTCGTCGCTTCCGTCGCAAAGCCTTTGCCCCAATGTTTTTGCGCCAGAAAATAACCCAGCTCGGGCTGATTCATGTCCTGCGGGCGCGCGAAACCACAGCTTCCGATTATTTCACCCGAAGCTTTTTCAATTACCTTCCAGCGGCAAAAACCATTTTCCGCCTGATAATTTTCCGCCCAGATTAAAAATTCTTTGACCTGCTCAAAAGTGTAAGGCAGACCATTTGCGAGATAGCGCATAACGCGCGCATCGCGCATAATTTCAAACAGAGCGTCCGAGTCGGCTTGCGTCCAGACCTGCAAAATTAAACGTTTCGTTTCAAGAATTTTTTGATTTTTTGGCAACTTTTACGCTGGCGGATTTTTTCCTTACAGCTTTTTTCTCGGGTTTCGTCTGTGAAATTGTAGGTTTAGCTTCCAGAAAACGCAAAGCTTCACGCAGCTCTTCGGCGTCGCCCGTTATCAATCTCGCGCTTCGTTCACGCGTCAGATAAGCCCAAAACCATTCGCTCAGAACATACAAACGGTTTTTGAAGCCGATGAGCGAAATAACGTGTACGAAAAGCCACGCGAGCCACGCGATGAAGCCCGTTAATTTAATTTTTCCCGCTTCGACAATCGCTTTGCTCCTGCCAATCGTCGCCATCGAGCCTTTGTCCCAATATTTAAAATCCTTGCGCGGTTTATTTTTTAAGTCGTTCAAAATATTCGCGCAGGCGGTTTGCGCCATCTGAATCGCGGCGGGCGCGACGCCCGGAACGGGTTTTCCGTCCGCCTGTTTGAGCGAAGCCATATCGCCGATGACGAAAATACTTTTATGATTCGGAACACTTAAATCGTTTTTGACGAAAACGCGCCCGGCTTTGTCGGTTTCCGCGCCCAAATCCTTGCCCAGGTGAGATGCGGCAACTCCCGTCGCCCAGACCGCAACATTGCAATTAATCCAGTTTTCGCCGACTTTTACGCGCCCGGCTTCGATTTCCGTAACAAGGCTATTGAGATAAACTTCGACGCCTAAGCCTTCCAAATCTTTCTTGGCGTGTTCGGAAAGTTCAGGCGCGAATTGGTTTAAAATCCGGTCGCCGCCTTCGAAAAGCATGACGAGAGCGCGGCGCGTGTCGATTAAATTAAAATCTTTTGCCAGCGCCTGTCGCGCGATTCCGGCAATCGCGCCCGCCATCTCGACGCCGGTTGCGCCGCCGCCGATGACGACAAAATTCAGGTGTTTTTTAACGCCGGTCAGATACGCTTCGCGCTCGGCAAGCTCGAAGGCGAGAAGTACGCGGCGGCGAATTTCCAGCGCGTCTTCGACCGTTTTAAGCCCGGGCGCGGAATTTTCCCATTCGTCGTGTCCGAAATACGAGTGCCGCGCTCCGGCGGCGACAATCAGATAATCAAACGAAATTTCCGACGCGTCGGCTAATCTGACAATTTGTTTTTCGGTGTCGAAACCGACGACTTCGCCGAGGATTACTTCAATGTTTTTATAACGATGCAGAATTCGCCGAATCGGCGAAGCAATTTCGCCGGGCGAGAGAACCGCCGTCGCGACCTGATAGAGCAGAGGCTGAAATGTGTGATGGTTTTTGCGGTCGATGAGCGTAACTTCGACCGCTTCGCTGCCAAGTTCCTTCGCCGCCTGAAGCCCGCCGAAACCGCCGCCGATGATAACAACCTTTGGTTTGTTTGTCATAAAACTCACCTCCGTTATTTAACGCGAAAAAAGCTTGTGAAAAGTATCTCATACTCCGACATACTTTGCATAAAGCGAACGCGCCGCCGCAACGTCGTCGGTTCCGCGAATAATCGCCCGCGCATCCCGGAAAACGGTTATTTCCGTTTCGCCCGAAGAAAAACGCACAAGATATTCGTTTTGTTTTACGTCGCCGAGATTTTTCAGTTTTTCCGCTAAACTTTTCAAATCAATCTGCGCGGCTTTCGGCGGGGAAATCTGTACGGCGTTGCGCCCGCACAAAACGGCGGAAAATTCGGCGCTTTCGGCTTCGAGAAATTCGAAATTTCTTTTCGCGCAAGCTTCGCAATCGGAGTTCGGCTCGCCGAGCTTGATTTTTCGCCAGTCGTTTTGCCAGACATCGATTTGAATTAAAGATTTATGAAGCTTTTCGGTTTTGCCGGTTAAAATTTTTAAAGCCTCGGTTGTTTGAATCGCCGAGACACTCGCGATAATCGGCTGAATCACGCCCGCCGTATCGCACGTCGGCGAGCTTCCGGCGGCAGGCATTTCTTCAAAAATACAGCGCAAACACGGCGTTTTGTTCGGAATTATCGTCATCGTTACGCCGTAACTCGAAACCGCCGCGCCGTAAATCCACGTTTTGTTTAACTTTACGCAGGCATCGTTGACCAGATAACGCGTTTGAAAATTGTCCGTTCCGTCCAGAATCAAATCACAGTCTTTAACGAAATCTTCGACGTTTGAATGATTTATGTCGGCGACAACAGCTTCAATTTCAACTTCCGAATTGATTTCCGCCAGACGATTTTTCGCCGCAATCGCTTTCGGCAGACGTTCTTTCGCATCTTTTTCGCTAAAAAGAGTCTGGCGCTGAAGATTTGTAAATTCGACAAAATCTCTATCGACGATTCGCAAAAACCCGACGCCCGCGCGCGCCAGAATTTCCGCGTGAGAAGCTCCGAGCGCGCCGCAGCCGACGAGCAAAACGCGTGAATTTAAGAGTTTTTCCTGACCTTCCTTGCCGATTTCAGAGAATAAAATCTGGCGGCTGTATCTTTCGTTCATTTATTTCAAATTTAAGAATTAATTCTTGCAAAAAGTAAGGTAATTGCGTCTTTTACAACGCAACTGTCTTAACATTTTACTACGTTATGTTGTAAAGTACTCTTACATCAAATCTAATTTGATGTAAGAGTTATGACGCTTGAAACGACACAGAAAATTCCGCTCATGCTTTGGAAAGACGGTACGATTCGCGTTAAAGGCACTCGTTTACTTCTCGATATGATTGTCAACGCGCATAAGCGTGGCGAATGTCCCGAAGATATTTTCGATTCTTTTCCGTCTGAAACTTATACGGTCGCAGATATTTATTCAATAATCGCTTACTATTTGACGCATAAATCAAAAATAGACAAATATCTGGCGAAACGCGAGATGGAAGCGAAAGAAATCAAAAGCAAAATTGAATCAGCGCCTGGATATAAAGAAAGAGGTGAAAAATTGCGTGAAAAACTTCTTTCGAGATGGAAAGAAAAACAAAAACGAGTATTGTAAGAGTATCAGCACAGTTGTAAATATTTTTACCTGAGATTATTTCGTCGTAACATTTTGTATAATCTGCAATATGTTGCGATTATTTTTTGACCACGATTTTAATCACCACATCTTACGCGGACTTGAAAAACGCATCGCCAAACTTGATTACGTTACGCCTCAAGTTCTGAATAATATCAAGGAAAAAGATTCAAATCACTTGATTTGGGCGGCAAAAGAAAATCGTGTGATTGTAACTCACGACGTTAACACTTTCACCGATGCTGCTAGCCAAAGATTGAAAAAAGGTGAAAAAATGTTCGGATTGATTGCTGTTCCGCAAAATATGTCTATTGGTCAGGCAATAGATGAACTGGAAATTATTATTACTTGCAGCGAAGAAACCGAATTCGAAAATCGTATTGAATTTTTACCATTAGGCTTGACTACTTAATTTTTTTGATTCTGTCCGACGAAACCCACTCGTTCCATTCATCGTCGTAATCGTCGTATTTTATGTGGTGCGAGCCGCCGCGAACTTCCAGAACGCGCGCCGGATACCATTTATCGTCGGATTCGACGCGGACTCGTTCGCCGACTTTAAACTGTTTCGGCTTAAACTGCCGGATTTGTTTTGCCGTAATCCATTCATCGTTGATTGTTTCGTAGCCGTAATAATGAACCTTGAAGCTGTTCGCACCGGCATCGATGATAAGCGCTTTCCACCATTCGCCCGCGCTGAAAACTTCGATTCTTTCGCCGACGCGTTTCGGCGGATTCGGCTCGGCTTTGGCGATAATCGTCTGCGGGTCGAAACCGCCCGTAAAGGCATAAGACGAAACCTGTTCTTCGGCAAAAAGCATATCTTCTTCGGCATTTGCGGCAAGCTCTGCAAAGGTAACGTTTCCGTTTTGGTCGTCGTCGATAAAATTTTCGCCCTGAAATGCAGAGATAATCGCCTCGGTAAAAGTCCAGTTTCCGGTTGACATCGAGTTTGCCTCCGACGAAGCCAGAACCGCGTAGGAAACCCTGCGTTTTTTATCTTTCACGGCATTTGTCATCGCGCCCGAATAGCAGTTGTCGAGAGCGATTATCGCCTTCGAGCCTTTGAAATACGCTTCAATCGAATCGGGAATCGAATCAATCGACCAGCCCTGAATTTTTTCGCCGACATCGTAGCTCGCCAGAAAAGTTTCCATTTCGTCGTCTTTATATCCGTGCCCGCAATAATAGACAAAAACCCAATCGTCCGGCTGCGCCTTGCTTAAAAATTTGGCGAATTCGGCTTGAATTTTAGCGGTTGTGGCTGCGCCGTCCTTTAGATAAACAATTTGACTTTCAGGCACGCCGCTTTCCCTGAGAAGATTGAGCAAAAGCGCGTCGCGGCGATTTTCCTGCGGAAACGAAGCAAAGGATTTCGAATCCTTCCATTCGAGCAGTCCGACAAAGAAAACCCATGTTCGTTTCGCGTTCCATGCGTTTTGCGAGACATTCGTTTTCCGCGCGTGCGGTTCGCTCTGCGTATTTGCAAATTCAGCGGTCGAAAACAAAAAAACTATCAAAACACAAATTTTAAGGCTAAGAATTTTTATTATCGAAACTTTCACTTTATTTTAATCTTTTCAACACTTCCGCGCTCATTTCTTTAATCGGCGCGGCTTTTCCCGTCCAAATTTCAAACTGCTTTGCGCCCTGAGCGACAAGCATCGCCATTCCGCCGATTTTCGGAACATTTGCTTTATCGGCTTCGCTCATCAGACGCGTCTGAAACGGATTGTAAACCAAATCATAAATCAACTTAACATCTCCGAGCTGTCCGGCAAGCAAAGCCGTCTCGTTTTCGAGTGCGCCTTTTGTGCCGAGCGGAGTCGTATTGATGACGACATCGAAGTTTCCGATTTGCGATGTTTGATTTGCGTCTGGAAATTCTTTTAATTCAACTTCAAATTCATTCGCCAGACTTTTCGCTTTCTCTATATTCCGCGCAAAAATCGTAACTTCCGCACTTTCTTTTTTGAGCGCGTAAACACACGCCCGCGCCGCGCCGCCCGCGCCGAGAACGGCGATTTTTGCGTTTTGTAAATCGCCGTAAGCCGTCTTCAAAGGCTCGATAAAACCTTGCGCGTCGGTGTTGTAGCCGTAAAGCTTGCCGTCTTCGATTTTTACGGTATTGACCGCGCCGATTTTTTCAGCCGTTTCGTCTATAAAATCGAGATGTTTGATAATCGCCTGTTTATGCGGAATCGTTACGGAAAAACCTTTGAAATTCAGCTCGATTTCGCGCGTTTCCGCTTTGACCATCCGGCGCATAAATTCATCTAAATTTTTTACCTGAAGCGGCATGAAAACCGCGTTTCGTTTCTCAGACTTAAACGCCGCGTTATGCATAAACGGCGAAACCGAATAGCCCGTATTTCCGCCGATAATGCCGTAAATTTCGGTGTTTTCGTTCAATTCTCTGACGCGATAAACTTCGATTAAATCTTTCGCGGAAATTTGTCCGGGCGCGGTTTCGCTTCCGGCGTCGAGCGAAGCGTAAGTCATAAACGCGCCGTGCGCCAATCCTAAAATACGCGTCCATTTTCCGGCTTCGCCCATCGCGATTGGAATGATTTGCCGATTTTCGGATTTTGCTTTTTCGAGTAATTTCCAAACGTCGATTGTATCGTTAATGTCGTCGGCTTTAACAGCGATTTTTAAAACATCGGCATTGGTCGCCTTTAAGTTTTCGTAAATTTCTATTAAATTTTCGGGCGATGAATTAAAATCGTGATGCGAGCAAATGATTTTTTCAAACAGCCAGCGCGAAACCGTTTCGACCAAATCGATTTCGACATCAGCCCAATTTGTGCAAAAATCATATCCTGAACTCCAAAATATTTCGCGTTCCAATCTGCTTAAATCACGCATTCCGCCTTGCTGTTTCGGGCGAAAGGTGAGCAGCAGATTTTTTTCGGTTTTCAGATTACAGGTTTTTTCCAGCGCGTTTTCCAGCTCGCTTTCCGCCAGAAAATCGAAACGCAGCTCGACGACATCGCCGAATTCTTCGCCGCGCTCGATATTTTTTACAAATTCACCGGCGTGTTCGGCGCAGACCGAAACGCAAATTTTTCCGTCGTTCATTTTATTTCCGAAGATTTCATGTCCATCACAAAACTGAGCGCGGCGACGAGTGAAAAAATTACGCCGAAAGCGGCGGCGGCGACAATCGGCGTTTTTCCGCTTTGCTGGACGGCGATTGCGGTTAAAGCCCACGCAACAGGCAACGGAAAGACGTAAATTGCGAGTTTAATGCGCATGATTATTCCAAGAATTGTCGCAAAAGCGATTAAAAGCGAAGCGACGATTATTGTCGCGGAATCGGAAAATTTTACATTCAAATAAACCAGAGCGATGGTGAAATTTAAAATCGCCGCGACCGATATCCAGCCGAAATAGATGCCGAATGGAACGCGCGCAAACCAATTTTCAGCGGCTGAATCATTTTTTGGTAAACGGACATTGATAAAAACGAGCAATCCGAGCAGAAGAAAAATTACGGCAAGACAAATTAAAATCATCTCGTAATGCCAGAAATAAATCCACGCGCAGTTGGCGACGCAGCTTAAAATATAAATTGAGCGAACCGGGCGAAATCGCTCTTCGTTTTTTGGCAAAGCCTGATAAATGCCGAATGCGATTAAGCCCAAGTAAATTAAGCTCCAAATTGCAAAAGCAAAGCCAGCCGGAGTTATAAAAGTCGGGTATTTACCGGAAATTACTTCGGGCGTAACATGATTGATATAGCCTTTTGCAGCCATCCAGTTGACTGAAATCGTGCCGACGGTTGCGAGGATTACAAGAATTGGCTTTAGTCGTTTATTCATAAAATTTGATTTTCGATTATAATACTGTCATAAAATTTCTCTTGAAAGAAATTGAGTTATGAAGGATTGTTCGGAAAAATTTCTGGTTATCGGCGCAGGTCCGGTCGGTCTGGCGGTCGCCAAAGCCTTTAAAGGTAACGGAATCGCGTATGAACAGATTGATGCCGACTCGGATGTTGGCGGAAACTGGAAACACGGCGTTTACCGCACGGCGCATATTATTTCGTCAAAACACACGACCGAATACGCCGATTTTCCGATGCCTGCGGATTATCCCGATTTTCCGAGCCGGCAGCAGATGCTCGATTATTTGGAGTCTTACGCCGACGAGTTTAATCTGCGCGAGAATATCGAATTTAACACAAAAGTAGTGGGTGTTTTGCCGCGCCCGGACGAGCTTTGGGAAGTCGGGTTTTCCGGCGGCGAAAAGCGTCTTTATAAAGGCGTCGCGGTTTGCAGCGGACATCACTGGCAAAAGCGTTTTCCCGATTACGAAGGCGAATTTGCGGGCGAATATTTTCACTCGAAGGATTACAAATCGCCGGAACAGCTTGCGGGCAAAAGAGTTCTGGTTATCGGCGGCGGAAATTCGGCTTGCGATATTGCTTCGGAAGCGGCGCGTGTCGGCGAAAGCTGCCATCTGTCGTTAAGGCGCGGTTACTGGTTTTTGCCGAAGACGCTTTTCGGCAGACCTTCAGCCGAATCGGTTTTGAAATATTTTCCGCTTTTTGTTCAGCGCATTTTTTTGAAATTATCGCTCCGGGTCGTTCTGGGAAAATACGAAGATTACGGCTTGCCAAAGCCCGACCATAAGATTTTCGAGCATCACCCGACGCTCAACAGCGAGCTTTTGCATTATCTCAAACACGGACGAGTTAAACCGCGCTCCGATATTAAAAAATTTGAAGGAAAAACTGTGCATTTTGTTGATGGAACGAGCGATGAATTTGACACGGTCGTTTGCGGAACGGGTTTTTATGTAAGTTTCCCGTTTTTGCCCGAAGGCTTTGTCGGGGTAAAAAACGGGAATCTTGCGCTTGTTTACGCGGGCTGCGTTTTGGAAAATCACAAAAATCTTTATATTGTCGGCACGACGCAGCCGCGTTACGGTTTCGGTCCGCTGGTTACGCCCGCGTCGAAAATGCTCGCGCAGATTATCAAATTGCAGGACGAAATGCAGCTTCCGATTGGTCTGGTGATGAAAGAATCGGGCGCGAAATTGCCCGATTCGCATTTAATCGACCCGATTTCCGCGCTCTGGCGAATGAAAATCGCCGAATATACTTTGCCTTTGCTTTTGCGAAAAGAGAAAAAATTGCGCCGGAAATTTGCGGGAAAATCCGGCTCGGCGGCAAATCTGCCGCTTAAAACAAGTTCGGATATTCAGGTTTATTAAACCTTTTAAACTAGTTGCTTCACTATTTCGTATAAAAATTACGGAAAACGTAAAGTTTTGTAAATGAATCAAAGAGAAGCGGCACTCGTTTTGAGCCAAAATTTAATAAAACAGGCAAAATGGAGTTTATGGCATCATTTTTGCGTTTACAAAAAGCGGCGCACAATTTTCTTTCCCCTTCCGGTGCGTAAGATTTAACAAGGAAAGGAAACACTTAGAGATGAAAGTATTAAAACAGATATTATTTGCAGCAGCAGTTATGATTTGTTTTTCGATAACGGCTTCGGCGCAGGACGATAAAAAGCCGAAACCGAAACCGACTGATAAGCCGATTATTCAGGTCGTTCCTAAAAACGACGATAAAAACAAACCAAAGGAAAATGACAGACCCAGAGAAGACAAGAAAAAGCCCGAAAGCGCTTATCTCAAATCTTCAAACGGAAATGAGATAGAAGTTATCTAATCAATTATTTGTTTCTAACATGAAAAGGCAGTCTGTTTGGCAGACTGCCTTTTTTGTTTGTGATATGACCGGAAGATTTGAACTTTTTAGGTCAATGTAAGTTGTTGACATTTTAATGCATTATGGAATATCTTGACCTTAGACTAACTGTTTTCCAGTAAGATTACCAAATCAAATTCCTTTGATTAGATTATGCCTACACCACGATTGAGCGTATTCGTCAGTTCAAAAATGAAAGAGCTTGCTCGCGAGCGGCTGGCAATAGGTGCATCATTAAACGAGTTGGAAGTGGATGCCTGGATTTTTGAAAAAGATGCGCCGGCAAGCCCGGAGTCTATACAAAAAGTTTTTTTGAATGAAGTTAAGAGCGCGGATTTATACATCGGTATCTTTTGGAAGGATATTGGAGACCGTACCATCGAAGAATTTGAATATGCGCAAAAACTCGGCAAAGATTGCCTTATATATGAAAAAAGAAGGGGTATAGACGGAAAACGCTCAAAAGAGTTGCAGGATTTTTTGGAGCGACTGGGAGATGTTGAAAACGGACTCACAATTAAATGGTTTAATAATTCTAAAGAATTAGCCGTTCTTGTTAAGAAGGAAGTTGCGCTGTGGCAGGTAAAAAAAATACGCCAGAAATTGAAGCAACCGCTTTTTGTCGGCTCTGAAGTAGCTAAAACCTGCGACCGTACAGCGCAGGAAACTGATTTTGCCACGTTTCTGGACAATAAAGAGGATTATTACAAGTTCCCGAGAGTCTGCATAATTCACGGCAATAATTGTGAAGCGCATGAAAGTCTTGTCAAAAGATTTCACCTGACGAGAATTAAAGATTACGCCGAAAAAAAGTATAATGCCGGCGAAGCTGTTGTCGGTTTTAAGGAAATCCGTATTGAGACTCTGCCCGGCGCCGGTTTAAATTTTCAAAAAAAATCTTTGCTCGAAAAGCTTTTTTCGCTGTGGAGTAAATATCATTCCCAAACTCCCGGCGATTTGAGTAAATTGCTCGCCGCGATAAAGGAAAAAGTTTTAATTATTCAGCACAACATATATTTTTCGCGTTACGACGGAACGCCTGTGAACCGTTTTTACGACGGGACAACCGTTAATCTTGTAAGAGCTTATCTGGATTTCTGGGACGAAGCGGTCAAAAACCCGGATTCTTCAGAGAACGGAGTTAAAGCCGATATGCCTGAAGTTTTTCTCTTTTTTAATATTATCTATCCGCCGGGCGTAAAAAGCCTGCGGTTTGGGTTGAATTTTCCGAGAAAAGCTTCTCACGAAATAAATAAATTTTTTGTTGCGCGGGCATTGCGAAAAAAACTCAGCCTGAATGAAAGATTGCAGGAAGAAAATAGTAAAGCGCATGTAAATAAAGAAGGCACGCGCATTATGTTGAGGGAGATTTCCTGTGTGCGTCCCGATGATGTCAGGCGCTGGCTTGATATGAACGGCTACAGCAGCGGAGTGCGTTCAGAAACGCTTGAAAGGGAAATTGAGGGAATATTTATCACGAATAGAGGAAAACGTCTCAAATGCCGGTGTATGTCCGATGTCGAGCCGGAGCTTGCGGAAGTAGTTAAGGCGATTCAGCCGCCAATCGAAAATATATGAATAAAGAAAATGACTTTAGAATTTATCGCGGTAAAGGAGAGCAAAGTTCATTGCCTTCTTTTGAGAAATTTTCACTTTTCGATGACCCGAAATCTTATATTGCCAAAGAAAGTTTGAGCGATGCGGTAAGTGTCGCCTTATATCTCGGACAGCCTTTGTTAATTACGGGCGAGCCGGGAACAGGCAAAACACAACTTGCCTATAGCATAGCCTATGAGTTTGGCGAACGTCCCGTGCTAAGATTCAACACCAAATCTACTTCGACCGCCAAAGATTTGTTTTATCGCTACGATGCTCTGCGCCATTTCCACGACGCTCAGCTTAACAGTAAAGAATCGCGGGGAAAAAAGTTATCCGCCGAGCCTTATATAACTTACGAAGCTTTAGGAC
>JBARIW010000038.1:0-1576 GCA_049799955.1 Pyrinomonadaceae bacterium
CGGGAAACTCGTTTTCGGGGCTCTGGAAGGCCGTGGCCATCTTCGCGCCGTTGCGGTGCTGCGCCAGGTGCTGCACGGTTTCGGCCGACAAAAACGGCAGGTCGCAGGCCACGACGAGCCAGGCGGCATTCGGGTCGAGCTGGAAGGCGGAAAGGATGCCGCCCATCGGCCCCAGGTCCAGGAACCGGTCGGGCAGGGGCTGCAACCCGGCGGGCAAGTCCGCTACTTGGTCGGGCCGGCAGGACACGTGTACGTCGGTGCAGACCGTGGCGAGCAACTCCGCCGCGTACTGGCGCTGCTCCCGGCCGTGGTAGTGCAGGCGGCCCTTGTCGGTTTGCATGCGCTGACTTTGGCCCCCGGCCAGCACCAACCCCCGCAACGGTGGCAGGCTGCGCTGCCACCAGGCTAGGATGAAGTCGGCAATGGCTGTGGTATCGGCCAGGGCCAGCGTGGGAATGGACGCTTTACCCGCAAAGTGCGCCTGGAGCACAGCCGGCAGCTCCGTTACTCCTTCCGGGCGTAGAATGAGCTGCACGTCGGTGAGCCGGTCAAGCTTTTTATCCAGCGGCTTGGCCGGGTCGAGGAGAATGATCTGCTGCTTGGCGCGGAAGTGGTTGCCATTGACCAAAACCAGGCTTTGGTGGGCCAGCAGCTCCTTCTGGGCAAAGCCGTCCAGCTCCCGGCGCTGGTCTACGCGGCGGAAATGAATCTTGTCGGTCAGCTCGGCGCTGGCCCCGGCCTGCATGATGGCACTGGCTCCGCCCGCGCCGCCGCTGTCGGCTTCGTCGCCGGCGGCGTGGTCGGCGTCTACGTAGCCCACGCTCAGCCGGCCCGCCAAGTGCGGTAACAGGCGGGTTACCAACGCCTTGATGGTGCCGCAGGGTGCGCCCAGAATGGCTAGTTCCTGGCGGCCAAACTCGCCCAGAGCGGGCCGGGTGAGGGCCGCGTGCGTGGTGTGGGGCTTGGCGGCCGAAGCCGGGTCCAGAGGGTTAGTCGGCATGGTGAAAGTCGCTTTTGCCGCCGGTTTTATCCAGCAGGCGGGTTTCCTGAATAACGATGTCGTGCGACAGGGCCTTGCACATGTCGTACACGGTGAGGGCCGCCACCGACGCCCCGGTGAGGGCCTCCATTTCCACCCCGGTTTTGCTGGTCACGGTAGCGGTGCAAATGATGTGAATGGCTTCCTCACTCACTACTTCAATCTGGACCTGGCAGTCGTCGAGGCCCAGCGGGTGGCAGAGCGGAATCAAATCGGCGGTTTTCTTAGCGGCCATAATGCCGGCCAGAATAGCCGTCTGAAACACCGGCCCTTTGCGGGTGGGCAGGTCGCCTTGCTGCACCAGGCTCAGGATTTCGCGGCCCAGCAGCACCCGGCTGCGGGCCCGGGCTACGCGGCGGGTCGGGGTTTTGGCACCCACGTCGACCATGGCGGGCTGGCCGGCGGCGTTGAGGTGGGTCAGGGAGCGGGAAGAATCGGACATAACAGGGAAAAAGGTAACTGCCTACAAAGCCGCAGCGCGGCCGAAAGTTGCAACAAACTGCCCGATTCGGGCGCGGCCGGCGAGCTGGTCAGGGG
>JBARIW010000039.1:0-73147 GCA_049799955.1 Pyrinomonadaceae bacterium
CCGAATCTGGCAAATCGAAGGCGAAAAATCCTGTGGCACATCGGCGCGCTCAGAAAAAAATATCACCGCGCCGAGATTTTAAAAAACGAAATCGTTAATCAAAGAATCGAGTCGCTTTTTACCGCGCTTTTGCCGCACAACGCTCTACAGGAACGAACATTAAACGTAGTAACATTCCTTAATCTTTACGGCGAAAATTTTGTCGATTGGGTTTATAATGCGATTGACACCGAAGAGAAAAATCATCAGATTTTATATTTGTAAAAAAGTCCTTTGTCATTAGTCATTTGTCCTTCGCGGGCTTCAGCTTTAATTATGTTCTGAATTTAAGCTCAAATTGCAAACGACAAAGGACAAAGGACTAATGACGAATAAAAAATGAACAAAATCAAAATCTTACCTGACACACTTGCAAATCAAATCGCGGCGGGCGAGGTCGTCGAGCGTCCGGCTTCGGTTATCAAGGAATTGGTCGAAAATTCGATTGACGCAGGCTCGAAACGCATTCAAATCGACATTGAGCTCGGCGGCAGGCGTCTTATGCGGATTGCCGATGACGGCGAAGGAATGCTGCGCGACGACGCGATTCTGGCGTTTGAACGCCACGCCACCTCGAAAATTAAAACGCTCGAAGATTTGGGAAAAATCGAAACGCTCGGCTTTCGCGGCGAAGCGCTGGCGTCGATTGCGTCCGTTGCGAAAATCGAATTGATTACAAAAACCTTCGAACTCGAAGCCGCGACTCGCGTTTATATCGAAGGCGGCAAGCTTATCGACGTAAAAGACGCGGCGCGAAGCACTGGAACGACGATTTCCGTGCGCGATTTGTTTTTCAATACGCCCGCGCGCCGCAAATTTATGCGCTCGGAGGCGACCGAAAATTATCATCTGACGAATATCGTTACGCATTACGCGCTCGCGCATCCCGAAATCGCTTTTACTCTGAACAACAACGGGCGCGAAATTTTCAGGCTCGCTCCGGCAAAAAATTTACGCGAGCGCGCTTTTCAGATTTTCGGGGCAAATATGATTGAAAGCCTTCTTCCGGTTTCAGGCGGACGCGAATTTATCGCTCAGATTTCCGGTTTTGTTTCCGCGCCGAGAGAAAGACGCTCGACACGCGACGGGCAGTATTTTTTTATCAACGGGCGTTTCGTGCGCGACAAAATCATCGCGGGCGGCTTGCTCGAAGGCTTTCGTTCCATTCTGCCGCACGGCGTTTATCCGGTCGCATTTTTGTTTCTGGAAATCCCGTTCGAAGAAATCGATGTCAACGTACATCCGGCGAAAACAGAAGTTCGTTTCCGCCGTTCGGAAGCGGTTAAAGACGTAATTGCCGAGGCGATTCGCCTTTCATTGAAAAATGCCGGAATCTTGCGGGAAGAGATTTTTAACGCGGAAACGCAGAAGCGCGAAGACGTGCAAAGTTTTGAATCAAAAGCCGAAATTCAGCCGCAAACATTTGAACAAACGAGAATGGAATTTCAAAATTCAGATTCCAAATTACAAAATGAAGGCGAAAACCATGAGTTAAACGTCGAACCGGCTGAAGACAAATATCCGATGCTTCAGACCGCAGAAACAGAAGTATTTTCAAAGGACTTCGAGCAAGCCGCGAAGAGTTTGGAAGAGACGCAAGGCAACGGAGAAACGGAAGAATCTGGAATTTGGACTTTGGACTTTGGAATTATCGAAGACCAAAAACCAAAGACCGAAAACCATTTCCGCGATTACGCCGTTCTTCCGCCGGTCGATTCCGCCGAAAAAATTCCGAAATCGATTGAGCCGGAAAATCTTTCGTCGTCAAAAATTCGCCCAATCGGGCAGCTTCACGAAAGCTTTATCATCGCGGTTGACGATGAAGGCTTGCTTTTGATTGACCAGCACGTCGCGCACGAACGCATTTTGTTTGATAAATTCCGGCGACGCGAAAGCGAGAGAAAAATCGAATCACAAAATCTTTTGCTGCCCGAAACGCTCGATTTAACGCCCGCGCAATCCGCCGCTTTCTCGGAAATCGAAGAGGAATTGGAAAATTACGGCTTCGGATTGATGCGACTTTCGGGCAGAACGGTGGCGATAAAAGCAATCCCGACGGATTTGCCGCCTTCGGAAGCGCGAAATCTATTCACCGAAATTCTCGACACGGTTGACCGCGAAAAGCGCGGCGGCGCAAAGGCTTCGCTAAGAGACGACATTGCCGCGAGTCTGGCGTGCAAAGCCGCCGTCAAAATCAATATGAAGCTGACGCAGGAAAAAATGCAGTGGTTGATTGACAGATTGCTGGTAACGTCGTCGCCGACGACCTGTCCGCACGGGCGACCTGTCATTTTGCGCCTGACTATGAAAGACATCGAGCGCGCTTTTCATCGAACCTAGATGTTTGATAAGACCTTTAAAACTTCGGCTGTATTTTTCAAATCATCAAATATAAAATCGGGTTCGTATTGAGCTAAATCCTCTTTCGGATGATTTTTGCCCGTTGCCACCGCGACGGCTTTTGCGCCGAGCGCGCGGGCGCAGGCAATGTCGTTCGGTGTGTCGCCGATAACGATGAATTGTTCGGATTTGAATTCGAAATTATAAAATTCATTAAAAAGCTTTCCGGCTTGTCTGGCTAATTCGCGCCGGTCGTGCGAGATTTCGCCGAAAGCGTTCGGTTTTCCTTCGAAATATTTCCATAGTCCGACCGATTGGAGTTTAATTTCCGCCGCGCACGAAAGATTTCCTGTTAAAAGCGCGTTTATAAAGTTCGGATTGCTGCCTGTTTCTTCTAAAATCTCGCTGACGCCTTCGAGAATTTCGCAATGATTTTCATGTCGATTGTGGACAATCAGCATTTCTTCGCGGAAAGTTTTCAGTAGATTTTCTCTCGCGCCGAGAATTTTTTCGGGCGTAAAGCCTTCATCGCGCAAGGCTTCAAGCATAATTTGCATGTCAGTCATTCCGGAAGCCTGAATCGAGTCTAAATTTCCACGGCTGCCGTAAACTTTTTCCATCGCCGCCGCAAAGTATTCTTTATACACGCCTTGCCGGACGGAGCGCGTCAAAGTT
This sequence comes from Pyrinomonadaceae bacterium, assembly GCA_049799955.1. GTDB lineage: Bacteria > Acidobacteriota > Blastocatellia > Pyrinomonadales > Pyrinomonadaceae > JBGTFE01. The sequence continues at coordinate 3,055 of JBARIW010000039.1, forward strand.
CCGTCAATGTCCCATAATAAAATGCGAACGTTTGAATTTACGAGTTTTGAATTTTGATTTTCGATTGGTTGTGAGTCGGGCATTTATTCAATAATTGCTAAAACATCGCCCGCGTTGACGGTTGCGCCTTCAGCAAAGCGAATTTCTTTAACGATGCCGTCTTTCGGCGATTTCATTTCGTTCTGCATCTTCATCGCTTCGACGACAATCACGCCTTCGCCCGTTTTGATTTCCGCGCCTTGTTCGGTTAAAACGCGCACGATTTTGCCCGGCATCGCCGTCTTGATTTCGGCTGAACCTTCGCCGTGTTCAGCGCCGCTTCCCGCGCCGCGCAGTCGTTTCGGGTCGGTTAAAGCGATTTCAAATTCACTGTTTTTGACTTTGACCTGAAACGGTTCGGTCGTATTAGCTCGCGGCGAAACGAAAATCTCGTAAATCTTGCCTTCGTTTTTGAATAAATAAACATTCGGCTCCGGCTCGGACGCTTCGAGTTCATAATGCCGCCCATCAATTTCGGCAAAGATTTTTTCGCCTTCGCGTTTTATTTCGATTTCGTGTTTTTCGTGATTTAGTTCGGCTTGTAATTTCATAAAAGAAATAATTTACAGAGATGACAGAATAAACATGGATAAAATCAAATTATTTTTCTTTTCATCCCTGTAAATTTTTATCTCCGCGTCGATTTTTCGTATTCATTCTTAAGCAAATTCATAAATTCATCGCGCCTGTCGAATAATCTTTTCGGCTCGCGCGGCTCGTGTCTGGCGAGCGCGTAAGCCGTGATTATCGGCAGCGCGACGGTCGAATCGACATAACACACGACCGCGTCCGGCAATTTTTCCGGGTCAACTTTGCCCCAACTGACCGCTTCGCCCGGCGTTGCGCCCGAAAGTCCGCCTGTATCCGGGCGCGCGTCCGTTACCTGAAGAAAATAATCGTGTCCTTTTTCGTCAATTCCTAAAACTTCCTGAATCTGCGGCTCGGTCTGCAAAGCGAAATTTTTCGGGCTTCCGCCGCCTAAGATAAATATCGCGGATTTTCCGCCCTTTTTCGATTGTTTGCCTGTATGAACGACGCCGCGTTTTGCCGCGAGAACGATTGAAGCGGTTTCGTTTACGTCCAGATTCGGATTTAAGATAAGCTTTCCGCCTTGCAGCTCTTTGGCGGCGATGTTCATTCCGATGGACGAATCGCCGGGCGAAGACGTGTAAACCGGAACGCCGTATTCGTAAGCGACGGCGAGCAGGGATTTGTTTTCGAGTCCGAGCTTTCGTTCGCGCTCGCGGATGTATTTGCCGCAAAGATAGTGAAACTCGGCAGACGACATCGTTTTTTGAAATTCGTCGTGTTCAATCAGGCGGCGGAAAAACGAATCGGTGTCGAGAAGAACCGAATAATCGAAGAAAATATCGTAAATTCTGACGACCTCTTCGTCGCGCAGAACAACGTCGGAAATCTGCGTGTTGCCCTGATGAAGCGCGAGTCCGATTCCGAAATGCGTGTCGTGATAAAGATTCGCGCCGGTCGAGATAATCCAGTCGATAAATCCGGCTTTTATAAGCGGAATCAGCGCGGAAATTCCAAGTCCGGCTGGCGTTAAAGCGCCGGTCAGCGTAACGCCGATGGTTACGTCTTCATCGAGCATTTTGTTGGTAAACAAACGACACGCTTCACGAAGCCGCGCCGCGTTATAAGCCATAAACGATTCGTCAACCAAATCGGCTAGAGCCGTATTTTTCGCAATCGGCGTCGGGTCGATGCGTTTGCCGCTTAAAAATCTACTTTTCTTTTTCGCCATGTGTTTATATTTTGTTGCCCTTCTTTGAATTACAATTTCGACATAAAAGCTGAACGTTATTAATAGAATTAGCTCCACCCTTACTAAAAGGAATTATATGGTCAAATTCTAAATACGACATTGCTCCGCATTGAACACATTTCCCTTGGTCGCGTTGCCAAACCGCGCTTTTAATATCTTGAGCTATATGGCGTGTCTGGCTTTCCGTTTGTGGAATAAGCATCTGTCTTTTGTACATTCTTGTTAGAGTAGTAATTATAGCTTCCGTAAACAAAGGGTCATATACTGAATAATAGCCATTTCCGTTCTTAGTTGCTAATTCTAAATAAATTCCGGCAGATTGAATTTGGACTCTCATTACATTTTTCCAGAGAATCGTCCAACCGCCGTTAGATGACAGAAAATGAATCTTTTTATTTGTTACAATAAAGCGACCTGGTATTGTTCTTACAGACCGAAGATTAACCTTGTGATAGACTGCTTCTATTGCCAAACGACAAATTTCATCAGAATCTAAATGAATGTTTGTAACTACAGTCGGTAAATTTCCCTGCCTGATGTCTGAAATGGATTTAAAGCGCTTAAAACGCTCAATTAAAGGATTGGCGGATTGAGGCGGAAGTTGGAATATGTTTACAAGCCAATAGAAATATTTTGCGGAATCTTCTGAAATAAAACTGCTGGCTGAATTAAAGACAATAATTTTTTCTAAAAAATGTAGAGCATCTTCAAGAAAAAAAGCCCACGCCTCATCTTTTGAAACATTTTCTTTTTTCAATTTAGCATAAATAGGCTCAAGACTTTTTTGAAGGGAAGCATTTTGCAAATTAATCAACACGGCGGTTCTAAATTCTTGTAAAGCATTATTTCTGGATTCTTGACAGTCTTTGCAAAGTTTACTTCCTTTAAAAAATCCTACAACACTTCCTAGGAAGCTTATTTCTCGACCACACGTTAGACAGACGGACATAATCATCTTTTATTCAGGAGTTACATTAGACATTTTTAAGCAATTTTCACACAAGCAATTCTGAAAAGTTTCTTTTAACTGCGCCAAATGTTCTTCGCTCAAATCAATCTCAAAACACCAGCATTTACCTGTATTTGCGCCGCAGGAAAATTCCTTTCCGCACGATTCGCAGGTTAATTTATCATTTGAGTTTTCGGAAATATTTTCCGTCATTTAACTTTAAAAATAGCACAAATTTTAAACGTTTTGCTCGAAGGCAAATCAAAATTCCGCGCCGGCAAATGCGGAAAGCTCATCTTTTACGTAAAGATGAGCTTTTATTTTAGCTGCCGAAAAACTTTTTGATTATGCTTTTACCATTTGCAGGCGTAAGTGCTGGTTGACTGTTTTGCGGATTCGATAAACTGCTTGCATTGTCCGGCAAGAGCGGTTTTGCCTTGCGGCGTCGATGCGGCGTCCTTAAAGCCTTTGCGCTGCGCTTCGAATGCGGTTTTGAGATTCGGCGCGACCTGCGGATATTTTTCTGCAATGCTGGTCAGGCAAATTTCGTATTTTTCGACATATTCATCGCATTCGGGAACGCCGGTTTTTTCGCCCGTCGAGGTCGTCTCGGTTTTTGCGACGTTGTTGGCTGGCTGTTTAGGCGAGGAAACACCGTCATTTGTTGCGGTATTCTTCGGGGTTTCCGCCTTACAGCTTGCAAACCCGATTGCGCTGCAAAGCAGGGCTGCGATTAATAATGCTTTTCCATTTAATTTCATCATAGTTTTTGTCCTCTCAAAATTTAAAATAGTAAAATTCAACCGAAAATCGGCTTAAAAAGAAGATTAAGATACATCTTCCGAAAATGCCCCACCCAAACAGGTAGTAAAATTTGAAAACTCAAATTTATTTAAATTTTTTACCGGAGGAATTATCAGGCAATAATAAGCCTGCGTGAGTTATAAAGCAAACTCGATTTAATTATTTATTAAATTTACCGGGGATTATTGAGCAGATTATTTATGATTGCCAGAAACTGCTCAAAATCAATCGGTTTTGACAGATGATTTTGAAAACCGGCTGACAGGGCGCGCTCGCGGTCTTGCGAGGAAGCGTAGGCGGTAACTGCAATCGCCGGCAAAAAATATTTGCCGTTTGTCAGCTTTCGCGCTTCGCCGATAAGCTCGTAGCCGTCCATTTCCGGCATTCCGACATCACTGACCAGAACGTCGAAACGATGCTCCGAGATTTTCTTTAATGCATCGAGCGCGGAAACAGCGTAATGAACTTCGGCTTGCTGCGTTTCGAGCAAAATTTGCAGCGGCTGAACGCCTTCGCCGTCGTCGTCGACCAGCAAAATTTTCGCGCCTTTTATCTTTGAGTCGTTTTGAATCTGATGAAAAACATCGTCGGGCAATACGGCTTCTTCCGAATCCTTTAAGATTGGCAGCTCGATTATAAAAGTCGAGCCGAGATTTTCGCCCGCGCTTGAAACTTCCACCTTTCCGCCGTGAAGCTCGGTCAAATGGCGAACAATCGTCAATCCCAAACCAAGTCCGCTGTGCGAGCGTTTGGTCGTGCTGTCAGCTTGCTTAAAGCGGTCGAAAATCATCGGCAGAAATTCCGGCGAGATGCCGATTCCGCTGTCTGTAACTTTTATCTGAATTTTGCTCCGGTTTTGTTTGAGAATTACGGAGATAGAGCCGCCGGAAGGTGTAAATTTGACGGAGTTGCTGAGCAGATTATTTATAATTTGCTGAAGGCGCGTGGCGTCGCCGGAGATATTTTTGTTAAGGAAATCGCTCTGAAATGAAAGTGTAATGTTTTTTTCCTGCGCCGCCGGATTGGCGGTTTCGACGGCGGCTTTGACGATTGAAACAATATCGACTTCTTCTTTTTCAATCAGCATTTTGCCGGAAATTATCCGCGAAACGTCCAGAAGGTCTTCGATTAAGTTATTTTGCAGGCGGGCGTTGCGCTCAATCGTTTCGATTGCCTGCTCTGTGCGCGGCGCGTCTAAAACGCCCGCCTTCAACATTCGCGTCCAGCCTAAGATAGCGTTGAGCGGCGTCCGAAGCTCATGCGAGAGAACCGATAAAAATTCGTCTTTGGCGCGATTGGCTTCTTCGGCTTCGTATCTGGCATTGGCTTCGTTTTCGAGCAGGCGCACGTTTTCGATGGCGACCGCCGCCAGATTTGCCACCATTTCGAGCGCGATTATATGCTCGTTAGTAAAAGCGTTTTCCTCGTATGCCTGAACTTCGAGCGTTCCGAGAACGCGGTTCATCACTTTCATCGGAACGACAAGCGAAGACGCGGGGTTGATGCCGTCTTCCTGCAAGATTACGTGCGGGCGATTTTTCATCAAATCCATATAATGATTGATGACAACTGATTTTTTGCCGAAAATCGCCTGCGAATTTGGTCCGCCGTCTTCCGTAAGCTTCATCGGCGGCAGCGCCGAAACATCGACTTCGCCTTCTTCGCCGCAGACGTAAGCGGCAATTCGAAGGCTTTTCTCCGCGTCATAAAACGATAGGAAAAACGCCGAACAGGGCATCGATGCGCGGATAAAATTACCGACCTCGCGGTAAATCGTCAAAAGATTTCCGGCAGTTCCGAACGTCTGCGCCAGCGGAACTATGCGCGCGAGCAGCGCCTCGTAATCTTCCGCCGCGCGACGTTCGGCGGCAATCAGCTTTTCCTGCGTTTGTTTTGATTCGTGAATGTCAGTGTTCGTCCCGAACCAGCGCACGATTTTGCCCGTCGAATCGAGCACCGGAATCATCCGCGTCAGAAACCATCGGAAATTTCCGTCCGCGCCGCGTATCGGATATTCCATCTCAAACGGCTCGCCCGTATCAATCGAATGCCGCCATCGTTCCAATGTGCGCGGCAGAATTTCCGGGTCGTGCAGCGCCTGCCAGCCCAGACCTTTCATCTGGTCGAATGTCGTTCCCGTGTAATCATACCAACGCTGGTTAAACCAGAATCGATATCCGTTGGGTTCAGCCATCCAGACAAGCTGCGGAACGGAATCGGCGAGAGTTTGGAGCTGCTGTTCGCTTTCGCGTAATTTTTCTTCGGCAATTTTGCGCTCGGTGATGTCAATTCCGATGCCGTAAAGTCTGACCGGCTCGCCTTTATCCGAATAAACCGCCTGCCCGCGACCTTCCATCCAGCGAATGCTGCCGTCGGCGTGATAAAAGCGAAACTCGATTGAATAATCGCGATGCTCCCCGACAGCCAGCGCGACCTGGTCGCGGATTCTGTCGCGGTCGTCATGGTGAACCAGCTTGTTGTAAGCGTCGAGAGTTTGCCCGAACGCGCCTTTTTCCAGACCGAAAATTTCTTCGAGTTCCTCGCTCCAGATAACGATGCCGGTCGCCACGTCGCGTTCCCACGCGCCCATCCGGCTGCTTTGCATCGCCAGCGAGAGCATCAACTGGTTTTGGCGCAGGATTTCTTCGTTTAAATTTCTTTCGGTAATATCACGGACGATTTTAGAAGCGCCGATGATATTTCCGGCTTCGTCCTGAATCGGCGAAACGGTCAGCGCGATGGCAATATCAGTTTCGTCTTTGCGCCGGCGAATCGTTTCAAAATGCTCAATCGCCTCGCCTCGCCTGATGCGTTCGAGAATAAATTTCTCTTCGTTAAGCAGGTGCGGCGGGATAAGAGTTATTACGGGCTTTCCGATAATTTCCTCAGCCGTATAGCCGAAAATTTTTTCCGCCGTCTTATTCCAGCTTGTAATAATTCCATTTAAATCCTTGCTGATAATCGCATCCTCCGAAGATTTTACGATTGATGCCAGATAAGCTGTTGCTCTTTCCGTTTCTTTGCGTTGGGAAACGTCGCGGGCGACGCCGATAAAATAATGGTTTCCTTCCTGATTAAATTCACCGAATGAAATTTCGAGCGGGAAAATATGACCGTCTTTATGCAGAGCGGGAAGCTCAAGACTTTGCCAAGCCAGTTTTCGTTCTCCGGTCTGCATAAATCGACTGATGCCTTTGCGATGACTTTCACGCAGATGTTCAGGAATCAGTATCTTCAGCGAACGCCCGATTATTTCCGCCGGTTTATAGCCGAAAACGCGTTCACTCGCGCTGTTTATAAAAACGATTGTGCTCTCGGCATCGATTTTGATAATGACATCCGAAGCAGTTTGCGCGAGAATCCGGTAACTTTCCTCGCTTTCGCGCAAAGCACGCTCGGTGTATTTTCGCGCCGTTATATTTTCGTGTGTAACGATGATACGGAGATTTCCGTCTTTGCCGATTGGAACAACGCGCGAAACATACCAGCGCTGTTCGTTGGGATTTTGATAAGGATATTCAATCTCGAAGATTTTTTTCTTTTGATTGATGACATCGCTGATGCCGTCGGCTATTTGCGCCGCAACCGGGTCTGAAGCTAAATCGCGGCAGGCGTTGATATAGTTTGAGCCGACCGAATAATTGGCAGAGTTATTGCCGGATAAATCACTCCAAGCCCGGTTGAGTTTAAGAATGTTTCCCCGACCGTCGAGAATGGCGATATAGCCGCTCAGGGCATCAATCGTATCCTGCAAAAGCTCATCGCTTTCACTAATTTTTTCAGTGTTTTCTTCCGGCATTTTAAAAACTGAAACCCGTATGAGACTCGATTCCGCAAAATGAAAAATGCAGGATTATTTTATCTCAGTCGAAAGGGAAATGAAAGAAGAAAGGATGAACGCGGAATGATGAATAATGAATTAAAGAAATCGTCTTATATTCATCATTCATCATTCATACTTCATCATTTACTTGTTCGGCTGCGGCGTAATTCTTAAATACGGTTTGACGGCGTTCCATCCTTTCGGGAATTTTTCTTTCGCCTGTTCGTCCGTTACAGCCGGAACGATGATGCAATCGTCGCCGTCTTTCCAGTTGACCGGCGTTGCCACGCTGTATTTTGCCGTAAGCTGTAATGAATCGATGACGCGCAGGATTTCGTCGAAGTTTCTGCCCGTGCTTGCCGGGTATGTAATCATTAGTTTGACCTTTTTATCGGGACCGATGACGTAAACCGAGCGAACCGTGAAAGTGTCCGACGCATTCGGATGAATCATATCGTAGAGGTCGGAAACCTTTTTGTCCGCGTCGGCAATCATCGGGAAATTAACGCGCGCGCCCTGCGTTTCTTCGATGTCTTTCGACCAGCCTTCGTGCGAGCCGAGCGGGTCAACGCTCAAGCCCATAATCTTGACGTTTCTTTTATCGAATTCGGGTTTGAGCCGCGCCGCCATGCCGAGTTCGGTCGTGCAGACGGGCGTGTAATCTTTCGGATGCGAAAACAAAACGCCCCAACTCTCGCCGAGCCATTCGTGAAAATTAATCTCGCCCTCAGTCGTTTCCGCAGTAAAATCCGGCGCTTCGTCGCCTAATCTGATAGCCATAATCTTTTCTCCTTTAAGATGAATTTATAGAAAATATATTACTCCAAAAAGTGAAAAGTGAATAGTAATGAAGGAAACGAGAAAAAAATGAGCGTCAGAAAATTGTTTTCTAACATTAAAAAGTCATTTACCAACCTGCAAAAGCTATTTTCGAACATCCGAAAGTTAGTTTCGCACGTTCAAAAGCTATTGCCGGACGTTCAAAAGTAATTGCCGGACGTAGAAAAACAATTTTCGCGCGTCCGAAAGTTATTTCTCTACGTACAAAAGTTTATTCCGAACCTGCGGAAATTGATTGCGGACGTTCCAAATTAATCTTTTTAATTAAGTTGAGACTTCCTGCGTTTCGCTTTCTTCTTCGGAAGCCGGTTTTTTAATTCTTAAAAGATGAATTTTCTTTTCGTCGGCGTGGAGAATCTCGATTTGAAGCCCACGGCATTCGAGATTCTCGCCCGGTTTTGGAACGTATCCGACCTCACTCGTAATCAGACCGGCGATGGTCGTAAAATCGTCGTCCTCGATTTCCAAATCGAAAAGACGCTCGATTTTACCGATGTCGGTCGAGCCGAGAATGTCATAATAGCTTTTGTCCTCGCCTTCGATAATTTCGATGATTTCTTCATGCTCGGTGTCTTCGTCCTCGATTTCGCCGACGATTTCTTCGAGAATGTCTTCGACCGTGATAAGTCCGGCAATGCCGCCGTATTCGTCGATGACGATGGCGAGCTGGACGTGAACGGTCTGCATATTTTTTAAAAGCTCGGACACGGATTTTGTTTCCGGGACGAAATAAGCCGGACGCAGAAGCGTTTCAATCGTCTCGTTTTCCTTGTTTTCCGACCACGCATTTAAAAGGTCGCGGACATAAATCACGCCTTCGATATTATCGGTCGAATCGCGATAAACGGGCATCCGCGAATATTTTTCCTCGATTATTACGTCGCGCGCCGCTTTTACAGTCGCGGTTATCGGAACGCTGCAAATCTCGGTTCGCGGCGTCATAATCTCGCCCGCGCGCGTGTCGCCGAATTCGAACATCGTTTCGATAAGCTCACGCTCTTCTTCCTCGATAAAGCCTTCGGCTTCGCCCATCTCAATTAAAGCCTGGATGTTGTCGTCCTTTTCCTCATCCTTTTCTTCGGTTTGATTCGGCAAAAGCGTAGTTTCCGGGTTCGCCTGCTCTTTCTCGCGCAGGAAACGCGCGAACGGGTCGGCGAAAAAAGCCATTAAAGGATAAAACGGTCGGACAAACGGAATCAGAAAAAGAAGCTTGTCTTCGGGATTGCGCCACGTCAGGAATCGCGGGATAAACTGCCGGAAAATCGCCGAAAACGTCAAAGCGAGAATCATTGAAATCAGAATAAGTTTAAATGTTTCGGTATAAAAATTATAAACAATCAGCGTAAAGAGCACCGAAAAAATAATAAGCAGAATCTGAATTGCCGCCGAAAGCGCAAATCTAAAACGCGGTCTGTCAGTCAGAATCTCGCGCATAAACGGCGTGTTGACGCGCGTATCTTCTTCGGTGTCGCTCGTCAGACGCCGAAGCGTAACGTCGCTGAGCTGCGAGAAAGCCATATCTATCGTCGCCAGAAAGGTCAGGGCAAAAAGTATGAGAATGGCGACGGCTATTTCAATTTCCATATATTGTAAACGCTTAATAGTAAATTGAATGTTTCGGTTATTGCAAGAGTCGCGCCGCTTCGCGGTCAACGAGCCAGAGCAAATTTCCGTCGTTTAATTTAACTTTTTGAGAAGGGAATTCGTCGGGATTATTTTCGCCCCGCAAAACCTCGCGCAAACTTTCCGCCTTTTCCGCGCCGCTGACGAGAAACATAACATTCGCGGCGTTATTGATAACCGGAAAAGTCATTGTCAGGCGATTTGCATTTAGTTTTTCAACATTATTAATAACGGCGAGTCTTTCGGTTTCGTGCAGAGCTTTTGTAAAAGGAAATAATGATGCCGTATGACCGTCCGCGCCCATTCCAAGCAGAATTAAATCAAAGCGCGGAAATTTCCTGTCGGGCGGATTTTCATTCAAATCAAAAAACTCCATTAACTTCGTCTCGTAATTTGCGGCGATGTTTTTCGCATCTTCAAACTCCGTCTGCCAGCGGAAAATATTTTTATCTTCAATCTTCAGCGGCTGAAAAAGATTTTCATCAGCCATCCGAAAATTGCTTTCCTCATCGCCGGGCAAAACATTTCGCTCGTCGCCGAAAAAGAAATAAACTTTTGTCCGGTCGATTCGATTTTTGTATTTTTCTGACGCGAGAAGTCTGTAAAGCGATTTCGGAGTCGAGCCGCCGGCGAGCGCGACGGCAAAGCTGCGTTTCATTTTTATCGCCTGATTGCCGATTTCTACAAATTTTTCAGCCGCAAAACGATTTAACTCTTCAATGTCAGGAAAAACTTTTATCATTTAATCATTTTTCCACTTTCGCCCGTCTTTTTCCAAAATCTCGTCCGACTCGACCGGTCCCCACGTTCCGGCTTCGTAATTCGGAAAATCGCGCGCCGGAATCGCCTTCCAGACATCCAGCACGGGCGAGACGATGCTCCAGCTTGCCTCGACCATATCGGCGCGCTGAAAAAGCGTCGCGTCGCCCGTCATACAATCGAAAAGCAGGCGTTCGTAGCCGGTCGAGATATGCTCGCCGAAGTGCTCGACGTAATTAAAATCCATATCGACCGCGCCCATGCTGACAATCGGACCCGGTTTTTTCGCGCCGAAATGAAGCGTGATTCCTTCGTCCGGCTGAATGTGAATGACGATTCGATTCGTCGTCAGGCGCTCGACTCCGGTTTCGCGGAAAAGCATAAACGGCGCTTTCTTAAATTGAATCACGATGCTCGTGTATTTTTCCGGCAGACGTTTTCCCGTCCTGACGTAAAACGGAACGTCAGCCCAGCGCCAATTATCGATTGAAAGCTTCAGCGCGGCATAAGTTTCGGTGTTTGAATTAGTCTTTACATTCGACTCGCTTCGATAAGCCGGAACTTTCTTGTCATCGATTTTTCCTTCGCCGTATTGCCCGCGAACCGTTTTATGCAAAACATCTTCGGGCGTAAACGGCTGTATTGCCGACAAAATCTTCGCCTGCTCGTCTCTTACGGCGTCGGCTTCAAACGAAACGGGCGGCTCCATCGCCGTCAGCGTAACAAGCTGAAAAATATGATTCGGAATCATATCGCGCAAAGCTCCGGCTTTGTCGTAATAATTGCCGCGCATTTCGACGCCGAGCTGTTCGGCAACCGTAATCTGAACGTGGTCAACAAAATTTCGATTCCAAATCGGCTCGAAAATGCTGTTGCCGAAGCGAAAAACCAAAATATTCTGAACCGTTTCTTTGCCGAGATAATGGTCGATGCGGTAAATCTGCCGTTCTTTGAGAATTTTCAAAAGCTCGCTGTTAAGCTTTTTCGCCGATTCGAGGTCGCGCCCGAAAGGTTTTTCAAAAATAAACCTGCGCCAATGACCGTTTTCCTCTTTCGCAAAACCGTTTTTGTGAATTTTCTGCGTTACGTTGGCGAAAAGCTCCGGCGGAGTCGCCATATAAAAAAAGAAATTCGGCGGAATATCGAATTTTTCGCAAACTTCGTCGAGCACATCCTTTAAGTCTTTGAACAGATGCTTGTCGTCGTCAAAGTCGCCGCCCGTGTAAAAAGTTCTTTCTTCAAACCAGTTTACAAGCTTTTTATCGGTCGAGCCGCCGACAAATTCCTTTAAATCGTCGATGATTTTGTGCCGGAATTCCTTCGTCTCCATTTCCTGCCGCCCGACGCCGATAATCGCAAAATTTTCGGGCAGAAATTTTTCCTTCGCCAGATTGTAAAGCGCCGGAAAAAGCTTGCGCTTGGTCAAATCGCCGGTCGCGCCGAAAATCACCATCACGCAGGGTTCGGCTGTTTTTTGTGTTTCGCTCATTGGATTAATTTACCACAGCGACACGGAGACACAGAGAAAATAATAAAAAATCTCCGTGTCTCCGTGTTCTCTGCGGCTAAATTTTTAGTTGTTCACGAAGTTCAAGCTCTTTCGCGTTCATCTCGCCATTATCAATTTCGTGGTCGAAGCCGGACAGGTGCAAAATGCCGTGTAAAATCAACTGTTTGATTTCCGTTTCCAAATCCAAATCGTTTTCCGTCGCCTGTCTCGCGGCTTGCTCAATAGAAATTACAATATCGCCGAGATTGTTTTCGTCCGATTCAAATTCGTCGGCTTCAAATGGAAAGGAAAGAACGTCGGTCGTAGAGTTTTTTCCGCGAAAAGTTTTGTTCAATTCGCGCATTTTCCGGTCGGAAACGAAAACAATCACGGTGGATTTATTTGCGGTTTCGGGAATTTGGCTGACAGCATTTTTGGCAAAAACCTCAAAGATTTGCCAGTCGAGCTTGATTTTACGCTGCCGGTTGATGATTTCGGACATTTAAAGTTCTTCGCGCTAGTTCGCGGCTGGATTGTCCTGATTTTCCTGATTCGTCTGTTCTTCGTAAGCCTCGACAATCAACTGGACGAGCCGATGACGGACGACATCTTTTTTGCTGAAATAGACAAATTTGATTTCTTCGATGTTTTGCAAAACGCGCTCAGCTTCTTTCAGACCGCTTCGCTGCCCGCGCGGCAAATCTATCTGCGTAATGTCGCCCGTAACAACGACTCTCGAACCGAAACCGATGCGCGTCAGGAACATTTTCATCTGCTCGCCGGTCGTGTTTTGCGCTTCGTCGAGAATGATAAAAGAATTATTTAAAGTGTTATGTGTCAAAATAAAATCATCGGTCAAATAAAGCGAATCGAGCGCGGAAACGCTTATGCACTGCGTTTCCATTTCACCGGCGTATTCGATGTTTTTGATGAAGCGCATTGGGCGACCGCCGCCGAATTTTTCGTAAATGTCAGCTTTTCGCTGCAAACGAAAAGGTTTGATTTCTTTGGGCAGTCGAATATCCAAAATATAAGAATCGCGGCGATGATGAACTTCGCGCCCGCGCGCGAAGCCGGGTTTTCGACCTTCGGCTTTTCTGATGCGGCAATTAGCCGTGCCGCCGAGAGAACGGACGAGAAAAATTACGTCGTCCTTTAATCTTTCGGAATTAGTCGAATATTGAATCCGGCAAGTTCTTCCTTTTTGTGTAACGGGTCCGCCGTCCGTATCTAAAAGTCCCTGCAAAAGCGCGATGCGAGTTTCAGCGGAATTATGGAGATAAATTTCCGGTATGAATTTGGACGCAGAAAACGTTCCAAGCAAATTTAATTCGCGCAATGTTCGCGTTAATAAATTTGGAACAGCTCCGTGTTTAGCTGACGGATTTGTAATTGTGTAATCGATTTCGCTTTTGCGATTGATTCTCAAATTCATTTCGGCAAGCGAATATTCCAGAGATGAAATTAACTCTGCATCAGCCGTGCAAAAACTCGGCGACGTTGTGCCCGTGATACAGCCGTCGCCAAGCAGTAACCCAAGACCGTAGGGCTCAATCGGAGTTTCTCTGTATTCAAATTCGATAGGCGCGGAAAGCATTGGCAATTCGTAACGATATTGATGATTGCGACGAAAATTGCCGAGCATTTCCTGTGTTTCCAACACTCGCGCCGGTTTGTTTCGACGCTTATCTTCCAATGTTTTGACTTGCCATAAATGCTCGCTGCAAGCCAAAGCTGCCGAGCCGTCGGTCATTGTAAGGCGATAAACTTTCTTTTTGCCTTGAGGAAAAACGCCGATAACCTCAATCGCTTTGCCGTCTGAGCCAATAACGAAATCACCAATTTTAATTTCGCTCATTTTGCGCCAGCCGTCCGGAGTCATTAATAGACTGTTTAGCGGCTGCGAGCGACCTCTCATGAATGCCAGCGGCGCGACTTCGATAATCCGTTTTTCGAGCATTTTCGTTACGCGCTCGGTATCAGCCAAATCAAACAGCGCATCGTAAAGCGGGCGCAGATAAGGGTCAACTTTGTCCTGCAAATCGCCGGGCAGAAAACCGAGCTTTTCTCCGGCTTCGACCGCCGGACGGGTTAAAATTATTCGCTCAACCTGTTTGGAAAACAACGCCTGAACAGCCATCGCCACCGCCAGAAACGATTTTCCCGTTCCCGCCGGACCGATGCCGAATGTCAAATCGCTGTCCTGAATCGCTTCGATATAACGGCGCTGCATCGCGGTTTTCGGCGCGACCTGTTTTTTGCCCGAAGGATTGAAACGCGCGCGCGTGAAATAATCTTTCAGAGAATACGCGCGGTCTTCGGCGATTTGTTTGAAAGCGTCGCGCAGCTCTTTATCGGAAAAAGTGTTGCCTTCATCGAAAAGCTCGCCGAAATCGAGCAGGATTTGCTCGACGGTTTCAATATCTTTCGGGTCGCCGTCGAGCATCAGCTCGTTGCCGCGCGCGCCGATGCTTACGTCGAGAAGCGTTTCCAGATATTTTATGTTTTGGTCTTGGACTCCAAAAAGCGTTTTTAATCCCTGCGGCGGAAGCTCAATTTTTTTTAAGTTGCTCAAATGCGGTAAAAATTCCTTTCCATAGAAGTTTGATTTTATATTCTGAGGCTACTAAAACGATTTCCGGCTGTCAACAAATTTTAACCTCGATTTAAGACGGATGAGCTATCGTTTTTAAATATAATTTGGCACGTGTGTTGCTTCAGATAAATACACGTTTCAGTTTGGATAAAAGGAAAGGTGTTTAGAGATTTAGGTTCTTCAGGATGTAAAAGAGGTATTTTTGTATGATGGAAAGCGAAGTGAAAATTTATGACAGCAACATCAATCTGCGCTCGGTCGAGGTAGATAATATCAACCCGGTAATTGATTTACCATTCAATACAGTCGAAATGGCAACTTCTCAATTCGCAGAAGTTAAGGACAAATGCGACATGAGATTCACAAAAAAGAGAAAATTCAGACGAGTAAAATCAGCGGGAATATTTTAGGAGGAAAAGCTATGCCAAGAGGAGACAAAGACAAATATACAGACAAACAAAAACGTCAGGCTGAACACATCGAAGAAAGCTACGAGGAAAAAGGCGTGTCCGAAGAAGAAGCCGAAAAACGCGCCTGGGCAACCGTCAACAAACAGGACGGCGGCGGCAAAAAAAGCGGTTCGGGACGAGCGAAATCGGATTCTAAATCATAATTTAACAGCAGTTTAGACTAAAAGTCCCGGCAACAAACAAAAGGAAAGCGCAGATTTACAGTTTGCCTTTCCTTTTGTTTTACGACAGTAAAAATGAGCAAAAAAACTTCTAAAAAAACTCTGTAATAAAAGCGAACATTAAAGGCGATTTGCAGGAAAAAGATACAGGTGGAAGTGTAAGAAAAAAAGACACGAGCGAAAAAAATGCCAAATCTAAAGAATGGAAACGACCGGTGTAATTCGGATTAAGTTATTGAAAATGCCTTATGCCATTTTTCACAAGCGGCTTTGCGTTTCGCTGAAAAAATATGATAATCTTTTTCTTTTGTTATCATACCTTTTAAGTTATCTATTGAAGGAGCAAGTTATAGAAAATGGCTAATAATGGAAGCGGTCAGCAAATCGGACAAGTCGTACAGATTATCGGTCCGGTCGTTGACGTGGAATTTTCAAATAATTATTTACCGCCTATTTATCAGGCATTGCGTATTACAAGCGAAGGTTTTGACGTTGAAACGACGGTCGATGTCGTCGCGGAAGTTCAGCAGCATCTGGGCGAAGGTCGCGTTCGCGCGGTGTCGATGCTGCCGACGGACGGAATGGTTCGCGGAATGAAAGTTATCGATTTGGACGGACCAATCAGCGTTCCGGTCGGAACCGCTACGCTCGGACGCGTGATGAACGTTATCGGCGACCCGGTTGACGAGCTCGGTCCGATTAATTCGGATACGAAATCTTCGATTCACAGACACGCGCCGAGCTTTGACGAGCAGGCGACATCGCTCGAAATGTTCGAAACGGGAATCAAGGTTATCGACCTCGTTCAGCCGTTTCTGCGCGGCGGAAAAATCGGACTTTTCGGCGGCGCGGGCGTCGGCAAAACGGTTCTGATTATGGAGCTTATCAACAACGTCGCCATCGGAAGCGAAGGTTTCTCGGTGTTTGCGGGCGTCGGCGAAAGAACGCGCGAAGGAAACGACCTTCTGCGCGAAATGGTCGAATCGAAAGTTATCCGCTACGGCGACGAATTCAATCATAATATGGAAGAAACCGGCGCATTCGATTTGTCGAAAGTCGATAAAGACCAGATTAAAGATTCGAAAGTATCGCTCGTTTACGGGCAGATGACCGAACCTCCGGGAGCGCGTCTGCGCGTCGCTTTGAGCGGTTTGACGGTTGCCGAATATTTCCGCGACCAGGGAAACGACGTGCTTTTCTTCGTCGATAATATTTTCCGCTTTACGCAGGCAGGCTCGGAAGTATCGGCGCTTCTCGGACGTATGCCGTCGGCGGTAGGTTATCAGCCGACGCTGGCGACGGAAATGGGCGAAATGCAGGAACGCATCACTTCGACGAAAACCGGCGCTATCACATCGATTCAAGCCGTTTACGTTCCGGCTGACGATTATACCGACCCTGCGCCGGCGACGACGTTCGCGCACCTTGACGCGGTTACGGCGCTTTCGCGTCAAATCGTCGAGCTCGGAATTTATCCGGCGGTCGACCCGCTTTCTTCGAACTCGCGTATTCTCGACCCGCAGATTGTCGGCGACGACCACTACAACACGGCGCAGTCCGTCAAACGTATTTTGCAGCGTTATAAAGATTTGCAGGATATTATCGCCATTCTCGGACTCGACGAGCTTTCGGAAGACGATAAACTGACCGTTGCAAGAGCGCGTAAAATTCAGCGTTTCTTCTCGCAGCCGTTCTTCGTCGGTGAACAGTTTACCGGCTTGAAAGGCAAATACGTGAAAATTGAGGACACCATCAAAGGTTTCCGCGAAATTCTCGAAGGAAAATGCGACGATATGCCCGAACAGTCGTTCTATATGGTCGGCACAATCGAAGAAGCCCGCGAAAAAGCGCAGAAAATGGCGGCAGGCGCTTAACATTGAACATTTATCATTTATCATTTATCGGTTGATTTTTGGTAAATGGTAAATGGTAAATGATAAATGAAATTATGTTGAATTTAGAAATCGTAACACCTGAGAAAAAAGTCTTGAGCGCGCCGGTCGATTCGGTTACAGTGCCGACGGCGAGTGGCGAGATTGGGATTTTGACCAATCACGCTCCGCTTATTTCTTCTTTGAAATCGGGGATTTTGTCTTATACGAAAGGCAATACGACCGAAAAATTGGTAATTTCCGGCGGTTTTGTCGAAGTCAGCGCGAACAACGTTTCCGTTTTGGCGGACATTGCCGAAGAATCTGAGGAAATCGATACGGAAGCGGCGCGTTTAGAGCGTGAAGCCGCCGAAAAAATCGTCAGAGATTGGAAGGGAACTGAAGAGGAACTCGAAGCCGAACTGGAAAGACTCGAACGCGCGCAAGCCCGTTTGCAACTTGCTTCCGGCAAATAATCGGGAATTAAATCTTAAACAAAAGGCGGTCGTGAATTTAAATTCACGACCGCCTCTTTAGTTTGAATAAAGCTCAAACTTTATTTCTTTTCGTACCAGAAATCATGTAGGGTCAGATGCTGGATTAAATCTCCGTTTTCGTAAATTACGTCCATATCCATCTGCAAATCGTAACTGCCTCTGGGCAAGCTGAACTCGCTGTATGGAATAAATACCTGCGCATCTTCATAAACGGTTCTTTCATATCCCGGATTTATGTCAAAATATATGGCAACCTGTCCTTCCTTGCTTCGGTAAGTTTTATTATTGGTGTAAAGTTTGTCGCCGTTTTTCTTTTGGAAATAGACACCCAAGTATCCCGGAATGCCTTTCATATCGACGACCGTGAATTTCGTGTGGACACGCATTCCCTTTTGACCGCCTTGTGTTACATCGTAATCAATCCAGATTTTGCCGAATTCAGCAGAGGGTTTTCTGCTGTTTTTATTGCCCTGATTATATACAAAATCATGAAAAGTTAAATGACTGACTAATCCGCCTTCTTTGTAAATAACGTCAACGTCCATTCTCAAATTGTAGTCGCCGTCGCTTAAATCAAGCTCCGAGTAAGGCATAAAAACCTGATAATCTTCATAGGCAGTAGTCTGATAACCGGGAGTGATTGCTTTATAAACTGCAACCGTTCCGTCGGCGCTGTCAAATTTATTGTTGTTGTCTTCAAGCGGAGTACCGTCTTTTTCCTGAAAATAAATCGCCATATAACCGTCCATGCCTTTCATATCAAAAACCTTGAATTTAATATGAATACGCATCCCCTTAACCCCGCCTTCCGTGATGTCGTAATCAAGCCAGATTCGTTCAAATGTGGCGCTGGGCTCGACAAACGTTTTAGATGTGGTCAGAGTATTACCTTTTTCATTTGCCGGATGTAAAAGATTATTTGCGGCTACAGCCGTTGTTAAAAGAACTAAGCCAAGCAAAACAGGGAAAAATTTACGATTTACTTTTTTCACATTTTGCCAAAAATTTACTGCTGATTTCATTGTTGCTCCTTTTATATTCACAAATAGTTTCCGATTTGAAGCGTTAGTGAAAGCTGCTTCAAATCATCTCATTCAAAACAAATCTTATTTGCCTTATTTTCTATCAAACCAAAAATCTTCCATCGCCATATGCTGGAGAAGGTCGCCGTTTTTATAAACTACGTCTATGTCCATTCTCAAGCTGTGGTTGCCGCGCGGCAGCACCAGATTTAATTGAGAGTAAGGCAAAAACACCGTCGCGTCTTCATAAACAGTTCGCGGATAACCGGGCGCGATGTCATAATAAACGACTAATTCGCCAACTCTTTTTGCATCTGTACTTCTATAAAGCCGGTTGCTCGTAATAAGTGTATCGCCGTCTTCTTTCTGGAAGAAAACAGCCAGTCTGCCGTTAACGCCTTTCATATCGACAACCGTAAATTTGACATGAACGAGCATTCCGCGCTGACCGGACTGCATAACGCCATAATCGACCCAAACTTTATCGAACTCCGCGCTCGGCGTAGAATTCGATTTCGTATCGCCCTGATTATAGACGAAATCATAATTGGTCAAAAGACTGATACTGCCGCCTTGTTTGTAAATAACGTTGGCGCGGATTTTCAATTTATAATCGCCGTCCTCCAAATCCAATTCCGAATACGGCATAAAAATATCGAGGTCTTCATAAACCGTCGTCGGATTATAAGCCGGCGTAATTGCCTCGTAAGCGGCAACCGTGCCTTCGGAACTGTCGAATTCGTTATTATTATCCTTCAAAGACGTGCCGTCCCGGTATTGAAAATAAAGGGCTAGATAACCTTCGATACCCTTCATATTATAAACTTCGAAATGCGTGTGGATACGCATTCCTTTGACGCCGCCCTGCGTTACGTCATAATCAATCCACATTCTTTTGAAAGAAGCGGACGGGACGAGAGTGGTCGGCAGAACAGAAGAGCTTTCGCCCCGGGCTTTTTTCGTCGGAAGAGTAGTATTTGCGGCTACAGCCGTTGTTAAAAGAACCAAACCAAGCAAAACGGGAAGAAAATTGCGACCTGCCATTTTCACATTTTGCCAAAAATAAACTGCTTGTTTCATTGTTGCTCCTTTTATATTCACAAATAATTAATAATTTGAAGCGCTATTAGGATTTATCACGGAAATGCCGTCGATAAATTAACACTAATAACGCTATTCATAATGACGAATTTTATAAAACGCTTTGCTGAAATTATAGGATGATTTTTTTAATTAGTTTGACGAAAAACTACTTTGATAACACAAGTTACCCCAATTTAGCATTTTTGACAAATTCTGTGAATAAAAAACCGGCAATTTTCAAAAAATTTTGAATGGAAAAGGCTTTGGAAACAAAAAAGACAAACGATGGATTTGACCTGTCGTTTGTCTTTATAAATAGAATTAGATTTATATAACCTATTGACTTGCCGAAGCTTTTGAGACTTCTTCGACAAGGTCTTCCGCGTCGGATTCGTTGGCTCTGACGGCAATATCAGCTTGCGCGACCATCCCGACGCAGTTGCCGTTCTCGTCAACTACGGGAATGCGCCTGACCTGATGTTTTTCCATCAAATCGACACAATCCTCGACCGACATATCGGGCGTAGCGGTAACGACGTTTTTAGTCATAACCGATTTAGCGGTCATATTAAGCGGATTATCGCCTTTCGCCACAGTTCTAATAGTAATATCACGGTCTGTTACGACGCCAATCGGACGCTTGTGATTATTGCTTTCAACAACGGGAACCGCGCCGCAATCATTGTCCAGCATCATTTTAGCCACGTCCTGCAAATTTGTATCCGACGTACAGCAAACCGGATTTTCCGTCATAATATCTTTTACCAGCATTTATTTTTTACTCCTGCATTTCATAAATTTTTTGCCTGTTTGTATGTTTTTCACACATATTTTTATCAGACAGGTTTCATTTTCGATTACGGCAAAATTCATACCACTAAAAAGTGAATGGTTAAGAAGAATTTTCTTCTTAACCATTCACTTTTTACTATTCGGTTTTTAAGGAATTTACGGTTCAGCCGTAAAATCTGCGTCGCCTATATTATCTTCGAGCGAAACGACACGGGTTGAAGGATTAAAGGTGTATCTTTTGTTTCGAACACTAAGCGTATATGTCTGTCCGGTGCCTAAACTGTCGAAGGAATAATAACCGAAGCCGTTTGTTAAAGAAGTCCGCGCTGTGCCGGAACCATCGACTAGTGTAACGGTTACTTTCGATATTCCGAGACCGTCGGATGAAAGGACTCTGCCGCCGATTGATGCATTCGCGGCTGTCGGAAATATTGCCTGTTGCGGAGACGGCGCGCCGGTGGCAAAGTCAGAGTCGTTATTATCAGTATCGAGTCCCGCACCATTTCTTGCAATCGAAGTCGTCGTGCTCGGCGCGGGCGCGCTGTTTCCGGCTGCTGCCAGCAAAATGCTGCTGCCCGAAGCCGTTCCGCTCGGGTCTTCCGCACAGTTAGCCGTCGCGCCGTAGCTGGCAAAATCGACGATTGAAGCATTTCCAGTCGGACAAGCTCCGGTTAAAGCCGTATTGGTATTGACCAGAGCGACTTTAGCGGCGGTTGCAGACATGGCAATCGTTCCGGTTACATTCGGAGCCGGAAGCGGATTTACGCCGTTTGCGCCGAAAGACTCGGCAATCAGAAACGTGTCGCCCGGACGCAGAACCGTCCCCGCCGGAATCGTCGTTACCTGCCATGCTGTTCCGGTCGCCGCAGCGTATTGAACCGACCAGCCGCCGATATTAACCAGACCCGCGCTGATATTTTTAAGCTCGATAAAGTCATTCTGATAAGTTGAACATCCGGCAGTTCCGCAGCCCGCGCCGCCGTAAACTTCGTTAATAACTACGGTTGAGGAAACCAAAGCTGTAGCGCCTTTGTCCTTTGCCTGAATCGCAAGGACGCCTGTGAGTGAGAATAAGGCAATCGCAAAAATAGAAAGTAAAAGAAATTTCATGAATTTTTCTCCCTTGAATAAACTTAATCTAACCCAAGTTGCCAGTTATAAATATTTAAGAAATTTTGCCCGCGAAATACGCGAAAAGGCGCGAAATTTTTACTGATTTCTTTCTTTTTTGGCGTTTTTTCGCGTATTTCGCGGGCAAATAAAATAATCTTTCATAACTGGCAACTTGGGTTAATCTAATAAAATATTTAAATAATACTTAGCCCTAAGCATTAATTATTCAATCAATAATCAGTATGCCAGAGAAGAGCGCAAAAAGTGAATCGTAAAATATGAAAAATTCCGTATTTATAAACAAAATTACATATCACCGAACAAAATTTTCCGTATCGGACGTTAGCTGCCGATTCAGACAGCGCTATAATATCTTTTTTATTAGCCGGGAGCGGAAAAAACGCATGTGTTGCATGCTTTTTCCATCAAAACTATCTTGATAAAATGTTCTAATAATTGTATAGTCAAGCAGAAGCAATTTTTATAAGAAATACAGTTTATCGAATGTTTTCCCAATGAGCCTTTCGAGTTGGAAAACAACGTTTTAGCGATTATTGTTTGGTTTTTGCTGCCATTTCGTTCTCGCTTTTATCGAATAGACAATTTTCTTTTGCATTAATTTTCCGAATCGAGAGAATTTATCCCGATTGGATTTTCCGCCATTTTACATTTAAGTGCTAATTTTTAATTTCAAGAGGAGTGAAACATGAGGAATATTAAAGGTTTAGTGAAGCTGGTTTTTCTTATTCTGGCTTTTGGTATAAGCGCACTGGCGCAAAACGTTACAGTTAATCCGGGCGGAGGCTCGTATCCGACGCTAAAGGATGCATTTGACGCGATTAACGCCGGAACACACACAGGCGGTGTCACGGTTGATATTGTCAACAGCACAACGGAAACCGCTCCGGCGGTCTTAAACAGCAGCGGCGCGGGTTCAGCCAGTTACACATCGGTTACGATTCGCCCGACAAATGATGCCGTAACTGTCGCCGGCGCGACTGCCACCGGTCGCGGCTTGATTGAGTTAAACGGCGCGGACAATGTAACTATCGACGGCGATAATGCCGGAACGGGCGGAACAAACCGCAACCTGACGCTTCAGAACACGGCAGCAAATACTATAGCTTTTAATTCAGTTATTCGTATCGCGCTGGCGACGACCATCGTTACGAGCGCCGATAACGTCAATATCAGAAACCTGAATATTCTCGGTAATGCGACCGGTAGAAATACAGCCGCAACTGCTTCGACAGCCGGCTCCGAGAACGCCTCTTACGGTGTTCTGGCGACAGGCGGCGCATCTACCGTCAGCGCGACAACCGCGCCGACGGCGATTTCATCGTTGACCACAACTATCGGTGCGGGCGCGACGGCGACAAATCTGACGATTCAAAACAACAACATCCAGACCGTTGCCAGAGGCGTTGCCGTTCAAGGCGCGGCGGCAACGGTTTTTCCGGGTTTATTGATTGAAAATAATTTAATCGGAAATGCGGCGGCGGGTGCGGTCGACCAAGTCTATTCGATGGGCGTAACCGCGCAGGGAACAAACAATGCCATCGTTCGCGGCAATACGGTTTACGTCGAAAGCTTTATCGGAACGGCTGTTCGCGGTCTTGAATTCGGTTCAATCAGCGCGACCGGAACGACGGCGCTTTTTGAGAATAATAAAGTTCTTCGCGTCAGAAACAATAGCGTATCGACTTTCGGCGCATACGGAATTAATCTCGGCGGCGGAAACACGCACACCGTTCAAAACAATTTTGTCGCCGATGTCAGAAACGACCAGACGACCGGAACCGGCGCTTTCAGCACCACGTTCGGCGCATTTGGTATTCGCGTCGGAGTGGGAACAGGGCACAAGATTTATCACAACTCGGTGCATCTTTTCGGCGCGCTCCCGGGCGTTACCAACACTGATTTGACCGCAGCGATTACGATTATCGCAACGACATTAACCGGCGTCGATGTCAGAAACAACATTTTTTCAAATCAATTAACCGGCGGAAACCCGACCGGAACGCGAAACGTTGCCATTCAACTGCCGACAGCCGGCACATCGGCAATGGCACTGACCTTGAATAATAACGGATACTATGTATCGAGCGACGCGCAGGCGCGTTTGGCTCAGGTTGGCGCGACATTTGGCACGGGTGAATTTACGGTAGCCAACTTTAATGCGTCAGCAACTACTCCGGCGAGTAATTTCAGGTCGTATTCGAGCACATTGTCGGCGGCTGGAACAAACGATAATGCATCGTTTGCCGTAACCGGAGTTCCGCCGTTCGTTTCCAATACGGATTTGCATATTCCGAACGGAACGACGACACCGCTCGAATCAGGCGGCGCGGCAGTTGCCGTAGCGCAGGATATTGACGCACAGACGCGCAACGCGACGACGCCGGACATCGGCGCTGATGAATTTACGGGTATTGCGCAGGACGTTCTCGCTCCGGCGATTACTTACACAACTTTGCCCAACACGCTCAGCACGGCAAATCGCACGATTAGTGCAACCATTTCGGACAATGTAGGCGTGGCTTCAGGCGGTTTATCGCCGCGCATATATTATAGAAAGAACGGCGGCGCATATTTTTCAAACCAATGCACGCTGACCGGCGGAACTCCGCAAAACGGAACATACAACTGCACGATTAATTACACTCTCGTCGGCGGAGTCGCGGGCGGCGATGTGATTGATTATTTCGTTATCGCGCAGGATACGGCTACTCCGACCGCGAACATCTCTTCGAATCCAGCGCCTGTGGCAGCAACGGACGTTAATACCGTTGCAACGCCTCCGGCAGCGCCGAACACATATACGATTGCGGCGGCGGCTTTCCCGGCTTCGATTAATGTCGGAACGGGCGAAACCTATACGTCTCTGACCAATGCGGGCGGCGTCTTTGCGGCGTTGAACGCGGGCGTTTTGACAGGAAATGTGGTCGTCAATATTACTACGAATCTGACCGGTGAAACCGGGGCGGTTGCCTTGAATCAGCTTCCTGAGGAAGGCGCTAATCCGGGAACTTACACCGTTACGTTCAAACCGAGCGGCGCGGCGCGCACGATTACCGGCGCAAACGCGAATGGCATCATTAAAATCAACGGCGCAGACCGTGTAACCTTTGACGGAAGCCTGAGCGGCGGCACTGACCGCAGCTTATCCGTGTCGGCGACAGCCGCTACCGGAACGGTCTTCTGGGTTACAAGCGCGAGCGCAACCAACGGCGCGCTCAACGTGACCATCAAGAACTGCATCATTGCCGGCAACACAAATACCGGAACAATCGGCGGAATCCTGACGGGCAGCGGAACTGTTTTAGGCAACGACGCGGAATCGCCGAACAATAACACCAGTATCCTGAACAATCAGATATTAAGGGTGCAGAACGGTATGTATCTGAGAGGCGCGGGGGCGTTAGACCAGAACCTGCTGGTTGCCGACAATACTATAGGTTCGGCAACTGCGGCTGATAAGATGAGCTTCAGAGGTATGCTGGTCGGCAATCACCAGAACTTTACCGTCAGGAACAACACCATCACGGGCGTCGTTACTGCGGGCACTTCAACGACGGTGGGTATTTTCCTCGGAATCGCGCTTAATACGGGTTTAGTTGAGCGCAATAGTATAGCCGACGTTAAAAATACCAATACTTCCGGTTTCGGATGCACCGGTGTAATATTTGCCTCTTCGACGACCGCTTCAAACGTAACGGTCGCCAATAACTTTATCAGGGACGTTGCAGGTTTCGGATTTGCCGGGGCAACTTCTGCCGATAACGGTTATGGAATGATTGTCAACTCGGGCGGAGGATTCAAGATTTATTTCAACTCCATCTATCTTACGACGAACCAGACTGCGGCAGGCAGTATTACCGCCGCTCTGCTGATTGAAACACCGGTAACAACGGTCGGAGCGCTTGATGTGCGGAATAACATTTTCGCAAATCAGGAAACCATCGGCACACGTTACGGCGTTTATAATGCGTCCCCGGCGCTGGCAACTGTTTTCTCGACAATCAACAACAACGATTACTTTGCTCAAAACGTCGGATTCCAGACTTCCGCCCGTGCGACGCTTGCCAACTGGCAGGCGGCGACCGGACAGGATAGCTTGTCTCTGGCAGTTGACCCGCTGTTCGTTTCGACAGCCGATTTGCACCTGCAAGCCGGCAGCCCGATGCTTGCACAAGGCAACACCGCAACCGGCGTCAACAATGACTTCGACAATGAGCTGCGCGACAACGCGCCCGACATCGGCGCTGATGAAATCATCAGTGCTCCGAGAACGGGTATAATCCCGTCAGGTACATTCAGCAACGGTAATCTCGGCGGCAGCACGCTTGGCGGAAACATCACTTTCACCGGCAATCTGACGTTTAACGGACTCGTCAACGGCAGCGGCAATACACTAACTCTCGGATGCGGTGCGACAATAAGCGGCACTGGTCCCGGAAATTATTTTGTCGGACCGGTTCATAAAGACTTCTGCGCGCCGGGCTCGTTCACGTTCCCGGTCGGTGATTTACTTCCGTTGCGACAGATAAGTCAACAGCTCGGCGGTCCCGGCTTTACGCCGCTGACGGCTAACGTTACGGCTCTTGGCATCACTCCGTCGAGCCTGACCGTGAGTGTCTTTAACAACACACTGCTCGGTCTTGACCCGACGAAATCGCTTGACCGCAACTGGCTGGTGTTTGAAGCCGGCGATTTGACGGCGGATATTTCGTTTACGTATCTAACAGGCGACGTTAACGGCAACGAGTCGGATTATCGTGTCTTCAGACGCGGACAGGCAACCAATTCGATGACCAATCTGTGTCCGGGCGCTCCGTGTGTAAATACGGGAACCGATACAGCCGGACCTGTTACAGGTCTTACCGAATTCGGACGCTTTTCAGCCGCGGAAAATCTTACTCCGGTGGCGGCATCGGTCGATGTCGGCGGTCGTATTCTGACTTCGGACGGCGTAACCGGAATTTCGAAAGTTAAGGTTTATCTGACGGGCGGCAGTCTAACCGCACCGGTTATCGTAAGGACGAATCCTTTCGGATACTACAACTTTGAAGGACTTCAAGCCGGACAGACATATATCATTTTTGTCGAATCGAAGCGATTTACCTTCAGCACTCCGACAATAGTGGTATCGCCGACGGATAATATCCAGAACCTCGACTTTATCGCCGAACCGCTGCAATAACAGGCAAGGCATTAAATGCCATTGGATTCGGGCTTCAGATTCAATATCTGAAGTCCGTCTTATTTTAAAGGGATGAAGGATGAGGGATGAATAAGAAATTGCTTTATTCATCCCTTTAAAACGTGATTACAACCGTCAGAATATCCGAATACAGTCCGATAGGTTTGTTTTCTTTTAGATAGATTGCGCGATACTCGCGGTTTTCGAGTTTGCTGCCTTCGAAAGCGGTTTCGTCAATCAAATTGATGCGACAAAAATATTAAATTTCACAAATTTGACCTGCATTTGAACCAAATCTCTTGACAATAACTTAAATATCCTTATACTTCACATCATAAGTTCAAACTTAATCAGCGCAATCAATACATATAGAAATCCCTACATTTTCAGGCAGAGTTTGTCTTGTCTGAGAAAATAAGTTTCAGCTTTTTTACGGAAAACGGAACAAAACACTCGTTGAAACGGCACGGGCAGGTGCGAAACAACGACCAAAACCTCGAAGCATTAAGCCGGGCGTTATCTGGAGGGAGCGTCCGGTGCTTCGCGGTTTATATTGATAAAATGTGCATCCTCATTCGTCTGAAGAGGTCGCCGAAATTAAAAAGAATTGGAGAAGAATTATGAAGTTTTTTACAAAAATCAGTTTGTTGGCAATATTGCTGACGGTCGTTTTTAACCTGAATACTTTCGCGCAGCTTGAAGCGCGGGAAAGTTCTTTAGGCAAAGCAAAATTACTTACGAGAAAAGGTTCATCCGAAGTTCAGGTGGACAATACGAAGGAAGCGTTGGAATCTCCGTCAGGCGATGTTGGCTTCGCGCCGGAAGTTTCGGCGGCAACCAATTATGCGTTTGCCACGACGACGACCGGCTCTTTGACCGATATGTCAACCGGCACGACGACGCTCGTTGCCGCCGACCAGGACGATACGGCTTCGTCGGTTGTCAATATAGGTTTTGACTTCTATTTTATGGGAGTCCGCTACACGCAGTTTTCCGCCAATTCGAACGGTTCAATTCGTCTTGGCGGAACGGCGGTTACTAATACCGGATATAATCCGCTCGCCGTGGCAAGTACGCCGATTATCACCCCTTACGGCGCTGACCAGCGAACTCTTGCCTCGACCGGCAAGGTTCATTTTAAAGTAACCGGCGCTGCGGGCAGTCGCATTCTGATTGTTGAATTTCTGAATATGCAGGCGGATTTCAATTCGGGCGGCGCGTCTAATTTAACGTATCAGGCACGTTTGTCTGAAACGACTGGCGTTATCGAATTTGTTTACGGCAGTATGACGATGAGCGCGGCGGGCGCGGCTGACGCCAACTCAAACAGCCCGGAATTCGGATTTTCATCGAGCAATACGGCGGGAACAGTCGGTTCAATAACTGCGGCGCAATCGGGAACTCCCGCGCCGACATTCGACGGCTCGTCGGCAACGCCTGTCGATAACCTCTATGTTGCGGGAACGATTCCTGTTTTAACTTCTGCGACTAACGGCACGCGCAGAACATTCAGCTTTACGCCGCCGATTCCGACCTCGCCGACGGGGCTGACCTTTACGACGGTTACGCAAACAACCTACACGCTGAACTGGACGGACGCGCCTGACGAACGCATTTATGCGATTTATCGCTCGACTGACGGCGTTAACTATACCTTTGCAGGAACATCCGCCGAAAATGCGACGACATTCAATGCCACTGGTTTAACACCCTCGGTAAATTATTTCTGGCAGGTTTACTCGGTTTCCGAGGGCGCGTTCGGCGCATCACCCTTAACGGGAAGCCAGACGACAGCGGCAGCCGGAAACGATACGTGCAGCGGCACACCGACTAACTGGACGGCAACGACAAGCTGGGCTGACGGAACAGTTCCGACGACCGGCGACAACGTAACAATTCAATCGGGCTGTACGATGATTGTCGATACGGCAACTCCGACCGCGTTGAATCTAACCGTTCAGAGCGGCGGCACTTTGCGTTATCATCCGACGACGGCTAGCACTTTGACTCTGCTGGGCGATGTTACGGTCGATGCGGGCGGAACCTTTGATGCCGGAACGGGCGTTTTGCAAACACACGTCTTAAACATCGGCGGAAGCAGCACCGCTTCGGGCGCGGCGGGCAACTTAACCGTCAACGGAACATTTGATATGTTTACGACCGCCAGCGTTACGACCAACTTCTTCGGAAGCACAAACGGAACGCTTTCCGGTGCAGGCGCGACTGCCGACTTCTTCGCGATTGTCGGTCAGAAAGGCACTAACCAGACGGCGATTTTAGATGTAACGCGCGTTATCACTATCGCTTCGCCCAGCGCATCCGGCAGCCGTCTGACCGTCAACGGAGGCACAATCAAAATCTCCAGCGCGACGGTGGCTACGCCGTGGTTCGGAACTAACACAATCACCGGAGCTAACGGCAGATTGTGGGTTAATAATGCGGGAGCATCGCTGCAATGCGTCGGCACGGGCGTGAGCGCTACCGGTTCCGGCTCACCGACATTTACCGGCGGTCTCCGCATCGACAGCGGACTTGTCGGTTATGGTCAGGGCAATAACACTATGACTTTCAGCGCCACGACCGGAAGTCTGGTAATGAATGGCGGAACGCTAAATATGTTCGGCGCAATATTGTTTAGCACCGGTTCGAGCTTTACGATGACGGCGGGCGATATGAACATTGACCCGCAGAATGTTACCAGTATCGCGGCGACCACAAACCTGCTCAGGTTTACGGGAGCGGTTATCGTTAATGCGAGCGGCGGAACAATGACTATCGTTGACCCGCACGCGGCGACGGGAACCGGCAAGGCATTTAGTATTAGCGCCGCAAGCGCCGCTGAAAATGCGGGATACAACTTTACCGGCAGCACGCTTCGTTTGGGCAACGGCGTCAGCACGACCGCCGGAAGCGTCGATGGCTTTGACATTGATACGTGGGTTGGTATTGCTCCCGCTCCTGTTGCTCTGGGTAACGTTATAGTTGACAATACGGCGACCAACGCGGCAACCAGATTTGTCAGGTCGCAGACGGTTTCGCCCTTCAACCAGATTTATAACGGCAACCTGACTATCACCGGTTCGGGAGGAAGCGATTACAGGCTCAACGGCAATATTCTTCAGATTACGGGCAATCTTGTCAATAACGGAGTATTTAACGGTTCAGCCGCAGGCAGTATTCTCTGGTTTCTCGGCAACGGCGCGGCGCAAACTCATTCAGGAACAGGAACATTTACTGGTCCGATGCCGGTTCTCGTATTTGAAAACGCGCTCGGTGTAACGCTTTCCCAATCCGCGCAAACTGTTGCGAGAACTGCCGTGCTGTTTACGGGCAGTGTTACGGGTTCGGGCAAGATAACGCTCGGCAACGGCGACGCAACCGTCAGCACGGTTCAGATAGGCAACACGACTACGCCGACAAATGCCGGAAGCTTCGATGCGCCGTTCACATTCAATCTCGGCGCGGGCGGTCAAAGCATTTCATATCTGCGAACGACTGTTTCGCGCTCGACCGGACCGGAAGTTAATCCGGCGCGAACGCTCGTCAATCTGACTTACGATGATAATGACGCCGCGCCGCATACTTTAACCGTAGCGGGCGGTAATCTGACCGTCGGCGGCACATTGGCGCTGACGAACGGCGTGGTTGTTACAAATGCCGCTAATACGTTGATTCACACCGGCGCAACTGCAACACGCACCACCGGCTATGTCGATGGACCGTTGCAGCATAATTTCCCCGCAGCCGCTGCATATACTTACTTCGTGGGACAGAATGGTTATTCGCCTGTTCTGGCAACTGTATCGGCTTTAGGAGTCGCCGGAGACGGTCTGACTGTTCAGGCAAACGATGCGGGTCTGGGCGGCTTTGACCCGGCGCACAGCACCTCGCGTAACTGGCTTGTAATGGAAAATGGCGATGTAACAACTACATTGCAGTTTACATATCTCGACCCGGCGGATGTAAACGGAGTTGAAGCGGATTACAGGGCATACAAGCGTACAACTGCGGGCGTGATTACAGACGTTTGCGGAGCGCCGTGCGTGAATACAACCAACAATACGGTTACGACACCGAGCATAACCGATTTCTCGCGTTGGATAGCAGGCGACGCGAATGCGGCTCTGGTTCCGACGGCGGCAACCGTCAATATCGGCGGTCGCGTAATGATGCCGGACGGCATAACGGGACTTCCGAGAGCTAAGGTTGTTCTGACCGGCGGCAATTTGACCGAGGCGAGAACGATTACGACCAATCCGTTTGGTTATTATAATTTCGATAGTCTTCCGACTGGACAAACCTACGTCCTGACGGTCGGCTCGAAACAATATCGCTTTTCACCTCCGTCGCTGGTTATCACGCCGAGTGATAATATTCAGAACGCCGACTTTATTGCGAGACCGCCGGTTATTGATGTTATTCAGTAACTCGACATACTAAGCGTTTCGCATGGTCAATTTGGATTCGGACTTCAGATTTTATATCTGGAGTCCGTCTTATTTTAAAGGTCGAATAAATCAGTTTAAGTGTAAATTTAAATTGATATAATATAATCTGTTTTGCAAGAGCTTTAATTTATGAGATTTGATGAAAGCGTTCCAGCCGCCGACCGGCGAAAAATAAAACAGGCTTTGCAGGATATAAAAGCTTACGGCAACGGGCAGCAGCGCTCGACCGCGCAGTTTATCGAAGATTCGGAAATCTCGATTCATCTCGGATTTGCGAAAAATGTCGGCGGTTCGGGAAGCATTCTGGTTGACCGGATTATCGCGGCAAACTGGGCGATTTTGCGCGGCGGATTGACTGCTTTTGAAGCGGCGAAATTTCTCCGCCTGAACATCGCCCGCGAAACGATTGACACGGGCGGTCAGCGCGGCATCGAGGGAACATTCGTTCACGAAGGCAAACACGCCCGCGATTTTGCGCTGATGCTGGCGAGTTTTTCCGGCGGCGGAGGTCGGAAGTATTTTAACCCGACGGCTTTCCAGCGCGAATATTCCGCGCACCTGACCTCGGCTTTTTACCTGATGCGGCGCGGCGGCGAATACACGGCGGAAGGCGTCAGTCTTGGGATTTTGTTTGAAAACGGCGGGAAAATATGCGTTAACCCGCAGGGAATTCGCGCGCGTCTGGAAAACAATTACGGCTTAACGAGCAACACGCCCGGATACCGTCTGAGCGAGCTTTCGCACCCGAACTTCGCGCCGCGCGGCACGCGGCTCTGGGGATTATTATAAAATTATAAAAATGTCTATCTACGAAAATTTTCAGCCGATTGATTTGGAAAAAATAAATACCTACGAGCTTGCATCGCGCCCGAGCAAGATTACGATTAATAATTTCGCCGCTCCCGTTTCGGAGAACGATTCGCTGAAAACGTTTCTTGATAAATTGCCCGATATTCTCGCCGTTCAAAATCTCAGGGAAATTGCCAAGCAAATCCGCCGCGCAAAAAAATTAAATAAACCCGTTGTCTGGGGAATCGGCGGGCATATCGTCAAAACGGGACTTGCGCCGGTGATTATCGATTTGATGAATCGCGGTTTTGTTTCGGCAGTCGTTTCAAACGGCTCGGTTCTGGTTCACGATACGGAAATCGCGCTGGTCGGTTTTACGTCCGAAGACGTTGACGCGACGCTCGGCAAAGGCGATTTCGGCGCGGCAAGGGAAACCGGAGAGATTTTGAACCTCGCGGCAAAACGCGCGCAGGCTGATAAAATCGGTCTTGGCGAATCGATGGGCAGGGAAGTTTCGGAACAAAATCCGCAAAATGAAGACGTTTCGATGCTTTGTCAAAGCTATAAAAACAAGATTCCGTTCACCGTTCATCTGGCAATCGGCGCTGACATCGGGCATTTTCACGCATCCTGCGACGGCGCTGCGCTCGGCGCTGCTTCGCACACGGACTTTAAGCTTTTCTGTTCAATCGTCAAACATCTAAACGGCGGCGGAGTTTATCTAAACTTAGGCTCGGCGGTCGTTTTGCCAGAAATTTTTCTCAAAGCCGTAACGGTCGTCAGAAATCTAGGTTTTCCGCTTGAAGATTTTACGACCGCAAATTTCGATTTCATCCAGCATTACCGTCCTTTCACAAACGTTGTCCGCCGCCCGACCGCCGGCGGCGCGGGACGCGGTTTCTCCATAACAGGACACCACGAAATAATGATTCCGCTTCTCGCCGCGCAGATTTTATGCGGAAAGGATGGATAAAACCGTGATACGTGATACGTAATACGTTTTGATTTTGCTTATCGCGTATTACGTATCACGTATCACGTATCACAGTTTTATTCTTTCTTGTCACAAACTTCAAACCTGTGGTGTTTTGCTTATAGAACGCACATTCAGCGAAATCTAAAACAACATCTTTGGAGGACTTTTATACGATGAAATCTAGCACTGTCAAAAAGCATTTATTCGGCTACGGTTTATTTTTAGCCATTCTTTTTATATTCAGCTCGGTTAATTACGGTCAGAGCAAGACCGACAAGCAGTACAAAAACAAAGACTTTTGCTCGGAAAACTGGTCGAACGACGATAAAGTTTCGTTTAGCGAAACGCGCGAGACGACCATTCGCCCGACGAGTCTTTTGAGCGTCGATTCGGGACACAACGGCGGCATCAAGGTTAAGGGTGAAAACCGCTCGGACATTCTCGTTCGCGCCTGCGTCAGAACCTGGGGAGACACGAGCGAAGCGGCAAAGGCTTTAGCCGGAAATATCCGTATTCCAACCGATTCGACTATTCATACGGAAGGCGTTTCGGGTGAAAAAAATTGGTCTGTTTCCTACGAAATTCTCGTTCCGCGCTCGACCAATCTTAAACTCGAAGCCTTTAACGGCGGCATCGCCATTTCCGGCGTCGAAGGCGACATCGAATTTAAAACGACAAACGGCGGCGTGAGCGTAACGGAAGCCGCCGGCAGCGTCAGAGGCAGAACGACAAACGGCGGCGTTGCGGTTACGTTATCGGGCACAAGCTGGAAGGGCAACGGGCTTGATGTCGAAACCACAAACGGCGGCGTTCATCTGACGATGTCCGAAAATTACTCGGCGCGAATCGAAACCGGAACCGTCAACGGCGGTTTTAGGAGCGATATTGCCGCATTGAGCGTCGAGCGCGACAGCGACGATAAGTACGGCAGAAATCGCTCATCACGCATCACCACTGACTTGAACGGCGGCGGCGCGTTGATTCGTGTGATTACGACAAACGGCGGAATTAAAATCAGCTCCGACCGCGAATAATCTCCAAATCCCGATAATTTAACTAAAAGGCTTGCACAAGCGAACATTGTGCAGGTCTTTTTATATTTCAAAAGCTTTTTACGAATCGAACCTGAAAGGTTAAAAGGCTTATATATTTCCAGATGAATTTTCAGAATTTCAGCGCTGTCGGATTCTTTAAATTCAAAAATTGCCGCAACTGAAATTCCGCCGGTTTGTGTTTAATCGTTTAAAAATAAAAAAACTCCGCCTTCCGACGGAGTTTTTTCTGTTGAGAGCAACTAAATATTTAAAAGATTAACGATAGATGTGCTGACCGTTATAGCCTTTCCATTCGTTTTCAAAATACGCCGCGTCTTCGTCGTTTCTCGGAGTTACGCCGACGACCGCGCCGCCGTTCCTGACGCCTTCGTCATAAACTACGGCTCTGTCTTCGGGAATTCCCGAGCCGATTAACGCGCCGACCAATCCGCCGGTCAAACCGCCCGCGCCCGCGCCTGTTAAGGCTGCCGCAATCGGTCCCCAAACGACTAATCCGAGTCCCGGAATCAGAACGTTTGTTCCGATAGCCGCGATGCCGCCGATGATTGCGCCGAGCGTTCCGCCGATTGCCGAGCCTGCGCCCGCGCCTTCGAGCGCTTTGCTGCCGAGCTCGGTGTCGTCGTCATCGTCAAACCACGTATCGCGCGTTTTGTCGGTCATCATCAGATTGATTTCGTCGTCGTTGTACCCGCGACTTCTGGCTGATTGATAAGCGCGGTCTGTGCTGTCTTTGTCATTGAAAAGTCCGGTCAGCATACGATTTTGCGCCTGACGCTGTTCGCCTTCCGCTGCTTGAAATTCGCCTTCACGCTCGGTTGCGGTATTACCCGTTACAGCGCCGTATGCGTCTTTCACATTGCCTTCAACTCTTTCACCGAAAGCCGAAGCTTCTTCTTTGACTGTTCCTTGTCCTTGTCCCTGATTGTTCATATAATTTCTCCTTCCCTTGTTTGTAAAATGCTGATTTAAGCGAAATTGCTTTAAGCTTTATAAGTGCAAGCTATGTGCCAAAGGACTGAGATTTTCCGTAACCCAAGCAATATCAGTAAAATCGGCATAAAAGAAGATTTCTAAAAAAACTTGTTTGCATAAATTTTGTTTCGTTTCAAAACACTTATAAAATAAATTTTCGTCTTTATTTAGGACAAATCGATTGATAAAGACGATTTTTTCTGTTCTTATTTCTCTGGAGAACTTTATATATGGTAAAAATACTTTCGATAATATCGCTGATTTTTATAATGACGACAATCACAACAGCGCAGGCAAACGCCGACAATTTCCGCATTTACGACGCGAAAGGCAACGCAGCGACGTTTGAAGATATTATAAAAGCAATCGAGAAAACAGACGCTGTTTTTCTCGGCGAGCAGCACGACGACACGACGGCGCACGCGCTTCAGATGCAGATTTTTAAGGCTGTATTTGAAAAATACGCGAAAGACAGGCGCGTAACGCTCTCGATGGAAATGTTCGAGCGCGACGTGCAGATTGTCGTTGACGAATATTTGAAAGACTTAATCTCGGAGTCTCATTTTGTTTTGTCGAGTCGCGCCTGGGGAAATTACAAAACCGATTATCGCCCGCTGGTCGAATTTGCCAAACAAAACAAACTCGACGTTATCGCCGCAAACGCGCCGCGCCGTTATGTAAATATGGTTACGCGTCTCGGGCGCGAAAGCTTGAACGGGCTTTCGCCCGACGCGAAAAAATGGCTCGCGCCGCTGCCGTACGGCGAAGCGTCGGAAGCATACGCGAAAAAATTCGACGCGCTTATGGGTGGAATGACCGATTCGAACACGCCTCTCAAACATAATCCGATGCTCGCCTCGCAATCGCTCTGGGACGCGACGATGGCTTTTTCGATTTCGGAATATCTGAAACAGCAAAAAAATGCCTTGATAGTTCATCTAAACGGAGGCTTTCACACGGAAAACCGGCTTGGAACAATCGAGCATCTTTTGAGTTACAGACCAAAAACACGCGTTCTGGTCGTAACAATGAGATACGAAGACGATTTCAAGAATTTCGATAAGTCGAAACACGCGGATTTGGGAGATTTCGTAATTTTGACCGACGCGAAACAGCCTCGAAGCAGTAAATAAGGAGAATCAGCCACGAACAAACACGAAAAGACACGAAATAAAAGTAAAATTATTTTCGTGTTCATTCGTGTTTGTTCGTGGCTATTTTGTCTAAGTCCTGAAAAATTCACCGGAATTCGCCTGACCACGATTTTTTCTGAAATTTGGCTTCAGTCCAGAAGTTTTTAAAATTTCAATTTCAGGTCGGGCGTTTTTTCGCAAAATAATGCTGACCGCATCGTAACGAAAATTGATTCCGGACAGGTGAAAAATCTGCCTGTAAGCTTTTGCCGCGCGGATAATCTGCCGCTGTTTTCGCAAATCGATTGCTGCGAGCGGCGACGCGAATTCGTCGGAACTGCGCGTTTTTACCTCGATAAAACATAAAACGTTTTCGTCAAACGCAATCAAATCAATCTCGCCCGTAACCGCAACGCCGCGAATGTTTCTGCCAATCGGGACTTTAAAATTAGCGACAATCGGACGATAACCTTTCTTCAGCAAAAATCGGGCGGCAAGTTCTTCGCCGATTTCTCCGACCTCGCGCGAGCTAATCGCCGGAGCGTTGTTACTGTTGAGCGACAATATTTCAGACATTTCCGACAAAAAGTATATTTACAAATCCTAAAAAATCAAGAAAGCTCAAAGCAGTCCGGGATAAAAAAACTGTGGCTAGTATTATTTTCCTGTATTTTATGACTAAAACTTGGCAATATAAATAAACTGTATGAAAAAAGCCCTGAAAATAATTGCAATCGTTTTGTTCGCAGCTTTCGTTATTATCCAGTTTTTTCGCCCCGATTTTACTAATCCGCCGGTTACTCAAGCCGAAACTCTCGAAGCAGCGACACAGGTTCCCGATAATGTTCAGGCGATTTTAAAGCGTTCCTGCAACGATTGTCATACAAACGAAACAGTCTATCCGTGGTATTCAAAAATTCAGCCGTCGGCGTGGTTTCTCAAAGACCATATCGACGACGGGCGCAGGGAATTGAACTTTTCGACGTGGGGCAAATACGAAACGCGGCGCAAGCGCAAAAAGCTTGAAGAAGTCTGCGAGCAGGTCGAAGGAAAAATGATGCCTTTGCCGTCGTATCTCTGGGTTCACTGGAGCGCGAAGCTTTCCGAGGAAGAAGGAAAGATTTTATGCGACTGGGCAAAGTCGGAACAAGCGCGGCTCGAAAGTGAAAAGTGAATTTAGGTGATAGGTGAAAGGTGATAGGTGATAGGTCAATCTAAAACCTAATCCCTATCACCTATCACCTTTCACCTATCACCTATCTTAAATCTTTGTTAAATTTAAATCTCAAAATCGGAAAACTTCGTTATAATGATTCAGGAGGAAATTCCGCATGGACATTTTGCTTGATAACCCTTTGGCAACGATGTATGGACCGTATTTTCTGATTTTCTACGGTTTTGTAATTTTCTTTTCCACGACAATTCTGGCAATTATCAAAAGCCGGATTGATAAAACGGACAATCTGTCTCTTCCGCCGATTCCTGCCCAAATCGACCCTTATGAAATCGCCTATCTTCGCGGCGGCACGAATGAAGTCGTTCGCTCGGTCGTTTTCAGCTTGATGCAGAAAGGCTTTATCGAACTGAATACCGACGGCAAAACTGCTGAAATCAAGCAAACCGATAATAAAACGAGCCAGCGCGGTTTGAGCCAGATTGAACAGCTCGCGCTCGGATGGTTTTACACGCCGCGCAGCTCGACCGATGTTTTCAAAGCCGGCGGCTTGAGCCAGCAGCTCGAAAGCTACGGGCAGACCTATCAATCGCGGCTTGAGCAGCAACAAATGCTTATCGACGATGAGACGCGCAGCGCTTTTAATCCTCTGAAATGGACGGCTTATCTGGTTATTCCCGGTTTAGGCGCATATAAAATTTTTGCCGCGGTCGCGCACGGCAATTTCAACATAATATTTCTGATAATTTTAATCGTCGTCGGCTTGCTCGTTGCGCGCGCTGTTTCCCGCCTTCCGCGCGTAACGAATCTCGGTAAAACATATCTGGAAAGATTGCAGCTTGCTTTCGAAAATCTGAAATACGAAGCGCAAAAGCCGTATATTCCTGCAAAAGAGCCGCAAGCCGTTCCGCAGACGACTTTTGCGGGAGTTGACCCGCTGCTGCTTTCTGTCGGCGTTTTCGGTTCGGGAATTCTCGCCGGAACGATTTTCGACAATTATAATCAGGCTTTTGTCAGGGCGCAGCAGCAATCGGCGGCTGGCTCGTGCGGCTCCGGCTGCGGTTCGAGCTGTTCGTCGGGCGACGGCGGCGGAAGTTCCTGCTCGTCAGGCTCAAGCTGTAGCGGCGGAAGCTCGTGCGGCGGCGGATGCGGCGGATGCGGCGGCGGCTGTTCTTAAAAGTTTATTCAAACAGGATGGACAGGATTTACAGGATAGAAATTTTCTTCTTAAATCTTTCAAATAAAATGCGAGTTTTGATTTAAATAAGTTGTAATCAAAGACCAAGCAATCCTGTTTATCCTGTCCATCCTGTTTGAATTTTAGCCAAATTATCAAATGCAAAATTTTCCGAAACTCGGCACAGGAATTGGTTTTCGCGAACAATTTCGCGCCGAAATTTTTCTGCATCAGACGGAAATCGATTTTCTTGAAATAACTTCCGACCATTATATCGACGCCTCGCCGAAAAAGCTTGAAGAACTAAAATTGCTGAAAGAACATTTTCCGCTTATTCCTCATTCGCTGGAATTATCTCTCGGAAGCGCCGAAGGAATTGACGAAGATTATCTGGAAAAACTTGCTGAATTAATCGATTTTACCGAGCCTGCATGGTTCAGCGACCACCTTTGTTTTACAAAATCCGGCGGCGTAAAAATCGGGCATCTCGCGCCCGTTCCATATACGAATGAAGCCTTGAAAATTTTTGTCCAAAATATTTCCAAAGTTAAAAAACGCATCAAAACGCCGTTGATTTTGGAAAATATAACGTATATGATGCGGTTTCCGTCGTCGCAAATGTCGGAAGGCGAATTTATCACGAAAGTATTGGAAGAAACAGATTGCGGGCTGCTTCTCGACGTTACAAATCTTTATATAAATTCCCGAAATCACGATTTCGACTGGCGCGCTTTTCTGGACGAAATTCCTTTGGAAAGAGTAGTGCAATTACATTTTGTCGGCTTGCAGAAGCATCAAAATTTACTAATCGACGCGCACGCCAGCCAAACTCAGAGCGAGATTTGGGAAGTTTTCCGCGAAGTTTGCGCGCGCTCCGACGTAAAAGGCGCGGTTTTAGAGCGCGACGACAATTTTCCGCCGTTTGCAGAGATTTTAAATGAGTTGAACACGGCGCGCGGACTATTAAAAACATAGAACATTAAAAATTAAAAACCGTATTTTTTGATAGAATGACAAATTCAAAATCCAACATTTTCTGTCCTAACTGCGGCGCGAATAATAACATCGAGCATAATTTCTGTCGTTTTTGCAGCCTGCATTTACAGGAAACGACCGCATCGCTGACGGCGCAGCTTTCGTCGGGTAAAAATGCCGGTCAATTAAAAAAATTGGAATGGATTAAGAAATTTTCCGATTTATCATCGAGCGGATTAATTTTCAGCGCGGTTCCCGCAATTTTAATTTATTTTTATACGGTTTTCACCGGTACGCCTTATGCCGGCGTAAAGGTTTTTTATGCGCTGGTCGTCGTATTTCTGGTTCTGGAATCCGTTATGTTTTATCTTCGCCGGACAAACACGCTCGGCTACGCGGATGAAATGGAGAGAAAAAGCGCGCTGACGCAAAATAGACTGGAAAAAAGGGAAACGGGAAAGCTTCTGGAAGAAAAGCCGTTTGAGCCTGCGGCGAGCGTCGTCGAAAACACGACCGATTTCCTTTATGTCGAGCAGAAAACGCGAAAACTCGAATGAGTCTTTTACAGCAGCAAAATTTTCTGGCGCGGCTTTACACGGATGAAAATCTGCGAAAACGCTTTTTATCCGAGCCTGAAAAAATCGGGCTTGAAAATGATTTGACGGAATCGGAAATTGCCGGGCTTTCCGCGATAATTCCCGAAGAGTTAAACTTTTTCGCCGATTCGCTCGTCTGGAAAAGACTGCGCGAAGTGGAAAAAATTCTGCCCCTGACGCGGAAGGCTTTAAGCGAAAACTTTGAAGAGTATTTCCGCCAATTTTCACAAAATTACAACCCGAAATCCGTAAAAAAGCATCTTGAAGATGCAGTCGAGTTTTGCTCGTTTCTTCAAAACAGAAAAACAAAGCCGGTTTGGGCAAAAGATTCGGCGAAATTTGAGCAGGCGCGATTGCTTTTTGATTCAAAGGCAAAAGATTTTTTGTTCAGGAAATTTAATTTTGATATAAGAAAAATTTCCCGCGAAGACGCAAAGGCGCTGAGCGAATTTCCGGCGCGAAGAACTTTTGCAATTTGGATTAGAGTCGGAAATAAATCAAAACATTTCGTCTGGTAAACTCCTGCGCCTTTGCGCCTTCGCTACTTTGCGTTAAAATTCCCTTTATGTCTTTGCTGCAAATCGTACATTATCCCGAACCTGTTCTGCTGACGGTCGGAAAACCCGTTTCGGAATTTGACGCGGGTTTACAAAAGCTCGTCGAAGATAT
Organism: Pyrinomonadaceae bacterium; assembly: GCA_049799955.1. Taxonomy (GTDB): domain Bacteria; phylum Acidobacteriota; class Blastocatellia; order Pyrinomonadales; family Pyrinomonadaceae; genus JBGTFE01. The sequence goes on from JBARIW010000039.1 coordinate 43,933, forward strand.
GTTTGAAACGATGTACAGCGCGGGCGGCGTCGGGCTTGCCGCGCCGCAGGTCGCCGAGTCGAAACGGCTTTTTGTGATGGATTGTTCGGGCGGCGAAGACGCTTCGCAAAAAATCGCGCTGATAAATCCCGAAATCATCGCGCAGGAAGGCGAGCAAACCGGCGACGAAGGCTGTCTCTCGTTTCCCGGAATTTACACGAAAGTTCAGCGCGAATTGCGCGTCGTCGTCAGGGCGCAAAACGTTTTTGGCGAAACATTCGAGCTTGACGGAACGGATTTGACCGCGCGCTGCGTTCTGCACGAAACAGACCATTGCGACGGTATTGTTTTTCTGGACAGAATGACCATTTTGAAAAGGGAAATGGCGAAACGAAAGATTAAGCGGCTGCAAAAAACCGGAAAATGGGATTGAGTTAAGAAATTTCCTGTCAAAACTGCCCGTTTAAATTTTTCATTCGCAGAAAATCGTTGTAGAATAACGCAATCTAAAAATATCAAATAATCAAAATCGTGCCGGATTTAGATTGAATCTGAAAAGGAGAAAATCAATGTCAAAATTCCGGCTATTTCTTTTAACTTCACTTTTTATCGCTTGCAGCTACGCAGCTTCCGCACAGTCAACCATTTTTAATGTTCCTTCGACCGACGTAATTCCAAAAGGAAGATTTTTGCTCGAACTCGATTTTATCGCCAAATTTGAACGCTACAGCAAAGGCGGCTATCAAAATTACGGTTATCGTGTGGTTTACGGCGCTAAGAAAAAAGTCGAAATCGGCGCGAATTTTTTCTACACACGAAACGGCGAGTCTTCGCCGAAAGAATTTCAGCCGAACATCAAATGGCAGCCATACGAGAACGAAAAACACGGCGTCGCCATCTCGACCGGCGCGCAGCTTTTTATCCCTTTGAACAAATCAGCCGGCAGTCGCGTCTACACGATGCTTTATTTTAACGGCAGCAAAACTATTAAAAAAACAAACGGAACGCGCCTGACCGGCGGCTTTTACTCGGTTTTCGGCGCTGAAAGCGATTTCGGAACAAAACGCGGCGTGATTGTCGCCGTCGAACAGCCTTTGATTCGAAGAGTCAGCTTCGTCGCCGATTGGTACAGCGGCAACAATCGTCTCGGCTATGCCGCCGCCGGTTTTAATATTGTATTATCGAGCAAGCAGTTTTTAATGTTCGGCTATAATTTCGGCAATTACGGGCGCGGCAATAACGCATTTTCGGCTTTCTACGGTTATACATTCTGAAAATTCCTAAATTTCTTTCGTTAGGTTAAAATAGATTTTTGAAGAAGATTGAAAATTTATGCCGCCGAAAATTAGAGAATTGATTGCTGAACTAGAGAGAAACGGTTTTATAAATCGTGGCGGAAAGGGAAGTCATCGAAATTATTTCCATCCGAAATGTTCAAAAATTGTAGGAATTTCCGGTAAGATAGGAAACGATGCTAAGAGATACCAAATCAAAGAGGTTAAAGAAGCTGTCAACGAAGTAAAAAGCAAATGAGAAAAGAATCCGACCTTTACAAAAAAATCGTATATTGGAGCGATGAAGATAATTGTTTTATCGGAATGTGCCCGGAACTGATGTATGGCGGTGTTCACGGCGACGATGCACTTGAAGTTTTCAAGGAATTAAATGAAGCGGTCGAAGAAGTTATTCAAATTTTCAAAGAAGACGGGAAATCTTTGCCTGAGCCTAAAGATGTAGTTTTTGAAACTGTTTAAAACGTAAAATGTAAAATTTGTAATAAAAGTGAATTTGGAGAAATTAGGAATTAATATGCAAACACAAAGAAGTTTAGACGAATTTAGAAACGAACCGTTTACCGATTATTCCCAACCGGAAAACAAACAAGCGATGCAAGCCGCGATAGATGGCGTCAGAAGCGAGCTTGGAAAGGAATATCCGATTACGATAAACGGCGAAAAGATTACGCTTGAAAACAAATTTCGGAGCATCAATCCGGCGAATAAAACCGAAGTCGTCGGCGTTTTTAGCGAAGGCGATTCAGACGCGGAAAATCTGGTAAATAAAGCCATCGAAGCGGCGACGAACGCTTTTAAGGTTTGGAAAAACGTTTCCGCCGCCGAGCGCGCCGAATATCTTTTTAAAGCGGCGGAAATTATTCGCCAGCGAAAGCATTATTTTTCGGCTTGGATGGTTTTTGAAACGGCGAAAACGTGGGCTGAAGCTGACGGCGACACGGCGGAAGCGATTGATTTTCTCGAATTTTACGGGCGCGAAATGCTGCGTTGGGCTGAAAAACAGCCGATTACGCCTTACGCGGGCGAAGACAATCGGTTTGAATATGTTCCGCTCGGCGTCGGCGCGGTTATTCCGCCCTGGAATTTTCCGCTGGCGATTATGGTCGGAATGACAACCGCCGCGATTGTTGCCGGAAACACGGTTATTTTGAAGCCTTCGTCGGATTCGCCGACTATTGCGGCGAAATTTATCGAGGTTCTCGAAGAAGTCGGATTGCCTGCGGGCGTCGTCAATTTTATAACCGGAAGCGCCGAAACGGGCGAAGCGATGGTTACGCATCCGAAAACGCGATTTATTTCATTTACAGGCTCGAAACAGGTCGGTCTGCACATCAATGAGCAGGCGGCGAAAACACGCGAAGGACAGATTTGGATTAAACGCGTCGTGGCAGAAATGGGCGGAAAAGACGCGATTATCGTTGCCGACGACGCCGATTTGGATTCGGCGGCGACGGGCGTTGTGCAGGCGGCTTTCGGTTTTCAGGGACAGAAATGCTCGGCTTGCTCGCGGCTTATCGTTGACGAGAAAGTTCACGATGAATTGATGGAAAAAATCGTCGCGCTGACCAAAAATCTGAAAATCGGCTTGCCGACCGAACCCGATACGAACGTCGCGGCGGTTATCAACGAGCGTTCTTTCAAAAACACGCTCGGCTACATCAAAAAAGGCGTCGAAGAAGGCGGAAAGATAGTCGCGGGCGGAAGCGGCAACGATTCGAAAGGTTTTTATATCGAGCCGACGATTATCGACGACGTTCAGCCGAACTCGACGCTCGAACAGGAAGAAGTTTTCGCGCCTGTTTTGGCAGTGATAAAAGCAAAAAATTTCGACCATGCGCTGGAAATCGCCAACGATACGGAATTTGGTTTGACCGGCGCGGTTTATTCGACCGACCAGGGCAGGCTTGAACGCGCTCGCCGTGAATTTCACGTAGGAAACTTGTATCTGAACCGCAAATGCACGGGCGCGCTTGTCGGCGTTCACCCGTTCGGCGGCTTTAATATGTCGGGAACCGATTCGAAAGCCGGCGGACGCGAATATCTTTTGCAGTTTATGCAGGGAAAATCCGTTTCGCAAAAAATTTAATATGAAAAAACAAAAATTAAGATTTCTTCCGGCAGCATTATTGATTTTGTTGCCGGTTTTACCGATTTGGGCGCAAAAATCGACTCCGAAGCCGGTTATTTTCGCGGTTACGGATGACGGGCAGAGAGCCGAGCCGATTGCCGAAGTCAATAACGGGAAACTTGTTGAAACGGTCGACGGCGGTGCTGAAGATTCTCTTCTAAAAACATTTGCGGAGACTTATTATAAACCAAAAACAAATTACCGCTTGATTTTCGGCGGCGCTGACGCCGGAACTGTAATGATTAAAAGCTCTGACACAACTTCCGAATGCGGCAAAAACATGGCGCAAACTACATTTAACTCGACAAAAGCCAAGCTGAAAGGTTCGGTAATGGCGCTCGCGACTAACGTTGAAAGCAAAGGTTCGGGTTTACGACGAATGCCAACGGCTGCCGAACGCACCGAACTGGAAAAATTAGTCCGCGCCGAATTTACAAAGCAAAAAATTTCGGCAAAAGTTTTGAAAACGCTGCGCTATCAAAACCTGACCGCGCTCGACGTTGATAACGACAAAAACGTTGAATTTGTCGGTTCATATTGGGTCGCGCCTTCGGCGACAACCCGCGCTTTGCTTTTCTTTATCGCCGAAAAAAACAAAAACGGTAAATATGTTTTAGCCCAAAGCAAATACAATTTGACCAAGCAGGCAGACGTGATGAGCAAAAACATAAAAGACGTGGACGACGGAATCTATCACGAGCTTTTGCTTGACGCGCTCGATTTTGACGGCGACGGCGTGAGCGAGATTTTTACTATCGGAAGCGGGTTTGAAGGTGTTAGTTTTTATGTTTACGGGCGCGAAGCAGGCAAATGGAAGATGATTTTTGAAGGCGGAAATTATCATTGCGCCTATTAAAGTTAAATGTTCTTTGAGTTTTTCCTGCAAGGCGAAAGTTTTACGCTTTCGCCTTTTTTCTTTATCATCTATTTGTAATGAGAATTGTTTTTATGGGAACGCCGAACGCCGCTGTTCCCGCACTCGAAAGAATTTTGCGCGACGGGCACGAGACGGTCGCCGTTTACACTCAGCCCGACCGACCTGCCGGACGAGGAAATCGACTGAAAATGTCTGCGGTAAAAGAGTTCGCGCTCGAAAATCATTTGAAAATTTACCAGCCGACGCGCATTAAAACTCCCGAAGCGCTGGAAACTTTTAAATCTCACAATGCCGATGTCGCCGTCGTCGTCGCTTACGGTCGCATTTTGCCCGAAAGCTTTTTGCAGGCATATCCGAAAGGCGCGATTAACGTGCATTTTTCGCTTTTGCCGAAATATCGCGGAGCCGCGCCGGTTAACTGGGCAATCGTCGAGGGCGAGACGAAAACGGGCGTAACGACGATGCAGATGGACGCCGGACTGGACACGGGCGGAATTCTTTTGCAAAGGGAATTAGAAATTTCGGAAGATGAAAGCGCGCCCGAATTAATGGAAAAATTATCCGTTCTCGGCGCTGATTTGCTTTCGGAAACGCTCGCTATGTACAACGAACTGACCGCACAGCCGCAGGACGACGCGCTGGCAACGTTCGCGCCGATAATGAAAAAGGAAGACGGTTTGATTAACTGGATGCTGAGCGCTTCGGAGATTGCAAATCGCGTGCGCGGTTTTCAGCCTTTTCCGACGGCTTTTACTTTTTATGACGGGAAAAAACTGACGATTTGGAAGGCGAAAGAAGTTCAAAGTTCAGAGTTCAAAGTTCAAAGTATCGGTGAAGTTTTTGAAGCAAAAGGTGATAGATTATTAATCTTTTGCGGCGATTCGGTTTTGCAAATTGAAGAATTGCAGCTCGAAGGCAAACGGCGGATGCCAGTCAGAGATTTTCTGAACGGAATGAAAATTCAGATTGGAGATAAGCTTGGATAAACAAAAAATCCAAAATCCAAAATCCAAAATCCAAAATCGGTCGGTTTCACCGGCAAGATTTGCCGCTTTTGAAATTCTTTCGAAAATTGAAAAGGAAAAAGCTTTTTCCTCCGCGATTTTGCCGATTTATGAAGAAAATCTTTCGATAAAAGACCGCGCGCTTTGCCACGAACTGACGCTCGGAGTTTTGCGAAGGCAAATTTACCTCGACCGGATTATCGAAAAGCTGACGAATAAAAAAATCGAAAAGTTTGATTTGGCGGTCGTTCTGGCTCTGAGAATCGGGCTTTATCAACTGCTTTTTCTCGACAAAATTCCGGATTATTCGGCGATTAACGAATCGGTAAATCTTGTTCAGAAAGCGAAAAAGACTTCGGCAAAAGGTCTGGTCAACGCCGTTCTGAGGCGCGTTTTGCGCGAGAAAGTCGAGCTGGATTTTACGGATGAAATTGAAAGAATTTCTGTTAAAACTTCGCATCCGCGCTGGCTGATTGAAAAATGGATTCGTCAGTTCGGGTTGGAAGAAACTGAAAAACTGGCGCTGGCAAATAATGAAACTCCGAAATCGGCTTTTCGATTTACAGGAAATTTTCACCACAGAGACACAGAGACACAGAGTTTATTTGAAAAGTCCAAATTTGTAGAAGGCTGTTTTATAGCCGAAAAGATTGATTCAAATTTGCTTGAATTAGCCGCTAAAAGCGAGATTTATTTTCAGGATGAAGCTTCCCAAATGGTCGCCGGAATTGTCGAACCGGAAGAAAATCAAAATTTTTTAGATGTTTGCGCTTCTCCGGGAAGTAAAACTTCGCAAATCGCAAATCACAAATCACAAATCGCAAATTTAATTGTCGCGGGTGATTTTCATTTTCAAAGAGTCAAATTTTTGCGGGAGAACTGTCGTAAACAAGGCGTCGATTTTGTTCAAATCGTGCAGTACGACGCCGAAAAATCTTTGCCTTTTGTCGAAAACGCCTTTGATTGGGTTTTGGTTGACGCGCCCTGCACGGGAACGGGAACGATTCGGCACAATCCTGAAATCAGATATTTTTTGCGGGAAAAAGATTTCGCGGAGTTATCGGGAAAACAACTCGAAATATTAAAAAATGCATCAAAGCTGGTTAAAAGCGGCGGAAAGCTGATTTATTCGACCTGTTCTTTGGAGCGTGAAGAAAACGAAGCCGTCGTCGAGAAATTTTTAGAAGCGAATGCGGAATTCACAAAAATCGTTCCCGAACTTGCGGAAAGATTTTTGACCGGCGGAAATTTCGCCAGAACTTTTCCGCAACGAGACGAAATGGACGGTTTCTTCATTGCGGCTTTTGAAAAAGCGCGGTAATTTGATAGAGTTTTGAAAGATTTCCGCTCGTTAGTTTCAGTAAAAAATGATAGACTTCCGCCTTGTCGGGTTTTCAGCGATTGAAAGCCGGAGAAAATAAAAAAGTGAGTTTTATAAAAAAAAGCACATCCGCAATCGGAAAATTAATTCTTGTCGTCATGCTTGCCGCCACATTTCTGGTCGGAATGGTCGGCGTCGTTTACATGTCTTTGCAGGGCGAAGCGATAAAAGTGCCGGAGATTATCGGCAAGGATTTTGTCGAAAGCGAAAAGGAATTGACCGAGCTCGGCTTGCGAATTAAAAAACGCGCCGACCGCTACAGCGAAGAAAAGCCGAACACGATTCTCGAACAGCTCCCGAAACCGGGCGATACGGTCAAAACCGGGCAGATGATTCTGGTCGTAACAAGCAAATCGAACCCGGAAGGCGAAGAAAAACCGGCGACAATCAAGAAAAGTACGGACGATGACGACACGGAAAAAATCGAGGAATTGATTTCCGACAAGCCGAAGACGAAAAAGGCTAATTCGAATACGAACACGAAAAAGAAAAGCTCGACGACACGCGACGTTTTGAGCAATAACTCGACAAATTCAAATTCGTCGGACAGCAACAGCAGTAATGGCAATTCGACAAATTCGAATAAAACGACGCCGACAAATAAGACGACAAATCCGACCGATACGAAAAAACCGGGCGATACGACAAAGCCGACCACGGCGAAAACTCCGAACGGCGGAGATACGAGGTCGCGCAAAACGCCTTAACGTGCAACTGAAAAGTTTTTTTTCGCAACAAAGTAGAGGAGAAAAGTAAAAAGTAAAAAGGCGGAAGTAAAAGGTCGGAAGGCGTTTTTATTTCGCCGCAAAGTCCGGTAATCAAAGACTTTTTTACAAAAAACTTGCACAAAATGTTTGAGATAGCTCCGTCAATTTTATCGGCAGATTTTACGCGACTTGCCGAAGAAATCAAAGCTGTGGAGACAGGCGGCGCGAAGGTTTTGCACGTCGATGTGATGGACGGACATTTTGTCCCGAACATCACAATCGGTCTTCCGGTTGTTAAATCGCTCAGAAAAGCGACAAATTTAACAATCGATTGCCATCTGATGATTGAAGAGCCGAGCCGCTACGCCGTGAAATTTGTCGAAGCCGGCGCAAATATGGTTTCGGTTCACGTTGAAGCGGACGTTCATCTGCAAAGAACTTTAACGGCAATTCGTGAAGCCGGAGGGCAAAGCGGAATTGCGATAAATCCGGCAACACCTTTGATTGCTCTGGAAGAAGTGCTGCCGTTTGCCGATTTTGTTTTGCTGATGTCGGTAAATCCGGGTTTCGGCGGTCAAAAATTTATATACACGTCGGTTGATAAGCTGCGCCGTTTGCGCCGGATGATTGACGAGCGCGAATTAAAAACGCGAATTGAGATAGACGGCGGAATCGATATTAATAATATTCAGAAAATCGTCGAATCCGGCGCGGAAATCATCGTCGCCGGTTCAGCCGTTTTCGGCAAAGGAAAGCCGACCGAAGCCGTCAGGGCATTGATTGACGCGGCAACGGTTTGGGCGTAACGATTTTGGATTTTAGATTTTGGATTTGCGATTTATGAAAAAATGGCGATATTTAGATTCGCCTTCAATCCAAAATCCAAAATCTAAAATCCAAAATATTAAAGAGGTAATTATGTTTTCAGGCAGAAGTAAAGTATTTTTCTTGAGTTTGCTGGCAATTTTAAGTTTGACCGTGCCTGCTTTGGCGCAGACTAAAAATGACGGTACGCCTTTGCAGCGGCTCGACGTGATGCGCCAAAAGCTTGAGTCGATGCGGCGCTCGCTGAGCAGCGCGGCTTCGGGAATTCAGGAAGAAAATAAAGGCGACAAGACAAAAAAAGACGACAAAAATATCGCGAACACGCCGCTCGGTCGTCTGAAATCGCTGGAAAAAGAAGCCGCGACGATGCAGTCGCAGGTCAACAATTTGCGCGGCAAAGTTGACCGCGCGGAAAAATACGAGGTGAGCGACGTTGACTCGCTCGAAGCAGATGTCGCCGCTTTTCAGGCGCGGGTCGATACGGCGCTCGTCGAAACGGCAAGCGCGCGTTCCAATCCTCAATCGGATGTCGGCAAAACACGCGAAGTCAAGAAAAAATGTAAAATTTTGGGTTTATTTTGTTCCGGCAATGATGAGTACGACGAGCTAATCGGAAACATCGTGCCCGGACGCGACCGCGAGCTTTTTGTTATCGCCACGCGCGAAGTGCGGAAAGCCAATTACGATGTCGGCAGACTTCTTTTTCAGACGATTATTACGACTTACCCTGATTCGCCTTATTTGCCCATGTCAAAGCTTGCCGTTGCCGATTCGTTTTTCCTCGAAGGCTCGACCAGCGCTTTGATTCAGGCGGCGGCGGCTTATCAGGACTGGCTGACATTTTTCCCGACACACCCGCTCGCCGACCGCGTTTTGCTGAAAATCGGCGAATCGGAAATGCGCCAAATCGGTTTGCCCGACCGCGACGCGACACGCGCCAAACGCGCCGAACAGCGCCTGAAAGCTCTTTTGCAGCAATATCCGAACTCGACTTTGCGCGCCGAGGTCGAAAACCGTCTGAAACAGGTTCAGGACAATCTCGGTCTGCACAATCTTTACATCGCCAATTTTTATTACAAACAGTCGGTCGATTATAAAAAAGGCGGCTTAAAGGGCGCGCAGTCGCGCTATCGTGAAATTGTCGATAAATATCCGAATTTCAGCTTTTTGGACGAAGCTCTCTTCAAGCTTGCCGTAACATATCTGCTCGAAGAAGAAACCGACCAGGCGGCGAGATATTTTCAGCAAATTGTTCGCGATTATCCGAACAGCGATTACGTCGAAAAATCCAAAGAACAGCTTCAGCTAATCGGCGCGACGATTCCACAGCCGAATCCCGACAGAATGAAGGTTTTGCCGCCCGAAGACGTTTCGTTTTTCCAGAATTTCAGAAACGAGCTTTTCGGAGTTTACCCGATGACGATTGACCGGAACGGCGTTTTGATGACGAAAGATTTTGATAAATCGAAGTTTGAGCTGATTGACCAGATTATCGAAAATCAGGGCGACATTAACGCTTCGCAGATTCCGCAGTCGCTGACGACGGTGATTTCGCAGCGCCAGTCGGTGCAGCAGCCGAAGGAACAAAAATAAATCTATCGCCCGGAATGGAAGAAATTTCTGCCGAAAATCTTGCCGAGCTTGAAAGGCGTTACAAACAAACGCTTTTCATAGCTTCGGCGCAGATTTTTTCGGCAGTTATTTTTTTATTTCTGACTTGGTTTCTGACAAAAAACAGGGAAAATTCCGCGCCGGAACAATCTTTTTTGACCTTATGGCTCGTCATTTTATTCGTTTCTGCCGGAACTTTTGTTCTCCGGCGGCAATTATTTAGCTGGGACAGGCTGAAAAACGCCGCGCTTCTGAAAGGCGTTTCCGGTTTGATAAGGACGCTGCAAACAAATACGATTGTCTTAAACGTATTTGCCGAGATAATAATAATTACCGGCTTTATCATTGCTTTAATGAACGCAAATGTTTTTGATATGCTGCGCGCGGCGGGCATTGCGGTGATAGTTTTCGCGCTCAATTTTCCGCGCCTTTCAATTTGGAAAAAGATTGTTTCAAGTCTGGAAAAAGTTTAAGGAATTTAATTTTTGTGAAAAACACGATTTTAGCTTTTGTTTTGGCTGTTGTCTCATCGCAGACGGTTTTTGCCCAGAACGCGACCGAAAATGCAGACAAAAACAATTTATCGGAAACACTTTCCAAAAATCTTGAACAAACCCGCCAAATAACCGATGTTTCCGCCGAAAAACGCGAGCAGGCTTATGCTAAATTACTCGAAGGACAGCGACATATCTGGAATATGCAGCGTTCTTTTCGCTCGCCCGCATCGCTTGCAAATATCTCGCGGCTTGCCCGTTTAGCCCTTCAAAAAGCGATTGAGCTTAACCCGACTTTTGACGAAGCCTATAACGCTCTGGCTGAAGTTGCGTGGCTGACGTGGACGGCTTCGCCGAACGATACGGATTTGAACGAAGCCGAAGTTCTGGCGAATACAGCGGTTAAAATCAATCGCAACAATTATGGCGGGCATCATCGTCTTGCCCGGATTTACACGATTAAAAGCGGAATTAGAGAAGACAATCTCGACAAGGCAAACGCGGAAAAAGCCATTATGGAATGGAAGGAAATCGCCCGTCTCGACCCGCGAAACGCCGAGGCATATGCGTTTTTGAGCGCCTTTTACGAAAAAACGAACAGTCGCGACGAACAAATCGAATCCTTAAAAAGATGGCTTGCTTCGTCAAATCCGATAAATCCTGAATTTTACACGATAATTATGGGGCGCGGCGAAAGGCTTTCTCCCGACAGCGCTTCGGTAAAGCTCGGAAAAGTTCTGCTCGATGCCGGACGAGACGCCGAAGCAATCGTCTATCTAAACCGGGCGATTTCGGATAATCCCGATAATGAAGACGCGTTGAGCTTACTGCGCGAAGCGCTCGAATCTGCCGACGAGAAAGATTCTTCGACTTCGATTCAAGCCATCGAACAAGCCGCATTTGCAAATCCCGACAATGGGTCTTTAATTTCCTTACTTGCTGAAATCTATGCAAGAAACGGAAAAACGGACAAAGCCGCCAAGGTTTTGCGCGACTCGATTGCCAGATTTTCGGCGAAAGATAAAGTCTCAGCCGCAAATCTGCAAATTGCGCTCGGCGACATTTACGCCGGTGCAGACCGTTTTGAAGAAGCTGTTTCCGAATACCGGAAAGCTATCGCGACACGCGGAATCGAGGATTCGCTCGTAACGGATTCAGAGCGCGGATTTGCGTCGCTCGCTTTTGAAAAAATAATTCAAACATACAAAAACGCGAATCGCCCCGACGAAGCAAAAAATAAAATCGAGGAAGCGCGAACGCTTTTCGGCAAAGACGATGTGTTTGCCGATAAAAAATTAATCGAGCTTTATCGCGAGACCGGCAAAAAACTCGAAGCCTTGCAGACGGTTCGTAATCTTCGCGCCCGTTTTGCAGATGATTACAGCCTTTTACGTCTTGAAGCAGAAGTTTTGACCGCCAATGGAAACGTTGACGAAGCAATCGATTTGATAAAGCCTCTGATTAATAAGAAAAAACCGGTTATACTTTCGCCGCAGTATGATGATTTTTCAAATTACATTTTTATTTCGATGCTTTATATGGAAGCAAATCGCGGTAAAGATGCCGTCAGCGCGGCAAATCAGGCATATTCGGCGGCGAAAACTGCTGACCAGAAGCAATATGCGAAATTGTCGCTGGCAAACGCGCAGCAAACTTCAGGCGACTTTAAGTCAGCCGAGGAAACGCTTCGCGCCTTGCTCAAACAAACGCCCGGAAATCCGATTGCGCTCAATAATCTCGGTTATTTTTTGCTTGAACGCAACGAGAGATTTGAAGAAGCAATCGATTTAATCCGGCAGGCGCTTAAAATCGACCCGAATAATCCTTCGTATCTCGACAGTCTCGGCTGGGCTTATTTTAAGCTCGGAAAATACACGGAGGCGGAAAAATATCTGAAAAACGCTTCACGGCTCGCTCCGCTTTCGCCGACGATTCTCGAACATCTGGGCGATGTCTATCAAAAACAAAACAAAAATGAGCTTGCCGGAATCGCCTTGCAGAAGGCTTTAAATCTTTCTTCTGAAAAAGAGATGACCGAGCGGATAAAGTCTAAATTAAACAAATAAAATCTTTCCGAATTGAATTTTGAGAAGCGTCAAAATCCCGAAGCTTTTTCCTTAAAAAAAAATCCGAAATATTTTTGGAAAACCCGCGCGTTTTTGCATTTATTATAATAGGCAAATTCCTTTTTTGCCGCCAGCATTTTATAAATTTAAAACCTTGTCCGATAAAGGCTTTTTCGCAGCGATGCGGAAATCGCAATGTCTTCAAGTCTCAAACGCGAGATTAAAAGACTGCCGAAGTGGGGTTATCAATGAGAAATAAAGCATTTCCGCTTTTTACAATAATTTCCTTAATTCTAATTTTTGCCGCGAATATTTTTTCGCAAAACAATTCCGCCCTTTTAACCCGCTCAGGATTAACCAAAACAAGCGTAAATAAAACGGCAAGCACTTACGAGCTTGAGAGAATCGTCTTTGATTTAATCAACGAAAAGCGCGCAGAAAACGGTCTGCCGGAGCTGAAATGGAGCGAAAGCGTTGCGAAAGTTGCGCGGCTTCACTCGCAGAATATGGCGAACAGTAAATTTTTCGATCATCAGGGACTTGACGGTTTAAGAGTTGACGACCGCGCATATTCGCTCGGAGTTAAAGGCTGGCAGTCGATTGGCGAAAACATCGCGTCGAATCGCGGATTTGGAAGCCCGACCGAGGTTGCGGTCGATTCGTGGATGCGCTCGCCCGGGCATCGCGACAATTTACTCAATAGACAATGGCAGGAAACCGGAATCGGAATCGCCGTCGATAATAACGGAAAATATTATTTTACGCAGGTTTTTTTGCTCAGAAGATAGTTTGAAATTAATACAAGTCCGCAAAAGATGAAGCATTGACAATTTGCTTCATCTTTTTTCTTTTTCTATGCTAAAGCGATGTCGGAAAAAACGTTTATGCTCCCGTCTTATGCGAAAATAAACTGGTTTTTGCGCGTTTTGGGCAAGCGCGAAGACGGATTTCACGAGCTTTGTACGGTTTTTCAGACAATTTCGCTTCACGATAAACTGTTTTTTTTCGAAGACAAAGAGATAAGATTGACCTGTGATAACGATAAAATTCCGGTTGATGAGAAAAATTTAGTCGTTAAAGCGGCGAATATTTTGAAAGAAAGATTCGGCGTAAAAAAAGGCGCGAGCATACATCTCGAAAAAAACATTCCGTCGCCCGGCGGACTCGGCGGCGGCTCGTCGAATGCGGCAATCGCTTTGCTCGGTTTGGCAATGTTGTGGGAATTAAAAATCGGCTTTGAAGAATTGGTTGAAATCGGCGCGCAAATCGGCTCGGACGCTCCGTTTTTCTTCTTCGGCGGCACGGCGCTCGGAACCGGGCGCGGGACGGAAATTAAGCCGATAGAAGATTTACGGGAAAATTTTCTGCTGATTATAACGCCGAATGTCGATGTTTCGACAAAGGACGCGTTCAAACGCTTGAATGCATCCCGCTTGACAAACGAGGCATCAAAAAGTATTCTTCAAATTTGCCTCTCCGAAGCCGAAACTTTGGATTTACGGCAGGGAAACTTGAAAAACGATTTTGAGCGAACAGTTTTCGCAATCGAGCCTGAAATCGAACGGGTAAAGGAAAAACTTCTCGAACTCGGAGCGATTCAGGCGCTTTTAAGCGGAAGCGGAGCGAGCGTTTTCGCAGTCTTTGATAAACAAGAAACACGGCAAACAGCACAGAAAGCCTTAAATGAAAATTGGCGAAGATTTGCCGTAGCGACTATTTCGCGGCGTGAATACCGCGAAGCACTTAAACCGTGTATTAGTCTGCTTCCGATTAGTTTCTAAAATTTTTACTGGGGCGTAGCCAAGTGGTAAGGCACCGGTCTTTGGATCCGGCATTCGCAGGTTCGAGTCCTTCCGCCCCAGCCATTTTAAAAATCGGAGCGGGCAATCTTTATAAAGGGTTGCTCGTTTTTTATTGATAATTCAAGATTCAAGATTCAAAATTTAAGATTTTGGTTTTCAATTTTGAATCTTAAATCTTAAATCTTGAATCTAAAATGAGCGTAACAGGCAATATCAAAGTTTTCTGCGGCAACGCGCACCGGGATTTGGCGAAGGAAATCTGCCAGCATCTGAGCTGTGATTTGGGAAAAGCCAGCACGGACAGATTTTCGGACGGCGAATTCAATTTTCAGATTGAAGAAAACGCGCGCGGCGCTGATGTTTTTATCATTCAGCCGACCTGCCCGCCGACCGACCAGAATTTGATGGAGCTGCTGATTATGCTCGACACGTTTCGACGGGCTTCGGCAGAACGCGTTACGGCGGTGATTCCTTATTTCGGTTACGCGCGTTCGGATAAAAAAGACCGTCCGCGAGTTCCGATTGCGGCAAAAATGGTCGCAAATTTGATAACGAGCGCGGGCGCGCAGAGAATTTTGACAATCGATTTGCACGCTTCGCAGATTCAGGGATTTTTCGATATTCCGGTTGACCATTTGTACGCCGCGCCGATAATTGTCAATTATTTTCAGGAAAACCCGATTGAAGATATGATTGTGGTCGCGCCTGATACGGGCGGCGCGGAACGCGCCAGAGCTTATGCGAAACGTTTGAACGCAAGCATGGCGCTGGTCGATAAGCGGCGCGAAAGAGCGAATATCGCGCAGGTGATGAACGTCGTCGGCGATGTTTCCGGTAAAAATTGTTTGATAATCGACGATATGTGCGACACTGCCGGAACGATTTGCAAAGTTGCCGAAGCTTTGCACAAAAACGGCGCGAAAGACATTTACGCGTGTTTTACACACGGCGTTTTATCCGGCGCGGCGATTGAAAATCTGAGCGGTTCGTATATCAAAAAAGTGGTCGTTACGAATACGATTCCGCTTTGCGAAAAAGGTCGCTCGATGCGTGATGAAGGAAGAATCGAGGTTTTGAGCGTGGCGAAGCTGCTTGCTTCGGCAATCAAATCCATTCACGACGAGACAAGCGTTTCGTCATTGTTTATTTGATTCAAGATTCGAGATTCAAGATTCAAAATTCAAGATTCAAGATTGAAAAGCTGTCTTGAATCTTAAATCTTGAATCTTAAATCTTAAATCTTAAATCTGGAATTAAAATTATGGCAGATAAAGTTATTGTAAAAGCAGAAAAAAGAGAAGGGCGCGGAAAAAATGATTCGCGCAGGCTTCGCGTGGAAGGAAAAGTTCCGGTTGTGGTTTACGGCGCGGGCGGCGAATCGGTCGCGGCGGCGGCTTCAATCAGCGATTTGGCGGCGATTTTACGTTCCGACAGCGGATACAACACGGTTTTTACGCTCGATATGGCTGGCGAAGGCACGGGCGACGTGATGTTTCAAGACCGTCAGATTGACCCGCTTAGAGGTCGTCTGGTTCACGCCGATTTACGTCGTCTGACCAAAGGCGAAAAAATCGAAGTTACTGTTGCGATTCACCTGATTGGCGAAGCCGAAGGCTTGAGCGAAGAAGGCGCGGTCGTCAACCAGCCGCTTCACGAAATCAAGATTATCGTCGAACCGGCGAATATTCCCGAAGCGATTAACGTTGACGTTACAAATCTGAAAGCCGGCGAATCGATTCACGTTTCGGATTTAAAAGTTGCCGAGGGCATCGAGTTTCAAGAAGCGCCGGAAACGGTTGTCGCTTCGATAGTTATCGTCAGAGAAGAAGAACTCGAACCGCAATTAGAAGCTGCTGAGCCTGAAGTTATCGGCGAAAAAGGCGATGACAAGGAAGGCGAATAGTTTTTGTTTTTTGGATTGCGAATCCTGATAAATCTTTAAAATATGAATTCGCCGTCTGAGAAAAACTGGCTAATCGTCGGACTTGGAAATCCGGGCTTGCGTTACGAAAAAACGCGCCACAATCTCGGCTTTATGGTCGTGGATTTGCTGGCGCGCAAGGCGCAAACGCAGGTCAAACGCGAAGAATGCCGCGCTCAAATCGGGCGCGCCGTGATTGAAAATGAAACGGCTGAACTCGTTAAACCGCAGACTTTTATGAATTTGAGCGGCGAATCGGTCAGTTGTTTATTGAAAAAAGAAAATCGAGGCGCGGACAAGCTGATTGTTATTTCTGACGATTTGGCTTTGCCGGTCGGCTCGATTCGGCTTCGCGCCAAAGGCTCTTCGGGCGGGCATAACGGTTTGAAATCCATTATCGCCTGTTTGAAAACAGAAGATTTTATTCGCGTTCGTATCGGGATTCAGCCCGAACACGCGTTGCAGGACACGAAAAATTTCGTTTTGGAAAAATTTTCAAAATCCGAAACGGAAATGATTGAAAAAGTTTTGGAAACAAGCGCCGAAGCGATTCGTTTCATCATAAGCGATGGAATCGAAAAAGCGATGGCAAAATATAATTGATTTTGGATTTTAGATTTTGGATTTTGGATTAAGTAAAAATTCTTCCAATCCAAAATCCAAAATCTAAAATCCAAAATCGTAAGCCCTTCTTGCTTCAGCAGACGCTGAAGCTCGAAAGCCATAAGGAGGAAATAAATTGGCTAATAACAGAGTATATGAAGTGATGTATATCGGAACGCCCGACGCGGCGGAGGACGATATTGTGAAATTGAACGAGGCAATCGAAGAAATGATTGCGAAAGGCGGCGGCGAGGTCGTCAGAACCGATAATATGGGCAAACGACGGCTCGCTTATCCGATTAACAAAAAAACGGAAGGTTACTACGTTTTGTTTGAAATCGCCGATTCGGGACAGAGCATTGCCGAATTGGAACGCAGAATGCGCGTTAACGACAACATTATCCGTTACCTGACGGTGCGCGTTGACGAAGACCGCAAAGCGGCGGAAAAAAATCGCGCCAAACGCGAAAGAAAGCATACGAACCGCGCAAACCGCAATAAGTTTGTCGAACCGGAAGAAATCTTTCTGGCGGTTGCCGAGCAGGAAGAAGCTCAATAAAGGAGGAATAAAATGGAAAACAGAAACAGATTTAACGACGAAAAAGAAGGCGGTTTCGAGCCGAACAATGACGAACAGAGACCTGATAGAGGTCCGCGCCGTTTTCAGCGCCGCCGTCAGAACCAGATTGTTCCCGATTATCTTGATTGGAAGGACGTTGATTATTTGAAGAGATTTATTCCCGAACGCGGAAAGATTATGCCGCGCAGAATTTCGGGCGTTTCGGCAAAAGACCAACGCAGAATCGCAAAGGCAATCAAACGCGCGCGCGCAATGGCACTGCTGCCGTTCGTTGCGGATTAATAAAAGGAGAAATTAAAATTATGGCAACGACAAAAATTCTTTTACGCGAAGATGTGGACAATCTCGGCGGACGCGGCGAAATCGTTAAGGTAAAAGCCGGATACGCGAGAAATTATCTGATTCCGCAAAAAATCGCCACGCTGGCGACGAAAGGCAACGTCAACCAAATCGCCAAGGAACGCGAAGCGCTTCTGAAAAAAGCTGCGGTTGAAAAATCGACCGCCGACGCGCAAGCCGGACAAATGCAGGACGTTTCGCTCGAATTCGTTCGCAAAGCGGGCGAAGGCGGAACGCTTTTCGGCTCGGTTACATCGATGGATATAGCCGAAGCTTTGCAGAAAAAAGGCTACGAAATCGACCGTCGCCGGATTATCCTGAAAGATACGATTAAGGAAACCGGCGATTTTACGGTCAACGTAAAGCTGCACCGCGAAGTTACGGTTGAAATTCCCGTAACGGTCAGAGCCGAAGGTGAGGAAGCCAAACCTAAAGAAACCGCTCCGGCAGAAACGGAAACGGCACAGGAAACAGGTGAGCAAACGGAAACTTCGACTGAAGAAACGGAAAGCTAAAAAACTATAAAAATAAATCGGTGAAATCTTTTGAGATTGACCGTTTTTGTAATAGAATCAAGACTGCAAGTTTGGAAAATTTGCAGTCTTTTTTATCCAAAAAAATCAGTTTTGCGTAATTCAGAGTCTAAAATCTGACGACGGACAACTGGCTACTGACTAAAATGGCAGCTTCAAATCCTGAATTTTCACGCGAACAATATCTTGAAAAACCTCTGCCTTCGAGCACGGAAAGCGAGCGCGTGATTCTGGGCGCGATTTTACTCGATAACCAATTAATCTCGCAGGCAATCGAAAATCTGGCAGCCGAGGATTTTTACTCGCCGCTACATCGCCGCGTTTTCAAAGCGATGACCGCGCTTTTTGAGCGCGCCGAGAGAATCGACCCGATTTTAATCGGCGAAGAACTCAAAAAAGACGGCTCAATCGATTCAATTGGCGGAATCGCCACAATCACAAATCTCACTTACGGGCTGCCGCATTTTTCCGACATTCTCGATTACACAAAAGTCGTCAAAGACAAGTCGATGGTGAGAAATCTCATCAAAGTCTGCAATCAAATTACCAGCGAAGCGCTCGCCGAAGAAGACGACGCGGCAATGATTCTCGACCACGCCGAGCAGATGATTTTCGCGCTCGCCGACGAAAGAACGCGCGAAGGCTTCGCACACGTCAAACCCGTCGCCGAATCTGTTTTGGCGAAAGTTCAGGAATACGCCAAGCGCGAATCTCACGCGCTGACCGGACTTGCCACCGGATTTCGCGATTTGGACGAAAAAACTTCCGGCTTGCAAAAGACGGATTTGATTATCGTCGCCGCGCGTCCTTCAATGGGAAAATGCCTTAATGCAGAAAGCGAAATAATTTTAGCAGACGCAAGTGTTTCGACAATCGAAGAAATTTACCATCAAAAAAGCGCCAAATTGCTGACTATTAAAGACGATTTTAAATTCACTCTGACCGATGCTTCCGATTTTATCGATGATGGCATTAAGCCTGTCTTTCGAGTTACAACCAGACTCGGCAGGCAGATTGAAACGACGATTACCCATCCTTTTCTGACAATAAACGGCTGGCAGAAATTGGAAGAATTAAAACCGAGCGATAAAATTGCAGTCCCGCGCATTTTGAATATTTTCGGGAAAACGGTTTGGCGCAAATGTGAAGTTAAAATTTTGGCTTACTTGCTTGGTGATGGATGTTTGACAAAAAAATCGCCTGAATTTACAGTCGGCAAATTTAATTTGAAAGATGATTTTGTCGCCTCTGTTGAAACATTCGGCGAAGTCGAAGCGATACAGTCTAATTCGGCAAATCGAACTTATTCATTGCGCGTTCGTAAGATTGGCGGAAAAACTCAGGGTAAGAATTCTTTGACACTTTGGCTTAAGAAATTAGGTGTTTGGGGCTGTAATTCACATACAAAATTTATTCCTAAAGATGTTTTTACGTTAAAAAAAGAACTTTTGGCTTTATTTATCAATCGATTATTCTCAACCGACGGTTGGGCAAGTATTTTAACGAGCGGGCAAATTCAAATCGGTTTTGCGTCTGTAAGCGAAAAAATGATTCGTCAGATTCAACATCTGCTTTTACGATTCGGTGTTATTGCTAATTTGAAAAAACGAAGCATTAAATATAAAGATTCTCGAAATCGAGCCTGGCAGTTGGATATTACCGATTCCAAATCAATCAAAACATTTGCGTCAGAAATTGGAATTTTTGGAAAGGAAAAAAAAATCGGTGAAATTTTAGAAATTCTCGAAAATAGAAACTATCAAACAAATAAAGATTTAGTTCCGATTGAAGTTTGGGAGTATATTTCAGCTATCAAAGGATTGGAATCATGGTCTTCGCTGGCAAGACGGGCTGAAATAAAAGGCTATACAAATGTTCACGCAGGGAAGCGCGCGCCAACACGCCAAAGACTCTCAAAATTTGCCGCAGCATTGAGCGACAAATATTTAGAAAATCTTTCCGAAAGCGAAATTTTTTGGGACGAAATAGTTTCTATTGAATACGCCGGAAACAAACAGGTTTACGATTTGACGATTCCAAAAACGCACAATTTTGTCGCCAACGATATTTGCGTTCACAACACGGCTCTATGTCTAACGCTTGCACAAAATGCGGCGATTTTAGAGAAGGCTGTCGTCGCGGTTTTTTCGCTTGAAATGTCAAAAGAACAGCTCGTCATGCGTATGCTCAGTTCGGAGGCAAAAGTTGACGCGCATCGTTTTCGCACGGGTTATCTGACACGCGACGAATGGGGAAGACTTGCCGAGGCAATCGGGACGCTTTCGGACGCGAAAATATTTATTGATGATACGGCGGGAATTTCGGTTCTGGAAATGCGCGCCAAAACGCGAAGGCTTTTTGCGGAACAGAAAAAGCTCGATTTGATTGTCGTCGATTACCTCCAACTTATGTCCGGTTCGGGACGCACGGAGTCCAGACAACAGGAAGTTTCGGCAATTTCGCGCGAGCTAAAAGGTCTGGCGAAGGAACTGAATGTTCCGATTGTCGCGCTTTCGCAGCTTTCGCGCGCGCCCGAAGCGAGAAATCCGCCCAGACCGATGATGTCGGATTTGCGCGAATCAGGCTCGATTGAACAGGACGCGGACGTTGTAGCTTTTATTTATCGTGAAGATTATTACAAACCGACCGAAGAAAATGCGGGCATTGCCGAGCTTTTGATTTCAAAGCAGAGAAACGGTCCGACCGGAACAGTAAAACTCGCGTTTTTGAAAGAATTTACCAGATTTGAAGATTATTACGGAGGATAAAAATGAGCGAAGATTTACGTTATCCGGTTGGAAAATTCGAGCCGGTCGGGGAAGTTACGCCGGAGCTTAGACGGGAATTCATTCAAACGATTACGGATTTACCGCAAAATTTGGCGCGTACGGTTGAAGGATTAAACGACGAACAGCTCGATACGCCGTATCGTCCCGGCGGCTGGACGGTGCGGCAGACGGTTCATCATGTTGCCGATAGTCATCTGAATTCATATTGCCGCTTCAAGCTCGCCGTAACGGAAGAAAAGCCGACAATTCGCCCTTATTATGAAGACCGTTGGGCTGAACTTGCTGACAGCAAACTGCCGATTGATGTTTCTTTGAGTCTTATCGAAGGCATTCATACGCGCTGGGTTGCTCTGCTCGAATCGTTTACCGACGAAGATTTTGCGAAGGAATTAATTCATCCCGAATCAGGCGTTTGGACGATGGATAAATTTCTCGGTCTTTACGATTGGCACTCGAAGCATCATACGGCGCACATCGCAAAGCTGCGCGAGAGAAACGGCTGGTAAACAAATGTAAAAAATGAAAAATCTCCCGGAAAAAGGAGTCAAAAATGTCGGAAGAAACAGGACAAAATCGACTTTTATCATTGGATGTTTTTCGCGGAATAACCATCGCGGGAATGGTTCTGGTAAATAATCCGGGAACGTGGAGCGCGATTTATCCGCCGCTCGAACACGCCGAATGGAACGGCTGGACGCCGACGGATTTGGTCTTTCCTTTTTTTCTTTTCATTGTCGGCGTCTCCGTCGCGCTCGCGCTCGGCAAAAGGGTCGAGACAAACGGCATAAGTCGTGAAATTTATCTGAAAATCTTTCGCCGGACGCTTCTTATTTTCGGACTCGGACTTTTTCTCGCAACATTTCCTTTCTATAATTTCACAAAAGGCGAATGGCTCGATTTTTCGACCGTCAGGATAATGGGCGTTTTGCAGCGAATCGCCGTTTGTTATCTGGTCGCGTCCTTGATTTTCATTCGCACAAACTGGCGGCAGCAAACGATTATCGCCGCTGTTCTGCTTCTGCTTTATTGGGCTTTGATGACTCTGATAAACGTTCCGGGCTGCGAAATTACGACGTTTAACGATAAAGCCTGCAATCTCGCCGCGTATATAGATAGAACGATTTTGACTGAAAATCACATCTGGCGCTCGGCAAAAGTTTACGACCCGGAAGGATTGCTGAGCACGATTCCGGCGATTGCGACGACGATTGCCGGAATTTTGTGCGGGCATTGGCTTCGGACAAAACGCGACGATATGGAAAAAGTCGCGGCGATGTTCTTTTTCGGCGTTTCACTTATCGTCTTCGGTTGGATTTGGAGCTTCTGGTTTCCGATTAATAAGGCTTTGTGGACAAGTTCTTATGTCGTTTTCACAGCGGGAATGGCTTTGTGTTTTCTCGGTTTTTGCTACTGGCTGATTGATATTAAAAATTACAAAATCTGGACGAAGCCGTTCGTGATTTTCGGCGTCAACGCGCTCGCTTTGTTCGTCGGTTCGGGCATAATGGCGAGGCTTTTAGGCTTGATAAAAGTTTCTTGGGACGCCGAAGGCAAAAGCGTTTCGCTTCAGCAATGGATTTTCGGCAACATTTTTCTGCTGCTCGCCGCGCCGATAAACGCGTCTTTGATGTATGCGATTTGTTTTATTCTCGTCTGGCTGTTTCTGATGTGGCTTTTATATCGAAAGCGAATTTTTATAAAGGTTTAGAAAAAGAGATTTCACCGCAGAGACGCGGAGACGCAGAGGAAAAAATAGAAACGGAAAACGATAAAATTTCTCTCTTAATCTCTGCGTCTCTGCGGTGAAATCTCTTAATTTATCGAAAAAGCCCGAATCGCGTTGGCAAGCTCGGTTTCAAGACGCTGTTTTTCTGCCTGCATCGCTCGCCTTTCCTTTTCTATCTCTTCAAGACGCGATTCCTGCTGGTTTACCTTGTCGATGTAGCGCGTAATCAAAGCCTTTGCTTCAGCCGTTTTCGAAAGCGCCTCGATATTTTCGCGCAGGCGTTTCTGGTCGGCGGAAATATTATTGACTTCATTGTCGAGCGCGGCGAGATTTGAGCTGATTTGATTGATTGCAATCTGCGTATCAATCAGTTTTTCAAGCTTAGCCTTTGTCGTTTCGTCGATATACCGGCGCGTGATAAAAAGCGCCAAATCATTTCGCGTCAGCGACGTGAGCTGGTAACTTTCATAAAGCGACTGTCTTTCGGTAATCGTAATTTTCTTGTCTTCAAGCCCCGCAAGCTCGACGCGGAAACGATGATAACGCTGCGTCGTGTATTCGGGTTTCGGCGAATCTTCCGAAAGCTCCCAACCGTCGCGCTGCGGATATTCGATGTATAAAACCTTTGCGTGGTCGGTCTGATTCGAAATCTCGTATGTTTTTTCGATTGTTTGATAATACTGAACCTGTAGAACGCCGTTGACAACTTTGACCGTTTTGGCAGGCTCGCGGTCTGCTTTTGAACGGACGCGGATGTGCGTTCCCAAATCGAGCGCGTAAGAGATTAATCTTTGTTCTTTCGGCTTGAGACGTTCCATCAAGGCTTCGCCCGCGTAGGCGTCGCGGTCAATCACGGTCAGACTTCCGGTTTCGAGCGTCAGATTCGTTGTATTTTTCAAAAGCAGTCCGCTGAAAGGTCTGTCCGGCTTGACGGCTTCGTTATAAACCGAGATTCTTTCGCCTTCCATTTTCGTTTGAACAATCGGAATCAAAGCCGAACGGTCGCGCAGAACCGTAACGGGCTGAGCGATTCGATATTCGAACAAATCACCGATTTCTTCGCCCGTCGCGGCAGTCGTTACGCCGGACTGATTGTTTAATAACGCCTGACTGATGGTGGTCGGGCTATCGGCAGTTACTTCTACCGTGCTGGAATTCGAAGATTCCTGCCCGTCAGTTAGATAAACATTCGAGGTTCTTCTGCCGTTCACGGGCAAATTAGAAATTTGTTGTTTTGAAACATTAGATGTACTGTCCGCATCTCCATTTCCTTCACCATTTCCTACGCCGCCCTGAGGCTCGTAAACCTGTGGCGTAAGTTTCAAATCATTCGGAATCGGAACGATTGGACGATAACGGTAAAAGGGCTGCTGAATCGGCTGGACGAACGAAATCGGCGAGCCGGAAACCAAAGATAGCTGCACGTTTTGCCAGTCTTCGTCGCTGACGTTATCGACAATCGCCCATCCCTGAAAAAACGGTTTGCCGGCTTCGTCCAGAACGACGCGATAAGTCGTTTTCCAAATCGGCGCGGCGATAATATAGCTGACGACCATCTCGCGCTGTCCCGCGCCGTCCGAGGTCACGGTGATTGTTTTGGCGTCTCTGCGTCTGGATAAAGCCGACGCGTCGGCAAATTCGCTGACATCGCGCTTCGTTCCTTCTTCGAGCAATTTCACCGAGCGAACGTCAGCCAAATCAAAGCTCGAAATCTCGCCCGATTCGGACGCGATAACGAGAAAATGCGTGATAACCGGCGGTTTTGTCGCGTCAATCTGCGCGCTGCGTCTTTCGACCGTGAGAATCGAGCCGACAGCCGCGCCTTTTGAAGATGTAATCGCCACCTTCGCGCCCTGAAGCTGCGATAAAACTCCGGCAAGCCCGCCGCCCGCCGTCTGGTTTGTTTCCGAATCGATTGAAAAGGGAATTTCCGACATCTGCGCCGAAACCGGAGCCGAAGAATTGTAGCTGACCGCGCCGATTCTGCCCTGTCCCAAATCCAAAACTGTCATCGACTTTAAAACATCATCAACCTGAGATTGTTTGAACGAAAGATTGACCTCGACATTGCCCGAAACAATCCCGCGCCGCTCGATATAAGCCACGCCGTTCGAATAAAGAATCACGCGCTTAATCGGCAGAACGTCCGTGTTTGAAGCTTGATTTGCGACGGTTGTTTGTTTGATTTTATTAGCCGAATAATTTCTTTTGACCTGCGCCTGCATCGAAATTGAACACACCAATACTAACGCGAGAAGAACTCTGATTTTCATTGTTTTATTTTCCTGTTTTTAAGATAGGTTTCCGCGAAAACTGTACAACAAGATGAGACGAAAAGCCAATAAGTTTGCTCGCAGGGCAAAAGTTGGCGGAATTAAAAAAAATGATTGGGAGCGAGTACAGCTTGTCAAAAATCGCCCGAATTATTAAAACTTTTTACTTTCATTGGTTGAATTGTTAGTTGATTCTTTAGTTTTAAAACGGTCAATCTGCGTTTTATATTCGCGGCATTCTTTAGCCTGCTGGGTTTTGTCCTTTTTGTTTTTCTCGATGCTTTGCTTGAGATTTTCGCGGATTTTATTCAGCGCGGCGCGTTTTCCGGCTTTAGTCAGCATATCGTCTTCGTCATTGTTTGCAAGCTTCGTCAAATCGTCAAAAGCTTCGTCGCATTCGGCAATGCCGATTTTTTCTTCGCCGACGGTCGAATCGACCGCTTTATCGGGCAGAGTTTTATTCGAATTGCTTTGCGTTTGGTTAAAATAGCTGCAACCCAAAACGGAAATGAACAAAATCGCCGCCGCCGTTAAAAGTAAATATTTATTTTTCATAGTATAAAAACTAAGATTCAAGATTTAAGATTCAAAATTTAAGATTCAAGATTTAAGATTTGGATTTGAATTTTGAATCTTAAATCTTAAATCTTGAATCTTAAATCGCCTTACGCCTTTTCCAGTTTTGCAAATTTTTCAATCAGCTTCTTTTGCCCGAATCCGGGAAAGCTGACCGTTAATTTTACATTATCGCCCGAACCTTCGCGCCTCAGAACCAAGCCTTTGCCGTATTTCTCATGGCGAACGTGTGTTCCGGGAACAAAACCGAGTTCGATTTGCGATTTGCGACTTGCGATTTGCGACTGGTCGGATGACTGAGCTTTCAATTTATCAAAGCCCGACAAAGGTTTTTTCGTTTCGCTCTCCGTGTCTCCGTGTCTCTGTTGTGAATCACCGCTTTTCTTGTTTTTGAAAAATTCGGCAATCGCCTCGGCGCTGTTATAGGTTTTGCCGGTGTAGAGATTTTTCGGTTTTTCCGTAACGGTTTCGCCGCGCAGAGCCGTTGCCGCGCGTTTGTTTTGCTGGACGGAATTGCTTTTGGCGAACGAAAGCCAGCTTGAGCCGCGCGATAAATCTTCAATCAATTCGAGCGGCATTTCATTCAAAAACTGCGAAGGCTCTGCCGCCATTTCCTCGCCGTAAACTCTGCGGCGCATCGCGTGCGAGATATACAAAATCTTTTCTGCGCGGGTGATTGCAACATAAGCCAGACGACGTTCTTCTTCAAGCTCGTTCGGGTCGCTGATGCTTCGCGCGTGCGGGAAAATTCCGTCTTCAAGTCCGACGAGAAAGACGACAGGGAATTCAAGCCCTTTTGCCGAATGAACTGTCATCAGTGTAACGGCGGCGTTGCGGTCGAATTTGTCTGTGTCGGAAGTCAGCGCGGCGTGGTCGATAAAATCGCGCAAGCCGTTTTCTTCCTGTTTATCATAATCGACGGCGGCGTTTACAAGTTCTTCCAGATTTTCCAGCCGCGCTTCCGATTCGTCCGAATTTTCCGTCCGAAGCATATTCGCATAACCCGTGTCTTCAATCGCCGAAATTACAACGTCTGTTACGGGTTTATCGGTTTGAGCGGTTTCGAGCGTTTTTTGCGCCAGATTTTCGATAAGCTTTTTGAAATTTTTAAGAGCGAGCAACGCGCGCGGCGTTAAATTCAGTTTCTGGTCGAATTTTTCATCCGTTATCAGCGCGATGGTTTCCCACATCGACACGCCAAAGTCTTTGGCGCGAAAAGCGAGTTCGTCCAGCGAAGTTTTGCCGAGTCCGCGCGACGGAGAATTGATAACGCGAAGCAGCGCGATGTCGTCAAACGGATTGAGCGCGAGCTTCAAATAGGCGATAACGTCTTTGATTTCAGTTCGCTCGTAAAACGAAAATCCGCCGACAATGTTGTATTCGACCCGGTTTCTCCGAAGCGCTTCTTCAAAAACACGCGATTGCGCGTTCGTCCGGTAAAGAATAGCAAATTTATTATTCGGATTTCTCCGTCGATGCTCGTTAATCTGCGCGGCGACAAAACGCGCTTCGCCGTCCGAATCAAACGCCTGATGATAAAAAATCTTTTCGCCGCCCGCGTTCGATGTCCAGAGCTTTTTATCTTTACGTCCCTGATTGTTTTTGATAATCGCGTCGGCAAGGTCGAGAATCGTCTGCGTCGAGCGATAATTCTGTTCGAGCATAATCACTTTTGAATTCGGATAATGCTCTTCAAATGAAAGAATATTGCCGATGTCCGCGCCGCGAAAACCGTAAATTGAATTATGTGCGACAAAATCTTCACAAATAAAGTTATGTGTATGAGCAATATCGAGGTCGAAAACCTCGCCTTCGTAGTCCGAAGTTTCTACGTTTTCGATTGTGTCTTCGACGATTTCGCCGTTTTCATAAACGGCAATGCTCATTCCTTTGTGAAAATGGCTTGTCGGAAATTCATAAAACGCTCTCGTATCTTTAACAAGCGAAGCTTTTTTTAACAAATCAATTCGGGAATCTATTTTCAGGATTTTACCGGCGACATCGAATGCATCAGAATAATTTATTCTAGCCGTTTCCATTCGCCAAGTTCGCTTTTTCCCTTCACGACAAGGCAATCCGGCTTCTTCAAATTTCGGGCGAAAACTTCTTTCGGTCGAGCCGAACTGCAATCGATGTCCTCCCCACGGGGCATTTTGAGACGTTCTTCCGTCGCCGAATTTAATTAGATTTAATACGAAACGATTTGCTTCAAATCTCGATTTCGGGCGAAAATGCGGGTAATCAAAAAATAAATTGAAATCCGCAAAGATTTTCAGAACTCTTTCCTTTGTGTCGATTTCTTCGAAAAGACAATCAATTTGCTCTTGCGTGAAACACATTCCCGCGCGTCCGCTCAGATGAAAAACCATCGTCGGAATTCCATAACGGTTTGAATATAAAACCTCATAAAACGCCGCTTCAGATTTCGAATCGCAAACACGCAAAACCCACATTCTGTCAGCCATTTCCTGATTGCTGCGAACCTGCAATCCCAGAACGTTTTGATGTCTTTCACCTGCATTTCTAAGCCCGACTGAGATGCCGATTCGGTAACCCTTGTCCTGTCGATACATCAAATAAACGAAATATTTTTCAGGAAGCGGATTAACCTTTCCGTATAAAATATGATTCGGAGTGGCGCGAAGTGTCTTACCGGTTTTTGTTGTCAGCTTGATAAGGGCACCCTTGTAAATATTAGGCTTAACTCTTTCGACATTAGAAACTAACACGCGGCTGTGTCCGCCTGCGGTTAAAACCTCGCTTTCTTCTTTAATCTCTTCGATTGGTTTGTAACCTTTTGGAGTTAAAACTTTCGTACCTTTGGGCAGGCATTGCGAATCGTCGCCGACGACACAGATATTCTGCTGTTTTTCGGTCAGGTATTTTATCAGCGCAAACTGCAAAGCGTTCGTGTCCTGATATTCATCGACCTGAATATAGCGGAATTTGTTGTTGTATTTTTCCCTTACGTCCTCTGAAACGCGCAGAAGCCTGACTGTTTTTATAAGCAAATCATCAAAATCGAGCGCGTTCGCGTTGTTCAGACGCTCTTCATACATTTTGAAGACACGCGCAATCGCAGCACGTTTTTCGTCAGTATATTCGACGCGCGAAGCATACATCTCGACATCTTCGCCGCGATTTTTCGACGCGCTGATTGCGCTCTGAACCGCTCTCGGCGAAAGCTGTTTTTCATCCAAGCCCAAATCTTTTATGCACGCCTTTATAACTTTCTGAGAATCGTTTGTGTCGTAAATCGTGAAAGATTTTGTATAGCCTTCCTGCAAATGCTCGATGTCCTGACGCAAAATTCGCACGCAAAGGCTGTGAAAGGTCGAAATCAAAGGCGCGGATTGAAGCTTTTCATCTTTCAAAAGCGTTCCGATACGCTCACGCATTTCTCCGGCGGCTTTGTTCGTAAATGTAACAGCGAGAATGTTATAAGGCGGCACGTTTTTTTCAGAAATCAGGTAAGCGATGCGAGCCGTGATAACGCGCGTTTTGCCCGAACCCGCGCCCGCAAGAATCAAAAGCGCGCCTTCAGTCGTCGTAACGGCTTCGCGCTGGTGCGGATTTAGAGAAGAAAGAATATCCATAATCTTTTGGTGAAAGCTTAATGGTAAATCTTGAGATGTTTTAGGTCAAAGCTGAAAATTCCTTGACAGGTATCTCTCAAAATGAGAGTATTGATTTGGCGTTCTCTCAA
>JBARIW010000040.1:0-30739 GCA_049799955.1 Pyrinomonadaceae bacterium
GCTGTATAAGAATTCGCTTAAAGTCGTCCAGGGTTAAGGCTTCCAATTCAACTCTTATAGGAAAGCGTCCCTGAATTTCCGGGATTAAATCTGAAGGTTTTGAGACATGAAAAGCACCCGCGGCAATAAATAAAATATGATCGGTATTTACCATCCCGTAGCGAGTATTGACGGTTGTGCCTTCAATTATCGGAAGTAAATCTCTCTGGACGCCTTCTCTCGATACGTCAGGGCTGCCGCTTCCTGATTCACGACCGGCGATTTTGTCAATCTCATCAAGAAAAATAATTCCTGTAGATTCTGTTTTCTCTATTGCCGAACGAGTAATTTGTTCCATATCGATAAGGCTTTCCTGCTCATCCCGGAGCATATATTTTTTGGCTTCGGAAATTTTTATTTTCCGGCGAACTGTTTTCGAAGGAAACAAATTCCCAAACATATCACGGAAATTTACACCCATTTCCTCCATGCCTTGTCCGCCGACAAAATCGATTTGCGGTGTTGAGCGGTCTTGTGTCTCGATTTCAATCAAACTCTCGTCCAGCTCGCCGTCCCGGAGTTTTTCGCGCAGCTTTTCGCGTGTTCGGTTAGTGTGGGCTTTTTCCGTTATGTCCTGAGAAATTTCATTTTCATTATTTATCGGATAGTAAGAATCAGAAGGCGGCAGCAGTATATCAAGAATTTTTTCTTCCACATTTTCTGCCGCTCTTTCCATGACTTCTTCAAAAGCGCTTTGCTTGGTCATATCCACGGCAATTTCGGTTAATTCACGTATCATGCTTTCTACATCGCGCCCGACATATCCGACTTCAGTGAATTTCGAAGCTTCTATTTTGATAAAAGGCGAGCTGGCAAGCCTTGCAAGCCTTCGCGCAATTTCCGTTTTTCCGACGCCTGTAGAACCGATCATTAAAATATTTTTAGGAAGAACATCACGCGCAATTTCGGGAGGAAGCTTCTGTCGCCTCACACGATTGCGTAGAGCGACGGCAACGGCGCGTTTTGCGTTCGCCTGACCGACCACATATTTGTCCAGTTCGGCGACAATCTGGCGAGGCGTTAAATCATCCAATTTTATTTTTGGCGTGGCGTCTTTTATCTCGCCACTCAAATAAATAGCCATATAAAAATCAATTATTCGGGAGAATTAAATTTCTTCAACAATAATTTCCGAATTTGTGTAAATACAAATTTCACTCGCAATCCTTAATGATTCCAGCGCGATTTCTTTCGCTGAAAGGTCTGTATGCTTCATCAGAGCGCGGGCTGACGCCAAAGCGAACATACTGCCCGAGCCAACCGAAAGCAGACCTTCATCCGAAGAAATTACGTCGCCTTTGCCCGAAATTAAAAAAGCGTCTTTTTTATCAGAAACTATCAGAAGGGCTTCAAGATGTCGCAAATATTTATCGGTTCGCCAATCTTTACTAAGTTCGATGGCGGCACGCTCAAGCTGCCCCTGATATTGCTCAAGCTTTGTTTCAAAACGACTTAAAAGTGAGAATGCGTCGGCAGTCGCGCCTGCAAAGCCGGCTAAAACTTTTCCTTCAAAGATACGACGAACTTTTTTGGCATTGCCTTTAATAACGGTTTCACCGAGCGTAACCTGCCCGTCTCCAGCCATTGCAATCTGGTCGTTCCTGCGAACAAGCAAAACCGTAGTCGAGCGAATTAATGGCGAATAATTTTTCGAATCCATAAGAAATGCAATGATAAAACTTTAAACTCAAATGCTCAAATTGACAGATGAGCACAAATTATTTGAACATTATAAAGTTTATGAAGCAAAGTCCTAAAATCGGTCTGACAATGCGGCTCGAACTGGAAACCGGACGTTTTTATCTCGGTCGGGATTATTGTGAAGCTTTAGAGCATTTTGGCGCTGTGCCTTTTCATATCTGCCTGATTCCGAAGAAGGAGTATATCAGGGAGGTTATGGCTAATCTGGACGGAATTTTACTGCCCGGAAGCGATACGGATGTTGACCCGCTCAGATTTAACGAAGAGCCGCATCCGAAATTAAAAAAAGTCGTGTTTGAAAAAGAGGAAACCGATTTATTGATTTTAGAAGAAGCGGAAAGACTCGGAATGCCGATTTTAGGTATTTGTTTTGGTATGCAGGTTTTAAATGTTTCACGCGGCGGGACGCTTATTCAGGATATTGAATCGCAAGTTCATAATTCGCTGAAACATGAGCAGGGAATTCCGCCGGATAGAAATTCACACAGCATAAATATTGCTGAAAACACGTTATTGTCGTCGTTAACAGAAACGGATAAAGTTCAGGTAAATTCACACCACCATCAATCTATCAGGCTGGTAGGAAACGACTTGCAAGCCACAGCTTGGGCAGGAGATGAAGTGATTGAGTGCGTCGAAGATACAAGAAAAGACAAGTTTGTACTCGGAGTTCAATGGCACCCGGAGCTTAACTGGAAGAACGACTCTTTATCACGAAACATTTTTCAGAAATTTATCAGCGAAGCATCAAAATATGTTTCAAACAGGAGTTAATTTTATTTGTGGCTTTACATCAACAAAAGAAAGTTAAATTAGGATTAGAAAAGGCTTTAGGTGAACGCAAAAGTCTTTTTGCAAATCAGAGAATCGGTTTGATTTGTAATCAGGCATCCGTCAATCATGATTTTGACCATGCGGCAGATTTGTTTTTTGAAAATCCGGATATAAATTTAGCCGCGCTTTTCGGACCGCAGCACGGCATTCGCGGCGACGTGCAGGACAATATGATTGAAACGGCACATTCGGTCGATAAAAAAACGAACCTGCCGATTTATTCGCTTTATAGCGAGACGAGAATACCAACTGAAGAAATGCTTAAAGATTTAGACACGTTGGTTTTCGATTTACAGGATGTCGGCGGTCGTGTTTATACTTTTATATATACGATGGCAAATGCAATGCAAGCCTGCGCCGGATACGGCAAGAAAATGATTGTCTGCGACCGACCGAATCCGATAAATGGAATTGAAGTGGAAGGGAATTTACTCGAAAAAGAATATAAGTCTTTTGTCGGTGAATTTCCGATTCCGATGCGCCACGGCTTGACTGTGGGCGAGCTGGCAAGATTTTTTAATAGTGAATACGCAATCAACTGCGATTTAGAAGTGATAACGATTGATAACTGGGCGAGGGAAGATTTTTTTGATGAGACGGACGCGCCTTTTGTGATGCCTTCGCCGAATATTCCGACGCCCGACACGACAATAGTTTTTCCGGCGACCGTTTATTTTGAAGGAACGCAAATATCCGAAGGTCGGGGAACGACAAGACCTTTTGAAATTGTCGGCGCGCCTTTTATCGATGCCGATGAATTAGCCGAAGCTCTCGCAGAGCTTAAACTTCCGGGAGTTAAATTTCGCCCGATAAACTTTAAGCCGACGTTTCAAAAACATGCTAACACGGTTTGCGGCGGCGTCTTTGTGCATGTTCCCGACCGGGAAGCTTTCGAGCCGGTCATAACAGGCATTGCGATGGTTAAAACAATTTATGATTTGTACACGGAAGATTTCAAATGGAAAAATCCGCCGTACGAATATGTCTATGATTTAAATCCCTTTGACGTTATTTCAGGCACCGATAAAATAAGAAAATTCATCGAACAAAAAGCCGATTTGAACACAATCAAACTTTATTGGGAAAATGACGTAAAGTATTTTCAGGAATTGAGAAAAAAATACCTGCTTTATTAAAGTTAAAGCAATTTATTAACAGGTTAAACCTATTAAATTAAATTGTTTATCACTATTGATTCAAAGTAGTTTTTAGAAGTCGCGCTGCCGACTGTTAATGTTTTTAGTTAAATGAGAGGGTAGATGAACAACACGTTTTTTGTAAGTCTTTTATCATGGTTTCTTCCCGGAGCCGGGCATATCCGGCAAGGTCGCTGGAAACGCGGAATTGTTATCGGAGTTGTCATCTGGACAATGTTTATTATTGCAATTCTGAGCGGAGGCGCGTATTATCCCGGCTTTGATTTCAAGGATGGAGCATTGCTTTATCTGCTGAATATTTTTGCCCGCGCCGGGAACGGTTTGGGAGCCATAATCAGCTTTTTTCTAATGTCCGGTTCGTCGCAGAATGTTGCTTCATGGGCGACTTTTGAATACGGCGGGCGATTTTTAGAAGTTGCGGGATTATTAAATTATCTGGCTGCGATGGATGCCGTCGATATTTATCTGGGAAGGAAAAAATGATTCATTTTTTATATTTAATCGGTTTCGCTCTTTTCGTCTCGATTGTCTTCGGGGCAATGTCGCCGGGCAGTTCGAAAGAGAGAGTTATTTACGGGCTGAAAATATTCGCTCAATTTATTATAGTCAGCCTTGTTTTAGGCTGGATTTTGTACTTTTTACCCTGGTAAACGAATAATGGGATTAATCGAAACAGAGGCTTTAATATTAAAAAGCTACAGTTTGGCGGAAGCCGATAAAATTGTGGTTTTTCTCACACAGCATCAGGGACTCGTTCGCGGTGTGGCAAAAGGAGCAAAACGCTTAAAGAGCAAATTCGGCGGCTCGCTCGAGCCGTTTTCTATTGTCCAGTTGGAATATTTTCAAAAAGAAGAAAGAGAGCTCGTCTCAATCAGACAGATTGAACTCGTTAAATCTTATTTTGAAAATGCGAGCGAGCCCGAATTTCTACAAAATTTTGCGTATTTAGCCGAATTATTATCCGAATTCGCCCCGCCGCACGACCCGAACGAAAGACTTTACAGGATGGCTAAAGTTTGTCTTGATGCCGCCGCCGAATCGTCTGAAAATCTCGAAAGCGTAGCATTATATTTTGAGCTATGGATATTGCGTCTGGGCGGTTATCTGCCCGATTGGAATAAATGCGACGAGTGCCGGAGGGAATTGAACTCAACTGAAGACGCGAGCCTTCAGATTAACTTCCATCTTCTGTGCCGAAACTGTCAGAAAAGCCGTAATTACTGGATTATAACGCCGATTCAAAGACAGATTTTTTTATTCGCGCAGCAATTATCACCTTCAAAATTTGTCGAGTTTGCGCGTTCAAAAAAAGATGAAGTAAAAGAAGTTTCCGGCACGCTTCAAAAAATAATCTCGAACATCCTCGGAAAAGAAATCGGTAAGGAAAAATTTCTGCTGGCAAATCCGTAGTAAAAAATGAAGAAATTCAGCCTGCTAATTTCAAAATATTTAGTTCAAGCAGTTTTGCCATATTTTATTTTTTCGTGGCTTTTACTGAGTGTCGTCATTTTTTTTCAGCAGGCAAGCCGTTTTTCCGAAATTTTCTTTAGCACAAGTATTCCCAAAAATTTAATCTGGCAGCTGACAATCGCGCTCATCCCGAACGTCATTGCTTTTACATGCCCGATGGCTGTTCTGGTCGGAGTCATCATCGGTTTGTCGAAGATGCAGGGCGACAGCGAAATGACGGCGATAAGGGCTGCCGGCGTCGGCAATCTGCAAATCACGATTCCGATTGTCATTCTCGGAATTTTGCTTTCGGTTTTCGCGTTTTTTGTAAATCTCAGAGGCGTGCCGTTCGCCGCGCAAATCGTTCGCGGCGTTGCGCTCCAGACAGCATTGTATAAACTCGAATCGCCGATTGAGCCGGGAGTTTTTAACACGGAAGTTAAAGGCTATACGATTTATGTCAAAAAAGGCGACATCGAAAAAGGCACGTGGAAAAATATCTTTATTTATAATGAAGACACACAAAACAGCCAAGTGCGTCTGATAACGGCAAAAAGCGGGCGAATTGATTCTAATAATGAATTGTCCGAGCTTGTTCTGGAAAATGCGATTGTAAATGAATTCTCGACTCAAAATAATTCCCAAAAATTCGTTTCCCAAAATGTCGGGCAAATTCGTGTCGGAGTAAAGACGAAAAGAGCGGAATTAATAGAAAAAATCAGCGGCAGTGATAAAAGTCTCGATGAATTGGGCTTAAAAGAGCTTGCCAAATACGCGCAGAGCAAAGAGGGAAATGAGAAGACCGAAGCCGAATTGCTTTTACAGAGAAGATTGATTCTCTCGATAACGCCGCTTATTTTTGCGCTCTTGGGAACGGCTCTGGTTTTGCGTTTCAATCGCGGAAGCCGCGGATTCGGTATTTTTCTGGCGTTGCTTTGCCTTGTTTTATATTATCTGATTACACTGCTTGGCGAACAGCTTGCCCGTACAAAAACGATAAGTGTTTTGTCCGCCAGTCTTTTACCTTTGATTTTAAGCTCGGTAACAATCATCTGGCTGTTTTTATCGAGCAGCTTGGGAATCGGAAAATCTCTGTTCGATTTTAAAAAATATTTCAGCGTAAATTTCAAAAAGAAGGCAAACAGAATTTCTAAAGGCAGTTTTTATATAGATTTAACGACAGGGATTCTTGATTTTGACATCGTTTCCAATTTGCTTAAATATTTTCTTTTGACGCTCGGATTTCTGACTTCGATTTTTGTGATTTTTACCGCATTCGAGCTTTGGAAATTCGCCGGAACTATCGACGGCGGCGTCTCGCTGTTAAGTAAATATCTATTTTTTCTGCTCCCGTTTATTTACATCCAAATTGCGCCGTCAGCTTTAATGGTGGCGATTTTGGCGACATTTATTATTAAATCGAGACAAAATGAGATTGTGACGTGGACATCAGCGGGGCAGAGCGTTTACAGGCTGCTTTTTCCATGTTTTGTAATCATGCTTTTGATGGGATTATTTAACTGGGGAATTCAGGAAAAACTTCTGCCGGGAGCAAATCAAAGACAGGATTCTTTGCGGTCGCAAATCAGAAGCAGCGGAATTGTGGCGAATAAAGACGGGAAGCTTTGGGTCGCTAACGACGAAAGAATTTATTCATTTGAAAAAGCCGGAGGTTCGGCAAAAGATTCGCAAAACATAAAAAATCTTACGGTTTACGAATTTTCTACAGACGATTCAACACTCAAGAGCGTTTACAAGGCATCGGAAGCAGTCTGGGAAAAAGATAAAATCAGGTTTGCGGAAAAATCCGAGAGAATTGTGTGGAATAACGGAAAATCAGAAATTCTCGATTTTTCAGGCAATGAGCTGGCTGAAAAATCCAATCTTTTTACATATTTATATAAAAAACCGAATCATCTGAGCGCGCAGGAAACAAAAGAGCAAATTCAAATCAGCCAGTCCGATGTCGAGCGAAGAAATTACGAGGTCGCGCTCGATAAAAAATACACGACAATTTTTTTGCCTTTTGTAATAACGCTTTTCACGGCACCGTTTGCGCTGTCGCTAAGCCGAAAGGGAAGAGTGATAACGGTCGGCTACGCCATCGGAATCTGGCTGCTTTTTATGGGCATTACAAGCGCCTTTGAGCAGTTCGGCTTAAATGGCGTAATCGCGCCGCGAATAGCTGTCTGGAGTCCTCTGCTTTTATTTTCAATGATTGGAATATTTCTGCTTTCAAAAGTCAAAACGTAAAAAAGCGAGGCTGAAATTTGCCTCGCTTTTTCACAATTTAATTTATGCAAAAATTAAGTTCCGGTTTCCCAAGATGTCATATATTCCATCATTTCAGGCGTCAAAGTGTCGATTGTTACGCCTAACGCGCGAAGTTTAAGGCTCGCGATTTCCTGATCGACTTCAGGCGGTAAAACGTGAACTTTGCCGCCGAGCTGACCTTTATTTTTAACCAGATATTCAGCCGAAAGCGCCTGGTTGGCAAAGCTCATATCCATCACGCTCGCCGGATGACCTTCAGCCGCCGCCAGATTAATCAGGCGACCTTCGCCGAGAACGATAACGCTCTTGCCGCTTTTGCCCATGTATTCTTCGACAAACGGGCGGCGCGTTTCGACCGAATCGGACATCTCGCGCAGAGCTTCGAGATTTAATTCCAAATCGAAGTGCCCGCTGTTGCAGACAATCGCGCCGTCGCGCATCGATTCAAAATGTTCTTTATCGATAACGTGGCGGTTGCCCGTAACCGTAACAAAGAAATCTCCGAGCTTTGCCGCTTCGGACATCGGCACGACGCGAAAACCGTCCATGACGGCTTCAATCGCTTTAATCGGGTCGATTTCCGTAACGATAACGTTTGCGCCCATTCCGCGCGCGCGCATCGCGACACCTTTGCCGCACCAACCGTAACCGACGACGACAAAGTTTTTGCCGGCAAGCAAAATGTTGGTCGCGCGGATAATTCCGTCGAGCGTCGATTGTCCCGTTCCGTAGCGATTATCAAAGAAATGTTTTGTTTGAGCATCATTAACGGCAATTGAAGGAAAAGACAAAACGCCCGCTTTTTCCATCGCTTTCAGGCGAACGATGCCGGTTGTGGTTTCTTCGGTCGTACCGATGATTTTGCCGGCTAACTCGGGTTTTTCCTTGAGCATCGTCGCGACAACGTCCGAGCCGTCGTCGATAATGATGTCGGGGCTTGTTTCCAGCGCCATGCGAACGTGGCTCATATATGTATCGGTCGATTCGCCTTTCATTGCGAAAACCGGAATGCCCCAGTCGGCGACGAGCGAAGCGGCAACGTCATCCTGCGTCGAAAGCGGGTTTGAAGCGATAAGAATTGCTTCCGCGCCGCCTGCCTGAAGCGTTCGCGCCAGATTAGCCGTTTCGGTCGTAATATGCGCGCAGGCGACGAGCCTGATGCCTTCGAGCGGTTTTTCCGCTTCGAAACGCTCGCGGATTAAACGCAAAACAGGCATTTCGCGGTCTGCCCATTCGATTCTTTGTTTGCCTTGCGGGGCAAGGTTTATATCTTTTATATCGTATTCCATTGAAATTCCTTCTTTTGCCATAGTGTTTTAAAAGTTCAAAGTTCAAAGTTCAAAGCTCAAAGTCAGGTTTTAAACTTGAGCTTTGAACTTTGAACTTTGAACAAAATTAAATTTATATTCCTTTTGCCAAGCCGTTTAGAGAGCTTAACAAAGCATCGACCTTATCGGTTTTTTCCCATGAAAATTCGTCGTTTGTGCGACCGAAATGACCGAAGGCAGCCGTTTTCTTAAAAATCGGCTTACGAAGGTCGAGAGTTTCGATAATGCCTTTCGGTGTCAATTCGAAATTCTTGCTGACCGCTTCCGCAAGCTTATCTTCTTCGACTCTGCCGGTTCCGTGTGTATCGACTCTGACCGAAACAGGTTCGGCGACACCGATTGCGTATGCGAGCTGAACCGTACATTTTTCAGCCAAACCGGCGGCGACGATATTTTTTGCGATGTAACGAGCCATATAAGCGGCTGAACGGTCAACTTTCGTCGGGTCTTTGCCCGAAAACGCGCCGCCGCCGTGCGGAGCATAGCCGCCGTAT
Organism: Pyrinomonadaceae bacterium; assembly: GCA_049799955.1. Classification (GTDB taxonomy): domain Bacteria; phylum Acidobacteriota; class Blastocatellia; order Pyrinomonadales; family Pyrinomonadaceae; genus JBGTFE01. The sequence continues at coordinate 9,277 of JBARIW010000040.1, forward strand.
GTATCGACGATGATTTTGCGTCCGGTAACTCCCGCATCGCCCATCGGACCGCCGACGACAAAACGTCCGGTCGGGTTGATGTGATATTTGGTGTTTTCGTCCAAAAGGTCAGCCGGAACGGTTGATTTAATGACTTTTTCCAAAATATCCGAGCGAAGTGTTTCGGTTGAAACTTCTTCGGCGTGCTGCGTAGAAATAACCACTGCTTCAACACGGAAAGGTCTTCCATCGCGATATTCGATTGTAACCTGCGATTTGCCGTCCGGGCGAAGGTAGGGAAGCTCGCCGCTTCGACGTGCTTCGGAAAGTCTTCTGGTCAGATTATGCGCTAACTGAATCGGGAGCGGCATCAGCTCGTCCGTCTCATTACAAGCGAAACCGAACATCAAGCCCTGGTCGCCCGCGCCGCCCGTATCGACACCCTGAGCGATGTCCGGCGACTGCGTTCCAATTGCGTCGATGACGCTGCACGTATTTGAATCATAGCCGTAAACGGCATTGTTATAACCGATTTCGTCAATCGTATCACGGATGATTTTTTTGTAATTAACAACCGCGGAGGTCGTAATTTCTCCCGCAACGACCGCTAATCCTGTTGTCACTAATGTTTCACAGGCGACTCTGCCGGTCGGGTCTTGTTCAAGAATCGCGTCGAGAATCGCATCAGAAATCTGGTCTGCGATTTTATCCGGATGTCCTTCGGTTACAGATTCCGATGTGAATAAAAAATTTGCGTTACTCAAAATATTTGTAACTCCTTATATTGAATAGAAAATTTGAATCTTTTGGAAAGATAACAAAAGGGAAATTTTATCTGTTAAAAGCAAAACTGTCAAAAGGCACGGGCAAATATTGTCCGTTTAACTCAAAGTCAATACAAAGGGAAATTCGTATCTTATTGAAATCAAATGGTCGGCAAAATTAGTGGAAGGACTATTATAAACAAATCTCTTTAACTGAAAAACCTTACTTGACGAACATATTAACTGAAAGTCCTCAACCGAATCTACAAATTGAATCTTGTTCTTAAAGTATTCAATCGCTTCTTGAAGCGCCGGCGCGCCTCGAATTTTATTAATAGCTCAGACCGTCAATCGGCAATATTTCTCCCATCGCCGGATTGACGAAAGGGAACTGAACTAAAAGAGGAACAAAAAAAGCGGAACACAGAACTAAAACTCGCCCTGTGTTCCGCTTTGAGCCTTTCTTTAGAGCGTTTACTCCTGTTCATTCGGTCGTACAGTATGCAAATAACGATAAAAACATATTGACAAACGATAAATCTCAACATAGAATCACAATATAGACCATCAATAAAGATTAACTATGAAACGAGGCTCAACAATCTTCCTTCAGATAGTAATTTTACTTCTCGGCGCAGGCGTTTTTACCTTCTTGCTTTGGGAACCACACCTAGAGGGCAGGAACGTGAACGCCACGCTTTTTGAGATATATTTCAAGGATCCGTTTTTGGCGTATATATACCTCGCCTTCGTCCCGTTTTTTGTCGGTCTTTACCAGGGATTCAAGATATTAGGGTATGCCAGACGAAACGAAATCTTTTTCCAGCGTTCAGTGCGAGCTTTGCGAATCATCAAGTACTGCGCCTTAATTACGGCGATGTTTATTCTCGGGGCGGAAGCCTATATATTCATATTCATACGCGGGACGGATGATGTTGCCGGTGGAGTCATGATGGGTGTCTTCGTTATTTTGATGTGTGCCGTCATCGGCACAGCCGCCGCAGTGTTTGAGCGGATTTTACAAAATGCCGTGGATATAAAATCTGAGAACGATCTGACTGTCTAAAGACACATGGCAATCATCATTAACATCGACGTTATGCTGGCGAAAAGGAAAATGAGCGTTACGGAGCTCGCCGACAAAGTCGGTATTACGATGGCGAATATCTCCGTGTTGAAGAATGGCAAAGCGAAAGCAATTCGGCTATCAACATTGGAGGCTATCTGTAGAGCTTTAGAATGTCAGCCCGGAGATATTTTGGAATTTGAGGAGTAGCAAAGAGCTCTAACGAGTCGATTGGGTAGAGAACAGAAATTAGAATATATATATCGCGTCCGATAATAAAGATTATGTTATCTGAGTATTTGATTTCAAAGGTTTAATCTGAGCTTTTTGTTTTATCGAATGCCTCCTTTAAGGCTTTGAGAACGTCTCTCTTTTCAAATTCAGCGGATTTATTAAAATAAATCTCAACCGTAAAATCTTCATTTTCAGAAACATATCGAAAAGATTTGGTTTCTGAATTTTTATTCGAAGTTTTGCCCTGCGTGTTTGTTTTCTGAACAGGTCTGGCGGCTTGTCGAATCTTTTCACGACTCTGACCGATTTTTTCTATATTCGACAAAAAATCATGCATCGCTTTTTCGTCAAATTGCCGCGCTATTTCCAGCAGCGTCGATTTGGCATTTATCTGCGCCTGACGACATTTTTCACGGATGCTTTCAGGAAGTCCTGCAATCGTCATCGATTCAGTAACGGTTGTCCGGCTCTTGCTGATTTTTTTTGCGATTTCATCATGCGTGTAGCCGAATCTTTGACTCAAAAAAGCCAAGCCGTCTGCTTCTTCCCAGATATTTAAATCTTTTCTTTGGAGGTTTTCAATCAGAGCGATTTCTGCTACCGACTGTTCGTCTATATCAAGCTCGATACATGGAACTTCACGAAGTCCGGCAAGATTTGCCGCCCGCCAGCGTCTTTCACCGGCAATAATCATCCATGTGCCTGTTTCCCGAACCGGTTTAACTAAAAGAGGCTCAAGCACGCCGTTTTGTTTTATAGAGCTTGCCAGTTCGGACAAATCACCGATTTCAACGCGCGGCTGTTCCGGGTTCGGCTCGATGCTTCCAATCGGGATAATTTTGCCCACAGAGCGATTTGTGCGGGCTAATTCTTCGACGTAATGAGAATCGTGGCGCATTACAACGCCTGACGGCAGACCTTTTTTAGACACGCTTTAAAAACTCCTTGCACAATTTTGTATATTCAATCGAGCCGGACGATTTTGGCGCGAACGAAAAAATCGTCTCCTTGTGTGCGGGCGATTCTTCCAGACGAACGCTGCGCGAAATAACCGTATTAAAAGCTTTTTTCCCGAATACTTTGCGAATATGACCTTCGACATCTTTGGAAAGCGCGGTTCGTTTATCAAAAAGCGTAACGAGAACGCCCAACAGATTAAGCTCAGGATTTGGACGAGAGCGGACTTTCTCGATAGTTTCCAGAAGGTCGTCCGTTCCCTCAAGCGCAAAATAAGACGATTGAATCGGGATTAAGACATGATTTGCCGCGACCAGAGCGTTCACGGTAATTAGTCCGAGTGTCGGCGGCGTATCGATAAATATAAAATCATATTCAGAGCGAATTTGGTCGATACGGTCGCGCAAGCGAAAAATCGCATCGAAATCTCCGACCAATTTCGCTTCAAGCTTTGCAAGATTTATTTTTGCAGGAACAATATCTAATTTTTTTACACCCGTCCGGTAGGTAAAATTCTGCCATGGCTGATTAGCGTCGGTAAATAATTCAAACGCGCCGCCGTTGACGCTTTCGGGACTCAAAAAAGAAAGCGAGCTGTTAGCCTGCGGATCTAAATCGAGAAGAAGCACCTTTTTTCCGGCTAGGGCGCAAGCCGCAGCCAGATTTATTGCCGTTGTCGTCTTACCGACACCGCCTTTTTGATTAGCAATAACAATTACCATTTCAGTAAGATTATTTCCAAAAATTAACCGATTAAATCAGGCCAGTCTTCCGGCGATTGAGCAGTTTCTTCAATTTCAGTTTCGGTTTGGGAAGAAGCTGAAATATCTAAAACCTTTTGTTCGACAAAAATAGCGCAGTCTAAGCGAAGCGCCAGAGCGATGGCGTCCGATGGTCTCGCATCGAGGCTGATGGCATTTCCCTTTTCGTCCGTCATTTCTATTAAAGCATAAAAAGTATTATCCCGCAGGTCGTTGATAATGACTCGCGGAACTTTTAATCCCGTTTCGACGATAAGATTTCTCAGCAAATCGTGAGTCATCGGGCGCTGCGGAACGATTTTTTCAATTTCCAGAGCGATTGCGTTCGCTTCATAAGCGCCGACCCAAATCGGTAAAATAGATTCCGAATCGACGCCTTTCAGCACAACAATCGGATTGTTGGTGTTCGGGTCCATGATTAACGCGCCGATTTTTACTTCAACTAACATATTTTTAATGAGTTAACAAACAATCCCAAATAAAGTGTTTGATTTACATTCGGTAATGTTGACTTCAACAATTTTACCCAAGTGATTATCCGTTCCTTCGAAATTCACGACTTTTTGACAGGTCGAATGACCGGAAAATTGAAACTCTCTTTTATCAGACTTCTTTTCCACCAGAACACGAACTTTTGTGTCGAGATAGGATTTAAAAATCTTATTTTGATTATCTTTCTGGACAGTTTCCAAAGCCAGAAAACGCTCGGTTTTTTCTTTTAATGAAACGGAATCGTCCATCTCAAAGGCAGGCGTTCCGGGTCTCGGTGAATATTTAAAAATATACGCGCTGTCAAACTGACAATATTCTACAACTTTTTTTGTATCTTCAAAATCCTGCGCGCTCTCGCCCGGAAAACCGACGATTATATCGGTTGAGAGAGAAATTTTTCGCGGCGAAGCTTTTATTTTGTCGATTTTCTCCAGATAGCTTTCAATCGAATGTCCGCGGCGCATGGCTTTTAGAACACGATTGCTGCCCGATTGAACCGGCAGATGCACCCAGTTGCAGAGATTCTCGTTTTCATCTATCGCATCGACGATATCAGGGTGAAAATCTCTGGGAAATGATGTCGTAAATTTTATACGCTCCATGCCGGTCGCCGCGATAGCCCGAAGCAGTCTGGCAAAAGGCGTCGCTCCTCGAAAGGGTTCGAGTCCGGTTTCAATTTTTGGACGATAACTGTTGACATTCTGCCCGATAAGATGTACTTCCTTAAAACCCTTCCGCTTTAGCTCGGATACCTGCCGGATTATCTCTATCGGCGAGAAGCTTCGCTCGCGTCCTCTCGAAAAAGGCACGATGCAGTAAGTGCAGAATTTATTGCAGCCTTCGATAATCGGGACAAACGCGACATACGGCGAATGTCTCTGCGAATCGGCAACAGACCAATCGTATAATTCGTCTCTTTCGCCTAAATCGGCAATATTTTTTCCGCCCGCAAAAACTTTTTCGATAGCGCCGGAGATACGTCCGACCGCTTTTGTGCCAAGCACGAAATCGATGCCGCGATTGCCCTTAAAAAGCGTTTCGCCTTCGAGCTGCGCGACGCATCCGAGAACTCCGACGACGGTTTTTTCATCCAGAGATTTGCGAATTTGTCCGACTCTCGTATAAAGTTTGTGTTCAGCCTTTTCTCTGACCGAACAGGTATTTAATAAGACAATATCAGCCGAATTCTCATTTGAGGTCATTTCAAATCCGTCCGATTCCAGAAGGGTCGCAACGCGCTCCGAATCCGAGACGTTCATTTGACAGCCGAAAGTTTCTAAATAAACTTTTTTCATAAGGATTTTGAATTTCCAAGCGAACGAATTATATGAATTTAAATTTCAAAACAAAAGATTTCGTACACCTTCACCTGCACTCTGATTATAGCCTTTTGCAAAGCGCAATCCAACTTAAGCCTCTGGCAAAACGTTTAAATGAGATGGATATGAAAGCCTGTGCCGTAACCGATTTCGGCAATATGTACGGTGCAATATCGTTTTACAATACCATGAAAGCGCAGGAAATTCATCCGATTCTCGGCTACGAAGCGTTTTTTATATACGGCAGCCGCTTTGACAAAGAATCTCATCTGAAAGCCGGCGAGAGACCTTATTATAATCTTGTTTTGCTGGCGGAAAATATGGAAGGCTATCATAATCTCATCCATTTAGCTTCCAAAGCCTTCACCGAAGGATTTCATCACAAGCCGCGGATTGATACGGAAATTCTGGCGGAAAAAAGTAAAGGTTTAATAGCTTTGTCTTCGGGCTTTAACGGCGCAATCTGGCATTATCTCCGGCAGGATAATATGCCGAGAGCCGTCGAAGCCGCAAAAGAGCTTGAGGAAATTTTCGGCAAAGGAAAATTTTTTATCGAGATTCAGGACCATAATCTCGAAGAAGAAAAAAAGATTCAAAAAGAAATAATCGCCTTTGCACGAAAAAACGAAATTCCGATTGTAGCAACGAATGACGCGCATTATTTAAACCAGGATGACGCGCGCGCGCACGAAATTCTTCTTGCCATCGGTGAAGGAAAAACGATAAACGACGGTACGCGTAGAATCATGGGCAGCTCGAATTTTCATGTCCGTTCGCCGCAGGAAATGTGGGATATTTTTGGAAAAGATTTGCCGGAATCATTGAATAACACGCTTAAAATTGCGGAAATGTGCAATGTGGAATTTCCAAAAGAAAGCGCGCTCACAATACCGAACTATCCGATTCCGAAGCATTCCGATTGCCGCACGATTGAAGAGTATTTCGAAAAAGTTATCTTGGAGGGGTTCGAGACCAGAAAAGAAAAAATCTGGCTTCCGATGCAGGCGCTGGGAAAACTCAAATATACTTTCGACGAATATCACGAACGGATTCAGAGAGAAATTTCCACGATTAAAAACATGAAATTTCCGGGCTATTTTTTAATTGTCTGGGATTTTATCCGCTACGCAAAGAAAAAAGGAATTCCGGTCGGTCCCGGGCGCGGGTCGGCGGCAGGTTCGCTGGTAGCTTATTGTCTTGATATAACAGATGTTGACCCGTTGCAGTATGATCTGCTTTTTGAACGATTCCTGAATCCGGAGAGAATTTCAATGCCGGATATCGATATTGATTTTTGTGTTAAAGGCAGGGGCGACGTAATCAATCATGTAACGGATGTTTACGGGCGCGATTCAGTCTGCCAGATAATAACGTTCGGAACAATGGCGTCGAAAGCCGCAATAAAAGATGTCGGACGCGCATTAAATATGCAGTATGGAGACGTTGAAAAAATTGCGAAATTAATACCGCCTCCGGTCAGAGGACGAAATATCAGTATTTCTCAGGCACTGGAACAGGTTTCCGATTTAAAGAAATTTACGGAGACTGATAAGAATATTAAAGACTTGGTTGATTTGGCGAGAAGGCTCGAAGGCTGTGCCAGGCATTCTTCAGTTCACGCCGCCGGTGTCGTTATTTCACCAAAGCCGCTGCACGAATTAGTCCCGATTGCCGCTTCAAGTAAAAATGAATTAACGAGCCAGTATCCGATGAACGATTTAGAAAAACTCGGACTGCTTAAGATGGATTTTCTGGCTCTGACCACCTTAACGATTATAAACGACTGCTTAAATGCTCTTAAGCTTAGCACGGATATTGAAATAGACTGGAGTAAAATTTCATTGGACGATGAGAAGACAATGAAGCTTTTTGGCGATGGGAGAACCGAAGCCATATTTCAGTTTGAATCCTCGGGTATGCGTGAAATTTGCCGCCGCCTTAAGCCCAAAGAACTTGAAGATTTAGCCGCTTTAAATGCTTTATATCGCCCCGGACCGCTCGACGGCGGCATGGTCGATGACTTCATCTCCAGACATCGGGGCGAAAAACGTGTCAACTACATTGTGCCCGAAATGAAGGGGATTCTACAGAATACATACGGAATTCTCGTCTATCAGGAACAAATTATGCAGCTTGCTCAGAAGCTCGCCGGTTATACGCTTGGCGAAGCGGATATGATGCGCCGGGCGATGGGCAAGAAGAAACGTGAGGAGATGGCGAAGCACGAAGAAAAATTTATAAGCGGTTCTGTCGCAAATGGAATAAAAAAAGAAAAAGCGGCAGAGATTTTTAATCTTATGGCGCAGTTTGCCGATTACGGTTTCAACCGTAGCCATAGTGTCGCCTATGCTTATCTTGCATTTCAGACTGCTTATCTTAAAGCACACTATGCCGCTTATTTTTATGCGGCTGTTTTATCCAATGAATCTCAGGACACCACAAAAATTTATAAATACTCAACGGAGCTGCGTGCTTCGGGCTTAAAGTTTCTTCCCCCGGATATAAATGAAAGCGGTGCCGGCTTTACGCCGCTTGAAAATGCCGTTAGATTCGGCTTAAGCGCAATCAAAGGTTTAGGTGCTGCAAGCGTCCAATCGATTATCGAAGCCAGAGAAAAAGGTAAGTTTACTTCGCTGCATGACTTTACGGCTAAGCTCGATCAGGGAACAATCGGAAAGCGCGGTTTGGAAAGCTTAATTTGCGCGGGGGCTTTCGATTCTTTAATGCTGCCGGATATGAAAGTAAATCTCTGGCGCGCAATGTTATTTGCAGGGCTTGAAGGCGCTCTCTCGCACGGGCAAAAAGTTTTGCAGGACAAAATGCGCGGGCAAAATGCTCTGTTTGGCTCAAATGAAAATGCGGCGGCTGATTTTCAGATTGAACTGCCGGATGTTTCAGCCTGGACACAGGCAGAAGTCTCAAAACAAGAAAAAGCGGCGGTAGGCTTTTATCTTTCGAACCATCCTTTGGATAATTATCTACAAGTTCTTGCCGACCTGAATATTTTAAATGTCGGCGATTACGAAGAAATCAAAACGGGCGAGAAAATTATTCTTGCCGGCATCGTTTCCGGTTTTCAGGTCAGGCACAGTAAGAAAGGCAATCGTTTTTGTATTTTTCGTCTCGAAGACCAATCCACGGGTGTTAAATGTCTTGCATGGGCTGACACATATTCAAAATTTTCGGAAATTCTAAAGGACGATGCTCTTTTAATTGTCGAAGGTCGGGTTGAGTCCAATGAGGGACAAGAAATTACGATGATTCTGGATGATGTAAAAAAACTTGAAGATGCGATTCCTCTAAAGGCTCGAAATGTCAAAATCACGCTGCCGTCAAGGGATTTGGACGAATTATATTTTGAGAAATTGTTTACGATTTTGAGTCAGGGTAAAGGTAGTTGCGAAGTTTACCTTGATTTTATCCTCAACGAAAAACTTTCTCTAAAAATGTTATCACTTCCGCTTCGAACGCAAGGCTCCAGCAAAATTGAGAATGATTTGAAAAATCAGGGTTGCCGTGTCGAATGGATTTTGTAAGAATTTAAATAATTTTATGAAAGATTCTGAGAAAAATGCTTTTGAGAGAGTTCAGCTTGCGAGGCATCCTGAAAGACCGTATACGGATGATTTGTTTTCGGAAGTTTTTACGGATTTTGTCGAGCTGCACGGAGATCGTCGATACGCCGACGATACGGCGATTATTTGCGGTTTTGCGCGAATCGGAAATTTTGATGTCGCCGTTATCGGGCAGCAGAAAGGCAGAGATATAAATCAAAGACGATTCAGAAATTTCGGGATGCCGAAGCCGGAGGGTTATCGAAAAGCGCTTAGAATAATGAAGCTGGCTGAAAAGTTCGGGCGACCGATTATTACCTTTATCGATACTCCGGGCGCATATCCGGGTATCGACGCCGAAGAGCGCGGACAGGCAGAGGCAATCGCTTTTAATTTGCGCGAGATGGCAAATCTGAAAGTCTCGACTATCGTTGTCGTTTTGGGCGAAGGCGGTTCGGGCGGCGCGCTTGCAATCGGCGTCGGCGACCGGATTTTGATGATGGAAAATTCCGTCTATTCGGTTATTACGCCTGAAGGCTGCGCCGCTATACTCTTTAAAGACTCGGCAGAGGCTCCGAGAGCGGCGGAAAGCTTACGTCTGACCGCCAAAGATTTACAGGAACTGGGTTTGGTTGATGAAATAATTGCCGAAGGCTCTGATTGGAAATTAAATTCGGAACAGACGGAAGTTTTTAAAAAAGTGTCGGAAGACTTAAAACAAACTCTTTTACGCAATTTAGAAGAACTTGAGAAGCTGGACACTAAAGAGAAAAATAAACTTCGCTTTCAGAAATTCCGTAAAATGGGGCAATGGATTGGATGAAAATTTTAATTTGAACCTGATTTCCGTATTTCTGTATTTCTGTTTTAAAGAAGAATACGCCGCTGCTTTTAAGAAAGAGCAGCGGCGTATTCTTCTTATTTTTCTTATTTATTTGTAAATTAAAATGGAATATCATCATCCGAAGGCGCGGAGGAACCGGATGTGTCGCCGAAGTCGTTTTTGCCGCCGGAAAATTCGCTTTCCGAATCCGAGCCCGACCCGCCGGAAAATTCATCGCCGCGGCTGCCTGCGCTTATAAACTGCATATCGGTCGCATTTACGTCGAGCGTAAAACGGTTGTTTCCGTCCTTATCCGTCCATTCCTCGATACGAAGCCGACCTTCGATATAGATGGGACTTCCTTTTGTCAGATATTTCGAAGCGTTTTCAGCCTGTTTATTCCAAAGCGTGATGCGAAACCATGTGGTAACGTCCTGAAGCTCTCCGGCTTTATCGCGTTTTTTTTCATTCGTCGCAACGGAAAAGTTGCAGACGGCGCTTCCCTGCGGCGTGTATCGAAGCTCCGGGTCGCGTCCCAGATTTCCGACAATAATAATTTTGTTGAAAGACATTATCTTTGTTCTCCCTATTTAGATAAAATTTTAGCAAACGTTTTCGGATATTACACTCATCCGACTTTGTTGGTCAAGCAGCTTCGGTTTAAGCTTACATTTTGAATATTATAATAGATTTTGGATACAAACTCAGAATTGCCGATGAAAAAAAATAAGTTCCGCGCATTCCCTCTTTTTTTTATTTTGTATCTATTCCCGAGCGCTTCACTTCCGGCTAAGAATTATATACAGGAAAACATAAATTGGACAAAACCCATCACACAATGCTGGACTTACCAATCTTCCCGGATAGCGCAAACCGAGATTGCGTCTGATAATGAATTTGTTTTCTATGCCCTGCTTGATGGGAAAATCATCGCATTGCACTCAAAAACCGGCGAGATTCAATGGACTACAGAACTTGGAAATGGCATTACATCGAGCCTCAAAGCCGGAAGAGGCAACATATACGTATTAAATGAGACAGAATCCGGGGAAAATACCGGGAATACAAAGGTATCTGATAATCTAGGCAAATCGGAAATATCCCTCCGCTCTATCGATATTGCCAGCGGCATCGTGAATTGGAATATTACGTTTGCTCATCCAAGTTCAGGTACGCAAATGTTTCTGCACGGGAACGATATTATTCTGGTTACGACAAACGGCAGTATCATATTCGTTAATTCGCAAGACGGAAAAATTTCCAACGAATATAAAACCGGAAAAGAGATATCGACCTCATACATTCAAGATGAAATAATTATCATCGGAACAAACGACAGAAAGCTTCTCTTACTATCAATTTCAGACTTGCAGTTCAGAAAGGAGCTTAGCGTCCCCGAAATTGTTTTGAATGTTTTTTTAAAAGATGACGGCAGAGTTTTTTGGACGGGTGAAAAAGGAACTCTGAACGTTATAAATATCGATTCCGGCAGAACGCTCTGGACAAAGAAGTTCGGGGCTAAAATCTCAGGCGTCAGTAATGTTTCCAGGGATTTGCTTATTACTTCCCTTGATAACTTTATATACTTTACCGATAACAAAGGCAATATTTTATGGAAGAGGAGACTTGCTGCAAGGGTTTTGGGAAAGCCGTTTATAGAAGGTAAAACATCCATACTCAGTGCCTTTGGAGATAGTACAGCTCTTTTTATTGATTTAAAAACAGGAAAGGCAATTAATTCTATTTCATTATCAGACGCGAACTATTTTACAGGCAGTCCTCTTTCTGTAAATAATTTACTGATTTTTCCAACTCTATACGGGCTTTTTGCTTTCAGCGAGCAGTGTCCAAAAAAATAAAAGGGCGGTCAGCTAAGACTCGCCCTTTTATTTTAATGTTTTTCAGAGATATTTAATGCGCCTTGCTGTATTCGTTCATCATTGCGTATATCTCGTCTTTAATCAATAACTTCTTTTTCTTAAGGGTTGACTCCTCTACTAATTCATCATCATTCGGGTATGTTAAACCGGCTAACTCATTTAAACGCGCTTCATAACTCTGGTGCTGCTGTACTAATTCGCGAAATTCTTGATTTTCCTTTAAAAGTTCGTCTCGAACCGTATCCACTGTCGTCATATCCATGGCAGTATTTCTCCCTTTTCTCCGAAGTTTTTTTCACAATCCTTTTTTATGACCGTCTGAACAAATATACTTGCCGGTATTTCTATGGATTGTAACCTTGATGTTATCTTACAAATGCTTTGTGAATCAAGTTTCCCATATATTGTTTTTAAGTCGATTATTGTAAAATTCCGTCTCCCGCGAATGTCTTTAGCTCAAGCCTCATTACCCAGCCGTCTTCCTCCGGAAATCTGTAAAAATTCTTTCTGACCTGTATTTTTTGAAAATTGTTCTTTTTATAAAAATTAATGGCTGCGGCGTTCGATTCCCTGACTTCGAGCCACACGCGGGAAATCCCGAGCTCTTTCGTTTTGTCTAAAAATTGATTAAATAAAGCCTTCCCTATTCCCTCTTGCCTGTTACCGGGCAAAACCGCGAGATTATAAATCTCCGCTTCGTTCAAAAGCTCTTTATCCAAAAGCTCTCTATCATTTTTATTTTGAGGAGTTTCGCCAACTTCCTGCATTATCAGACGCGCTATGATAAAACCGGATACTTTGAGATTGTTTTTTGCAATCAGACAGACCGAATCATCTCTTAAAATTTCTTTTTTATAGTCTTCAAGCGACCAAGGAGACAAACCGCATTTAATCTCGATTTCTTTTACTTCACGGATAGATTCTTCATCCATTCTTTTTATTTCAATCGAGAGCTCTCTGTTTTTTTTGATTTTTTTGATTTTTTTGATTTTTCTATACGGCATTTGCGTCTCTCGCATAGACCGGGAAAATCTCATCCGAAGGCGAGACTTGCAGGCTTCTCAAACCGATATATCTTGCGGCATTTTCTTCTATCTTGAACGGATTTATACTGCCGAAATCAATCAAGACTTCTCCATCCGTTTGTATAAGGTCTTTATATACAATCAATTCGGCGTTTTCATGCTTTCTTATTGTCAGTAAGAAATCTTTTAGAAAAGAAATTTGCGGCGTGTTTATATTTTCAATCGAGCGGTCGCCGTCGGTTTTAAAGAACTGCCAGCAAACCTGATTTCTTCCGGCTGCAAAGCTTGTGAAAACTTCGCCCGCGCGGTTTGTTTTTAAAACGAAGGCTTCAAGTGCGGAAATGCCGTAGAATTCGAGTCCAAGAGATTTCTGTAAACCTTTCGCCGTGGAAATTCCTGTGCGCACCCCTGTATAGCTTCCGGGACCGCTCGATATGGCTATTTTCTTTAAATCACTTTTGGCGAGGCTGTTTTTTGCAAGCAATTCGGAAATATTCGAAAGCAATTCTTCAGATTTCGTAATTTTATACGAGCCTGTCCAGCAATCGATTTCCAAATCTTTCTCCAGGATAGAAAGGCTTCCTCCGCCGATTCCGCTCTCGATAGCTAGTGTTATTTCCCGTACCATCTATTCAGATAAATTCCTGCGTGAGCCTAAAACCATTTTTATCCTTTTTATCATAGGAATCATTCTCGTAAAAGTATTTGCTATTTGATAAAAGATTCTCGTCCGTTCATCAAAGCTTCCTTCCAGTTCAACCGTTGCCTGTATCGGATTAGGCGGAATTCGCCGCCGTATTTGCTCTATAAGCTGTTTTCTGTCATGCAGACATTTTACAAGAGGCTTTAATTTAACGCCTCTTTCCCATTCCTTTTCGATGGTTTTAATCAACCAATTCGGAAGCTTTTCCGCTTCCGTCTCGATTGGCGTGTCTTTTAATGAAAGTCCGAAATATTTCCGCGCCAGACCGATTGTACAAACAATCCAGCCTCTTCTTTTCTCTGATACCGCGTCGAGACATCTTTCCCAGTTAAAGTCAGCCGGACGATTTTCGAGAGCATAAAATATATCCAGAAGCTTTTTCTTTTCAACCCCGCCGTCATTTAACCAGTGAACGCAAAGGATTCGCAGGTGGTCTTCAACCCGAAGGACTCGTATCTCCGATTCGTCTAAATTTACAAGCTTTGAATTTTCAAATAAGTCTTCCCACGCAACTGTATCCAGATGGCGAAATCCTTTATGTAAATCAACAAAAAGCTTTTTTACATTTTTATCTTTTAGAAGTATCGACGCCTTTTGATAAATTTCCGGGGCGACGCACAAATCGATGTCCGAATAAAATCTTTCATGGCTTTGAGGATAAAATCTCGCCGCCGCCCATCCTTTTATCAAGACCGGTTCGATTCCTTCTTTCCGAAAAATCCTGAAGGCTTCTTTAATTCTTTGTTCGTTTAATTTTGAATGCAGGATGAGCCATTTGGAATCATTTTTATCTTGTTCCGTCTGAGACATTAAATCTATCCTACAAAAAATAGAGAGAGTAGCGATGATTTTAAAAATCATCGCTACTCTCTAAAACTTGAAAAAGAGGCAACTTACGGAGCGCAGACGCCGCTTCCGTTACAATTAACGAGTGAAGGGCAGCCCGTCTGTGCAGCGCAGTCAGCCGGCACAACACAAGCGCACGATGCCGAAGCCAGCGCGCTTGAGGGCGCTGCAAGCGATGCAACAACCGGCAGAGCAATCACGGCTGCGAAACCGATTTTCTTAATCACTTCGCGTCGTGACTGACCTTTAAAGCTTGTCGGCAAGCTTTCGTTCAGAAGATTTTTATCGCCGAGCTGTTCAATCGCCAGCCAGACCAAATCTTCATCTACCGAGCTGCCGAAATCGTTTTCAAACGATTTCGTAATATCGGCAACCGATTTATTACCATCACAAGACTTCCAAACAAACGCAGCCGTTTTATTCAAACAGTGTGCTTTGTTCGTGTCTAAATCATATATTAAAACTTCTTCCGGCATTTCCTGGACGACTAATCCTTGTTTCCGGGCTACGGGAACCTGCGAGCTATTCATTTTTTCTCCTCCGATTTATTCACAATTATAATAGAAAAACCTTTTAGGTGCAAAATTTATCTTACATTAGTTTCGTAAAACTTCAGCAATAAATCAACAAAATTTTCGGCTTCACCCCTCTTACTTTTGGCGATTATGGCACGATTTGTCAATTTATTCAAGACTTGCAGTGAAAATTGCGGCTTATATCTAACCGGAATCGTGTGTGCAAGCAATTCAAGAATTCCATTTCCGGCGCTCAGAATTTCCGGCTGCCACTTTGCATCGCGCTCGTATTCGGTCAATAAAACCAAGCCGACCTGTAGCGGTTCGGTTCCGACTTTTCCGCCGAACGACTCGGCGGTCGTTTCGATCTGCGTATATTTATCAATAATCCCGCGTATCGAAAGCGTTTTGGGAAAGGGATGTACATAGCCTTTCTCATCCAAAACCGCATATTCGTCCGAGTAATACAACGCGCCTTTCTTAACCAGTTCTTTGACCAGAGTTGTTTTACCCTGATAGCTTCTGGCGGGAACGACGATTGCCTTTCCCTTCCAGCCAACCACTCCGGCGTGTATAAAAACTCTGGAGTCGGCGTATTCGGCAATCGTCAGGCGAATTTTACTCGATGAAAAATTAAAGAAATTTTCTTCGGATTCGCCGGCTGTAATTTTTTCGCCGTCTTTATAAAGTTCAAACAAGCCGCTTTTCTTTACGTTGATAAGAAAATCGTGCTCGGCTTTCAAATTATTATCAATTATAAAAGCTTTGGGAACAATGTTCGGTATATGATTTTCGATTCTTTTCAAAAATCGCTCGTTATTCGACTGAATCCCGATTCTGACCCCGTAGGATTCGAATATAAAATGATATTGTCCTTTCAAAGAGTCGAATTTTTCCTTGTTCTCCATTCGTAAAAACCGTGAAATTTGGCTTTAACACTTTATAAGCTATCATTTTACAGTTTTGAGGTCAATTTTTTTTCGTCGGTAACTGTAAATAAAAAGACAAATTAATTGCGCGCCCATAAATAAAAATACAATATCTCCGAAATTGCGCCTGTTTTCAATCCAAACTACTAATAAAATTAAAATTGTTATCGAAACTACCGCGTAGATAATTGTTACAAAGCTGTGTGAAAATCCCGAAATCACCAAACTTTGATAAATATGCTCGCGGTGCGCCTGCCAGATTTTTTCGCGGCGCAGAAGTCTTTTGAAAAGCGTGATAATGCTGTCGAAGACAAACAGCAAAACAAGCGCAACCGCGATTACGGGCAAAAAAAACTGTTCTTTACCTGTTTCTTTTAAGGCTATAAGAGGCAGAACCGCAAAAGTGTAGCCAAGAAATGCGCTGCCGACATCGCCCATAAATATCTTTGCGGGCTGCCAGTTATGTATCAAAAACCCGAGGCTCGAAAAGGCGACGACGCCTCCGTAAAATGCAGTATTGTCAATTCCGTATAAACTGCCGACGACCATCCATCCGATTCCGGCTGTTAAAGCCTGCGTTCCGGCAATCCCGTCAATGCCGTCCATAAAGTTGTATGCGTTTATCATCCATACAATCCAGAAAAACGTTACGACCCGACCGATTTGCCCGAAAAAAACCGTTCCCGCGAAAGGAATATAGACGGTTTCCCAGAATCCGAGACTCCAAACGACCAGAATTGCCGCAAGACTGTGGCATAAAAAACGCCGGATACTCGAAACCGTATATAAATCGTCCAGCCAGCTTACGAGGGCGACGATTACCGCGCCGACAAAGTAAGACCAGTAATCGTTTACATGAAAAATCAGGCAATAAATAAGAAATACGGTCAGGCAGACGACATCGATTATCAAACCGCCTCCGCGCGGAGTCGGCTCGACGTGTGAGCTTCTTTCGTTCGGAATATCAAAAAGCCCGCGCCGGAGACTCCAGCGCCGAAAGATTTCGACGCCGATATAAGTTAATAAAAATGCCGAAATGTATGCTGAAATTTTTAGCATTTTCGATTTTTATAAGCTTCGACCTGTCGCCGAATCGCCTCGGAAACAGGCGTTTCAGCGCGAAACCCGTATTCGGAAGCTATTTTATCGCCCGAATAAACGTCTTCCGACAGCCATTTTTGAGTCGTTTCGGATAAGTTAAAAACTCTCTTTAGACGAAAAACTTTTGAATTGAGTCGAAATACTCTTTCCAAAAGCTTGACCGACACATGCATTCCCGGAACTTTTTTATTCAGCGCGGCGGATATTTCCGAAACAACGTCCTTCATCAAAACCGGCTCGGCTGAAACATTAAAAACTTCCGTTTTGCTCGTTTTTTTATCCAAAATCTTCAAACACGCACCGGCAACGTCGTTTTTATAAATCAGGCTTTTATAATTTTCGCCCTTTCCAATCCATACAAAAAGTCTTTTATCAATCGCTTCTATCAAACGCGCCGTATTTCCACGGTCGTTTTCGCCGATAACCGTCGAGAGCCGCAAGATTGTCAAAGGAATATTATTTTGCTCGCAGATTTCTATTGCCGCTTGCTCGGATTCAAGTTTACTCTGAGCATATATGCTCCCGGGTTCGCATAAAAATTTTTCATCGATAAACTTTTTGTCGCCTCTTTTTTTTACATTCCCGTAAACCGCGACCGAACTGATAAGTATAAAATGTCTTATTTTTAATTCTGCGCCCAAACGGGCGACATTTTTTGTCCCTTCGACATTGATTTTCCAAAAATCATCTTTTCTTACTTCTCCAAACTGATGCGCCAGACCCGCAGAATGAATTATTACGTCAAGGTTTTTTATTCCGTCTAAAGCTCCGAGGCTTTCAGTATCTGCAATATCCGCCTTAAAAAAATTCGGCAGTTTATCCGTATTTTCCTTACTCAAGCCGCCAAGACAAAAAACCCCGAAATTTCCTTTAATAAGTCCGGCTACAATCGCTTTCCCGACAAATCCTGTTGCGCCCGTAACCAAAACTTTCATAAATTTATCTTAACTTGTAAACTTCTACGTTATCAGACGCGCCTACGTTAATGTCTTTTTATAATTTAAAATTGCCGTCTCCAATGAATATTTTTCCAACGCGGCTTGGCGCGAAGATTTTTCCATTTCGGCGATTTTTTCTCTTTCTTCGTAAATTCTTTTAATCGTCTTCAGAAGCTTTTCCGGCTCATTCGGAGGGACAATCCAGCCGACATTATCTTCCCTTACAACTTCGGCGACTTCCGAATCTTCCTCGGCGAGCGCCAGAATCGGTTTTCCGACCGCTAAAATGTTATAGGTTCGGCTCGGCATCGAAACGCCGCGCATTTTTTTTACGAGCGAAACGATGGCGACATCACACGCGTTCAGAAAATCATTCTGCTCGCTTCTCGGGCGAGGACTCAGCAATGTTACATTCGTTAAATCGTTTTCTTCAACTTCCTTTTCAAGCCACTTTCTTTTGACGCCTGCGCCGAGAAAAACAAAATGAAATTTCTCATCCTGTTTTAGTTTTCCGGCGCATTCGATGATACTTTCCAAATCGTTCGGGTATCCCATATTCCCTGCGTACAGAAACACGAACTTGTCCTGCAAGTTTAATTCTTTCAACAAACGATTTTCCGCGCGCGGCTGCGGATTTACCTGTTCAAGCTCCGCCCAGTTGGGTATATATTCAATCGGGATGTCCAGCCCTTCGGTTTTCTTTTCGATAAGAAGCCGCATATCGCGCCCGACGACGATAATTTTGCTCGCATATTTGTAAAGCCATCGGTTAAAGAAATCCAAAATCCTTACCAAAAGCGAGCTTTCTTTTGTTTTTCCGACGGCGATTAAAATTTCGGGATAATTGTCGTGAATCAGCAAAACGTAACTTCCGCCGCGTATCAGGGACGCAAACGCGGTGATAAAAGGCAGGCTCGGCGGAGTCGTAACGACGAGAATTTTATCGCCTTTTTGAAAATTAAATAAAGCTTTCCAAAATACCGAAAAGCTCAGGGTAAGCATATTAATCAAACGGTATAAAATGACATTTTTATCGAGCGTCGTGCCGAATGCGCGGAAAATCCCGACGTTGTTGTGAACTTCTTTTTTCGGCGCGCGAACGCCGCGAACAAAATAATTCGGCTGCCCGCAGAGCACTTTGACGTTAAAATCAACGGCTAAACCTTCGCCGATTCGGGTCAGGTAATAGCCGGTCGAGGTTTCCTCCGGATAATAAAGCTCCGTAACAATCCAAAGATTTTTTTTTATAGACTTCCCAGGTTTGCTATTCACTGTCGGGTAACATCCGTTTACGAAATATGTTTTTTGACGCTCGAATAACCGAGCAGGATTTTGCCGACCGTCTGCGCGACATTCTCGGAAAGATATTCCTTTGGCGCGTTCCAGTTCGCGGGCTGTGAGATTGCCAGCTCGACGGCTCGCAAAATCGATGCGGTCTCCGCGCCGCTTAAAATATTGCTTCCGCACTCGACGGTTTCAGGGCGCTCGGTTACGTCGCGCAGGGTAACATTCGGAATTTTGAAAATAGCGCATTCTTCCTGCACCGTTCCGCTATCGGTCAAAACCGCAAGCGCATTTTTTTCAAGCTTTACAAAATCGAAAAACCCGAGCGGCTCAAGCAGTTTTATTTTATCCGCATCGATTTCGATGTTAAATTTTTCCAGCTTTTCAGCCGTACGCGGATGAACGCTGACCAGCATTTTCTTTCCGAATTTCTCGACAACCTCGGCAAATCCGCGAAAAATATTTTGCAGTCTTTCGGGCAAATCGACGTTTTCGGCACGGTGAAGCGTTACAAGAAAATATTCGAAAGGCTCGACCGCAAATTTTTTCAAAGAGTCGCTGTTTTCGATTCTCGGCTCAAAAACATCCAAAACTTCTTTAATCGGATTTCCTGTAACAAAAATTCTTTCACGCTCGATGCCTTCGCTGACAAGATTTTCCTTGCTTCGTTCTGTGTACGGAAGAAGAATCGTGCTCGAATGGTCGATAATGCGGCGGTTTACTTCTTCAGGGACACGATTGTCATAACACCGATTTCCTGCTTCCATATGATATATCGGAATTCCGCGACGGGCGGCGACAATAGCTGAAAGAGCGCTGTTCGTATCGCCCAAAAGCAAAAGCCTGTCGGGTTTATATTGTTCCAGAACTTCATCGGTTTTCGCTAAAATCTGCCCGACCTGGTCGCCGAAGCTTTTGGCAATGATTCCGAGATGCACGTCGGGCGTGCGAACTTCCAAATCTTTTATAAAAATATCGCTCAGACTTTCGTGATAATTTTGCCCTGTATGAACGGTAATGTGTTCAGCGTGTTGGTCGAGAATTTTCATTACCAGGCTGAGCCTGATAATTTCCGGTCGCGTTCCGAAAATGGTCATTATTTTCATATATTTTTTAAGACAAATCAGTTTCCGGCAGTTATAAATCTGGCAATTTCTTCGCTGGAGCTGCCGAGTAAGTTTTTCAATTCCTCAATCGAAATATTATCGTCTTTTGAAGAATATTCGCTTTCCAGAGCGGGCGTAAACTCTTCCGCATCACGCAGTTCCGGCAGAACCGGCATAATTACGTAGTAGCCTTCGCGCTCGACCGTTCGAAAACATTCTTCTTCCGAAACCATTATTTCGTGAACTTTTTCTCCGGGACGAATTCCCGTGTAAACAATCGGCAAATCCTTTTCGCCCATTAAGGCTTTCGCGACATCGGTTATTTTTGCCGCCGGAACCTTCGGGATAAAAGTTTCACCTCGTTTGCCGCTTGAAATTGCCGCAAAAACCGTATCGACTGCCCGGTCGAGGCTCAGCAAAAAGCGTGTCATCTCCGCTAAAGTTATCGTTATGGATTTATTTTGACGAATCTGCTCGACAAATAGCGGAACTATCGAGCCGCGCGAGGCAATCACATTTCCGTATCTGACGCATGTAAAGCTCGTTTTCGGGCAATCTCTGTTGGCTTCGATTAAAACTCTTTCCTGCAAAGCCTTTGTCATTCCCATCACATTAATCGGTTTGCAGGCTTTATCAGTCGAAATGCCGACGACCTTTTCGACCGGCAGATTGTTTTCCCGAATTGTTCTGACAACATTCTGCGCGCCGAAAATATTGGTCATAACCGCTTCAAACGGGAAATATTCGCACGACGGAACCTGCTTTAAGGCGGCGGCGTGGAAAACAACATCGACATCGCGCATTGCCGCAAGCAGCGCCGAATAATCTCTGACATCACCGATTCGGAAATTCAATAAATCCTGCGAATTCTGATAAATAACATCATCCGTCGCCGCTCTTCGATGCAGATAATCGAGCCGCATATAATGCTGCTTGGCTTCATCACGCGAAAAAACAGTTATCTGCGCCGGCTTCCCCATTTCTCCGGTCAAAATGCGTCTCACAAGCGTCTGCCCGAGCGAGCCTGTGCCGCCTGTAACCAGAATTCTTTTTCCCTCTAAATTATTCATTTTCTCCACTCATCATAAGGAGTCGGGTCGTTCGCCATAATTTTTATCATTTCTTCCCAACTCAAAGGCTTAAATCCGGTCGCTTTTCTAAATTTTGTCGAATCCAAACTTCTATCG
>JBARIW010000041.1:0-67191 GCA_049799955.1 Pyrinomonadaceae bacterium
GTAATTTATATTCCAAAGTATGTTAAAGAAGAATTTGGGAGAAAAGGAAAAATAAAACGACGCTTCTATGAGTTCTTGCAAGAATATGATTCATTTTTAAAAATCTGTGAAATTGGAAATTTCATTGATGTTCAATTACTATACGATAAAAGAAGTAATCCAATCTCAAGAATTGACAGAGGTGAAGCAGAAGTAATAATTCAAGCCCGTGAACGTGGTATTTCGGAAGTTTTAATTGATGATAGAAAAGGTAGGAATATGGCTAAAGCTCACACTTTGAACGTAAAAGGCACCTTAGGAATATTAAAAGAACTGAAGCGAAATGAGTTAATTGAAAAAATCACGCCTTTTCTTTTGCGAATTGGAAAAACTGAAAGTAAAATTCTTAAAAGATTACAAGTTTCTTCTGAACTTTTCTCGAACTTCCTAAAAGACTGTGATGAGCTTGAATATTTTAAAAACTTTATAAATCAATAATTTAAGAGGACTGTTAAAAATGATTAGACGCAACAAAATTACTGTAGTCGGCGCGGGAAACGTCGGCGCAACCGCCGCGCACTGGATTGCCGCGAAGGAATTGGCGGATGTCGTTCTGGTTGACATCGTCGAAGGAACGCCGCAGGGCAAATCTCTGGATTTGGCGCAAGCCGCGCCGATTGACGGCTTTGACGTAAAGCTCGTCGGCGCGAATTCGTATGAAGAAACGAAAGATTCCGACATCGTTATCATCACCGCCGGACTGCCGCGCAAACCCGGAATGAGCCGCGACGACCTTTTAAAGACAAACGCCGACATCGTCGGAAAAGTTACGGACGAAGTGGCGAAATATTCGCCGAACTCTTTTATCATCGTCGTTTCAAACCCGCTCGACGCAATGACGCAGGTTGCATACAAGCGTTCGGGATTCCCGAAAAACCGCGTGATGGGAATGGCTGGCGTTCTTGATTCGGCTCGTATGCGCTGTTTCTTAGCCGAAGCATTGGACGTTTCGGTCGAAGACGTTACGGCGTTCGTTCTCGGCGGACACGGCGACACGATGGTTCCGCTTCCACGCTATTCGACCTGCGCGGGAATTCCCATAACCGAGCTTTTGCCGCAAGACCAGATTGACGCGATTCTCAAACGCACCGCAAACGGCGGCGCGGAAATCGTCGGACTTCTCAAAACCGGCTCGGCTTTTTACGCTCCGAGTTTGGGCGCGGTCGAAATGGCGACTTCAATCTTGAAAGACAAAAAACGTATCCTGCCGTGCGCCGTCTATCTCGAAGGCGAATACGGAATCAACAACCTGTTTGTCGGCGTTCCCGTAAAATTGGGCAAAAACGGCGTCGAACAGATTATCGAAATCAGTTTGACCAACGAAGAACGCTCGGCTTTGCAAAAGAGCGCGGGCGCGGTGCAGGAATTGATTGACGTTCTCGGAATTTAAGCGCGAAACAAAGATGAGTTGATTTTCTTTAGTGATTATTTTGAACGGCGACGTTCAAAAGCTAAAGAAAATATCAGGCAGCGTAAAGTAATCTTTGAAGCGGCGGCAGAAGTATTTTCTTTCGGCGAGACACAATATTATATTGACGAATCTCACTCTTTTGACGAAAGAAGATATTTCGCCGCCGGCTATACAACTAAGATAAAAAGGTAAATTTGTTCGTTGTGTTATACTGAATGAAGTCGCTTTCACATTATTTCTGCATGAAAAGCTAATGCAAGCGAAAGAAAAGTGTAACGAATTCAAAAAATACGGCATCTAAAATCGAAAAGGGTTTGAAGTATTTACAACTCGTCGGCGTCGGATGCAAATATGTTGAGGAACGTTTTGCTGAAATGCAGGAACGTGAACAACAAAAAACTTCTCATCCCGAAACTTCCTGTCAAGCAAACGGAAGGAAATCAAAGAAGTAGAATTTATTGGAGTTTTTACATATTTATACCAGCAAAATTTCGAAGGAAAGTCTTTCAAGCTTTCCTTTTTTATATCGTCAGTCGTTCAATTTGACCGAATAGTTCTTTCATCCTGACTGAATTCTTCCAAACCAAATTCTCCGCAAACAATTCGCCTTTAATTTAAACCCCTTATATTTACTGGCTTTTAATGTGATAAACAAGTTTGGCACAACCGTTGCCAATGTATTCGCGGCAATTCTTGTATTTATTTTCAAGATGTCGTTTTAGAAATCAGTTCTAAATTCGTTAAGGATAAAAAAATGTTGTATCTAAGAAAGTTTTCAATTTTTCCCCAAGTAGTGGCTCTCACGCTGGTGTTTACGATGCTCTCGCTGAATATAGTCGGCGTTGCGGCAAACACCAACGGCAACACTGCAAAAACCTCGACAACTAGTCCGACGGTCGATAAATTCACAGCCGATTTGACGGAATTAGCCGGACAGGGCAAAATTCGCGCAAACCAGAGCTTTGACGCCGAAGTCAATCAATTGATTAAAGCGCTGGCGTCGAACGGCTCGCGTCATCCGGTTGTTCTGGACGAAAAAGGTGCGAGCCAATCGCTGGTAGCCGAAGCTTTAGCCGCGCGTCTTGCCAAAGGCGACGTTCCGGCAATCCTTATCGGCAAACGTCTTTTGACGCTCGAAACCGCTTCGCTTTTCTCAAACGCGAAGGATAAAGCGGAAGTTTCGCAAACGGTCGAAAACATTTTTGCAGAGCTTTCAAATTCAGAGAACGATACGATTTTATTTGTCGATGAATTATCAAATTTTGTCGGCAGCGCACGCGTGAACGATGCGCTGGCGAACGCGCTTCAAAATGGAAGAATTCGCATCATCGGCGGCAGCTCGACAGTCGCTTATGCGGAAAAAATCGAGCCGCAGGCAGAAATTGACGCGCTGTTTGAAAAAATCAGCGTCGGTCAGAACAAAAATTCCGAAACGGCGCAAGTAGAAGAGAACGAAGGATTTCGCGGCGATAACGTTTCGCCCGATTTGCGCGAAATGATGTCGAAAGACATGAACAAACGCGTTGACGTTATCCTTCAAGCCAGAGATGCCGACAATCCGACGCTTCGCGCTATTTTGTCGGAAAACAGAGTTCGTCTGACCGACCGCATCGGCGACAGCAACACATTGGTCGTCAATCTTCCATTGAGCGTCGTCGAAGCTCTCGCGCAGAGCGGCATGATTAATTATATGTCGCCCGACCGCAGCCTTAACTTTCTCGGACATCTTGAAAATACAACTGGCGCAGCCGCAACGCGCGCACAAGCCGCATCTGCCAATCGTTCAGCTTACACGCTCGACGGAACGGGCGTCGGCATCGCCATTCTCGATTCGGGATTGCTGGCGAGCCATAAAGATTTCAAAAATAACGCGGGCGGAAGCCGCATCGTTTTCAGCAAAAATTTTGTAACGACTTCGACCACAACCGACGACGATTACGGTCACGGAACGCACGTTGCGGGCATCGCCGCCGGAAACGACAGCACATATCGCGGCATCGCTCCGAATGCGAATATTATCAATCTGAAAGTTTTGGACGGACAGGGCAAAGGTCAGACAGCATGGCTGCTTAATGCTCTGCAATGGTTAATCGACAATCGCGCTACTTATAATGTTCGCGTTGCCAATCTGAGCCTCGGCGGTCTGGCTATCGATTCTTACACAAACGACCCGGTTTGCCGCAAGGTTCAGCAGCTAACCGCGCTCGGCGTTCTCGTCGTTGCCGCAGCCGGAAACGAAGGCAAAAACTCTTTAGGACAAAAACTCTACGGTCATATTCACTCGCCGGGCAACGAGCCGTCAGCTTTGACGGTCGGCGCGGTTAACACTAAAGATACCGATTCGCGCAGTGACGACGTGATGGCGAGTTACAGCTCGCTCGGACCGACACGCAGTTTTTATACGGACGCCGCCGGAAGAAAAGTTTACGACAATGCAATGAAACCCGACGTGGTTGCTCCGGGCAACAAAATCACTTCGGCAAGAGCCAAAATAACAAGCCTTCTGGCAACGACTTTACCGACTTTAACCAATCTCCTCGGCGGCTTGGTCAATGCTGATGAAGCGCAGATGACAATGAGCGGAACTTCGATGGCAACTCCGGTTGTCGCCGGTTCAGCCGCGCTGCTCTTCCAGGTAAATCCGAATCTGACGCCGCAAATGGCTAAAATGATTCTGGAATACACGGCTCAGCCCGTCAATGGTTACAATATGTTCGAACAGGGCGCGGGAGAAATAAATCTCGAAGGCGCGGTTCGCCTTGCCAAAGCGTATCGCAGCGATATTAATTTCAACACGCTGGGAACTCCGGGAATGCCGCTTTTGACAGCCGGTGCGACTTTCCCGACGCCGCAATCGACGGTCGGCGGAACCACTTTTAGCTGGTCGCAGGGAATTTTGACAAATCACGCTTTCCTTAAAGGTCAAAGTCTTGCCGCCAATTTCCACGAAGTTTATCGAAATAATTCGTGGTTTGAAAAAGGCGTTTCGCACGATGCCGGACATCAGTATATTCTGAACGGCAATTTCTTTAATCCCGCAGCTTTAACCATTACTGCCAAGAATATGACAAGTAACGGCTCGGCTCTGGGCGGCGGAACGGTCTTTCAGGCGTTCGGCGTTTTAGTCAGCGACGGCGTTTTGATTAGCGACGGCGTTCTGGTCAGCGACGGCGTTCTGATTAGCGACGGCGTTCTGATTAGCGACGGCGTTCTGATTGGCGACGGTGTTTTGATTAGCGACGGCGTTCTGGTTAGCGACGGCGTTTTAATCAGCGACAGCACAATGGCTAATTCTGTAATTTTTGGTGACGAATAATCAACTCACAGGAATATATCAGGGAGAATCGTCATGAAATTACAAACTGCAACAAACACACAACATTTTGGACTCGAAGCAGTCCAAAGCCATAACTTCATAAAAGCAGTTCCTGCACTAAACAGATTAAATATGCTCACGGAAGCAAATCGTCAGGAAGTCCTCGAATTTCTCGCCATGCGTCCCGTTCATACGGTCGTCATGACGAGCTTTGTTCAGGACAACGGAATGGAAAGTGCGGATAATCGCGGCAGGTTTTACGGTTATCGCAACCTGAACGGAAAGCTCGAAGGCGTTGCGCTCATCGGACACACGACATTGATTGAATCGCGCTCTACGGATTCGCTGATGGCTTTTGCAATCGCCGCGAAAACGAGCGAAACACCGATTAAATTATTGATGTCCGACGGCAAAACAACCGAAAAATTCTGGAATTATTTTGCCGGAGCGGGTCAGCAACCGCGTCTGGTTTGCACCGAACTGCTTTTTGAACTCAACTTTCCGTTTCTCGTGCAAGACTGCAAATGGGAAGTTCGTCCGGCGAAGGAAGACGAGCTGGAACAGATTGCGGAAGCGCACGCCGAAGTCGCTTTAATCGAAAGCGGCGTCAACCCGTTGGAAAAAGACCGCGAAGGTTTTCTCAAAAGAACTTTAAGAAGGATAGAGAAGGAACGCACCTTCGTGGTCTTTGAAAACGGAAAGCTCGTCTTTAAGGCTGACATCGTTGCCGAAACGAGCGAAACTGCTTATCTGGAAGGCATTTACGTCGCTCCCGAATATCGCGGTCAGGGCGTTGGTTCGAGCTGCTTATCCGAATTAAGCCAACAGTTACTAAACAGGGTGCAGCATATTTGTCTGCTCAGCAACATCGAATTCGAAAACGCTCATCGCAGCTTTTTGAAGGCGGGTTACAAAAACACTGATTGCTGCCAGACAATTTTTGTTTAACTAAAAAAAACGATGGACAAATCTTATTAACATAGTCCATAATAGAGGGAGGCTTGCAAAAGAGCCTTCCTCTGTATTTTTCTACAGTTGTAAAAACTCACAGGAAATTAAAATTCCGACCTTATATCTCAGCTTAAAACTCCCCACGATAAGCCGTTACTGACTTGAAGTTGTTTTCCTGTTTACACTCTATCTATGAACACGCAGTCAAAGACCAAAAGCTATATGCTGTTTATCCTTGGGATAGGCTCTTTGTGCCTTGCGACGGCGGCGATAAATCTTCCCTTCCAGCAATTCAATTTTAATCTTTTCATCCTGTTTGCGCTGACAATCGGTCTCGGCTCGCGCATCACGCTGCAAATTCCGCGCTTCAAATCGCATATTGCCGTATCGGACACGTTTATCTTTTTCGCGCTGCTTTTATACGGCGGCGAAATTGCCGTAGTTCTGGCGGCAATCGAAGCCGTATTCTCATCGTGGCGTTTCTGCAACAAAAAGCTCACCGTCTTTTTTAATATGGCGGCGATGGCTCTTTCGACCTCGATAGTCATTCTGGTTTTGCACACGGCAGGACTCGAAGGCAAAAGCCTGATGCACGGACGAGGCGAATATCTGGGCAATTTTATAATGGCTTTATCGCTGATGGCGATGACTCAGTTTCTCTGCAATACAACTATTGCATCGATTTACGGCGCGCTGAAAAGCGAAAAACCGTTCTGGGAAACGTGGAAAACCAAGTACGCATGGACGTTTATCACATATCTGGTCGGAGCGATAAGCGCCGGCGTTCTGCTCCAGCTAACCATCAGCATCGGCTTTGTCGTGGTAATTGCGACTTTCCCGATAATTTTCTTTATTTATCTGACTTACCGGATGTATCTGAAAAACGTGGAAATGGCGAACGAACACGCCGAGCAAGCCGAGCACCACGCAGAGATTTTAGAAAAACAATCGGTTGCATTGCGCGAATCCGAAGCGCGCTTTCGCAGCGCGTTTAATTACGCTCCAATCGGCATCGCGCTGGTTTCGCCGGCGGGAAAATGGCTGAAAGTAAATCGCGCGCTCTGCGAGATTTTAGGTTACACGGCGGAAGAATTTCTGGCGACGGATTTTCAGTCGATGCTCTTTGAAGAAGATTTGGGAAACACTCTGGTAAAAATTCACGAAATGCTGACAGGCAAAATCCCGAACTGCCAGATGGAGCAGAGATATATTCACCAAAAAGGGCGAACCGTCTGGGCTTCGTGGAGCGTTTCGACCGCAAGCGAGACGACGACCGAGCGTCCGAATTTAATTTTCCAGATTCAGGACATTACCGGCAGAAAATTCGCCGAAGAAAAGCTTCAATACGAAGCGACGCACGACGCTCTGACGGGCTTGCCGAACCGCGCGTTTTTTATGACGCGTCTCGAAAAGGCTTTGCAAAAAGCGCAGGAAATAAGAAATTATAAGGTCAGCGTTCTTTTCATCGACCTCGACCGGTTCAAGGTCGTCAACGACAGTCTCGGACATTCGACCGGCGACCAGCTTCTGGTCGGAATCGCCGACCGCCTGCGCGACTGCCTGCGCCCGTCCGACATCGTCGCTAGATTAGGCGGCGACGAATTTACGATTCTCGTCGAAGGACATCATCAGCCGAACGAGGTTATCCGAATAGCCGAGCGCGTCAAAGAAAAATTCGCCAAACCGTTCGATTTAAGCGGTCACGAAGTTTACAGCTCGGCGAGCATCGGCATTCTGCATAACTCCGAAAAACACCTGATTCCGGCTGATATGATGCGCGACGCGGACACGGCAATGTATCAGGCAAAACGCGCCGGAAAAGCCCGTCACGAAGTTTTCGACGAGACGATGCACAAAGCCGTCAAGGAAACTTTGCAGCTCGAAAGCGATTTGCGCCGCGCGATTGAAAGAAAAGAACTGGTCGTATATTATCAGCCGATTCACTGGCTTGAAACCGGGAGGGTTTTAGGTTTTGAAGCGCTCGTCCGCTGGAAACACCCGGAATTCGGCACGCTCGCGCCGGCTAAATTTATTCCTTTAGCCGAAGAAATCGGTTTAATCGACCCGCTCGGCGAATACGTTCTGCACATCGCCTGCTCGCAGATGCGCCAGCTAAAAGACAAACTAGGCAAAAACTCGCAGTTTATCCTGAGCGTAAATCTTTCCTGCAAACAGTTCGAACAGCCCGACCTCGTGCAGAGAATCAAGAAAATATTGGACGATACAGGTTTTCCGCCCGACAAGCTCAAGCTCGAAATTACCGAATCCGTCTTTTTCAAATATGAAGATAAAGCCGTGAAAATGCTCCACGAGCTGCGCGAATTCGGCATCGAAATCAACATCGACGATTTCGGCACGGGTTATTCGAATCTGAGTTACCTGATGCAATTACCGATTTCGACGCTGAAAATCGACCGTTCTTTTATCGCGCCAATCAAGCAGGAAGGCGACAATGTCGAGATTCTTCAGACGATTATGATGCTCGCGCAAAACCTCGGGATGAAGGTGATTGCCGAAGGCGTCGAAACCGAATATCAAATCGAACAGTTAAAGAAATTTAACTGCGAAGTTGCGCAGGGCTATTATTTCTCGCGCCCGATGAGCTTTGCAGATACCGAACAATTTCTCGGCAACGAATTCAAGCCGAATATTCCGCAAGGCGCATTCGAAGAGATTTCCGTCGTTTCGACGATTCAGTAAGAAAGCTTAAATCGATGTTTTAGCCGCTAATTCCGGTGTTTTCTCTTTCAATTCCGCTGTTCTGATAACTCATTCCGATATTCTGACGACTCATTCCGGTGTTTTAGCGATTCATTCCGCATTTTTGACGATTCATTCTGTAGTTTAAATCGTTCATCCTGATGTTCTGACGATTCATCCTGCATTTTCAAAAGCTCATTCCGTTGTTCAAATTATCCATTCCGCGTTTTTAAACGTTCATTCCACTGTTCAAAACGTCCATTCTGCTGTTCAAATCATTCCTTCGAAGCTTTGCGCCGGCTATTAAAGAATAAAAAGAAATAAACCGCTAAATAACACGCGCATAACACAAATAAAATTCTTTTTATTTAGTGTTTCTTCGTGTTATTTAGCGGTTTATTTTTTGTTTTCTTTATTTTCTAAGCCAGCCGAACAAAGCGTTGACGGTAATGTCACGGTTTGTTTCGTAAATAGCGCGCGTCAGCGGAATTCCCATCGGGCAAACTTGTACGCAGTTTTGCGCGTTTCCGCAATTTGCGATGCCGTCATCCTGCGTCAAGCCTTCAAGCCGTTCGTCAATCGTGAATTTCCCGGTCGGATGCATATTGAAAAGCTTTGCCTGCGCGATTGCCTGCGGTCCGATGTAATTGTCTTCCGAATACTGCGGGCAGGCTTCCAGACAACAGCCGCACGTCATACAGCGCGAATAGGCGTAACGCTCCTGCGCCGTTTCGTTCGACATCGCCGCGCCCGCGCCCAAATCATGATAGCCGTCAAGCTCAACCCACGCGTGAACTTGTTTGAGATGTTCGAACATCCGCGAACGGTCAACCTTCAAATCGCGCACGTTCGGAAATTTGCTCATAGGCTCTAAAATTACCGTATTTCCGCCGCTTGCGAGCAGCAAATCGTCAATCAAAGCCGAACACGACTGGCGCACTTTTCCGTCTATAACCATCGTGCAGATGCCGCAAACCTGTTCGAGACAGCTCATATCCCAAACCGGCGGCGTGGTCTGCTTGCCGTCTTTCGTTACGGGATTTTTGCGAATGTCCATTAAAGCGGAAATGACATTGAGATTTCTCCTGTAAGGAATCTCAAAAGTTTCCCAGTAGCTCGCCGCATCCGTTTTATCGCGCCGCTGAATTTTTATCTCGACCGTCTGCGGCGGATTTTCCAAACGCTTTTTTTCGTGGTGTCCGTTTGTTTCACTCATAAATTAATTGTTTATTCCAATAACCTTGCCATTGCCCCAAAACCACACGCTCCCGCGTCCGAGCATCGCGCCGTCATAGCGATGAAACATATTGTGCGCGACCGTTTGCCGGATTTCTTCAACAAACTCTTTATAGAAAATCTTGTCGTAATTCTGCAAAAGCGCGGCTTTATTCTTTATTTTTACCGCTTTCTTCCCGACGCGAACTTCTATCGGAAATTTGATAAACGACGCGACCTGCCGCCTGTCGCCATTCAAAACCGCTTGACGAAAAGCCTGAACCTTTCGCTCAAATTCAGCGGCGTCGGGCGCTTCAATATCTTCGTAACGATTTCCGGCGGCAATGCCCGAGCCTTGTAGCAATCTTAGCTTAAACGGTAAACCTTGCGTTTCGCCGTTTTTTGTCCAGTTTCCTTCGACATTATCAATTTCATTTTTCAGAAATTTTCCGCGAAAGCTCGACGCGACTTTACCGCTCTTATCCAGCTCTTCAAAAGTAACGTTTCCGTCCTGCGCGATACTGCACCGAAGCGGAATATCCTTCAAATATTTGACGTAGAAATAGCTGCATTCGAGATTATCGCCGCGGTCGATGTCGTCCGTTTTCGTCGAAACCAGCGTGAAACCGATTTTCTCGCTTCCCAAAGTCCCTTCAAAATCCCAAAGCCATTTGTTCTGCGCTTTAACGCTGCAAATCGAAGCGAAAGCTATCACCAACGCCAAAGCCAACTTTATTGAAATCCGCAAAATCATATTTGTTCCTCGGGCAAAATCAATCTTCTTCTTTGATAGATTCGCCTTCGGCAACTTTTTTGCCTTCTTTTACCCACGTTTCTTCGCGTCCCGGCGATTCCGGTTTCAGCTCGCTTCCCGGCTGCAAAATCTGCGGCGCGCCGCCTTTTTCGGTTGTCGCCGCTTTCGCTTTGCCTTTCGTGTAATCACGCTTGCGCGGCTCGATTAAGCCGATGTCCACCGCTTCGTAAGACAAAACCGGCGCTTCTTCCGAGTATTCGGCAATCGTGGTTTTCAAAAATTCCTCGTCGTTGCGGTCAGGAAAATCCGGTTTGTAATGCGCGCCGCGCGATTCGTTGCGGTTCAGAGCGCCGAGCGTGATAACGCGCGCGAGCTGGAGCATATTCCAAAGCTGCCGCGCGTGCGGAACAGCCTGCGTCGCCCAGAGGTTCGAATCGTTTATGGAAATGTGTTTAAAACGGTCAATCAGCTCGACGATTTTCTCGTCAGTCGCTTTCAAACGGTCATTATACCGGACAACCGTTACGTTATCCGTCATCCATTTTCCAAGCTCGTCGTGGATTTTATATTGATTTTCCGCACCTTCGTTTTTAACGATTTGAGCGTTAATTTCTCTCTGACGCTTCAATTCCGCTTCGTGAGTTCCATTTGTTTCACTGCTTCCGCGCTCGACGTTTTTTGCGTATTCAATCGCCGAAGGCGCGGCGACAAATCCGCCGTAAACGCAGCTGACAAGTGAGTTTGCGCCGAGACGATTTGCGCCGTGAATCGAATAATCGCACTCGCCCGCCGCGAAAAGTCCCGGAATATTCGTGCGCTGCTCGAAATCGACCCAAAGCCCGCCCATCGAATAGTGAACGCCCGGAAAAATTCGCATCGGAACGTATCGCGGGTCGTCGCCGACAAACATTTCGTAAATTTCCAGAATCGCGCCCAGTTTTCTCGTTAAAGTTTCCGCCGGGATATGCGTCAAATCGAGATAAACCTGATTTTCGCCGCCGACGCCGTAGCCTTCGAGACAAACCTGAAAAATCTCGCGCGTGGCAATATCGCGCGGAACTAGATTGCCGTAAGCCGGATATTTTTCTTCGAGAAAATACCAGCGCTCTGCGGTCGGAATGTCTTTCGGATTGCGCGCGTCGCCCTGATTTTTCGGAACCCAAACACGCCCGCCTTCGCCGCGCGCCGACTCCGACATCAAACGCAATTTGTCTTCGCCCGGAATCGAAGTCGGGTGAACCTGTATAAATTCGCCGTTCGCATATCGCGCGCCTTGCTGATAAGCCGCCGAAACCGCGCTTCCCGTGCAGGTCATCGAGTTGGTCGATTTGCCGAAAATAAGTCCCGGTCCGCCCGTCGCCATAATCACGGCGTCAGCTTGAAAAGCCTTTAATTCGAGCGTCTGCAAATTCATCGCAATCAGACCGCGACAAACCTGATAATCGTCCAGAACGAGCGAGAGCATTTCCCAGCCTTCGTATTTGTTGACTTTTCCGGCGGCTTCCCATTTGCGAACCTGTTCGTCCAATCCGTAAAGCAGCTGCTGTCCGGTCGAAGCGCCCGCGAAAGCCGTGCGGTGATGAAGCGTTCCGCCGAAACGCCGGAAATCGAGCAAACCTTCTTTCGTGCGTGAAAACGGAACGCCCATCCTGTCAAAAAGGTAAATAATCTGCGGCGCCATCTCGCACATTTTCTGTACGGGCGGCTGATTCGCCAGAAAATCGCCGCCGTAAACCGTGTCGTCAAAATGTTTCCACGGCGAATCGCCTTCGCCCTTCGTATTGACCGCGCCGTTAATTCCGCCCTGAGCGCAGACCGAATGCGAGCGTTTGACCGGAACGACCGAAATCAAATCTACTTCGTGTCCCGCCTCGGCAATTTTCATCGCCGCCGCAAGTCCCGCAAGCCCGCCGCCGACAATCGCTATTTTTAATCCGTTCGATGCCATAATTTTCAATAAACTTCGTCGTGTGTACCTATTGTTTGTAATAAAATCGCGTCTTCGTTTTCGTATTTTACAAGCTTGAAAACTATCCGAATGTCATAAGCAGCGCTACATGACCAATGACCTTCAAATCTGCCTTTTAATTTGTGGGTTTTCAAATTCGGGCTAAACATATCCTTTTCCAAAGTTTTCAATGTTGTTTGAACAACTCCTCCAAGATGCGCGTTTCTCTTAAATAAACGTTTCGAGGCTCTTATGAAAGTTGGAGAATACAACAATTTCACGGCGTAACCTCTTTCATAAATTCGTCAACGCTCATCGGCTTGCATAAGCCTTCTTCAAATTCTTTTTCCGAACTCTCTATATCCTCCAATAATTGATTTCGCCGATTTTCTGCCAAACGATGCTGTAAAATATCAACCAGAGTTTCTTTTTCATCAACTGTAAATTCTTCGATTGTCTCTAAAACATCAGCAAATTTTGACTGCATAATTTTCACCATTTATTAAAATTTTCTTGTCCCGCCCGTTGGTACGACTACGCCTTGTTTTTCCGCCTCGCTGCAAAATGCCTGCGGAAGCAATCCGCACGGACGAACAAAGGCGACCGCCGCGTTTGTTCCGACCGCGAATAAAAATACCGAAAGTCCGATGCAGGCGTAGAGCGCGTATTTCTGCGCCTTTTCGCCGATTAAAATTCCCCAGTCAACCGCAAAAAGGAAAAAGCCGTAAGCCAGATGCCACGCGGTCGCGCCGACGCCTAAAATATAAAAAAGCAAAACAATAATATTCTTAAATTCAGCCGCGACAATCGTAAAAGCTTTGTCGGCATTTCCGGCGACCGGATTTCCAAACGATTCGAGTCCCGGAATTATGCCGAAACGCAGATTCAAAATATGAAACAGCAAAAAGAAAAACAGGAAAATGCCCGTAACGCGCTGAAAAATATAAAACCAGTTGCGCCCGTAATTGTAATTTCCGATGTTCGGACGCGCTTCAGCCGAGATAATCACGCCGTAAACCGAGTGGAAAACGAGCGGCAGAAAGATGCCGAAAATCTCGACGAACAACAGATAAGGAATGTCGTGAATATCCTTAACGTGCTTATTAAAGCTCGACGCGCCGCCGAGCGCCGCCGAGTTTGTATACATATGCACCAGAAAAAACGCGCCGAGCGGGACGATTCCCGTCAACTGGTGCAATTTGCGGAGCAAAAATGTTCTGCTAAGTTTAATTGCCATTTTATTTAGAATCTTTCGATTTTATTCTAACCTGTGATAAATATTCTGAAATTTTAACCGCCAAATCGCAAATCTAAAATCGAAAATCCTCAGAATTTCTATCATACTTCGTTTTTTTAATAAGATAAAATGAATTCTCTTGCACATATTGTGTAGAAAAACTTATTATTACATTGAACATTTATCATTTATCATTTATCAAAAAAAACTCAGCGATATTGATAAATGATAAATGTTCAATGATAAATGAAAAAATGCACATTGAAACCTTAAAAGTATTTTGCGACCTTGTTGATATGCAGAGCTTTTCGCTCGCGGCGGAGCGGAATTTTGTTACGCAGTCGGCGGTGAGCCAGCAGGTGCGCACGTTGGAAGACAAATTTAACCGCCGGTTGTTAGAGCGCGTGCGCGGTCGGCGCGAAGTGCGCTTGACGCCTTCGGGCGAGGTTTTTTATCGTGAGGCGAAAAATGTTCTGGCGAGTTTTGACCAGCTTCAGGAAAGTATGCGCGGGCTGGTCGGGAAAATCAGCGGAACTGTAAAAGTCGCCACCGTTTACAGCGTCGGGCTGCACGAGCTTCCGCCGAAGGTGCGCGAATTTATGACGAAATTTCCCGCCGCCAAGATTGATTTGGAATATTCAAGGATGACGCGCGTTGTGCGCGACGTTCTGAACGGCTCGGTCGAGCTTGGCGTCGTTACATTTCCCGAACCGAAACGCGGGCTGGCGATTGTGCCGATGACCGGCGACCGTCTCGTTTTGATTTGCCCGCCCGACCACGAATTTGCGGAACGCGAGGAAATAAAAGCAAGAGAGCTGGACGGGCACGATTTCGTGCTTTTCGAGCGCGACATTCCGACGCGCAAGGCGACCGATAAAATATTGAAATCTCACGGCGTTACGATTAGAAAAGTTGCCGAATTCGACAATATCGAGACGATAAAACGCGCCGTCGAAGTCGGTTTCGGTCTGGCAATCGTCCCGCATCCGTCGGTTATGGACGAAGAAAAAAACAAACAGCTCGCCGTCGTCGAGCTTGCCGAAAAAGAATGGATTCGCCCGGTCGGAATAATTTACCGAAGCGACCGGACGCTTTCGCTGGCGGCTAAAAAATTCGTCAAACTGCTCGAAAAATAATTGTCAATCTAAAACTTTTGCTTCCATGTTTGGTAGTTGCCATCTTTAAAAATTATGATAGTCCCCAATTCCGATTCGCCCGATTCGTATAACATTTCTTTCGAATATCGCCCCGAATATTTATACGTCTATGTTTCGGGCGAGCACGACAGTTAAGATATTTCGCTGCGATACTGGTAGGAAGTTGCCGACGAATGTTCGAAGAAAGAGGTCAAAAAGGTTTTAATCGAAGAAGACATTCCCGAAGCGATTTCGATGGGCGAAATGTATAAACTGGCTTCGGAAATCCCGCAGTTGGGTTTTTACGGAATTCGAATCGCTTTTGTTGACCGACATATCGAACAGCAGGGTTCGAACGAGTTCGGCGAGCTTGTCGCCGTCAATCGCGGAATGTACGGAAAGATTTTTAATGATTTTAACGTGGCTGAGAAGTGGCTTTTATCTCAATAGAAAATTTACTTGACTTGAGAGGATTAGTAGAGTATAAACACTTAATCAAACAAATTTATTTTGGGAAAAGAATTAGAAAGCTAAACTAATTGTTGCTTTGTCAGAAGTATTTAGCATAAAAACTTTCACAGCAACGCGTAGAGATTTAACACGTATTGCCCATGACTGAAGAATCTGCGACATTACAACAGACCAAGCCCGACTATGAATGGGATTTTTTTCTCATTCACGCCGGCGAAGATTCAGAGGCGGCAAAAAATCTTTATGCTGAATTAAATCCGACGGCAAAAGTTTTTCTTGATGATAAAGATAGACTTGCGGGCAGTCGTTGGAATTCTAAATTGTCTAAAGCTCAGCGTTCATCGCTTATCAGCCTTGCCCTCGTCACCCCCAACACAGAAAACGCACATTACGCGATTGAAGAGATTGCCATCGCCATTGAAATGTCGAGTAGCTATCCATATACGCATCGTGTCATACCGATTTATTTAAACGAGAAAAAACCTCCGAAATATCCGCTTTACGGACTTAAAAGTTTTGATAGTATCTGCGTCCCGAGCCACGACAGCTTTACCGAAGCCAAAGAAAGTTTGCTCGAGGCACTTAAGGATACGAAGAAGCTGGAAACTAAGAAAGTTCAGATTGTGGCGCAACATAAAGGAGCCGTCGCTAAAATTACCAGCAGCGAAAGCAGCAAGGCGGAATTTTTCGCCGGATTAGTCCAAGCTACTACATATAAACATTCGATTTTATACACCCTGATTGGATTATTTGTACTCATACTAGTGCTGCTGATTGTCGCCTTAATATTAATACCGACGCTTCTGGTGCAAGTTGTTCTTGGGTCTCTTTTTGGTGCTTTCGACGCGGCGATTTTATTTTCTATTTTGCAGATTATCTCACGCTCGCTCGGCGACGCAGGGCAAATCGCTCAGGGACGCATATACGGAGGATGATTTTTATGGCGCAAGAAGAAGCAATACGCGAAAAAGAAGGTGACGAAACAGGCAATGTCTCAGTTCCGACATCATCGCCGCCCAAACTCAATCTCAGGCGATTGGAAAGTATTCAACGTGTGCTGCAATATGCCTCGGTATTAGTTTTAATTGTCTTTATAGTGTTAATAGCTGTTAGTTCTTACTGGCTTGTCAGTCTTAATAAGCAAATCAGCGAGAATCAGAATCAGATTGAATCGCAGGTTAAAAAAAAACAAGAACTGGATGAAGAAATTCGTGGATTACAAGCAATCAAAGACGCAATTCCCAAAGAGCAGAAAGAGCAAATAGAGAAAAAAGCCGAAAAGAACATCGAACAAAGTCCGGCACGCATTTACATTCAAATAGCCAACGAAGACCAACGCAAGCGGGCGAATGATATAGGACAACAGTTAAAGAGTAAAGGATTTATTGTTCCCGGCATCGAAAATGTTCATGACAAAGCTCCGAATAATTCACAGTTACGGACTTGTAATAATCTAATGGACGAAGCTACAAAGAAGGATTTAAAAGACCTTACAGACGCTTTAAAGACTCTCTCCGTCACTATAGATGCGCCGCAATTTCTCAGCAATTGTGGCAAAGTCAATCCGCGGCTATACGAGCTATGGTTTGGAAATAATTTATAGCTAGATTATAAAGACTCAATAGAACTAAGGCTTGTTTAAAAAATTCTGCAATCACTTAATTTATTGATATTACGCCGATAAACTCTGCCACTAATCTAAACTAACAAGCGTCAAACTCGAAGTCGGATTCATTCCGTTGAGCGCGCTTTTGAGCATCGGGACGATTCCTTCGGCTTCCATATAATCCTTGCCGAGCATACGGCGAAAGCGTTTTTGCTTTGTTTCGCCCGTCAATTCCTTTAACATTCCGCCGCAAAAAGCCGTAACAAGTTCGGGCGCGAATTGTTTGCCCGCGTTTCGCTGCAAATCTTCGACGACTTCGTTTGCCGGGCGACGGCGTTTGTAAGGTCGGTCGGTCGTCATCGCGTCGAAAGAATCGGCTAAGTTTACTATTTTTGCGATATACGGAATCTCGCGGTCTTCCAAACCGTCGGGATAACCGCGCCCGTCGAGGCGTTCGTGATGATATTTTGCGGCGAGCGGAACGTCCGTGTAAGGATGATGAATCGGCAGAAGAATTTCGTAGCCGACGCCGGGATGCTTGTTGAGTTCGGCGGATTCTTTGGCGTTGATTCGATACGGCGCGTTGATAATATTGCGCTCGACCGTCAGTTTCCCAACATCGTGCAGATAGCCTGCAACCGCGACGCCTTCGATTTGCTCTTCATTCCAGCCGAGTTCCTGCGCGATAATTTCCGAATATTTCCCGACTCTGACCGAATGACCTTCCGTGTATTTGTCCTTGCAGTCAATCGCCGTCGCAAACGCTTTAACCGTATCTTTATAAGTCATCCGCAAATCTTCATAAAGACGGCGATTTTCGTCGGCGCGGCGTTCCAGCTCCGCCATCAGATTTCTCTGCGCTATTCCGACGCCGATGTGCCGCGCCATCGCGCAGATTATGTCTTTGTCATAACTTGAATACGGCTCGCCGTTCGCTTTTTCGCCGAGCAGAACAACGCCGACTATTTCATCGCGGATAACAAGCGGAACAAGCAATTCAACTTTTTTCGCTTCAAAGCTGCGGTCGTAAACCTGAAAAAACGGCAGAACTTTCGCCTGCGCGACTTCAATCGGCGCAAGCCCGTTAATCAAAAACTGCCGTTCGTCCTCATAGCAAAGCGATAAACTAAGCGGAAAATCTTCGCCGAGACCGCGCACCGAGAGCATATTCAGCTCGTGCCCGAAGCGCGAATAACGCGCCACACCGCCGCGCATAATCGCCAGCGAGCCAAGCAGAAGATGAAGCGACGTGCGAATCATATCCTGAAAATTCTGTTTATGCGCGACCTCGTTGCCGAGCTCAGCCAGCGCGCCGAAAGTATGGATTAGTTTTTGTTGATTTTCAGCCATAAATTTGAACGATGAATGATGAACGATGAACGATGAACTGAAGAAATTGTCTTTCGTTCATCATTCATCGTTCATAATTCATCATTGAACTACTACGTGATTCGTCAATCCCAACAGCTCGAACAGCTCGATTGTATCATCATTTACATCGGAAAACACGACTTTTGCGCCCGCGTTCGATGCCGCGTCGATGACGCCCAGAAGTATCGAAACACCGATGCTGTTGACGATTTCGGTTTCGGCAAAATTGACGACCAGCGTTTTACATCCTTCGTCGAGCTGCCGCTTGCATTCGCGCTCGATGCGCTCGCCGCTCAGCTTGTTTATATAATCGGTCGCAAAAACGGTTGCCGTTTCGCCCATCGTAGAAACAGGAATATTTATATTTGTGTTCACGGATTTTTCGCTTTCTCAGAGTAGATTTAAGACCTGAAAGCTAAAGTAAAGCTTTAACCCGGAAAAGTCAACTATTTTTTGAGATATTTCGTCATCGAAATGCGCGTTCCGTCGTCAACCTGTTCTAATTTCACCTCGTCCATAAGGGTTTTCATCAGCTTCAAGCCCCAGCCGCGCCGTCCTTCGTCGGGCGTGATTTCCTGCGCGCTCTTGTCGGCGAGACGCAATCCGCGATTGGAAATCGTGAGCGTGATTTTATCGTCTTCGACCGAAATTTTCTGGTAAATCTTGCGGTCCGGGCTGTGTGAATGTTCAGCCGCGTTGATACAGGCTTCGACCAGCGCGGTTTTGATTTGATTAATCGCTTTCGGCGCAAAATGATGACGGCGCGCGATTTCTTCGATGGCGTGCGCGGCAATCATTTCCGTATCTTCGCCCATCGGCACGACCATTTCGTATTCGTCCGTTTTCGACTTTTCGCCCAGTAAACCTTCCGCATCAAGATGAGTTACAAGCAAATCTATCTGTTTCCGGCTCGAACCGAAAGCGTTTCTAGCCCGCAAAACTTCGGATGCTTCGGGCGAAAATCCTTCGGGCGCGATAAGCCACAATTTGTATTTGAGAAAATTGCACATCAGCGCGACCATTTCCAGACGGTCGCACCAAAATTCCGTCAGTTCCTTCGTCGATTCCAATTTTGAATCGATTTCCGCCGCAATCCAGACGATTTCGTCTTCGTCCGTATATTTCGATTCTTCAAAACCGAGCGCGACAGCCGAGCGTTCCTTTTCGGTAAACTGATTAATCGCCGGGTAAAATGCGACCGTGTGCGCCGTGTAAACGATTTGCGGCAAAATGATTTTTTCCGCTTCGACAGCTAAATTCCGGCTAATTTCTTCCGTTTCAACGCCTTTGTATCTTTCCCTGAATTTCGCGTAATCGAGCAGAACGACGGGCGTTTCCTGACAGTTAAAAACCGACAAAAGCCCGCGTAAGCCTAGCGCCGAACTGCGCCGGTAAAATTTCGCCATCGTTCGCGGCGCGCGTTTGAGAAATTCCGAAAGCGTTTCGCCGACGACCAGAGCGCGATTTTCGGCGATTGTTTCCAGACGAAAACGCGATGTGATGTAATCGGTCAAAATCTCGTTTTCCTGCATCACTTCGACGAGATTCGAACTAAGGCGAATTATCTCGTGCGCGTTCAAAAGCCGAACCGCGCGGTAAAAATCCTGCTCAAAAAGTCCGGCGCGAAGCTGCCACGCTTCGACGTGAGTTTTTTCCGTTTCAATCGTCAGAGCGTCATACAAAAGTCCGATGATATTTTTCTGCGATTCGATTTTCGGCGTGATTTCGCTGAAAACGTTATCGTAAAACTTTCCGATTCTGCCGCCGAAAAGCTCGTCCGTATAAATCTGCTCGACGCGCTGAAAGCTGTCCAAATCCTGATTTTTATCGCTCGCCGCCTCGAAAATAAATTTTATAAAGGCGGGACTGCCGCCAAACTGCGTGGCGATTAAATCGCGTGTTTGCTCGTTGATTTTTACTTCAAATCTTTCGGCTAAATTTTCCGCCAGAAATCCGGCTTCGGCAAAGGATAGCGGCTCGATTTGCACAATTTCCGCGTCGTCGAGTCTCAAATTTCCGCTCTGCGCCGCGCTTAAAACAAAGCGTCTTCTGCCGGCTAAAACAAACAGAATCTCGGAGCGCGAGAATATTTCCTTGATTTCTTCGACAAAATCGACTTCGCCCGAAAGATATTCGGCTTCGTGTAAATCGTCGATTATTACGAAGCTCAGCGCGTAATTGGCGGCGGCTCGAAGCGGCGCGCTCAGGCAATTTCGGACAAATGCGCGCTCATCATTTAGCTTGCTTTCGCTCTGAAAAGTCTCGATTAAACGGTCAATCCAATAGCCGTCCGAAGGCACGGCAAGCTGCGAAAGCTCGATGACATCGCCGCCGAAATCCAGAATCTTCGAATCTTTGCGGCGAAAGGCAACCGCCTGCTGTAGAAAGCTTTGCAAAAATCGAAGCGCGGATTGCCTGACGGTTTTGTCGGATTTTCTGAGCGAAAAATAGAAAGGAATTATCTCGTCCTGCGCGGAAAACAGCCGGTCGTAAGTCTGGCGAAGAACCTCTGATACGCCAAGCGCGGGCGCGGATAAAAGAAGAAGCGCGCGCGAAGAATTTTCGCCTGCCGCGTGTCGCCAAATCGCGTCCATTTCCCGCGCTCTGCCGATAAAATCTTCGGCTGAGACGGTAGATAAAATTTTTTCGTAATTCAAATCCATCAATTTATTTCACCGCTGAGAACGCAGAGTAAAAAAATTATATTATCCTGCCTGTCCTGTTCATCCGCTCAAATCCTCGTAAAACTGCACGTTGTTTCTGCCGCGCCGCTTTGCTTCATAAAGCGCGTTGTCAGCCGCCTTGATAATCGTGTCGGGCGTTGCGATAACGTGCGACAGGCTGGCGACGCCGATGCTGACTGTAACCTTTCGATTCGGAAATTCGCTTGCTTCGACCGTCCGGCGAATGCGCTCGGCAATTATTTTCGCTTCGTCCGGCGTCGTCTGCGGAAGCAGAATCGAAAATTCCTCGCCGCCGTAACGCGCCGCGATGTCCGCGCTTCGAAGCGTTTCCTTCAAACTGTGCGCGGCGATTTTCAAAGCCTTATCGCCTTCCGCGTGTCCAAAGGTATCGTTATACGACTTAAAAAAGTCCACGTCAATCATCAAAAAGCTCATCGGATAGCCTTCGCGGTCGGAACGCTTGATTTCTTCCGAGAGGCGTTCTTCCAGATAACGCCTGTTGAGCAAGCCGGTCAGCGCGTCCGTAACGGACAACTGCTCGAATTCGCCCGCTTTATTTTTGAGCGTCAGGCGGTCAATCAAAACTCCGAGCTGCGGCGCAATCGCGTCGAGCAGCTCCAAATCTTCTTCGCCGTAAACGCCGCCGTCGGCGCGGTCTGTAACGTTCAAAACGCCGATTTTTCTGCCGCCGACGGCAATCGGGTAGCTTATAAACGAATCGGTTTTGTAATTAAATTCGGGCGAAGCGACGCGAAAAGCGGCTTTATTTACGTCCGCGACGACGACGGGCTTGCCGTCGTGCAAAACGGTGCCGGCGACTCTTTCGCCGACTCCGACGGTTTCGCGCTTGATGATGTCGGCGCGCGCGCCCGTTGCCGCTTTGACGACAAAGGCGTTTGATTTTTCGTCGAAAAGCAGAAGCGAGCTTCTTTCAGCTTTCAAAAGCTCGGCGGAAATCTGCACAAGACGCGTCCAGAAATCATCCGCGTCGATGTTTTCCAGATTGTCGTTAAAACGCTGGACGGCGCGGTCGAGCCAGCCGCGACGCGCAAGCTGTTCGCGCAGGCGCAGGATTTCAAGCTCCGGCGCGACGTGATGACAAAACCGTACGATTTGCCGTTTCGTCTCTTCATCCTCGATATGGTCGCCGACGATGAGGGCGTTCCAGACTTCCCTGCCGACCGCGACGGGAAAAAGACGGATTTTCTGCGGCTCGGCATTTTCTTCGACGCTTTGCCGCTCGCGCAGTTCGAGCGAAGATTCCCGGCGAACGGCTTCGAGCAGATGCGTGTCGTCAGCCGCGATGCTGATTTGAATTTGGCGCGTCTTGAATCTCCCTTCGGTAAAAGCGGTTTCGAGCCGTTTTCCGCGACGCTCCAGCCACGCCAAATCTTTGACCGAATAGCGTTTTGCCGCGAACCGCAAAATCGACTGGTAAGCTTTTTCGTAGCTCAGATTGAGCAGTGAGCCGAAAAGCGAGCGCCACGCGGCGATTTCTTCGGCTTCCTTGCTGCTCCGGCGGTTAATCGTGTTTTGAGCCGTCGAACGATGAAACTGTTCGACGATTGTTGCTATCTCGTCAGTCTCGGTAAATTCATCTCCTTCGGCGCTTTTATTTTTTTCAAGAAATCTTTCGAGCGCGGCGTTTTCGTCTCCGCGCAGGTGTTCCAGACGATTTGCCGCCGCTTCGAGATTTTTCGACGAGCCGCTGAGCAGAACGTTTTCAAAAAACTCGTCGGGCTGAA
This sequence comes from Pyrinomonadaceae bacterium, assembly GCA_049799955.1. Taxonomy (GTDB): domain Bacteria; phylum Acidobacteriota; class Blastocatellia; order Pyrinomonadales; family Pyrinomonadaceae; genus JBGTFE01. The sequence continues at coordinate 22,585 of JBARIW010000041.1, forward strand.
ACTTTTGCCAGTCGCCCGCGATGGCGCGTCCGGTCGCGTTTCGATAATCTTCGGATTTTAGAAAAGCCCTGCCGACAATCGCCGCCGCGCGCTCCGTAACCGGAACGGCAACGCAGCTCAAGCCCGCGTAGCATTTGTATTCGACTTTTCCGCCGGCTTCGATAGCCCACTCGAAAGCCCTGCCGCAATATTTCGCGCATTCGGGCGCAAATTCTTCCGATGCGTAGAGGTGTCGGCACATCGAATTATTGTTTGATTTGAGTATTTCAGGCGTATCTGCGTCGGTCAGGATAATTGCCAAGCCGTGTTTTTCAGCCAAATCATCCTGCATAATTTCCCAAGATACATTTTCCGCCTGCACGCGTTTTTCCATTGAGACTGTAAAGTTCCTGCTTATTGATTACATGAATTCTGTTTTGAACGAATGCTTACTGGCTAAATATATTCAATCAAGACCGAATTTCAATAATTTCGACCAAAGCTTTGAGCAAATTTTCGAGAAAACCAATTATGGCATATAAATTGTTGTTTCTTCCATTGAGCAATGTGAGTGAATCATTCTCAAACAGTTTAATTTTTAGATGTATTCATACGATAAGGAGATGTTATGCAAAACAAATTAGAAGGAATAAAAGTTGCGATTTTAGCGACCGACGGATTTGAGCAAAGCGAGCTTTTCGAGCCGAAAAAGGCTTTGGAAGACGCGGGCGCGGAAGTTTCAATCGTTTCGCTCAAAACGGGCGAAATAAAAGGCTGGAATCACACCGATTGGGGCGATACGGTTACGGTTGACCTGACGGTCGCCGATGCGAACGCGGAAGATTTCGACGCGCTACAGCTTCCCGGCGGCGTGATGAATCCCGACAAACTGCGGATGGATGAAAAAGCGGTCAGCTTCGTCAAAGCGTTCTTCGACGCGGGCAAACCCGTCGCGGCAATCTGCCACGCGCCCTGGACTTTGGTTGAAGCAGGCGTCGTCAAAGGACGAACGCTTACGTCTTGGGCGTCGGTTCGAACCGATTTGGAAAATGCGGGCGCGAAATGGGTTGACGAGGAAGTCGTCGTCGATAACGGGCTGGTTACGAGCCGCAAGCCCGAAGATATTCCGGCGTTTAATAAAAAAATGATTGAGGAATTTGCCGAAGGCATTCATAAGCGGCGGAAATCAGCGGCGCAATAATTCGATACACGATGTGTGTCTTATTCCGTATCAGCAAAGATTAAGCTTTTTGCAAAATACAGCGAAAACAAGCTTAATCTCGCGTGGCACGCCGATTGTTAATGTTAAGTAGAAGTCATAATCGGTAGGACAACTGAGGGAAGGACGACTGATTTAGCACATTTCATGGAGGTTTAGTTTTATATGAACAACGATTCGGAAACTTTTGGAACGACAAATACGGCGGCGAGTAACGACGATGTTATCTCGACGCTCAATAATTTGATTGAAACCTGTAAAGACGGGCAGGAAGGCTTTCAGCAGGCGGCGGAAGGCGTCGAGCGCAGCGATTTGAAATCGCTTTTTTACGAATGTTCACAGCAGCGTTCACAGTTCGCGGGCGAATTGCAGTCTTTGGTCAGAGAGCTCGGCGGCGACCCGGAAACCACTTCGAGCACCGCGGGCGCGCTGCATCGCGGCTGGATTAACATCAAATCGGCAATCACAGGGCAGGACGACAACGCTATCCTGAACGAATGCGAACGCGGCGAAGATGTCGCCAAAAACTCGTACAAAACCGCTCTGGAAGAAAATCTTCCGGCAAACGTTTCGGAAACCGTCCAGAAACAATATTCGGCGGTTCAACAGGTTCACGACCGGGTAAAAGCCCTGCGCGATGCGACAAGCGACACGGGCACAACTTCCTCGGCGGCAACCGGATTCTAGAAATACAACGCAGAGAGAGAGAGATACGACGTAACTTTTCATTTTAATCAGAAAAAAGGGAGCAAGTAGCGGCTCTCTTTTTTTATTAAAAATGATGAAGTATGAACGATGAATGATGAACTGAAGAAACTTGTCTTTACTTCATCATTCAGCGTTCATACTTCATCACTCCTTTAAAACATCGTATTGCCGTTCGCCGCTTCGCCGGGGATAGCCTGCAAAACGTCCCAATGCTCGACAATCTTCCCGTTCGCGTCGAGCCTGAAAATATCGATGCCCGCCCAGTCGCCCGCGCTCTGCCACTGTTGGAAACAATGCAGAACAACCATGTCGCCTTCGGCAATCACACGCTTGAAATAAACCCTCTTTTCAGGATATTCCCGCGCCATCCGTTCAAAATATTCGATAAACGCCTGCTTGCCGTCGGCAACAAGCGGATTGTGCTGGATGTAAACATCGCCCGTATATTTCTCGATTGCCTCGCGCGGCTTTGATTGATTAAACATCAAATCGTAAAAAGCCGTTACCGTTTCTTTATTTCGCCCAAGCCGTTCGGTCATCGTTAATTTCCCTGACTAATTATTTCTTTCTATAAAATTTACAACACGCACAGATGAAGAAACCACCCGCTACACAATAGTATCCTAATTTTGCGGCGCTAATGATTTTAATAGCCTTGAAACAAACGAATCCTGCCGCCTTTTTTTGTTTTAGCTTGTAATCGTCATTCCCAAGCCTTTTTAACTGAAATCTTAAATTCGCTGTGTTAAAATCTGCAACGGCGGGCGAAGCATATATGAAACCTATTTCAAAGACAGCCTTTTATTGCTGCGGCGTGCGGATGCAGGATGCGGCGAGCGATAATCCCGTTTGCGGCGACGTTTACGCGAAGGATTTTATGAACGAGGACGGGCTGCGGGTCTTTGAAGATTTTAAGGACGAAGCAAACCCAAACGCTTCAAACGTCGCGCGGGCGCGTATTATTGACGACTTTCTGCGCGGCGAGCTGCTTGCCAATCCTGATTTGACGATTGTGCTGATAGGCGCGGGATTTGACAGTCGCGCGTTCCGGCTCAAAGGCGGCGCGTGGCTGGAATTTGACGAGCCGCAAATCATCGATTATAAAAACGAGCGATTGCCCGCCGCCGGCTGCCCGAACGAGCTGCGGCGCATCCCGATAGATTTTTCGACCGAATCGCTCGAAGAAAAACTCTCACCTTTTTCAAACCGCCGCTCCGTAGTTTTCGTCGTCGAAGGCGTCTTCGCTTATCTCGACGAAAGTGAAATCATGCAGATGACGCAAACGCTGCGCCGCCTTTTTCCGCGACACAAGCTGATTGGCGACCTGACGAGCAAAGACTTTATCGAAAAATATCGCGGGGCGGTTCACGACAAGATTACGAGTATGGGCGCGGAATTTAAATTTGCCGCCGACCAGCCCGAAAAGATATTCCTTGAAAACGGCTATCATCTCGCCGAAAAAATCTCTATCATCGAGCGCGCGATAGATTACGGCTCGATAAAAATGCCGAAGATTCTCTTAAAGACGATGTTTCGCACGCTGGCTGAGGGCTACGCGATTTATGTGTTCGGGACACATTAAAAAATGATTTGAGAAACAATATGAAAAAAGCTCGGTTTTTATTAATTTGCTGCCTGTTGTTCGGCGGCTCAATGTCGGTCGAAGCGCAAAAAGGCGATACGGAGAAACCTCAGAAACAGAGTAAATCGGCGGCGAAGGCGGAGAGCGAGATTAGAGAGTTTTATAAGGAACGGGACTGATGCTAACCGAACGCGCGACGCCTTCGACGCCGCGCACGCCCTAGATTTTTCTTTAATGAACTATAAAGCTGTAAAAAAAATAATTTGGCTGGCTGGCTTTGCGCTGCTCGTTTTGTGGTTCGGATGCGCTCGAACCGGGCAGAATCAAGCTGTTAACGACTCTCAGAATCAGCCCGCGGCGAATGTCTCGCCGAATCAGGCGGTTAAAAAAGACGCGCCGGTCGAAAAATTCGAGCGCGACGCCAAACTTCAGGCTGAGTCGGACGCTCTGCTTCCCTTGTTCGACAATATGCCGCCGGTTCCCGTCTATGTCAATGACGAGCAGATTATAAAAAAAGGCACGAACACCGAAAAAGGCATCGCTTACACGGACTGCAAAGACCACCGTGTTCCGACCATTTTTGTTAAGAAAAGCTTTTATACCAAAACCAACCGCAAACAGATTGTCAATATGCTGAAACATGAACTGACTCACGCGTGGCTGTGCCGTCAGGAAATAATGTGGGGACACGACGAGCGTTTTTATAAAAAATTCAGACAGGTCGGCGGGTTTGGAAATTAGGCGGAATTTTCTTGATTGGCGCTACTCTTTCGGTTATTATTCATTGTAAATTAACCTTCCCGGCTTATTTCTTTCAATATTGATTTGATAAAACATTATGGATGACGAATCGAAAATTAACGGCGCGGGCGGAACACCGGGCGGCATCGTCGAGTTTTTTATCGGCTTGGGAATGACCATCGCGGGCGGTTATCTTTTAACCAATCAAGTTACCGTAACCAGCGGTTTCTGGACAATCTGGGGACACAGCGCCTTCGGTTTAACGCTTGTGCCGCTTATCTTCGGCATCGGCATTTTATTTTTTAACGGCAAATCAATCGCCGGCTGGCTGCTGCTTTTTACCGGCGTCGTCATCATCTTCGCGGGCATCATCACCAACCTGCAAATCTATTTTCAGCCGACCAGTCTTTTCAACACGATAATAATGCTCGTCCTGCTCGCCGGCGGCATCGGCTTGGTCGCCCGCTCGCTCGTCGCACGCGATAAAACCGATTAAAACTGTGTGAAACAGAAAATCTCTGCAAAAATGTGATTCTTCGCAACAGTCAGAATGATTATTTTTCAATCAATCTGGCTGGAGCTTTGATTATCCTTTTTTCGTCCAATCGTCTAAATCCCTTTATTTTAGGCATTTCAAATACGGCACGCCGTTTGTCTTAAGACTGGAGGGCGATTCTTTCGCTTTTATGTCTTAACCGGGGTTTTTTATTTTTTACGAACGAATCAGGGCAGAATTTGAGCTGACAAATAAAACCAACAGATGATGAAATCAATTAATAACATCGCCGCTGCCGCCTTATCTCCCTGTATCACATTGGAGATGCCCGAAAGTTCATCTGCCGACGCCGAAGATGCCGCGCCCGGAAAACACGAGATTCGAACGCCGAGGCTTTATCTGCGCGCGATAAATGATTCGGACAAGTCCGATTTTATAGAGATTTTTTCGTGCGGCGCGGTGATGCGGTTTGTCGGTTTGGAAGCGGGATGCATTCCATCCTATGAAGAAATTGACCGAATGCACAAACTGGCGGTTCAGGCGTGGGAAACGCGAGGCTACGGCAGATGGTCGATGTTTGATTTGGAGAGCGGAGAATATATCGGATTCTGCGGTTTTCGATGTGAAGAAGGCATACCGGATTTGATTTGCGCCATGCACGAAAAATTCTGGGGACAGGAACTGGCGTGCGAGGCGGCGAAGGCGTGTGTAAAATACGGTTTCGAAAAGCTCGGCTTTACGGAAGTAAAAGCCTATACCAGACCGGAACACAACCGCGCCCGGAGAGTCGTCGAAAAACTCGGCTCAAAGTTTCTCGGCTGTGTCGATTTTCACGGAGTCGAAGGAGCCGCCTATCATATTACAAAACTTCCCGATTAAATAAATGATGAAGTAGGAACGATGAATGATGAAGTAAAGACAAATTCTTCCGTTCATCATTCATCGTTCATACTTCATCATTCTGTACTTACGCGCCGGACAGAATATCTTTGAGCGTGTTGTTTGTGGACGGGTAAAGAATGTTGCTGATTTTCCAAATTTTGCGGCTGTCCTGTTCGAGACGGAACAAAACGGTTTCCGCTTTGCCCATGTTTTTGAACGTAACCGCAACGTCAGCGACTTTCAGATTGCCTTCGCCGTATTCGGGTTTTCCGATTTTGAAATTGGTAATTTTTTCGTCCTGCGCGTTATAAAGCGGGTCGAAATCCAACGCTCCAAGCCCGTCGGCGGTCGGCGCTTCTCTCCAAATCAAATCGCCGAAATCCTTTGTAAAATATTTATCGACCAGCGCGCGGCTTTTTCTCTGAAAAAACGGACTCGAACTGTTCTTCGCCTTGTATAAATTCCTGACAACCGCGTCGGGCGCTATCGTTGTCTTTGCTTTTGCCTTTGTTTTTGACTGTGCAAATCCGACGGAACAGATTGTCAGAATAAGCGCGGTCAATAATAAAATTTTAGTTTTCATAAGTTTTGTCTTTATTTGCTTTTGTCTTTGATGCGAATTTACTTTTTGGCGGCGGCAAGTTTTTTAACCGACAAAACATTGACAAATCTGGCGCTGGCGGAGAGGTTGGCTTCGAGTCCCGGAACGGTGCATTTGCCCTCGGCGACTTCTCCGGTAACTTCGCACTGGTCGCCGTCTTTGCATTCGGCAAAAATTTTACGACCGGCATCCGAATCGTTCGGAAAACAATACGCCGCGTAATCGCCCGATTCCTTGCCGACATACAAAATCAGCGATTCGGTTTTTCCCGTCTGAAGCTGACCATCGATTTTTTCCGCGTCCGATTTGTCCGTCGGAGTGTTATTGACGGTCGGCGTCTTCACGGTGTTTGAAACAGGCGCGGCATTGTTTACCATCGCCTTATTAGAAGTAACAACCGCCGTATTTGCTTTGTTTGCCGCGTTATTGCTTACGGTAGTCGGGCAGGCGGAAAATATAAACGCGAGCGTCGCAGCGCTCAATGTTGACAGTAAAATTTTTGTTATTTTCATAATTTCCTCTTTTTTATAAATATATTTCCGTCGAAGAATCACGATTTTCAGGGAAAAAATCAAATGGCAAAATTGAAATTAATCAGTTCTGCCATTCGTAATTCGTAATTCGTAATTCGTAATTTACATTCTCACCGGTGTTCCTTCGCCGACGACGCCCAAGCCTTTCGCTTCGTTTTCGGCGATGTGCGGGTGTTCGGGCGAGATGCGGATGCAGGCGGCTTGATGGCGCGGTTTTATCTCGACCAGCGCGGGAACGATTTGACTGCATTCGGCGATGGCGTACGGGCAGCGCGTGTGAAAACGGCAACCTTTCGGCGGGTTTATCGGCGACGGAACATCGCCTGTCAGGATAATTCTTTCGCGTTTGGCTTCGATTTCAGGGTCGGGAACGGGAACGGCGGAAATCAGCGCAATCGTGTAAGGCATCAGCGAATCGGCGTAAATTTCCTTGCCGTCCGCCAATTCGACGATTGTGCCGAGATACATTACCGCGACTCTGTCGGAAAGATGCCGAACGGCGCGAAGGTCGTGCGAGATGAAAAGATACGTCAGCTCTTTTTCAGCCTGAAGCTTTTCCATCAAATTCATAATCTGCGCCTGAATGGAAACGTCGAGCGCCGAAATCGGCTCGTCGGCGACGATAAATTCGGGGTCAACCGCGAGCGCGCGGGCAATGCCGATTCTCTGTCTTTGCCCGCCGGAAAATTCGTGCGGGTAGCGTTTTGTAAAACGACGCGATAAGCCGACGGTTTCCATCAAATCCTGAACGCGCGCGTCAACCGAGCCGCCTTTTGCCAGTCCGAACGTGCGAAGCGGCTCGCCGATAATGTCGCCGACCGTCATACGCGGATTGAGGCTCGCATAAGGGTCTTGAAAAATCATCTGTAAATGACGACGCTGATTGCGCATCGCGCTCTGCGGCAAGCCCGCAAGATTTTTTCCCTTGTAAAGAACCGCGCCGCCGGTCGGCTCGGTCAGGCGCAAAATAGCTTTGCCGAGCGTCGATTTGCCGCAGCCCGATTCGCCTACCAAGCCTAAAGTTTCGCCTTTTTTGATGTCGAGCGATACGCCGTCAACCGCTTTGACGTATCTTGCTTCGCTGAAAAGACCGCCGCCGAGCTTGAAATAAACTTTTAAGTTTTGCAGAGAAAGTAAAATTTCCCCGTTGGTTTCCGTCATTATATTTGTTGTGTCTCCTGTAAAGATTCGGCGTAAACTTCCGTCGCAAAATGGCAGAGCGATTGATGATTCGCGTTGACCTCGACAAACGGCGGAAACTGCTCGCGGCAGATGTCCTCGGCTCGCTCGCAGCGCGGCGCGAACGGGCAGCCGGGCGGAAGATGCGCGACATCGGGCGGAAGTCCCGGAATCTGGTAAAGCGGCGCGCCCGCTTCGTGCGCCGGGTCGGGAACCGATTTTAAAAGACCTTTCGTATATGGATTGGCGGACGTTGCAAACAATTCACGCGTCGGCGCTTGCTCGAAAACCTTTCCGGCATACATCACGATAATTTTTTCGGTCATTCCCGCGACGACGCCCAAATCGTGCGTAATCAGGATAACGCTCGTTCCCATACGAGATTTCAAATCCTTGATAAGTTCGAGAATCTGCGCCTGAATCGTAACGTCGAGCGCGGTCGTCGGTTCATCTGCAATCAGCAGCTCCGGGTCGCAGGAAATCGCCATCGCAATCATCACGCGCTGGCGCATTCCGCCGGAAAACTCGTGCGGGTAGCCGTCAATGCGGTTTTCGGCGTCGGGAATCCCGACCGTTTTCAGCATTTTTATCGCGTGCTGCCGCGCCTGCGCCTTGTTATGCCCGAGATGAAGCTGCGTAACTTCCATGAGCTGCGTGGAGATTTTCAGGAAAGGATTGAGCGAAGTCATCGGGTCTTGAAAAATCATCGCGATGCGCTTGCCGCGAATCTTCCGCACGTCGTCAATCGAAAGCTTTCGAACGTCGATGCCGCTGAAAATTATGTCGCCGTCAACGATTTTTCCCGGCGGTTCCGGAATCAAACGCATAATCGAGAGATTCGTTACCGATTTTCCGCTTCCCGATTCGCCGACGATTCCCAGAGTTTCGCCTTTTTTCAGCTCAAACGTGATGCCGTCAACCGCTTTGACAACGCCGTCCTCGGTCTGAAAATACGTCTTCAGGTTATTGACCAAAAGAATTGTTCCGTTTTGATTTTCCATCAATTTTTGTCTCTAAATTAGAATTTTCTGGTTTGCGGGTCGAGCGCGTCGCGCACACCGTCGCCTAAAAAGTTTAGTGAAAATAAGGTCAAAGCCATCGTTACGCCCGGAAAGATTAACTGCCACGGGTAAATGGCGATGTTTTTGATGCCGTCGGACGCAAGACTTCCCCACGAAGCGTAAGGCGCTTGAACGCCCAAGCCGAGAAACGAAAGAAAAGCTTCCGTGAGCATTACGGAAGGAACGGTCAGCGTCGCGTAAACGATAACGGGACCGAGCGCGTTCGGGACGAGATGGCGAAAGATAATCGCCGGTGTCGAAACGCCGGTCGCGCGCGCCGCCATCACGAATTCCTGATTTTTGAGCGAAAGAATCTGCCCGCGCACGACTCGCGCCATCGTCAGCCACGAAACCAGACCGAGCGCGAAAAACAAAAGAAATATCTGGCTCAAGCCCGAATTGCCCGCGCCGCCGAATGTTTCCGCCATAGATTTAATCCATGCGGGCGTATTCGGTCCGCCGAAAACCGACAGCAGAACGATGACGATTAAGATATACGGAATCGCGTAGATAATATCGACGATACGCATCATCAGATTGTCGATTTTGCCGCCCAAATATCCGGCAATCGCGCCATAGGAAACGCCGACGATTAAAGACACGAACGTCGAGATAACCCCGACCATCAAAGAAATTCGACCGCCCTGAAGCACGCGCGCGAACATATCGCGCCCGGCTTCGTCCGTTCCCATCGGATGCTGCATCGACGGCGGAAACGATTTAATCAAATTGCCGTCCGCCGGAATCGCGTCAGCCGTAAAGCCCGTCGTCCAAAAAATTATCGAAGGTCCGACGAGGACGGAAATTACCATCAACGCCAGCACAACCAAGCCGAAAACGGCTAGTTTATTTTTCAAAAGGCGCTTCCATGCGTCCTTCCAGAGCGATGTTCCTTTTACTATTTCTTGTTCCATAAAATTTACAAACCTAAAATATCGTTAATCGGCATCGTTAAATTTTCAACTGCGGCGGCTTCGATTGTTTCGCCGGGCTCCAGAATTCGCGTAAGGCGATAGTTGCCGTTTTTCGGCGACGAAAAAACTTCAACTGTATTATCCCGCAAATTGACAAGCCAAAACTCAATTATTCCGGCTCCGGCATATAGATTTTTTTTAATTTCGCGGTCATATTCGATTGTAGAATCGGAAACTTCAATCAAAAGTAAAACGTCTTCCGGCGTCGGATGACTTTCCGCATAAAAATCTTCACGCGGTTTGAGCAAAGCAATGTCAGGTTCGGGTTCGTTATAGTCATCGATATAAATTGGGTCTTGAACCGAAATTATTGCTAAATCTCTTGCCGAATCCCGCAACATTTTGCTCAACCTCTTAACCGTGCTTGCATGTTTGCTTCCGATACTCGTTTTATCTATCAAATATCCGTCGATAACTTCCCAGCCGCTTTCTTCAGGCAAAATTCCGGCTTCGGTCATTTTGCGAAAATCTTCGACGCGAAATCTTTTCGGGACGACCGGTAAAACTTTTTCTACTTCGACAACTGTTGTCATAGCTTTTACTCGTAACGAATGCGCGGGTCTAAAAATCCGTAAGAAATATCCACAATCAAGTTGAAAATCATAATCAAAATCGAAAGAAAAGCGACGATGCCGAGCACAAGAGGCTCATCACGATTTTGAACCGCCTGTATAAAAATATTGCCCAAGCCGGGAATCGAAAAAACTCTTTCGACGACGACCGTTCCCGCCAGAAGCGCCGCGAGCGCCGGACCAGTGAAGGAAACGACCGGAATAATGCCGCCGCGCAAGCCGTGTTTGAGAAGAACGGTTTTCTCGTCCAAGCCTTTCGCGCGCGCCGTTCGAATATAGTCCGAGCGCATTACTTCGAGCATTCCGGCGCGTGTCAGGCGCGCGATATATGCCGTGTAAATTGCCGCCAGCGTAATCACCGGCAAAACCAGACTCGCCAATCCGCCCCAGCGCGCAGGAGGAAAAATATATATGCCGAGCGCGAAACACAGCACCAGAATCGGTCCCAGGACGAAGTTCGGCACCGAAAGCCCGAGCATCGCCAGCGCCATCGAAGCATAGTCAAAAGCCGAATTTTGCTTGAGCGCCGCGACGATTCCCGCCGTCAAGCCGACGCCTAAAGCTAAAAGATAAGCGAGAATCCCGATTGTCGCCGAATACGGTAGATGCCGCTTGATAATTTCGTTGACGGATTGTCCCTGATAACGAACGGAATCGCCGAAATCGAGCTTGACGATGTTCCAAATCATAATCCCGTACTGCTGGTACCAAGGTTTATCCAAGCCGTATTTCTTTTTAATATTCGCTTCGACGGCAGGCGGCAGCTTCTTCTCGGTCGAATAAAAATTGCCCGGCGCGATGCGAATCAAGCCCCACGTCAGTGTAACGACCAGAAGCGCCATCGGGATGATGATTAATAATCTGCGTAATATGAAACTTAGCATAGTGGTCAGTGGTCAGTAGTCAGCGGTCAGTTGCTGTCTTTTCCTGACAACTGACCGCTGACTACTATTGTTTATTCAGCTTTTGCAGTGTTCGGTTTCACCGTTTCGGTTGATTTCATTTGCTTTCTTTGTTCCTGCGTCGCTACGAGCTGGTTGATTTGCGCTTCGACGGCAGGGTCTTTATCGGTCATAATGGACTCCATGTTTTCAGTCCATTTGTTCGGGTCGCGCTCGATATAGACGAATTTCCACGGGTGAAGCGTTCCCGGATTCGGATACATTCCCTTGATATAAGGCTTTTTCATCCAGCTTGTTCCCGGAACGCCGAGCGGAATGACGATTTGCTGGCTTATCACGTAATATTCAGCCGCCGCGAGCATTTCATAACGCTTCATCTCGTCGATTTCCTGATTGGCGTCGTCGAGCATCCTGTCGTATCTCGGGTCCCACCAGCCGGTCGCGCCGTCGTTTTGCGGCGAGTAGAAAAGATTCAGAAACGTGAACGGGTCCATATAATCGCCGACCCAGCCGTTGCGAACCGCGCCTTCGTATTCGACCGCCGAGCGATACGGCAGAAACGTCTTGAACTCCATGTTTTTCAGCGGAACGGTAAAGCCAAGGTTTTGTTTCCACTGCGCCTGTATAAACTCGGCGACTTTCTGGTTGGATTCGGCGGTGTTATATGTGATGTTGACTTTCTCGACCGGAAACGTCGGGCAGGTAAAATTGCCTTCGCTTCCCTGCACCGGAAAACCGGCTTCGGTCAGAAGCTTTCTTGCTTTGGGAGCGTCGAATTTACGCGCTTTCCATTCTTCCATCGTGCTTCCGTCTTTTTTCAAAAGCTCTGGATAAACTTTCGCTCTCGCTTCTTCATATTTCGGAAAGATTCCTTCGGGCGTGAAATCGACCAGCGGCTTCATCGTTTTGCGGAATTTGGCGAGCGCGTCGCGGTCAATCGCCAGCGCCAGCGCCTTGCGAACGTCGAGTTTATCCATCGGCGGTTTCTTGACGCTCAAAGAATAATATTCGACCGCGACTTCCGGGTGAAGCGAATATTCGGCGGTGTATTGCCGGACGACCTCGTTCCACGCCGCCGGAACGGTGTGATTGTATGTCGCATCAACCTTTCCGGCTTTGTAAAGATTCTGCATCGTCGTCTGCTCGTCCAAAGGATAAAATTCGATGCCGTCGAGCTTGACGTTCGCCGCGTCCCAGTTATTCGGGTCTTTGACGACAACCAGCTCATCATAAGGCTTATAAAGGGAAACTTTGAACGCGCCGCTCGTTACGATATTCGCAGGTTTTACCCAATCCTTGCCGAATTTTTCAATCGAAGCCTGATGGAGAACGCGGAAAAACTGGTGCGCCAGAAGTCCGAGGAAAAACGGCGCGGGCTGGTAAAGCTTGAGGCGAAAAGTATAATCGTCAACCGCTTCGACGCCGATGTCTTCGGCTTTAACGGGAACAAGCTCTTTGCCCTCCAATGCCGCTTTCAATTTCGCGTCTTTTTCGAGAATCTTGTTGCGCGCTTTTTCGTCGCTCGGCACGGTCAGACGCATCGGCGAGTCAAGATATTTGTGAAATTCGGTCAGAGCGCCTGTCGTATCGTGCTTCGCTTCGGCAACCGGCGCGGCGGTTTCGCCTTCTTTCTTTTCCTCGAAATCTTTTTTCAGAAGAAACTTTCCGCTCGCGTCTTTTACAAACGACATATCGGAGTTATACGCTTCGGCATATTTTATGTAATAAGCCAGATTCGCGTTGCGCGAAGCGAGTTCGGGCGAAAGACCGCGGCGGAAAGAATATGCGAAATCTTTGGCGGTTATCGGGTCGCCGTTTGAGAATTTGGCGTTTTTGCGGAGATAAAAGATGTATTCAGTGCCGTCCGGGCTGAGTTCCCAGCTTTCGGCAATTCCGGGAATCGGCTCCATCGTTTTCGGATGATATTCGACCAGACCGTCCCAGAGAGCCATCATGATTCGCGCTTCGGGCTGTCCCGTTACAAACTGCGGGTCGAGCGATTCCGGCTCCGAGCCGGTGATATATCTCATCACATTATCGCTCGGCGCTTTTGTCTGCCCGAAATAACGACTGTTCGCCGAGGTCGAACAGCTAACTAAAAACGAAGACAAAACGATTAAAACCAAACAAATACGAAATTGCTTGAAACTGATTTGCGTCATACTTTTACGCTCCTTTTTCCGGTAATGCTATTTAATTGTAAAGCCTGCTACTTCAGGCTAGGAGAGAGAAAATATAAATTATTGAAACCGCCCTTAACTTATCAGAAATTTTGCCCTTTGTCAGTTGTCCGTTGCATGAAAACCAAAGGACGTAATTTATCGCCAGCCGCTAACAAACGACGACTGGCGACCGGCTAATTTACGATTCGCCTTTCGGCTTTTTCGGTTGCCAGTCGTTGTCAATCTTCACGTCTTTGAGCGACGGCGCGTCCAGCGTATTAATTTCAAAACCCTGTATATACGGCTTGACCAGCGAATACGAAGTCGGAAAATAAAGCGGAATCGCGGGCAATTCGGTCATCGCCCCGGCTTCGGTCAAAATCGTTTTATTTTCAAAACTCTGCGCCGGCGATTCGGAATTATCAACCGCCGAATTTGTCTGTCCCAAAACCGGCGCTCCATCATCGTATTTGTCAATATTTGCCGTTTCGTTTTGCGCCGCGCTTTCGGTCGTTTTATTCTCAACCGGATTTTCGGGCGTCTCGAATTCGGGCGCGAAAATCGCCAGCATATTTGCCGTTTCGTCCGAGGTCGGAAGCACTTCGCCGCGCCGAAGCACATCAAAATCACCCGTTTCCTTCGCCGTCAAAATCTCCGCTGATTCTTTTACGTGAATTTCCGTATTAAGGTTTAGATTCTGCTTCCACATCTTCGCAACCATCAGCGCGATTCGCTTCTGCACATCGTTTCGATTGATGACGAGATTAATCGTCGGGAAGTTTTCGCCGTTCGCAAAGCCCGCTTCCGCGAGAAGATTTTTGGCTTTATCGAAATCCTGAACGAGACGCGTTTCGCTTCTGTCAAAAGGCATAAACGAGAGCGCGGGCTTCGATGCGCCTTCCATTTCGCCTTCGGTCAGACGCTCGCGCTCGATGGAAATCGCCATGGCTTCGCGCACGCGCCGGTCGTCGAAAGGCTTTTTGTTTTGATTAAATTCATAAAAATTAATCGCGCTGTGCGTCGTGCGTCGAAAATCGTCATAAGGCTCAAGCAATTTCAGCGCAAGCGGCGCGAAATCGGCGTTCGTAACGGCATCGACGTTGCCTGCGCGGTATTCTTCCAGAGCTTTTTCGGCGTTTTCCGTCGGGACGAAGCGAACGCGTTCAAGCTCGATTTTGTCTTTGTTCCAGAAATATTCGGCGCGGTCGAGCGTGATGCCGTCCTGCCCGATTGAAAAGAGGCGAAACGCGCCGCTCGTAACAATCGAAGCATTCAGCTTGCCGCCTTCAAAATCTTTGCCGTCGCCGTAAATCGGGCGAAAAACCGGATGCGCGACGAGCGCGGGAAAATTTTTGTCCGGGTTGACGAGCGAAACTTTCAGCGTGAAATTATCGACCGCCTCGACGCCGAATTTTGGCTTCGTTTTTTCTTCCTTTTTTGTTTCTGAAACCGTTTTCTTTTCGGTTTCAGACGGATTCGGCAAGGTCTTCGGCGCAGCGGTCGCTTCGGGCTTCGGCTTTAGGATTTGCAGATTTTGTTCGGCAATCGGTTTTGAAAGAATATCGACTTCTTCGCCCGGAATGTCGAGCACGTTTTTCTTTTCGGGTATCTGCATCCCGACGATATTTTTGAGCAGTTTGTAATGCGGAACTTTCTCGCCCAGCGCTGCCAGACGCTTCCACGAGCGCACGAAATCGTTTGCCGTAACGCGCTCGCCGTTTGACCATTTAGCGTCTTTTCTAAGCTGAAACGTCCACGTTTTGTAATCATCCGAGACAGTCCATTTTTCCGCGACTGCCGGAATCGTTTCCAGAGTTTTCGGATTAGTGTCGGTCAAGCCTTCAAAAATGGCGCGGACAATATCGGTTTCGGGCGGCGCGGCGGCAAATGCGGGGTCAAAAGATTTCGGCATTTTGCCGTTCGACCAGCGAAATTCCTTTTTCTGCGGCGGCGCGGTCTGCGAATAGAAAGGCTCGGTCGTAGGTTTTTGCAGCTCGCTGCACGCGCTGAAAATTAATAACAAAAGAAAAAGAGAAAAGGCGAAAAAGAGAAAAGGCAAAGTTTTGCGAATTGGCTTTTTGTCGCCTCTTCGACTCTTCGACTTTTCCCCTTTTCTCAATTCCGTTTTCATTTTCCCTTATGCTCTTAAAAGTTTTAATCGGTCGAAGATTTCACTCGTCTGCCGCCGCGCATCTTCGAATCCTTCCGACGTATCAATCAGAAAATCGGCGTAAAGCTTTTTTTCTTCCTGAGGCATCTGCGCGTTGATGCGTTTTAAGGCTTCTTCCGCAGTTAAATTATTGCGTAACATCAAACGATTCAATTGTATCGCAGGTTTGCACCAAACGACAATCAATTTGCTGAATCTTCTGTAACCACCCGATTCTATCATCAAAGCCGCGTCAATAACAGCGATTCCGCGCGGGTTTTCCCGCTCGCGCGCCGCCAGCCATTCGTTCTGCGCTTCGATAACCAATGGATGCACGATAGAATTGAGAAGTTGCCGTTTCACTTCATCGACAAAAACCACTGCGCCGAGCTTTGCGCGGTCTAATTCTCCGTTCTGCTGCAAAACTTCCGCGCCGAAATTTTCGACGATTAATTTCAAGCCTTTCGTTCCCGGCTGAACGACTTCCCGCGCCGTCAGGTCGGCATCGAGCACAAACGCGCCGAGTTCACGAAAAATCTCGCAAACAAAAGACTTGCCGACGGCAATCGAGCCTGTTAATCCGACTTTCAACATCAAATTATTTTCTGTGATGCCGCGCCGCTAATTTTTCCACGTTGTATTCCGCAATTTCCGCGAGCGTCAAATTCAATTCGTCCGCGCAGGCTGAAATATACCAGAGCACATCGCCGAGTTCGTCTTTCAGCTTGGCGCGGATTTCGCCGGTAATCTCGCCGCCGAAATCGCGCTGGATTTTCTTGACGATATTGGCGACTTCGCCCGCCTCGCCCGCGAGTCCGAGCGTCGGATATTCGAGATTCTTCAAACGATTCGGATAAAGAGCCGTCTGCTTCGCTTCCTGTTGATATTCTTCGAAATTCATAATATTTTTTTTTCACCGCAAATAAAGAAAATTAACAGGGATAGCAGGATGCACGGGGATAAATACAATTGATTATTTTTTTGATTTATCCTTTTTCATCCTGGTATCCCTGTTAATTTCTTCTCATCTTTGCCGCGTCCAGAGTGTTTCGCATCAGCATTGCGACGGTCAAAAGTCCGACGCCGCCGGGAACGGGCGTAAATGCGCCGGCTTTTTCCATTGCTTCTCGCGGGTTAACGTCGCCGACGAGCGTAAAGCCGCGTTTTTCGATAGTTTTCAAGCGTTTTTCGAGTACGTCGTCGCCGAATAATTCACGCACAAAATCCGTGTCGGAAACATAGTTGATGCCAACATCAATCACGGTTGCGCCTTCCTTTATATGCTCGCCGCGAACGAATCCGGCGCGTCCGATTGCGGCGACCAGAATATCTGCCCGGCTCGTAATTTCCGCCAGATTTTTCGTGCGCGAATGGCAAATCGTTACAGTCGCGTTTTCCTGAAGGAGAAGCATCGCCATCGGTTTGCCGACGATGTTGCTGCGCCCGACGATGACGGCGTTTTCGCCCGCGATTTTGATGTCTGAACGCTTTAGAATTTCAATCACACCGGCGGGCGTGCAGGGCGCGAGCGATTTTTGTCCCTGCGCCAATCTGCCGACATTTATCGGATGAAAACCGTCAACGTCCTTTTCGGGGCTGATTGTTTCCAGAATCAGTTTTTCGTCAATCTGCGGCGGCAAAGGCAATTGTACGAGAATTCCGTCAACGTCGTCGCGCCGGTTCAAATCTTTTACGATTTCAAGCAATTCTTCCTGCGTCGTGTCCAAAGGTAAATGCCGATGTTCGGAAATCAGACCGAGTTCCTCTGAAGTTTTAACTTTACTGCCGACATAAACAGCCGAAGCCGCATCGTCGCCGACGCGAACCGCGACCAGACAAGGCTGAAAAGGCAAAGTTTTAACTTCTTCGGCAACTTCCCGTTTTATCTCTTTGGCAATTTCCCTGCCGCTCAAAATTTTAGCCGTCATAAGTTTTTATGATTCTACAAGAAACCGCGAAAGTTTGCTAAAATGCCGGATATGAAACGGCTGACTGCTATAATGTAATCAGGAGATTTTTTATGCAGCTTACGAATTTACAACTGGAATTGTTGAAAACATTCAGCTACGACCTGAATGAGTCGCAAATTTTGGAAATTAAAGAACTGCTCGCAAAATATTTTGCTCAAAAAGCTACTTCGGAAATGGATGGATTCTGGGATGAAAATAACTGGACGGACGAAACAATTGAAAAATTAGCCGAAGAGCATCTTCGAACCGAGTATAAATAATGCGGAAAGTCGTTTTAGATACGAACATTTTGCTGATTTGCCTTTCGACCAAATCCAAATAATGATAAACATTTTAATGTACTTAAAGATGTGGAGTTTCCAAAAGTAGAAGTTATCAGCGCGAACAATTTTATGTCCGAACTTCAAAATGAAAAGTAGTAATCTGAAAAACACCCTCGTAAAAATTTTATTCACCTTATTTTTTTGCATTCCTTTTTTATGCGATGTTCGCGCGCAAAACTTATCGGAGACTCATCAAAAAATCAAAACCGCCGTTGAAAACCGCGATTATCAGGCGGCAATCGGCGAGTTGAAAGCTCTCGAAAAATCCGATAAAAAGATTTTCGAGCTGAATAATTACGATTATCTGCTGGCGCGAATCGAGGAGAAAACCGGCGATTTTTCCGGCGCGATGGCAAATTATCAAGCCGTTTCCAATCGCAATTCAATTTTGAAGGAATACGCGCTCTGGCATCTTTCGCAAATTGCGCGAGCGTCGGGAAATCTGGTATTTGAGCGCGTTTATTTGCAGGAAATTTCCGTTTTCGCGCCCGAAAGTTTATTAAAAAACGCCGTTCAGACGCGAATGGCGCAAAGTTTATTCGAAAGCAAAAATTATGATTCGGTCATTAGTCAATTATCCGTTGCGCGGAGCGTTGGTCAGTTAAAAGAAAAATCAACTGACAACGGGCTAACCAGAGAAAATCAGGTTTTGCTCGGTCAAGCCTTTCTGCAAAACGGAAACACGGACAAAGCGCGGGAAATTTTCACAAAATTGACCGAGAATTTAGCAAATCCCGCGCAGCCGGACGATTTTGCGCTTGCCGCCGTCCGCGTTCTCGACGAGCTTGACGGCGGACGCGAAAATTTCGGCAAAACCGCGCCGCAGCTTTCCGAAAACGAACATCTGAAACGCGCTTCGATTTATCATTTCAACCGCGATTTTCCTTTTGCGCGAATGCATTTTCAGGCAGTTGCCGAGCGTTTTCCCGCGAGCGCGAGCGTTGCCAACGCTCTCTATCAAATCGGGCGAACGCACGCGCAGGAAGGCAATTTCTCGCAGGCGATTGAATGGTTCGAGCGCGTTCAGGCGCAATATTCGGACGAACCCGTTGGCAGAGAAGCTTTGAGCCAGGCGGCATCGGCTTATTCGCGCGTTCACAAACCAAAGGAAGCCGTTTCGCGTTACCAGAAATTTATCGAAAAATACGCGGACGCCGACAATATCGAACGCGCTTACCTGAATATTATCGACGTTTTGCGCGATTCGGGCGAAGAAACCGAAGCGATGCGGTGGACGCAAAAAACGCAGGAAGCGTTCAAAGGAAGATTACCCGAAGCGCTCGCGCTTTTCGCTCAGGCGCGGATGCATATCACAAAAAACGAATGGCAAAACGCGCTGAATGATTTGAACACGCTGCAAAACATGCCGGATTTGGGCGGAACGCGCGTTCCCGGCGGCACGAATAAGACGGAAATTTCGTATCTGAAAGGCTTTGTTGCCGAGCAGATGCAGAAATACGCGGAAGCGATTGACGCATATCTTTCGATTCCCGACGGGCGCGGCGAATATTACGGCTGGCGCGCGAACGAAAGGCTGAAAACTCTTGCGACGGAAGAAAAAGCGAAGCCTTTCGTTACGCAAAAGCTCGGCGAGCTGACCAAAAACATCGAAGGAAGAAACGCCGAAGCGCAGAGAAGCGCCGCGCAATCCGCTTTAAGATTGACGGAAAACGCGGACATCCGCGCGCGAATGCTGGAAATCGTCAAAAAGGCTTACACGAGCCTGCCCGGTTATCAAAAAATTCCGAGCTTTAAATTGCTGGAAACCGGCAGAAAGGAAGTTTTAAAGGAAAAACGCGAAAATCAACCGGCAAATTATCATCAGAAATTAGCCGACGAGCTTCTCTTTCTGGGACTTTACGACGAAGCCGCGCCGGAATTGGAAAGCGGTCAGAGGTCGGAGGTCAGAGGTCAGAATAATTCGGTATCTGACGAGCAAAGCAACAATTCGAAATCCAAAAGTCAAAATTCAAAATCCGACCTTGATTTTACACTCGCCGTTCTCTATAAGCGCGGCGATATGGCGAATCGCGCCGTTGCGTTTATCGAGCAGGTCTGGAAAAACGTTCCCGCCGATTATCAAATCGAGCTTATTCCGCGCGAGCAAATCGAGCTTCTCTATCCTGCGCCTTATGCCGACTCGCTTTTGCAATACGCGCCGGAACGCGGCATCGACGCGCGGTTTATGCTGTCGATTATGCGCCAGGAATCGCGTTATCGCGCCGACGTAAAATCCTACGCGGCGGCGCGCGGGCTGATGCAGTTTATCTCGACGACTTCGGATAAGCTGGCGCAGGAATTGGGGCGTGAAAATTTCCGGCAGGACGAGCTTTATAATCCGCCGACGGCGATTCTTTTCGGCTCGCAGTATCTGGCTGATTTGTTTCGACAGTTTCCGAACCAGCCGCAGGCGGTCGCGGCAAGCTACAACGGCGGCGAAGACAATATGGCACGCTGGATGTCGCGCTCAAAAAGCACCGAGGCGGACAGGTATGTGCCGGAAATTGCCTTTTCGCAGTCGAAAGATTACGTTTACAAAGTGATGGCGAATTACCGCGTTTACCAAATGTTTTATGATGAAAGATTGAAAGCGAAATAAAAATTCGCAATGCGCAGTAATTTTTTAGGATGAGCGCCGTGAAATTAAAATGAGCGGAACATTCTTCCGGCGAGCATAAAAGATATGAGAATAAGCAAAATCTTTTTCCAATGAGCGGAAAATATATCAAGATGAGCAATATATTTTCTCGATGAGCAATACAAATGTTCTGATGAGCATTTATTTTTTACGATGAGCGATACGAGTGTCTCGATGAGTGGTGTTTTTTTGCAATGAGCAAATAAACTCTCCGGTAATCCCCTCGAATTAGGGAGAATGCAAACATTGTCTGAAATTAGCATTGGGGCGAGACCGTTTCACGATTATTTTAATATGAAAAAAGCTATTTTACTTTTAATTTTCACCGTTTTATTCGCATCCGCCTGCCCGAAATCGCAGTCGCAAAACAAAGAGGCTTCGGCTGATGCGAAGCGTTATCCGCTAAGAGGAAAGGTCGTCGCCGTTGACCGTACGAAGAAGGAAGCGACCATCGCGCACGACGAAATTCCGGGTTATATGGACGCGATGACGATGCCTTTTCCAATCCACGCCGATTGGATTTGGGACGATTTGACGAAAGATTCGGAAATCCGCGCCGAGCTTGTCGTTGATAAAGACGGTTACTGGCTGGAAAATATCGGCATCGTCGCCGCGCCGAATCCGAATCAGCCCGCGCCGACGCCGAACGAAAATTTCGCGCAAATCGGCAAGGAAATTCCTGATTTTACTCTGACAAATCAGGACGGCAAACGCTTTTCGATAAAAGATTATCGCGGCAAGGCTTTGGCAATTACATTTATTTATACGAAATGTCCTTTGCCGAATTACTGCATTTTGATGTCGAAACATTTTTCCGATTTGGCGAATCAATTAGACGCAAATGCCGAATTAAAAGATAAAATCCGGCTCTTGAGCATCTCGTTCGACCCGAAAACCGACACGCCCGCAAAGCTCAGACAATACGGGCAGGGATATTTGGGCAACGCCGCCAAGCCAGATTTTACGGTCTGGCAGCTCGCGGTCGGCTCGGAAAAGGAAGTCAGAGACGTGGCTGACTTTTTCGGTCTGCGCTACGAAGTTTCGCCCGACGATAAAGAACAGTTTAACCATTCGCTTCGCACGGCGGTCATCGCGCCCGACGGAAAGGTCGTGAAAATCTTTGCCGGAAACGAATGGACGCCGAATGATTTGCTGCGCGAGTTGCAGGCGACTTTGAAACAGTAGTGAACGACTCTGACAAACTCTTAAATTTTGTCGAATGGGACGTGCGAAACTGGTCGGGCGCGCTGGATTTCTGGCTGGCGAATTCCAGACAAAATCTTGCAGACTGCCGCGTTTTGGAAATCGGCACAAATTTCGGCGGGCTGTCGCTGTGGCTGGCTTCAAAGGGCGCGCGCGTCGTCTGCTCGGACATGAACGAACCGAGAGAAGAAGCGAAACTTCGGCACAAAACAGGCGGCGTCTCTCATTTAATCGAATACGAGGCTATCGACGCGGCGAACATTCCATATCAGAATCATTTTGACATCATCGTTTTCAAATCCGTTCTGGGCGCAATCGGAAGTCGCGGCGATATTGTCGAAGGACTAGGAAGCGGCGGCGATAAAAGCCTGCAAGCCAAAGCCGTCGGCGAAATGCACAAAGCGCTGAAAACGGGCGGCGAATTGTTCTTCGCCGAAAATCTGGTCGCTTCGCCCGTTCACGTATTTTTTCGGCGGCAAATGGTCAAATGGGGCGCAATGTGGCGCTACGTTACGATTGAAGAAATGAAAGAGTTCCTGTCGCCGTTTTCGGAAGTAAAGCTTCGCGCAAACGGTTTTGCCGGAACCTTCGGAAGAACCGAAACGCAGCGAAATTTGCTCGGACGCTTTGACCGGATATTTTTCGACCGCGTGATGCCGGACAGTTGGAAATATATTATTTCGGGCGTGGCGAGAAAATAGTTTAAGCCTTCATCTTTCGCGCGATTTCTTTCATTCTCGCTTTCAGTTCTACTTCGTCAATAATTTTCGCCTCGCCGTCGCGATAGATTTCCCTGCCCGCAACCATCGTCATTTTCACGTCGCGCGCGTTTGAAGCGAAAAGCAAGGCGGAATAAACATCGTGAATTGGCATCTGCGCGACGTTTTCGAGCGAAACGGCGATTAAATCGGCTTGCTTTCCCGTTTCAATCGTTCCGGTTTCCGTCTCCAAACCTAAGGCGCGCGCGCCGCCGAGAGTTGCCGTTTCGATTATCTCCGCCGCGCTTAAAAATCTCTGTCTGCCCGCGCGCGTTCGCGCGGCGAGCGTCGCAAATCGCGCTTCTTCGAGAATGTCGCAAGTGTTGTTGCTCGCCACCGAATCGCTGCCGAAACTGGTTTTGATTTTTTTATCCAGAAACTTTTCGAGCGGCGCGATGCCGTGTCCGAATTTGGCGTTTGATTTCGGGCAATGCGCGATGCGCGAATCACTCGCCGAGATTAATTCGATGTCCGTTTCGGAAACTTTGACGCAATGCGCGAGAAGCGGTTTTGCCTCTAAAACGCCGATTTTTGCGAGATATTCAACCGGCGTGCAGTTCGGCGCGCACCATTCAAGCCCAAATCTGCGATAGATTTCGAGAAAAAATCCTTCGCCGGAAACCAAAAGATTTTGCTCTTCGTCCGATTCGGCGGCGTGAACGGTAATTTTAATATTCTCATCGATTGCGTAACCCGCGATTTTTTCAAAAAGCTTTTCGCTGACCGTATAAGGCGAATGAGGCGAAAGTCCAGCTTTGACGAGCGCGGTTTCAGTTTCTCTCAATTCCAGAAATTTTTCGTTGAGCCGCGCAAAATCTTCCTCGGCTTTTTCGTTTCCCGGCGAAAACTCGGTTTCCTGAAAAAGGATGCCGCGCAAGCCGTTTTTTTTGAGCGCTTCAAAGCCCGCTTTGCCGAAACGCCCGATGTCGCCGAAACACGTAACGCCTGCCCGCGCGCCTTCGAGCGCGCCGAACGCGGCGGCAATTTCTATATCTTCGTCGGTCAACTTTTCGGCGCGTGTTTTTGTCAAAGTTATCAGCCACGAATAAAAATCGCCGTCGAATTCGTCCAGGAATCCTCGCATCGCCGTTATTTCCAGATGCGAGTGCGCGTTGACAAAACCGGGTAAAATTGCCGCTTCGCCAAAATTTTCGTGTTTTGCACCGGGATATGTTTCAAGAATTTCTTCGCGTTTTCCGACCGCAAGAATCTTATCTTTTTCGATAACGACCGCGCCGTCTTCAACGGGTTCGGCGGAAATCGGCAAAACGTATCCGGCTGAAAGTATTTGCATAAAGTAAAAAGTGAGAAGTGAGAAATGAGAAGTGAGATTTTTTTTCAGTTCTCACTTCTCACCTCTAACGTCTCACCTCAATTAGTTCTGTATCTTTCCAAAATCGAGGAAACGTAAGCTTTTGTCGAAGGAATATTGATTTGCGCGATAAAATCCTGCTCGCTCATCTGCGCGGCGTTTAATTTACTCCATTCTTCGACGCGGCTCGCGCCGGCGTTGTATGCGGCGAGCGTCATCGCCGTCTCTGCGGGAAACCCGCGATAATTTTCGCGCATTTTTTCCAGATACCAGCAGCCGATTTGAATATTTCTCTCCGGTTCTTTCAAAAATTCGTTGACGTTTCCCGAAGTTTGCGAGACAAATTCCTTAAAGCCCGTTTCCCTCGCCCATTCGCGCGCGACCGTCGGCGTAACCTGCATCAAGCCGACTTCTTCGTCCGCGCCGATTTTCCAAGCCTGAAAATATGTTTCCTCGTAAATCACGCTCCAGACGAGCTTTTCGTCGAGATGATAAACGCTCGCTTGCCGCGCAATCAGCTCGTCGTAGCGATGAATCCAGTAGCGGTTAAAAAAATAAAGTCCGACCACCGAGGAAAGCGCGAGAATGATAAAGCTGTAAATTAAATAGCGGCGCATCGAGATTTTAGATTTTGGATTTTGGATTTTGGATTTTTTGCTCTTCTTCTTTCTTTTCGCTCAAATCATAATCGTTTTTATCGTCTGAGAAATTTCCCGAACGAATCATCTCGGCAAATAAATCGACATCATAATCGGCTTCGCGCGACATATCCTGACGGATTTTCAACAGAACTTCAAGAAATTTCGGGCGGCGATACATAGTTTTAATTGTTGATTTTTAATCGCCGCCGCGTCAACCGAAAATGCGGGTCTAACTATGAACGAGAAATTCCGGCGTAACGATTACCGGCGAGAAAAATCCGGCGGCGGTGTTGAAAAGCCGGATTCGCGCCTGCCGACGGACGTTTGCAAGGTGCCCGAAATTCCACGTAACGAGATAATCAATTTTGTGAAACGATGCGAGCGCGACGTGAAGCGCGTCGGCGATAAATTTCCGGTGAAAAATCCCGCGCGAAATGTAGCCTTCCGCTAAAATCGCCGCTTCCTCGGCAAATTCAAGCTCGTCGAGCGGTTTGATGAGCTTCAGATAGCCCGTACGGTGCGGTTCCGAGACGCGCTCAAGCTCGCGGCGGACGAGAATCGAGCTGAAAGCTTTGTATTCGGAAAGCTCGTGTTCCCACCAGCGAATCGTCAAATCGCGCCGGAAAGGCTCGCCATTGTCGAGATATGCGCCGACGACGGAGGTTTCTAAGTAGAGGCTTTGTTTCATAAATAGAGTTTAAGATTCAAGATTCAAAATTCAAAGACAAAATCTTGAATCTTAAATCTTAAATCTTGAATCTTAAATTTTGAATTTTGAATTTTGAATCTTAAATCTTGAATCTTGAATCTTGAACTCATTCTTTCAGCGGCACGAAAATCACTTTCGAGTTTTGAAAATCGAATGTCAGGCGATAATTTTTCAAAAAGTTTCCGCCGAGAATTCCCATCTGCTCAAAGCCCGATGTTTCGTTTATCATATCGAGGTCGAGCGCGATGGCTTTGATGCTGTCGCGCGTGTTCTTGCCGAATGTAACGCGCGGCAGCATAAACATCGGCATTTCCGTCGTTTCGCCCGCCGAGCCGATGACGCGGATTCTTTCATTGATGAGAAACTGCCTGAGCTGCGTGCTGCCGGCAAGGTCGTCCGAGATAACCGAAAGCGAAGCGCCCGTATCGACAATAAAATTCAGAGAATTTGTAACGCCTTCGATTTGAACTTCGCCGCTTAAAAATCCGGCTGAAGTCAGACGAAGCGGCAACGCGAGCGCGTTTTTCTCGTTAAATTCTTCGCGCACCGAATTTTTCTTTTTCAGCGTAAAGCTCGTATTGCCGTAATCAATCGTCGTCAGAAATTTTGATATGAGCGACAAACCGATATAGCCGTCAACATTTTCATTTACCGAATGAAACTGGCGGATATAAACCGGAACATTCCTGATATTTACATCGCCGATGCTGACCCGATTTAAAAAACCGTAAACGATTTCAAATTTCCCGTCGCCGCCGAAACCTCGCGCCGAACCGCCGCGCGCGACCGGTTTGATGTTCAATTTCTTCGCCGTTTTCTCCGAAACTACGGAAATGCCCGAACCCGTGTCCAGAATAAAATTAAGCGGCTCTTCGGTTTTATTGATTTTTATCTCGACCGCCGGGCGGTCATCGACGAGCTTAAATTTAACGACCGTTTCCCTTCCGCCGCTAATATCGTAAAGCGAAGACCTGTTGCCCAAAAACTCAAGAAAATCGATAAGTCCTTTAATCCGCTCGCGCCTGTCCTTATCAATCTGCGTCGAAACTTCCAGAAAACGGCGATAAGCCGCCGCTGCTTCCGTGTAAGATTCGGCGCGCGCCGAAACCTGCGCCCGCGCAAATATATAATCCGGCTCGTCCGAGTTGAGATAATCGGCGTAGCGCAGATTTTCGAGACTTTTGAAAATGCGATTTTCGTAAAAATCGAGCAGTCCGAGACCGAGCCAGGCGAGCGATTCGCTTTTATCCAGCGTTACGGCGGTAACCAAAGTCGCTTCCGCTTCCTTAAACCTCCCGGCATCGAGCAGAGTCATTCCCAAAACGGCAAAAGCATAAGCGTTTTTCGGCTCGGCTTTGGCTACGTCGAAGGCAAGATTGTAAGCGTCGATAAGACGTTTTTGCTTGAATAAAAGATAAGCGAGCTTGAGCTTGGCGCGCGATTCCTGCGGATTTTGCTCCATCGCGCGGCGCAAAATCTTTTCGGCTTCGGCTAATTCTCCTTTTCTGATTAGTTTTTCGGCTCGCTTGATAATCTGTTTGGTGCTTTCCGTATCGACCTGCTGAACATCGACGGCGGCGAGCGCAAGCGTCGATAAACAGAGAATCAGAAAACACGCACAGAGCAGTTGACTAGAACATCTTATGTGGAAAGAAAGAGATTTTTTCGTTCTAAAATCAGCAAATTTCATAGAAAACTCCTTTCCTGAGACGGCAGGTGTTATTTAAGAATCTCGCCGGTCTTCAGAGACCACAAGACCAGATCCATTTCATCGAAATCAATTTCCAGACGGTTTGACAAATTTTTTAGCTTTTCTTCAACCGTTAGATACCTCGAACGCGTATTTGGTGGCTTTGGGTCGTCAATTATTTTCAGCTCCGCCAGGCTTCTCAAAATATGCTTGTCGAGAATCGCGTAGCCCTTAAAACCGATGTTCCGCAAAAAATGGCTCGCTTCCTTATAACCCAAGCCTTTTATGCCTTTTTCCTTAACGAGCCAATCGCGTCTTTCGAGCGGATTTTCAAAGCTTTCAAGTTTCTCGCGCAGGCGCATTTGGCAGTGTTCCTGCAAAAATTCGCGCGAAGCGACGATGTACCCGGCGCGCGCGTTCGGATAGCGATGCCTGCCGACCAACGCCGATGCCAGTTCCGCGTGATTTCCCGTAAGCAGAATCGGACGAACGGCTTCGACCGAGCGAATTCCCATCCGCGCCGAACAGCCGCCGGTGAAGAAACAAAAAACCATTTCCTCCCAGATTCGCTCGTCCGTTCCCGCCTGCCAAACGGCGTCAAATTCCGCGAGTCTTTTTAAGATTTCTTCGCGTCTCTCGATGTGCGCCGATTTTATTTTTTCAATGGTTAAAGGTTGATGTTCTTTTTTCACAAGACAATTAATAGAGCTTGAATTTTATGAATAATTCTACCTGATTACAAGATTTTCCCGTTTTTTTTCAAAAAAAACTTTTCTTTTCGCAAATTTTGAAGTATAAGTAAATAGAGTTGCTTCCATAAACGATTCAAATGTCTGCATCCAAAGTTGAACAAAATTCATCAGAGATTCGTCAGGTACTCGGAAAGGGTTTTTCGAGTTTGAAAAATCTGACGGCTGGTATGTTATAATATGGACAGCCTTCTTTTCTGAGGACGAGAAAGGAAGCCTGCCCCGAAGCCAAGCAAAATAAAAATATGAATAGATTTAAGAATAAAGCCTTCTGGCTGTTTGCCGCTTTCGCGATACTGTCTAACTCAACCGCAGTTTTCGCACAATCCACCAACAAACCTTTACTTCAGGATATTAAAGTCGCCACTCCGACCAACACCAAGCCCGTTCCGACGGCGACGCCTCTGGTTACCAAAACGGGAAGCTCTAACAGCACGAACATCGTTGCGCGAAGGACTTCGATTCCGGCTTTGATGGACGTTGACATTCCGGGCTATTCGGGCATTCTGGTCGAAAGTCCCGAAGGCAATATCGTTCTCGAAAGCAATTCGACTTTAACTTTTAACCCGGCTTCAAACGTCAAAATCGCCACTGCCTACGCCGTTCTAAAAACTTTCGGACCGAATTATCGTTTTCAGACAGGCGTTTGGACGGACGGGTCTTATGATGCGGCGACCGGAACGCTTTACGGCAATTTATACGTTTCAGGACGCGACCCGATGTTTAATCTCGAACACGGCGTCGCGCTTTCGCACGAACTGAATCGGATGGGAATCCGAAACGTTACGGGCGATTTAGTCGTTACCGATAATTTCGTGATGAATTACAGCGCAAGCGCGCAAAAAGCCGTTTCGACCTTGCAGTCTTCGATAGATTCATCAAAACGAAGCGCCGCGACGATGAGAGCGTGGCAAAATTACCTGACGAATTCGGGCAAATTCAATCAGGTTACAACCGTTCCGAGCGTCGCGCTTGCCGGCGGAGTTTACGTCCAGTCGATTCCGACCAACGCCAAACTCCTGTTCGCCCACGAATCCGCGCCGATGCGCGAAATCGTCAAAGCCGTGATGTGCTATTCGAATAATTATCTGGCGGAACGTCTCGGCGATATGCTCGGCGGCTCTTATGCCGTCGCAAAAATCGTTCAGACAAACACGGGCGTTCAGCCGTCGGAGTTTTTCCTTGCGACTTCGAGCGGTCTCGGCATCAATCGCGTTTCGCCGCAGGCGATGATGAAGCTTCTCAGAACTTTTCAAAAGGAACTGGCGAAAAACAAAATGAATTTTACCGATGTAATGCCGGTTGCGGGAATGGACGCGGGCACGCTCGAAGGTCGTTTTGACGATGCATTCGACCGCGGCAGCGTCGTCGGCAAAACCGGAACTCTCGGCAATACGGATGCGGGCGTCAGCGCTCTTTCGGGCGAAATGAACACGCGTCGCGGAAAATTCCTTTTCGTCATCTTCAATCAAAGAGGAAGCGTTCCGCGCTTTCGCTCATTTCAAAACTCGCTCGTATCTTTGATTCAGGGACAATTAGGCGGCGCTCTGCCGATGGCTTACAATCCGATTTCGCTCGATGTCCGCTTAGCAAGCACGCGAATCACATATCCCGATGCGCGAGCGCGGATTAGCGAATAATCAATTATCCAATCAAAAAATTTCGAAGGAAGCAGGAAAACTCTTGCTTCCTTTATTTTTGCTTTGCGATTTGAAGAAAAGAGTTAGATAATTCACGTTTGCAATAAACAAAATGAGCGAAATCGAAAAAACTCAGCCAATCGAAGAAGAACCGGAAGAATTAGCCGAACCTTCCGCCGAAGAAGCGATAGAATCCGAAAAACCCGTAACCAAACAAACGAGCGTGGCAAAAAGCGCCGGAATCGTCTCGATTGCCGTGATGTTTTCGCGCGTTTTAGGTCTTGTGCGCGAAATGATTTTTGCCAGGTATTTCGGTGCGGGTTTTCTCTATGACGCATACCAGGCGGCGTTTACGATTCCGAACGTTCTGCGCGACCTTTTTGCCGAAGGCGCGCTTTCAGCCGCTTTCGTCAAGGTTTTCACCGATTATCAAATCAAAAAAGGCGAAAAGGAAGCGTGGCGGCTCGCCAGCCTTGTGATGAACGCTTTAGCCGTCGTTTTGAGCATTCTGGTCATTGCCGGGATTCTTCTCACGCCTTATCTCGTTTCAGTCGTCGCCTCGGGTTTTTCGCCGGAAAAAGCGGCGCTGACGGTAACGATGACGCAGATAATGTTTCCGTTTATACTGCTCGTCGCGCTCGCGGCGGTTGCGATGGGCGTTTTGAACACGAAAGGCGTTTTCGGAGTTCCGGCTTCGGCTTCGACGGTTTTTAACGTCGTTTCGATTATCTTCGGACTCGGTTTCGCCTACTGGCTTTCGGGCGGCGGTTGGT
The DNA here is from genome assembly GCA_049799955.1 of Pyrinomonadaceae bacterium. GTDB lineage: Bacteria > Acidobacteriota > Blastocatellia > Pyrinomonadales > Pyrinomonadaceae > JBGTFE01. Next base: position 52,731 of record JBARIW010000041.1, read on the forward strand.
TGTCTTCGAGCGATAAAACGATTGTTCCGAACGCGGCGGCGCAATGGGCGATAATCGGGATGGCAATCGGGACTTTAATCGGCGGCGCGTTTCAATTTTTGATGCAGATTCCGTCGCTTTACAAAGTCGGTTTTCGTTTTTCTCCGATTTTAAGCTTTAAGGACGAAGGCGTTCGAAAAGTTATGCGGCTGATGGCTCCGGCGATTCTCGGCACTTCCGCCGTTCAGATAAACGTTCTGGTCAATCTCGCGGTCGTCTCCGGCATCGACGGCGGGCGAAGCTGGCTCAGTTATTCGTTTCGCCTGATGCAGTTTCCCATCGGCGTTTTCGGCGTCGCCATCGGCACGGCTTCGATTCCGGTTTTATCGCGTATGGCGAGCGAGGGAAAAATGAAAGACTTCCGCGACACGCTTTCGTCTTCGCTGAATCTGGTATTTTTGATGACTTTGCCGTCCGCCTGCGGTCTTGTCGTTTTGGGCGAGCCGATTATCCGCCTGATTTACGAGCGCGGAAAATTCGACGCGGCTGACACGACGATGACGGCTTACGCTCTTGCGGGTTATTCAATCGGTCTGACGGGCTACGCTGCCATAAAAATTCTCTCGCCCGCGTTTTATGCTTTGGACGACGCGAAAACGCCGATGATTATTGCCATCGCCTCGATTTTCGTCAACGCCGTCGCAAGCTTTGTCTTCCGCGATTTGCTCACGCCTTACGGCTACGGTCATGTCGGGGTCGCCCTCGCCACTTCATCGGTCGCGCTCGTAAATTTCTTCGCGCTCGCCTTGATGATGCGAAAACGAATCAAACGCTTAAACGGCAGAGAAATAATTTCCGCATTCCTACGCATCGCCGCCGCATCCTTTGTTATGTCCGCCGTCTGCTATTTCAGCTATTATTTTCTGCATCGCCAATTCGGCGCGAAAAATTTTCTATACACTTCAATCGAATGTTTCGCGCCCATCGCGCTCGGCGGCATTACATTTATCGGAATGGCAAAGATTTTGAAAGTCAGCGAAATAGATAAGCTTTACAACGCTTTTGCGAGAAAGTTAAAAAGAGGTTAATAAATCTAATTTCCCAAAATTAAAAATCAGAAATTTTCTTTATTCGAGGAAGCATCATCATAATTCTTCCTCGAATGAGTTTCGTTCTAATTAGAATAAGATTGACTCTTACCGGAAATAACTTAATTCTAGTTAGAATCAAGTCAATTCCAGCTAGAGTAAAATCGATTCATCATCGAACGAGATGAATTCCGGCAAGACGCAAATCTATTCTGATACGAATAATGTTCGTTCGCATCCGCTTTGAATTTTTATTAAACAGAAACGTGATTTGTAAAGCTATTTATCGCCGCCTGTGTTCTGTTTTTTCTTGTATTGCTTGTTGATACCGCTTCGGAGTTTTCCGGCTTGTTTGGCAAGCGGCGTATTTTTGCCTAAAACTCCCATTGCCGCGTCGAGCCGCGAAGAAGTTGTGCTGTAAAGCAAATCGACTGCTGCATCGGCAACCTTAGTTTGCGCTTTTGCCGCCGTCTGCATTTCGTCTTGCTTCCCGATTTGCAAAACCGCATCGTTCTTTTGGCTTTCGGCATCCGTAATCCAGTTTGTTACGTCCAGACCTTTTTCCGACAACGCCTGTTTGTTGTCCTGTAAAAACTGCCTGAACTGGTCGGCGAACCCGATAGCTTCCGTTTTTGATACCGCCATAAAAATAGCGCCTCCAATTTGGGATATGTCAAAGACATTCGCCCAAAAGTTTAAGGCAGGTTTTAATTCGAGTCAAGCATTTTCTTATATTATTTTTCAGGAAGTGTTGTAAACTAAAGCTAAACATTTCAAGATGTGATTTATGGAATCAATCGAAAAAGCCGAGCAGTTTAAAAACGAACTGGACAGCCTGCGCCCGCTCGACGCCGAAGCCGAAGCGCGTATTATGCAAAAATTTCGGCTTGACTGGAATTATCATTCAAACAATCTCGAAGGCAATTCATTAACTTATGGCGAAACAAAGGCATTGATTCTGTTCGGCATCACGGCGCAGGGCAAACCGCTTAAAGACCATTTTGAAATCACCGGACATAACGAAGCGATAAATTGGATTTTAGAGATTGTAAAAGACAAAACGGTTTTGACCGAAGCATTTATTCGACAGCTTCACACGCTTTTGCTAAAAGAATCGAGCTACAAAGAAGCGCAAACGCCAAACGGAAAACCGACGCGGCGTAAAATCGAAGTCGGCAAATACAAAACTCAGCCGAATCACGTCATCACCGTAACGGGCGAAACTTTTTATTTCGCTACGCCCCAAGAAACGCCCGCAAAAATGCAGGAATTAATCGAATGGTTTAGAAAGGAAAAAGAAAATCCCGAAGTAAACCCGATAATTTTAGCCGCGCTTTTTCATTATCGATTCATTCGTATTCATCCTTTTGACGACGGCAACGGTAGAGTCGCCCGAATCTTAATGAATTTTATCCTGATGCAGTTCGGCTATCCGCCCGCAATTATCAAAACCGAAGACAAAGAAAATTATTACGTCGTTCTACGCCTCGCCGACGCTGACGAACTTGAGCCGTTTATCGAATACATTACGGAAAATTTGATTCGTTCGCTTGAAATAATGATTAAAGGCGCGAAAGGTGAAAGTATTGAAGAACCAGATGATTTAGATAAAGAATTAGCCTTACTTGAAAGGAAAGTGCGAAGCATCGGACAAAAAATTGAAGTTACCAAAAACAGAGAGTTGCTAGTTAAAATATCTGTTGAATCAGTAGCTCCACTTTTTGTCAAATTTCTTGAGTCTCGGAAGAAGTTTGATAGATTTTACTTAGAAAAGGGACATAAATTATCGGGAAATGGTTTCGAAATTGAAAATCCTAAAATTGAAAAGATTATTGGGATATTGAAAGGAAATATTCAAGAAAATACAAATTCTGTTGAAATTGTTTATTGGCACACAACATTTAATCAATATAGTCTGGGCGAGTTAGATTTTACTTCAATAATAAAAGTTTATTTTGGGAAAACAGATTATACCGTTCAATATAAAGACAGATTACGATTAATAAAACAATATCCTGAGAATTTAAGTGAAGAGGAAATATCTGAAATAGTAAAATCAGATGTTGAACAACATAAAATCTATATTGCTGAAAGGATTGAAGAACGAAGCAAATAAAAACACACCTGTTTTCGATTTATTCCAACATGGCTTTAAATTCGTCTTCGCTCAAAACTTTCACGCCCAGAGATTCGGCTTTCGTTAGTTTTGAACCGGCGTCCGCGCCGGCGACGACGTAATCGGTTTTTTTGCTGACGGAAGACGAGACGCGACCGCCGCGTTCTTCTATCAATTTTGCCGCATCGTCGCGCGAAAATTCTTCGAGCTTTCCGGTTAAAACAAATGTTTTGCCGACAAAGTTTTCGTCGAAATTGGCGGTCGAATCGCCGTCAACTTCAAGCTTTACGCCCGCAAGTTTTAATCTTTCGATTACTTCAAGGTTTTTCGGGTTTCGAAAGAATTTAAAGACGCTTTCGGCGACCGTCAAACCGATTTCGTGAATCGCGTCGAGTTCTTCGACGCTTGCTTCGGCGAGCTTATCGATGTTTCGATAATGATTTGCGAGAATCTTGGCGTAGCGCTCGCCGACGTGGCGAATGTCGATGCCGTATAAAAAACGCTGCAAGCCGCGCTCTTTCGAGGCTTCGATTTGATAGATAAGATTCGTCGCGCTTTTTTCCGCCATTCTTTCGAGTTCGGCAATTTGTTCGAGCTTCAAATCGTATAAATCGGCGACGGTTTTGACGATTCCCAAATCGACGAGCTTTTCGATTAAAACATCTCCGAGTCCTTCGATGTCCATTGCCTTGCGCATTGCAAAATAACCGATTCGCGCTTTAACTTTTGCCGGGCAATCCGCGTTTGAGCAGCGCGTAACGGCTTCGCCTTCGGGACGAACGGCGGGAAATTCACAGACCGGACACGTTTTAGGAAACTCGTATTCGCGCTCGCCGCCGCTCCGGCGTGATTCGATAACCTGCAAAACCTGCGGAATAATCTCGCCTGATTTTTCGATTAAAACATAATCGCCGAGCTTTATATTCAATCTTTTTATTTCATCCTCGTTGTGCAGGGACGCGCGGGAAACGACCGTTCCGGCGAGCAAAACCGGTTCGAGATAGGCAACGGGCGTCAATGCGCCGGTTCTGCCGACCTGAACGTGAATCTCGTTAAGACGCGTCGTCGCCTGCATTGCCGGATATTTATAGGCAATCGCCCAGCGCGGTGCTTTCGTCGTCGCGCCGAATTCCTGCTGCAAATAAGTTTGATTGACTTTGACGACCGCGCCGTCGATTTCGTAATCGAGCGAGTCGCGTTTCATCTGCATCGCGTTGATAAATTCGACAAGCTCGTCAAAATTTCTGCAAAGCGCGCGGTTCGGATTTGTCGTAAAGCCTTTCGCTTCGAGCCATTCGAATATTTCCCAGTGTGTGGCGAACATTTTTGATGCGCCCGAAAGCAAATCATAAGGAACGATGTCCAGTTTTCTCGACGCGACAATCGAAGAATCAAGCTGTCTGAGCGTTCCCGAAGCAAAATTGCGCGGGTTGGCATAAACTTTTTCGCCCTGCATTTCCAGTTCGGCATTGATTTTTTCAAAAACAGAACGCGCCATAAAAACTTCGCCGCGAATCTCGACCTTTTCCGGCGCATCGCCTTTAAGACGAAGCGGAATCGTGCGAATCGTCTTCACATTGCTGTAAACATCGTCGCCGACCGAGCCGTCGCCGCGCGTCGCGCCCGCCGCTAAAACGCCGTTTTCGTAATGTAAAGCCACGCTCAAACCGTCGATTTTCAGCTCCGCGACATAATCGAACTCGCGCCCGTCGGCAAGCTTTCTGACTCTTTCGTCAAACGCCTTCAAATCTTCCAAATCATACGAATTGTCGAGCGACATCAGCGGAACGCGATGAACAAAAGGCTTAAAACCTTCGGCGCGACCGCCGACACGCTGCGTCGGACTGTCGGACGTAATTAGCGACGGATTTTCTTCTTCGAGAGTTTTAAGGCGTGCAAGCAGCGCGTCAAATTCCGCGTCGGCAATTTCAGGTTGATTGTTTTGATAATACAAATCGTTGTGCCGGTTTATCTCGGCGCGAAGATTTTCGATTTCAGTTTTGATGTTTTGTTCGACTTGTTCAAAAAGATTCATAATTTACTTGGTAACTGCTTTTAGGGCGGCTAGACAAATAGCGTGCGGCAGAGTTTCTGCTTTTACCCATTTTTTCCATTTTCCCAATTCGAAACAGGAGCTTACCTGCCATCCCGACATGCTTTCATCTGCCCAATGCTCGATATGAAAATCCTGATTCGGCAATATGGTCAACAATTTTTCTACTACTTTCCAAGCTGCTTTAATATCCGTCGAATAGTGCGGACATGGTTCAAATGCTAATGAATCATCCGGTAAAGAGCGACAATAATCACTGAGAAATATCTGAAAAGGAAATATATCGTTAAATAATTTTTCTGCTACCAGAATATCTAATTTTCGACCTGCTTTCATAATCTTCTCAAAACGTTTATTTCAATTTAACTCATAAATTCGACAACCAAGCTAAGTCTAAAAAATTCGTATTTGGAATCAGATAAATTTCAAGTTTTTTCACCTAAAGAAAGTATTTTACAGGATTTTCTTCACAATATCGCCTTTCCGAATTGTGCCCGCTTGAACAATTTTGGCGCAAACGCCGCGCAGGTGAAGCTGTTTTCCGACGGGCGAATTGACGAATTTCATCGCGTCTAAGCCAAATCGCGCGACAAATTTCTTGCACCCGTTGTGCGGCGGCGGCGTAACTTCTATCGTCGCCGAGCCGATTTCCAGACGGCTTCCCGGCGGCAGATTTTCGTCGCTCAAATCCAAATCGATAAAAAGCTGGTCGCCCGCCAGTTTCCAGCGGTTTTCGTCCTGCGCGACGAGCGCGGCGGCGCGCGCGTTCATAATATTCAACTGCTTTTCGGGATGAGCCGCGCCGTCTTTCGTAGAAGAACTCCCGCGAGTTTTCCAGTTGTCGCCGACCAGACCGGCGATTAAATCAAGCGCGCCGACTTCTAAAACTTCTCTTTCATTTTCCTTCGGTCGGCGCGCTATATGACGCAAAATGCCGTTGTCCTTCGGCGATTGGCGAATCACATCCAAGCCCGATTCAAGCTCTCCGGTCGTTAAATGTCTCATAAATTACTGCATAAACTCCGCAATCAGACGATGAAAATGATGCGTTCCCTGCTCGCGCGAAGGCGAATATCTGCCGCGATTATAAAAACGAGAGCGAATTCCCTTCTGAACAGCTTCGACGACCGCCTGGTCTTCGATTTCGACGCGATTTAAATCCGCGCCCGCGCCTTTTTCCAATTTTGACTCGTCGGAAACAAATGTCAGGTAAGAAACGCGCGTTAAATCCGTTTTCAAAGGCTTGACGATATTCACCGACAAGCCCCACGGATAAAAATTAAACATCAGATTCGGGAAAACGAAAAAGTATAATGCGGCGCGTGTTTTGTCGAAATCAAAAGCATCGTCTTCGCTTTTCGCAATTCCCGTCTGAAGGCTCGAAAAACGAAAAGTTTCGGTCGTGTACGCGCCGAAATCAATCGCTTCGTTCAAAGATTTATGAACGAATGGAATGTGAAAACCTTCAAGATAATTTTCGCAATACAAAGCCCAATGCGCTTTTACATCATAATCTTTCGCCGAATAAAATTGCAGATTTTCCAGATTTAACGCCTGAATGTTTTTCTTCAAACTGACGAGAAAATCTTCAAGCGGCGCGATTGGATTTATTGACGCAAACAAAAACTTTTCCCAGACGCCAAAGGGAATTTTTGATAAATTGTCTCTTTCCGACGGGAAATTTTCTGCGCCGGCAAATTCCGGCATCGAGAGAAATTTTCCGCTTAAATCAAAACGTCTTCCGTGATAACCGCAGCGAATCAGTTTTGCCTCGCACGCGCTTTCGACCAGAATCTTCCCGCGATGCGTGCAGACGTTTGAAAGACAATTCAAATCGCCGCCGTTTCGAGTAATCAAAATCGGCTCGTCGAGAAAATCTTCCAGAATCGCGTGCGGCTTTACGTTGTTTATTTCGTCCTTTGTTCCGACAAGCTGCCAGACACGCGCGAAGATTTTTTCCTTCGAAAGGCGAAAATATTCTTCGTCCGTGTAGAAATCCGACGCGAGCGTTTCGGCGCGGCGAATGTCTGAATTGATGTCGAAAATATTCATTTTATTTTCAGCCACGAACACACACGAAGGAACACGAAATCAAGAAGAAATTTATATTTTTAGCTTTTGCTCTTTTCGTGTCTTTTCGTGTTTGTTCGTGGCTAATTCTTCTCTTCAAAAAGTAAAAACTTCGGATTTGTCTCGCTTCTCTTAAAGCTTCTGCCGACAAAATTTTCGGCAAAAGCGGTTTGGAATTCATTTTTTATTCTCGTTTGCTCCAAAATTGCTTCTCGCGGATTCGCTTTGACGAGCGCGTTCCAGTTGTTCGGAATCTCGATTGTGCGTTTAACTTCGCCTTTTTCGACAAAGCTTTCGCCCTTTGCGAGCGCGCTAACCTTTTCGCTTTCGAGATGCCATTCGGCGAAAAGACGGTCGCTGTCTAACCCTAAATTTCCGTCCGTTTCGTGCGCGGTCGAATAATCCGTCCCGTAAAAATTCGGATAATATTCGCGGACGACAGCGCCGAGTTTTTCGAGATTAAAAAAAGCGTTTCGCGCCTGAACGGGCTGAAATGTCCACTTGATAAAATTTACGCCGAGCGTCAAAGCCTTTTCGCGCTGCGCCCATTTCAGACGCGCGCCGATGCCGTGGCTTTGAAATTCCGCTTTAACGGCAGTCATGTGCGAGTAAAAAAACTTTTTATTGCCGAGAAAAGCCGGAACGCTTAAAACAAAACCGGCTAATTTGTCTTCGATAAAAGCGCCGAGCGTAAAGCCGCCCGCGTTTTTCGTTACGACAAAATGACGAACGGGCGAAATCTCGATTTCCGGCAAAGCGAAAATCTCCCGCTGAAGCGCGACGCACCGGCTTAATTCCTCGACGCCTGTGCATTCTCTGATGGTAAATTTCGGTTTTAAATCCATTTGCTGCGAATTCCGAAATTAAATAATAAATGTTCGCGCGCGTTTGAACAAATTTTAGCTTAACTTTTAACGCTCGGATTTGTTATCATAAAAATAGTCGGGCGCGTCTCAAACCCCTTGTCCGGCACGCATTCGATGACAACTCAGAGTAATTTAGAAATAAAAGGAAGTCTGCGCGAGCACCCGCTTGCCGAGCTTTTGCTCGAAATCTCGCAGACAAATCTCAGCGGCTCGATTCGTCTTTCAAACGCCGAGCGCAAAGCGGTCGTTTACTTAAGCGAAGGAAAGGTCGTCTTTGCCGTTTCAAACCAGCGCGAGCACCGGCTTTTTGAAATGCTCGTCCGCGAAAAGAAATTTCCCGCCAGACAGATTGTCGAAATTCCGAAATTTACAAACGACCTCGAACTCGGCAAAAATCTGGTCAGAAACCAGATGATGAGGAAATCCGAAGTCGATGAATTCTTTGTCAGCCAGATAAAGGAGATTTTACAGTCGGTTTTCGACTGGAAAGAAGGCGAATGGGTTTTCAGCTCGCTCGCGCGAATCAAGGAAAGCATAAATTTTCACGTCAGCGTGCAGAAAATTTCGGTCGAATACGCGCGAAATCTGCCGAAAACCGCAGTTGTTCCGAGATTTAGAAGCTTGCAGGAATCTTTCAGGCTCAAGCCGAATCCGGCGGAGATAAATTTTCTGCCGAAAGAAGCGTTTGTTTTATCCAGATTTGAAGATTCGGCTTTGAACGTGGACGATGTGAAAACTCTCAGCGGCTTATCGGATTTTGAAACGCTGCACATTCTTTATATTCTCTGGCTCGGCGGGCTTATCACGCGCCAAAGCTGGAACACGGCTTTCAGCGACCGGAAGATTGCCGATATTCTGTCCGCCAAAATCTCTTTGAGAAAAGAAGAAGCGCCGTCTGCGCCGCAGGAAATAAAGGAAGAATCCGAAAAACCCGTCGTCGCGGAAGCGCCCAAACCGTTGGAAAAAAGCCCGGAACAGCGCGAGCGCGAAGAAAAGTTTTTGCTCGAAGAATATCTCGACAAAACCGAAAACGCTGCAAATCACTACGAAACGCTCAACATTGCGACGAAAGCCCCTGCCGCCGACATCAAGAAGGTTTATTTCGCTTTCGCCAGACAATTTCACCCCGACCTTTTCCAGCGAAAAGCCGCGCCGGAGCTGCTCGGTCGTATTCAAAACGCATTTACAAAGGTCGCCCGCGCTTACGAAACTTTGAAAGATGACAGCACGCGCGAGGTTTACGATTTCAAGCTTCGCAAAGAATTGGAAGACGCCGAAGCGTGGCAGGCGAGCGAGGAGGCGGGCGAAACCGTCGATTTGCAGGGACAGGCGAAAATGGCGGGCGAATATTTCAAAACCGGCTTTGGCTTGCTGATGGACGAGCTTTACGAAGACGCCGTGCCGTATCTCGGACGCGCCGTCCATCTCGCGCCCGACAACGCTCGTTATCACGCATTTTACGGCAAAGCTCTTTCATTTGACGAAAAAGCGCGCCACAAAGCCGAATCCGAAATGCAGTCGGCAATCAAGCTCGACTCCAACAACGAGACTTATCGAATCATTTTAGCCGAATTTTTTATTCAACAAGAGCTTTTCAAACGCGCCGAAGGCGAGCTGAAACGCCTGCTCGCAATCGCGCCGGACAACCTCGAAGCAAAAGGTCTGCTCGACAGTTTGCCGCAGAAATAGGTAGAATTCTTTAGATTCAAGATTCAAAATTCAAGATTCAAGATTTAAAACCGTAAATCAATCTTGAATCTTGAATCTCAAATTTTGAATCTCAAATTTTGAATCTTGAATCTTAAATCTTGAATCTTGAATCTTGAATCTTAAATCCTATGGAAAGTGTATCGATTCTAAAAGAAGATATTGAAGAAAAGCTTTTGAAAATCGCCGCCGAGACGGACAGATTCGAGGGCTATGCACATGCTCACGCGGCGCGGATTGCCGTTATTGCCGATGCAGTCGCCCAAAAATTCAATCTCGGCTCGCACGACCGTTTTTCTCTGAGCCAAGCCGCGCTCGTCCACGACATCGGCGAAGCGATTATGAATCGTGAATATTTCCGCACGAACAGGCTTTTACGAACGGAAGAGCGCGTCGATATGCAGCGTCATCCGGTCATCGGCGAGCAGGAAGCGGCAAAGCTCGGACTTTCGCGCGCCGTACAGCTTCTCGTCCGCTGGCATCACGAATGGTGGAACGGAACGGGTTATCCGGACGCGCTGGAAAGCGAAAACATTCCGCTCGCCGCACGCATCCTCCGCGTCGCCGACACCTACGCGGCGCTGACTGACGACCGACCGTATAATGCGGCGATTTCGAGAGGCGAAGCGCGAAAATATTTAATCGAATGGGCAGGCATCGAGTTCGACCCGAAAATCGTTAAAGTAATTCTCAGCCTCGAAGGACTGGAAGAATTGAAATCTTTCGCCGATGTTGAGAAAAATCCGACGCCCGAACCGGAAGTTTCCGAACCGACCGAATCGGCGGCAGTCGAAAACGATTTCGGCGATAATCCGAAAAAAAACGCGGTTCATCAATTTTGGGACGAGAATAATTAATTCTGAATTTTTGAAATATGATTCAATCGAAAACAACGCCGAAAGGCTGGCTGGCATTTGAATTAAACGTCCTTCGGCGTCTGAAATTCTCGTCCGCCGCGCTGCCGTTCACAAACGAGCCGAATCTCGGCACGTATCTCAAACGCTGGAACGCGCGCGTTCTGGCAAACGATATAACGCAGGCATCGTGGACAAAATCGGTCGCCGAGATTCAGAATAACGGCGAGAAATTGTCGGACGATGATGTCAATGTCGTTCTCGAAGACGCGTATATTCCGCATTATCGACTGCAAAACGAGGCTTTAAGAAATTGGTTCGGCGAAACCGACGCGTGGTGGTTCGATAACGTCCGGCAGAATGTCGAACGGCTCCAATCGCCTTTTGCGCGGGCAATCGCTCTGAGCATCGGAACACGCGTCGGCGATTATGTTCTCTCTTTTACGGAAGACACGCGCGAGCTGCGCCAGCCGCTTTCAAATGTTTTCCGCCGGCTCTGGAACGCGCTGCCCGAACCCGTCAACAACGGGCAGAACAATACCTGTTCGAACAAAAACGCGTATGAGTTTATCGCCGAAAACTACACGGATTTGATGTTTCTGCGCCTGCCGCGAGCGCATAATCAAAGCCTGCGCGCGCTTTTAGGCAAAGCGGCGTGGCGCGAAGAATGGCTGCGCGGCGGCGACGATTTCTGGAACGATTTGGAACGCGCGCAGGCAAACCGTCTCGGAACTTTAGTCGAAACAAAATCGCAGTATCTGCGCCTGTTTGAGGACATTCTGCGAACCGCTTCGCACATTCAGACATGGACAATCGCGCACGTCGAAGACGGATTTATTTCAACCCAGGAAATCGTCGAAACAATCGGAAAAATCCGTCGCGTCGATACGATTTTCACGAAAGATTTTTCGGAACTGACGGGAACGAAGGCTGTAATGATTACGGCGTAAATGTAGAAAAGGAGAAGAGGAGAAAAGGAGAAAGGGAGAGGAAATCTTTATCCGACGTTCCAATTTTCTCTAATCTCCTCTTCTCCTTTTCCCCTTTTCTCCTCTTCTTTCGAAGAGTTTCTCACAAACCACACTAAACCGGCGCTCGCCGATAAAATGCCTGAAATAACCATCAGCATTTGCGGCGAGATTTTGTAAACCAAAAGGCTCGAAAGATAAATGGAAACTCCGAATACGGTCATTTCCGCGCCTCTGTCGAGCGTCGAAATCCGCCCGCGAATATAATCGGGCAGGCTGCGCTGGAACATCGTTTCCTGCACGGCGTATTCGACGCCGACGATGGCACGTGAGACGAAAGTAAAAATCGAAACCAGCCAGAGCGTCGGCATCAGTCCGCCGACGGCGAACAAAATGCCGTGAATAACCAGCGTCCAGCCGATAAACGGGCTGTTCCAGTTTTTGCGGTCGAGAAAGCCCGCAACGCGGTGCGCGACCATCATTCCGAGAAACAAACCGAAACCGCTCACCGTCCACAGAACCGCGACGGCTAAATCCGGATTCCAGCTTTCTTTTTCGGCAAAATAAACGCCGCCGAGCCGCTCGAAAATAATATTTATCGCGCCGCCGCCCGTCGCCCAGATGATGTTCATCAAAAGAATCGTCAGCGCGAAATGATTCTTCAGCGTGTAGCGAAAACCCTCTTTCAATTCGGTCATAAAAGACGCTCTTTCGGTTTTTTCCGATTCGTCTTTCGTAATTCGTAATTCGTAATTGTCCTTCTCGCGCGTCGCTTCTTCGGGAATCAGCCAGACCGAATATGCCGAGACGAGAAACGAAGCCGCGTTAATGATAAAAGCTATCTGATAGCCGAAAATCGCCGCCGCCAGACCGCCGAGCGCCGAGCCGATTGCCATCAGCAGAAAGCGCGTCGAGAACATCAAAGCCGTTCCCGCCAGCAAGCCTTCGCTGCCGGTCATATTCGGTGTCGCGGCATTTTTCGCGCCATCGAAAAACGCGCCCAGAGTCGAAAGCAGAATCGTCGCCGTGTAGGCAATCCAAAGATTTTCCGCGTCGCTGACGAACAAAAACATCAGCGCCACGGCAACGCGAATCAAATCCGAGAAAATCATCACCTGCCGCCGCGAGAAACGGTCAACAAAAGTCCCTGCAATCGGCGAAAAAAGCGCGAACGGGAGCAGTCGGCAAACAAGCAAAATCCCCGCCGCCGCCGGCGACGCGTCGGAAACGAGACGCACCAAGCCCAAACCCGCGATAAAATTAAACCAGTTGCCGAGTTCGGATATAACCTGCCCCAAAAGCAGGTTTCGGAAATTTCGATTTCCCTTTAATAATTGACCGTATGTTAAATTCATAACTTTGTCCTTGGTCATTTGTCCTTCGTCCTTTGCCGGTTGAGCCTTGATTCAGCACGCATGTAAAAATCAACTTGCAAAGGACAAAAGACGAAGGACTAATGACCAAATCAAAAAAAGCCGCCAGGTTTGAAACCCGACGGCTTTTACCTTCAAAAAAATTAAATTTTCAAGTTCCCGTAAAATTCGGGCGGCGTTTCTCGAAAAATGCCTGAACGCCTTCTCTGAAATCTGCTCCTTTACCCGACTCAATCTGACATTCGTGCTCAAGCTCAAGCTGCTGCCGCAGGTTGTTCGAATAAGCTGCGTTTAGCATCTTCTTGATTCGCCCGATTGAAGCGGTCGGCGCGAGGGCGAGGCGTTTTGCCATCTGCCCTGCTTCTTTCATCAAATTTTCTGCCGTTACGACGCGGTTAATCATACCCATTGCAAACGCGCTTTCTGCCGGAATTGTTTCACCTGTCATAAAAATTTCCGCCGCGCGCTTTTCTCCGACGGCTCGCGGAAGAAAAAATGAACCGCCGCAGTCGGGCGAAAGTCCGATTCGGACAAACGCCTCGTTAAAGCTCGCGTCTTCCGATGCGAAAACGATGTCGCAGGCGAGAGCGAAATTTGTTCCCGCGCCCGCGCAGACGCCCTGAACTGCCGCGACAAACGGAATCGGCGTTTCCCGAATCAGCAACACGACATCGTGCAAAGCCTTCAGCGGCTCTTCCATAAATGCTTCTATTCTGCCTTCTTTTTCCCACATCGAAGCCATCTCGCGCAAATCGCCGCCCGAACAAAACGCGCGTCCCGAACCTGTTAAAATAACGGCTCGCGCATTGTCTTCAATCGCCTGACGAATCGCCGCTTCCAAATCGCGCGTCAACCCGAGCGAAAGCGCGTTGAGCGCCTCGGGACGATTAAAAGTGATAATCGCCACCGTTTCGTTCAGCTCATAATTTACAGTTTCAAACGCCATAATTAGTAAGGTGAGAAGTGAGAAATGAGAACTGAGAATCGGTTTCTTACCTCTCAGTTCTCATTTCTCATTTCTCACTTTTTTATGCGAATCTCATTCTTGATTTATTCGCGTTATAACACTCGCGGCACAAGACTTCGCGCCCGACTTTCGGCTGAAACGGAACTTGGTCGTGTCTGCCGCAATGGTCGCAGACGATTTCGTATTTTGCCGGCGCGTCCGGTTTGCCCGCCGATTTTTTCGAGCGGCATTTCGTGCATCTCTGCGGCGGCATCATATTGCGCTGGTAGAAAATGTCCTGCTCTTTTTCCGTAAAAACAAAAATTTCTTTGCACTGAACACACGGAATTTCAATATCCGGCATGGCTTTTTCTCCTTTTTTAATGTTTGTACGAGTTCAAAAAAAGTGTATCACAAAACGCGGCAGATTCAAGATTCAAG
>JBARIW010000042.1:0-1699 GCA_049799955.1 Pyrinomonadaceae bacterium
TGGAACTCCCTCGAGGGACTCGACGACGGCTCGGCGCCGGCCGACACCGCGCACTCGCGGCGACGTCGGGCCGCGTGGTCCGTCCTCGCAGCGGTCGGAGTGCTGGCCATCTGCGTCTCGGGCCAGCGAGCCATGCTCTGGTGGCCCGTACTGCTGCTCGGTGGTCTCGCGCTCACCTGGGCGTACGCCCCGCGACTCCTGCCGCCGGGCACCTGGCGCGGTCGACCCGGCCTGCCCAGCGTCATCGCGACCCGGAGCCTGATCAACGCCGGATACTTCGGCGTCGAGGCGTACGTCCCGCTGTCCCTCGTGGTGCACCGCGATCTGAGCGCGACTCAGGCCGGCATGTTCCTGACCGGTGCCGCGATGCTGTGGTTCAGCGGATCGTGGATGGCCGCGAATCTCCGCGCGCTGGACTCAAAGCCCATGCGCGTACGCCTCGGCACGTTTGCCGTGCTCGTCGGGCTCACTTCGCCGTTCATGACGCTCGGACAGACGGTGCCGACACCCGTGGTCGCCGTGATCTGGTCGATCAGTGGGCTCGGAATGGGCATGGCGACGTCGACCCTCGGCGTCCTCCTGCTGGACCTGTCCGCGGCAGACCAGCAAGGCGCCAACAGCGCCGCGATGCAGATCAGCGACTCGATCGCCGAGTCTCTCGCGCTGGCGATCGGTGCAGTGACGTTTGCGATCCTGCTGACGGTTGACTCGACCGCGGCGTATGTCGTCGTGTTCGGTCTCTCCGTCGTGTTCCTGACCGGGGCGCTAGCACTCACCGGTCGCCTCGAGCCGGCCGTTGGCTCAACTCAGGCAGTGCAGACCACGACGTAGTCAGAACTGATGGAATTCGTGCCGCGCCCAAGCTCAGCCGCTGCTCAGGTTTCGGGGGATCTGCAGGGTGGACGTCGATCGCCGATACCCTTGGACAGTGAGTGCATCCTCGTGGTCTGCCGGTCGTCCGCTCCGCGTTGCCCTGCTGGGCTGCGGAGTCGTCGGCACGGAAGTCGCGCGGTTGCTCACCCGTGACGCCGATGAGCTGGCCCAGCGTGTCGGTGCCCCGCTTGAGCTGGTCGGCATTGCCGTACGCCGGCTCGGCCGCGAACGCGATCTGGACGTCCCGGCCGACCTGTTCACGACAGACGCCGCCGGGCTCGTCGCTCGTGGCGACATCGACGTGGTGATCGAGGTGATCGGCGGCATCGAGCCGGCCCGCGAGCTGATCCTGTCCGCGCTGGAGAACGGCGCCTCGGTGGTCACCGCCAACAAGGCACTGCTCGCCGAGGACGGCGCCACCTTGTTCGAAGCGGCCGAGAAGGCCGAGCGCGACCTCTACTTCGAGGCCGCCGTCGCGGGCGCCATCCCGATCGTGCGCCCGCTGCGCGAGTCACTTGCCGGCGACTCGGTCGAGCGCGTGCTCGGCATCGTCAACGGCACCACCAACTTCATCCTCGACGCCATGACCACCAACGGATCGGGATTTTCCGAGGCGCTCGATGAGGCGCAACGGCTGGGCTATGCGGAAGCCGATCCGACCGCCGACATCGAGGGGTTCGATGCCGCCTCCAAGGCCGCGATCCTCGCCGGCCTCGCGTTCCACACCCGAGTCACGATCGGCGACGTGCACCGTGAGGGCATCACGGAGGTCAGCTCTGCGGACATCAGATCGGCCGCCGAGATGGGCTGTGTGGTCAAGCTGTTG
>JBARIW010000043.1:0-48243 GCA_049799955.1 Pyrinomonadaceae bacterium
ATGAGTAAAGAGAAGTTTGACAGAAGCAAGCCGCACGTGAATATCGGGACAATCGGGCACGTCGACCACGGGAAGACGACTTTGACGGCGGCGATTACGAAAGTGATGAGCAAGCATAATCCGAAGATGGCTTTTCGGGATTTCGCGTCGATTGACAACGCGCCTGAAGAAAAGGCTCGCGGCATCACGATTGCGACTTCGCACGTCGAGTATGAAACGGCTAACCGCCACTACGCGCACGTCGATTGCCCGGGACACGCCGATTACGTCAAGAATATGATTACCGGCGCGGCGCAGATGGACGGAGCGATTTTGGTCGTTGCCGCAACCGACGGACCGATGCCGCAGACCAGAGAGCACATCCTGCTCGCCCGCCAGGTCGGCGTGCCGGCGATGGTCGTGTTTATGAACAAGGTCGACGCGGTCGATGACGAAGAGCTTCTCGAACTGGTCGATATGGAAATCCGGGAGCTTCTCTCTTCATACGAATTTCCGGGCGACGATACGCCGATTGTTCAGGGCTCTGCCTTGAAGGCGCTCGAAGGCGACGCGGCGTGGGAGCCGAAGATTGACGAGCTGATGCAGGCGGTTGACGATTTTATCCCGACTCCTGCCCGAGACACCGATAAACCGTTCCTGATGCCGGTCGAAGATATCTTCACCATCCAGGGACGCGGAACGGTCGCCACCGGCAGAATCGAGCGCGGAATCGTGAAAGTCAACGAGCCGGTCGAGATTGTCGGAATCAAGGACACGCGCAACTCGGTCTGCACGGGCGTCGAAATGTTCAAGAAGCTTCTCGATGAAGGACGCGCAGGCGACAACGTCGGCTTATTGCTCAGAGGAGTTGAAAGAAAGGAAATCGAACGCGGGCAGGTCATCGCCAAACCGGGCACGATTACGCCGCATACGAAATTCAAGGCGGAAGCGTATGTTCTGACGAAGGAAGAAGGCGGTCGTCATACACCGTTTTTTACCGGCTACCGCCCGCAGTTTTATTTCAGAACGACGGACGTAACGGGCGTGGCGCACTTGCCGGCGGGAGTGGAGATGGTCATGCCGGGCGATAATATCCAGATGGAGATAGAGCTGATTGCCCCGATTGCGATGGAAAAAGGCTTGAGATTCGCGATTCGCGAAGGCGGCAGAACGGTCGGCGCGGGCACTGTCTCTGAAGTTGTTGAATAGTTTTTATTAATCCAGATTCCAAATGTTGAATTTGGAATTTGGAATCTGGAATACAAAGATTATGTTGAACGAAAAAATTCGCATTAAGCTGAAAGCATACGACCACCGGGTTTTAGACCAGTCAACGGTGGAAATCGTCGAAACTGCCAAACGGACAGGCGCGCGGATTGCGGGACCGATTCCCCTTCCGACCATTAAAAATAAATGGACGGTTTTGCGCTCGCCCCACGTCGATAAAAAATCGCGTGAGCAGTTTGAAATCAGAACGCACAAGCGTTTGATGGACATTCTCGACCCGACGGCTGAAACAGTCGATGCGTTGATGAAATTGGATTTACCTGCCGGTGTGGATGTAGAGATTAAAGCATTCGGCAAAAGTTAGTTTTGTGTCATTCGTCCTTTGTCATTTGTCCTTTGCGCGCTTGAGCATTGGCAAAAACTAAGGACTAAGGACTAAGGACTAAGGACTAAAAAGATATGATTAGTGGAATCATCGGTAGAAAAGTAGGAATGACGCAGATTTTTGCGGAAGACGGAACGGTTACACCCGTTACGGTCATCAAAGCGGGTCCCTGCGTTGTCGTGCAAACAAAAAGTGCAGCGGGAAGCGACGGTTATAATGCCGTTCAGCTTGGATTGGTTGAAGATAAACCGATTCGTTTGAAAAACGTTTCAAAACCGATGCGCGGACATTTTGAAAAAACCGGCGGCGGTCTTCCGCCGACCAGAATTTTGAAAGAAATTCGCCTGACGGATGCGCCGGAAGCAAACATCGGCGACCAGGTAAAAGCGGATTTGTTCGCTGACGGCGATAAAATCGACGTTATCGGTAAATCGAAAGGTCGCGGCTTCGCGGGAACAATTAAGCGTCATAATTTTAGTCGCGGTCCCGAATCGCACGGTTCGATGAACGTTCGCGAGCCGGGTTCAATCGGGCAGTCGGCTTACCCGTCGCGCGTTATTAAAGGCACGAAATCGTCGGGACACATGGGCGATGAGCGCGTTACGGTAAAAGGTTTGACAATCGCGAAAGTCGATATTGAAAACAATCTTTTAATGATTAAAGGCGCAGTTCCGGGCGCGAATGGAAGTTTGGTTGTAGTTAAGAAAGCAAATAGATAGTTCAAAGTTCAAAGTTCAAAAGTTCAAAGTTGAAATCAAACCTTGAACATTAAACTTTAAACCGGGAACTCAAACGGAGTGAGAATTATGCCTACCGCAAAGGTTCGCAATTTAAAGAATAAGGAAGTCGGTGAAGTAACGCTGTCGGATGCCGTGTTTGGCGTCGAACTGAATGAATCGTTAATTCACACGGCGGTAACGAATTATCTGGCTAACAAGCGTCAGGGAACTTCGGCGACGAAAACTCGCGGAAACGTTTCCGGCTCTGGTCGCAAGCTCTGGAAGCAGAAAGGAACGGGTCGCGCGCGTATCGCGTCGCTTCGCTCGCCTCTCTGGAAAGGCGGCGGCAATGTTCACGGACCGCAGCCGCGCGATTGGTCTTCGCAACTGCCCAAGAAAATGCGGCGCGGCGCGCTTCGCTCGGCTTTGTCGGAACGTCTGCGTGAAGGAAATCTGATTATTATTGACGAATTTGTTATTGATAATCCGAAGACCAAAGATTTTATCAATATCCTGACGACGATGGAGCTTGCCGATAAAAAGAGACAGACGAAGACTTTGATTGTCGATTCGCTCGATAACGCAAATTTGATTCTGGCTTCGCGCAACGTCAAGAAAACAAAGATTACAAACGGCTACGGCTTAAATATTTATGATTTGCTGTATCACGAAAAACTTTTGATTTCGAAAGCGGCGCTCGAAGAATTGAATCATCTGCTCGACCCGAATCGCGAAAAAGGCGAAACGGCACCGACAGTTGTAGAAACAAAAGCCGAAGAAAAGCCGAAAGCCAAAAAGGAAGCGAAGGCTAAAAAAGAAGAAACGAAAGCCGAAGAGCCGGTAGTTGATAAAGCGCCTGTTGCCGAAACCGAAGAAGCTCCGGCAGCCGAAGAACCGAATACGGGCGAAGTTGCGACCGAAGCAACTAGCGAAACGGTAAGCGAAGAAACGACGACCGGAGAAACTTCCGCCACGGAAAATACAGACGAGGAGGAGGCGCAATAATTATGGCAGCAGAACTCAGTGTTTGGGATATTTTGAAATCGCCGGTCGTTACGGAAAAAAGCGTTCTTTTGAAGGAAGCCAGCAGCGACGACGCGGAAACGGGACAGATTTTAACCTTTCGGGTGAATCGAAGAGCCGGAAAAGTTGACATCAAAAAAGCGATTGAAGAGATTTTCAACGTTAAAGTCGCAAAAGTTCGCACCGTTCAATACGAAGGCAAGATGAAAAAGCGCGGTCGCTACGAAGGTCGCCGGGCGAATTGGAAAAAGGCTTATATTACTTTGAAAAAAGGCGAGCCGTTTGTGGATTACGCGGAAGCAATCTAGACATTGAACATTTATCATTTATCATTTATCAGAAAACAATCGATAAATGATAAATGATAAATGATAAATGAAAAGCTATGGGAATCAAGAGATTAAAACCAACATCACCGGCGCGGCGTTATCAAACGTATCTGACGCGCGACGAGTTGACTCCGAATGCAAAGCCCGAAAAATCTTTGCTGGAGCCGAAGACGAGAATTTCAGGACGCAACAGCGATGGACGTATTACGGTTCGTCGTCGCGGCGGCGGTCATAAGCGGCATTATCGAATCATCGATTTCAAGCGCAACAAAATCGGTATTCCGGGAAAAGTTTCGCAAATCGAATACGACCCGAACCGCTCGGCGCATATCGCTCTGATTACTTATCTCGACGGCGAAAAACGATATATTATCGCGCCGGTCGGTTTGAAAGTCGGAACGACGGTGATGAGCGGCGCTGATGCCGATATTTTGCCGGGAAACACTTTGCCGATAACGAACATTCCGCTCGGAACGCAGATTCATAACATTGAACTGAGACCGGGAAAAGGCGGGCAGATGGTTCGCGCGGCTGGCGGATTTGCTCAGCTCGTTGCTAAAGAAGGCGATTTCGCGCAGCTTAGAATGCCTTCGGGCGAAGTTCGCCGCGTTCGCGTCGATTGTATGGCAACGGTCGGACAGGTCGGCAACGTCGAAAACGAAAACGTCAGTTTAGGTAAAGCCGGACGCTCGCGCTGGAAAGGTTTGCGCCCGAAAGTTCGCGGCGTAGCGATGAACCCGGTCGATCACCCGCACGGCGGCGGCGAAGGTAAAACTTCCGGCGGTCGCCATCCGGTAACGCCCTGGGGACAACCGACGCGCGGCTACAAAACGCGCAGAAACAAACGTACGAACAACATGATTGTTCGAGACAGAAGGAAGAAATAGATTGGTCATTAGTCCTTTGTCCTTAGTCCTTAGTTGGTTGAGTACAAATTGAGGCTTTGAATTAAATTTAATTTGCAAAGGACAACGGACAAATGACAAAGGACTAAATTAAGATATGCCACGTTCAGTAAAAAAAGGACCGTTTATTGATTTAAGTGTTCAGAAAGCTCTGCGACGCATCGAAGAGACTGGTAAAAAGCCGCAGGCGATTAAAACCTGGTCGCGTCGTTCGACGATTTCGCCGGAAATGGTCGGTTTGACCTTCGGCGTTCATAACGGAAAACGTCATATTCCGGTTTACGTAACGGAAAATATGGTCGGACACAAGCTCGGAGAGTTTTCACCGACGAGAACCTTCAAAGGACACCCGGGAACGAAAGCGGAGAAAATGGCGAAAAGGAAATAGTTATACGCAATACGTGATACGTTATACGCTGGAAGAAAACGTATCACGTATCACGTATCACGTATCACGTATCAACGATTATGGAAGCGATAGCAAAAACAAGACATTTGAAAGGTTCGCCGCGTAAGGCTCGGCTCGTGATTGATTTGATTCGCGGGCGCAATGTTTCGCACGCGCTGAACATCCTGAAATTCACGGACAAACGCGCGGCTGACCCGATTGCCAAAACTCTGCGCTCGGCGATTGCCAACGCGACTTATCTGGCGGAACAGCAGAATATTGCGATTGACCCGGACGATTTGTTTGTAAAAACCTGTTTCGTCGATATGGGCGCGCACAAAAATCGTCGCCGTATGCGTCCCGCGCCGCAAGGTCGCGCTTATCGCGAGCAGCGTCATTATTGCCACATCACGATTCTGGTTTCGAGCGACGTTCCCGAACAGAAGGAATCCGATAAGCCGCGCAAGAAAGGCAAGAAACTGTTAGCCAAAGAAGCAGGCGCAACTGCAACTAAAGAAACGAAAAAGGCTAAGGAAGAAACGCCGAAAGCAGAAGAAGTAGAAACTCCGGCGGTTGAAACGCAGGAAGCGACGGCGACCGAAACGCCGCAGGTTGAAGAAACGACAACTACGGAAACTGTCGAAACAGCAACAGCCGAAACGACCGAAACCGTAACGGAACAAGTCGAAGCGCAGGAAGCGGAAAATAATGCCGAAGTTGCCGATGCTAAAGACGCGGAAACGCAAAACCCGTCGGAATTAAACGAAACTAAACCTGCGGATGAAGCGCAGTTGGACACAAACGAGGAACTCGAAAGACAGTAAAGAGATTTTATTATGGGACAAAAAGTTCATCCATACGGATTTAGAGTCGGATATAACAAGGATTGGCACTCGCACTGGTATGCGAAGCAGGAATTTGCGACTTATCTGGCTGAAGATTTAAGTTTGAAGCGCGATTTGAAAAAGCGTTTTGCCGGAGCAGGCGTTTCGCACATTGACGTTGAACGCGCCGCCAATCGTTTGAAAATTATTATTTACACGTCGCGTCCCGGAATTATCATCGGACGCAAAGGTTCGGAAATCGAAAAACTGAAAGAAGATTTGTCGAAGAAAACCGGGCGCGAAGTGATGGTTTCGATTCTGGAAATTCGCCAGCCGGAACTCAACGCGCAGCTTCAGGCGGAAAAAATCGCGCAGCAGCTCGAAAAACGTATCGCTTTTCGCCGCGCGATGAAGAAAACCATCGAAGAAACGATTCGTTTCGGCGGAATGGGAATCAAGGTTATGTGCGCCGGTCGTTTGAATGGCGCTGAAATCGCCAGAACCGAATGGACGCTCGAAGGACGCCTTCCGCTTCACACTTTGAGAGCAGATGTTGATTACGGATTTGCCGAAGCCTTAACGACTTTCGGAATCATCGGCGTCAAATGCTGGATTTATCGCGGCGAGATTCTCGACCCGAACGCTTCGATGGCGCGCGGAACGACGACCGACCCGATTAACGAAGTCAAAGCCGTTGCCGGCGGAAGAGGCGGAAGACCGCCGCGCCGCGACAGAGGCGAGAGAAACGACAGAAACGATAGAGGCGGACGCGGCGGCGGCGGTCGATAGAAACAGCAGGGGTTAAGACGTAATACGTGATACGCAATACGTATATACGCAAAAACAGAAGAAAAAACGTATTACGTATTACGTATTACGTATCACGAGGAAAAAGCTATGTTAATGCCGAAAAAGGTCAAGCACCGCAGAGTAATGAAAGGTCGTATGCGCGGAAAAGCATCGCGCGGCGACAAGTTGAATTTCGGTGATTTTGGTCTCAAAACTTTAGAAGCGGCGTGGATTACAGACCGCCAGATTGAAGCGGCTCGTATCGCTATGACGCGCCATATTAAACGCGGCGGAAAAATCTGGATTCGTATGTTTCCGGACAAGCCGATTACGAAAAAACCGGCTGAAACGCGTATGGGAAGCGGTAAAGGCGCGCCCGACCACTGGGTAGCGGTCGTCAAACCGGGCAGAGTTTTGTATGAAATTCAAGGCGTACCCGAAGACCTCGCGCGTGAAGCGATGATGCTTGCGGCGCAGAAGCTGCCGATTAAGACGAAATTTGTTACGCGTGCCGATTTGGAAGGAGGCATAGTTTAAGATAATGAAACGTAAAGAAGTAATGGAACAGCTTCGTGAGATGGATTTGGGCGAATTGAAAGAGCAGGCGGACAGCCTTAAAGAATCGCTTTTTCGTCTGAAATTCAAAAAATCTCTCGGCGTCGGCGATTCGGTCAACGACATTCGCCGCGAAAGAAAAACACTGGCGCGCGTCTTTACCTTAATTAAGGAAAAAGAAGCGCAAAGCTAATAGGGATAGGGAAAAATGCCAAAGAAGAAGAAAGAAGATGAAGTTGAAGAAACCGTAGGCGCGAGCGAAACGGAAGCAACCGAAGAAACCGCAGTTGAATCAAAAGCTGACGACAACACGGAAGCATCTGAAACAGTCGAAGCCGCTGCTGAAACGGAAGAAAAACCGAAAAAGGCGGGCAAGAAAAAGGCTGATGAAACAGAAGACGCCGAACCGAATATTCTGGAAAGCGTAATCGATACGGTTTCATCGGCAGCCGAAACGGTTGCGGGAACAGTTGCAGGCGCAGTTGTCAGCGGCGTTTCGAGCGTTGTTTCGGCAGTAACGGGTTCTTCGAGCGACGAAGGCAAAAAGACGAGCAAACGCGCCGAAAAAATCGGAACGGTTCAATCGGACAAGATGACGAAAACAGTTACCGTCCGCGTTGACCGTCTCGTCAAACACCCGATTTATCGCAAATACGTCAAGCGCCACAAGAAATTTATGGCGCACGATGAATTAGGCGCAACCACCGGCGATAAAGTTCGCATTATTGAAACCAGACCGCTTTCGGCGAGAAAACGCTGGCGTGTCGTTGAAATTATTCAGAAAGCAGAGAAATAAGCGCAATACGCAATACGTAATACGTAATTCGCTTTCTTTGCGTATCACGTATCACGTATCACGAATTACGTGAACGGAGTGAACATTTATGATTCAGATGCAGACCTCTTTAGCGGTCGCAGACAATTCAGGCGCGAAACGTGTGGTAATGATTATGCCGATTGGCGGCTCGACCGGCAAAATTGCGCGGCTCGGCGATAAAATCAAAGTTACCGTCAAGGAAGCTGCGCCCGACGGCACAGTCAAAAAAGGTAAAGTTTACAACGCGGTTATTGTCAGAACGCGCAAGGAAGTTCGCCGCAAGGACGGAACTTATATTCGTTTCGACGAAAACGCGGCGGTTCTTATCAAAGATGACAATACGCCTATCGGAACACGTGTTTTCGGTCCGGTCGCGCGTGAGCTTCGCGAAAAGAATTTTATGAAAATCGTCAGCCTCGCGCCGGAGGTGATTTAAGACAATGAAAACGGTAAAGAAAGGAACAGTTAAATCGAAAATTAAGCGCGGCGACCAGGTTGTTTTTACGACCGGCAAAGAATACAACCGTTTTGACAGCAACGGTAAACGTACGCCCGCGCGCGGAAAAGTTATCGCGGTTGACCCGATTAACGGAAAGGTAAAGGTCGAAGGCTCGGCTATGGTCAAGCGCCATCGCAAAGCCGTTCCGCAGATGAACGTCGAAGGCGGCATCAAGGAACAGGAAGCGTGGGTAAATATTTCGAACGTCGCGCATATCGACCCGGAAACGGGCAAACCGACGCGCATCAAATATGAAACGCGCGACGGCAAAAAAGTTCGTGTGGCGAAAAGCGGAAAATTAATTCCCGACCCGCCGATTGTGAAAACGCGCCGGGCTGAGCCGGAAGATAAAACGGAAGAATAAAGTTTAGATTTGGAAACAGCCTTCGCTGAGACCCAAACGAGAAAAAACAATGGCTAGATTAAGAGACAAATACAAAAACGAGATTGCGCCGGCAATCGCCAAGGAATTCGGTATCGAAAACCCGATGGCGATTCCGAGACTTGAAAAGATTGTCGTCAATATGGGAATCGGCGAAGCTATCAGCAACGCAAAGATTCTCGACACGGCGGCTGAAGAGCTTCGCTCGATTACCGGACAAAAGCCGGTCGTAACAAAAGCGAAAAAATCAATCGCGGCATTCAAGCTTCGACAGGGAATGAACATCGGCACGATGGTTACGCTGCGCGGCGAGAGAATGTATGAATTTCTCGACCGTTTGATTTCGGTCGCTCTGCCGCGCGTTCGCGATTTTCGCGGAATTTCCGGCAAGGCTTTCGACGGTCGCGGAAATTACACGCTCGGAGTTCGCGAGCAGTTGATTTTCCCGGAAATCGATTTTAATAAAGTCGATAAAACACGCGGAATGAATATTTCAATCGTTACAACGGCGACAAACGACGAGCAGGCGCGCTCGCTTCTGAAAGCGATGGGAATGCCGTTCAGGCAGTAAAAATTCGAGATTCAAGATTCAAAATTCAAAGTTGAAATCCTGAATCTTAAATCTTAAATTTTGAATCTTAAATTTAATTATGGCAAAGATTAGCAAAGTCGTTAAAAACGAAAAACGCAAAAAAATAACAAAACAATACGCGGAACGTCGTGCGGAATGTAAGAAAATTATCAATAATCCGCTCTCGACGCCCGAACAGGTTGACGAAGCGGTGATTAGACTGCAAAAAATGCCGCGTGATGCAAGCCCGGTTCGCGTTCGCAATCGCTGCTCGCAGACAGGTCGCCCGCGCGGATTTCTGCGCAAATTCGGAATGTCGCGTATTGCTTTAAGAGAATTAGCTTTGGAAGGACAAATTCCGGGCGTAACGAAATCAAGTTGGTAAATAGAATGCGGATTGCGGAACGAGGAATACGGATTGAAAAATCCAAAATCCAAAATCCAAAATCCAAAATTGAAAGACGGAGTTAATAGAAATGACAGATCCAATCGCCGATATGCTGACACGAATTCGCAATGCGATAGCTGCGAATCACACGCGTGTAGATATTCCGGGTTCAAAATTAAAATTGGAAGTTGCGCGAATTTTGAAAGAAGAAGGTTACATCAATAATTTTGTAACCCGTGGTGAAGGCACCAAAATTTCGATTCGCATATTCCTGCGCTACGATGCCAAAGGCACATCTTCCATCACGCATTTGTCGAGAGTTTCCCGACCGGGAAGACGTGTTTACGTCGGCGCAGCCGAAATCCCGAGAGTTCTCGGCGGTTACGGAATCAATATCGTTTCCACTTCCAGAGGTTTGATGAGTGGAAAAAAAGCCCGCAAAGAACAAGTGGGCGGTGAAATTTTAGCGGAAGTCTATTGATTTTAGATTTTAGATTTTGGATTTTGGATTGGCGCGAAAACGCGAAAATCTTTAATCTAAAATCTAAAATCCAAAATCCAAAATGAGAGGAAACTATGTCTCGTGTAGGAAAAAAACCGATTACGATACCGTCAGGCGTAACCGTTTCGATTAGCGGAAATGAGTTGGAAGTAAAAGGTCCGAAAGGAACTTTGAAAACACCTGTTCCCGAAGGCGTTACGTTCAAACAGGAAGACGGAACTTTGACAGCCGAGCGCGCCGGCAATGATAAAGCGGCGCTGCACGGTTTGGCGCGGGCGCTTGCAAACAATGCCGTCGTCGGCGTTACGGAAGGCTTTAAGAAAGATATGGATTTGGTCGGCGTCGGCTACAAGGCTGACGTGCAGGGCAGGAAGATTCTCTTCGCGCTCGGCTATTCGCATCCGGTTGAATACAATCTGCCGGACGGCATCGAAGCGAAAGCGGAACGTATGCCGACAAAAACGACGATTAATCAATATCAGACGACATTGACTTTAACCGGCATTGACAGACAGCTTCTCGGACAGGTAGCGGCGGAATTGAATCGCCTGCGCAAGCCGGACGCCTACAAGGGCAAAGGCATTCGCTACGCCGATAAATTCTACAGGCTGAAACCGGGTAAAACAGGTAAATAATCATTGACCATTTATCATTTAACATTTATCGAAATGATTTGTGTTCAATGGTAAATGCTAAATGATAAATGAAAAAGTTATGGCACAGAAAAAGAGAGCAGAGATACGTCGCGGCGTTCACAGCCGTATTCGCAAGAAAGTTCGCGGAACCAGCGAGCGTCCGCGTCTGGCGGTTTATCGCAGTCTGAATCATATTTACGCACAGGTAATTGATGACGACAACGGAAAAACTTTGGCGGCGGCTTCGACCACCGAAAAAGCTTTGGGCGTGAAAACCGGCGGAAATATTGAAGCGGCTCAGACCATCGGCAAAACGATTGCCGAGCGCGCTTTGTCGGCGGGCGTCGAGAGCGTGGTTTTCGACCGCGGCGGATACGTCTATCACGGACGCGTCAAAGCGCTTTTGGACGCGACTCGCGCAGCGGGCTTGAACAAAAATGAAACCTCGCAGGAAGAGGAAAACACAGAAGAATAAACAATGGAAACGAACAGACAGAGAATTTCTGCATCGAAATTAGATTTGAAAGACCAGTTGATTTCTATCAACCGCGTTACGAAGGTCGTCAAAGGCGGCAAAAATATGTCGTTTGCGGCGCTCGTCGTCGTCGGCGACGAAGCCGGACACGTCGGATTCGGCACGGGAAAGGCGAAAGAAGTTCCCAACGCGATTAAAAAAGCCATCGAAGCGGCGAAGAAAAATCTTATCAAAGTTACTTTGATTGAAGGAACGCTTCCGCACGAAATGATTGGCGAATACGGCGCGGGACGCGTTTTGCTCAAACCGGCGAAAGAAGGTACGGGCGTTATCGCGGGCGGCGCGGTTCGCGCGGTTTTGCAGTCCTTAGGCGTTCACAATGTGAGAACGAAAATTTTAGGCTCGACCAATCCGCACAACGTCATCCGCGCCACATTCAACGGTCTGGAGAGAATGAAAGACCCGATGGAAGTTGCGCGTCTGCGCGGAAAACAGGTTGAAGAGCTTTTATAATCATTGACCATTTATCATTTAACATTTATCCGAAGTGATTTGTGTTTAATGATAAATGACAAATGATAAATGATTAGAGTTATGGCAAAGAATACAGAAGAAACAAGCGGCGGAAAAATCAAGATTCAGTACTACAGAAGTATGATTGGTTATTCCAAAAAGCAGAAAGCGATTGTAAAAAGTTTGGGACTTACCAAGCTCAATCAGGTCGTCGAGCGTCCGAATGACGCATCGATGCGCGGCGCGGTGGAGAAAATTCCGCACCTTTTGAGAATTATCGAATAGGAAACTTGCGTAATACGTGATACGTAATACGTGATACGCATCTGTTTTTCGTATTACGTATTACCTATCACGTATTACGATTTACGAGGATAAGAAAATGGCTATAGGATTAAACAATCTGCGTCCGGCGAAAGGCTCGACGCACAAAAAGAAAAGAGTCGGACGCGGACCGGGTTCGGGCTTGGGCAAAACGTCGGGACGCGGGCACAAAGGTCAGAAATCGCGTTCGGGCTACGCGAGCCGTCCGGGTTTTGAAGGCGGACAGATGCCCTTGCAGCGTCGTTTGCCGAAACGCGGCTTTACTAATATTTTTAAGAAAGAATGGCTTGAAGTCAGTCTTGCTAAATTGGAAGAAAGCTTTAACGCGGGCGACGAAATCACGCCGGAAATTCTGCACACGCGCGGGCTTATCAAAAAAGCCAAGCACGACCTCGTGATTCTGGGAAGCGGCGAAATTTCGAAAGCGCTGAAGATTTCCGCGCATCGTTTTACTAAAGCCGCCAGAGAAAAAATCGAAAAAGCGGGCGGAAGCGTTACGGAAATTAAAAAGGAAGTTGCAGAAACAGTTTAGTTATTAGTCCTTTGTCCTTCGTCATTTGTTAGCTGAATTTGACTTAAAAACTTAATTTAAGTTCAACTGGCAAAGGACAAAGGACAAAAGACAAAGGACAAAATTTTTATGGAAAAGTTTTTTACCGCCATCCAGAATATGTTCAAAGTACCGGAGCTTCGGAAGAGAATTCTCTTCACGCTCGGACTTCTGGCGATTTATCGTCTCGGCGCGCACGTGCAGGCTCCGGGAATCGATAAAGCGCGGCTTGAGCAGGTTTGGGGAACGGTTGCGGGAACGCTTCTCGGTGTGCTCGATTTGTTTTCGGGCGGAAACTTTCGCACGATTTCGGTTTTCGCGCTCGGCGTAACGCCTTATATTACGGCTTCGATTATCTTGCAGCTTATGACGGTGCTTTATCCGCCCCTCAAGCGCATTCAGGAAGAAGGCGAAGTCGGAAGACAGAAAATCAACCAGTGGACGCGCTATCTGACCGTTATTTTGTGCGCCGTTCAGACGTTTTTCGTCTCGACCTGGCTGGAAAGAAACGGAATTATCCCGCCGACGTGGTGGGCGACGGCGATGATTGTCGTAACGCTGACGACCGGAACGATTTTCGTTATGTGGCTCGGCGAACAGATTACCGAACGCGGAATCGGAAACGGCATCTCGCTGCTGATTTTCGCCGGTATCGTCATCGGCTTGCCGCGCGGTATTACACAGGTTCTCGAAAAAGTCAGAGGCGGCGACCCGATGCAGTCGCTCGGCGTTATTTTCCTGATTGCCGTTATCATCGCGCTGATTGCGCTTATCGTTTATGTCGAATCGGCGCGCAGAAATATTGCCATCAGCTATGCCAGCCGAAAAGTCGGCGCTCAGACGTTTCGCGGGCAGGAAACAAGCCTTCCGCTGAAAATAAATATGGGCGGCGTTATTCCGGTCATTTTCGCTTCGTCGGTTCTGGCGATGCCGCAGACGCTTTTTTCGGCGTTTCCGCCGGCACAGCCGAACGACCCGAATTACGACCCGAACTCGACATGGACGAGAATTTACGACTTTTTCCAGCAGTTTCACGGCGGCGACCCGTATTACGAGCTCGTCTTTCTTTCGCTGATTGTTCTGTTCACGTTCTTTTACATCACGATTATTTTTAATACGGATGAAGTGGCGGACAATCTCAGAAAGCACGGCGGATTTGTTCCGGGCGTTCGTCCCGGCGCTCCGACGGCTGAATATCTAAACACGATTTTAACGCGTCTGACGGCGGTTGGCGCTCTTTATCTGGCGTTTGTCGCCTTTGTGCCGCAGCTGCTTTTAAGCGGTTTCAAAGTCGCGCGTCTGCCGTTTATCGGAACGGCGGTTGATAATTTCTTTACGGCAACGCCCGGGCTGAGCTGGATTCCGACCGGAATGGGTTATCAGTTTTATTTCGGCGGCACGTCGCTTTTAATTCTTGTCGGCGTGGCAATGGACACGGCGGCTCAAATCGAAGCGCAGCTCGTAATGAGAAATTACGAAGGATTTTTAGGCGCGGGCTCGCGGCTTAGAGGTCGTCGAAGTTAAGAAATAATTACGAATTACGAATTACGAATTGCGAATTTTAAGAGACTTTTCTTCATTCGTAATTCGTAATTTGAAATTCGTAATTGATTTTTATGAGTAAGATTATCGTTTTAATCGGCGCGCCCGGCGCGGGAAAAGGAACGCAGGCGCGGCTTCTTCAGGAACGTCGCGGCATTCCGCAAATCTCGACCGGCGATATTTTTCGCGAGATGAAAAATGCCGACACGCCGCTTGCCAGAGAAGTTCAGTCGATTATGGCGGAAGGAAAATTGATTTCCGACGCTCTGACTTATCAAATCGTTAAAGACCGGACGGCGCGCGAAGAAGGCATGTATATTTTGGACGGCTATCCGCGAACTGCCGTTCAAGCCGAACAGCTCGAAGATTTGGCGAAAGAGCAAATCAGGGAAATTCAGGCAATCGAAGTCGATATTCCGAAGGAAGAATTGATGAAACGCCTGACCGGTCGCCGTTCGTGCCCGATTTGCGGCGAGATTTACAATATTTATTCAAAGCCGCCGAAAATTGACAACGTCTGTGATTTTCATCCCGAAACTGAGCTAAAACATCGCGCGGACGACAACGAAGAAAGCGTCGGAACACGGCTGGCGACTTACGCGAAAGAAACCGAGCCTTTGCTCGATTATTACGAAAAAACAGGTCGGTTGCAGAAAGTCAGCGGCGAAGGCGATTTGGAAGATATTTACAGGGAAATTGATAAGTTAATTTAGTCCTTTGTCCTTTAGTCCTTAGTTTTTTGCAGATTGAGATTTAACTGCGTTCTCAGATTAAATTCAACTAGCGAATGACAAAGGACTAAAGACAACTGACAAATATGTTTAGCGATTCACGAATCGGCGGCTTTATCAGCAAAGCGAGCCGGATTTTATTGGGAAAACGAATGATTATCGCAAAGTCGAGAAAGGATTTAGACCGCATGCGCGAGGTCGGCGAACTGATTGCCGAAGTGCGCGAAGCTTTGCGGGCAATGGTCGAGCCGGGAATCACGACTTTGGAATTGAACGCCGTTGCCGAAAAAATGATGCGCGACGCCGGCGCGATTCCGACATTTATCGGATATAAGCCGCACGGAATGGTTCCGTTTCCCTTTGCGATTTGCGCGTCGGTCAACGAAGCGATTGTTCACGGATTTTCCAACAACATTCCGCTCAGGGAAGGCGATATTTGCTCGCTAGATATGGCGGCGACATACAACGGATTTGTCGGCGACACGGCAATGACCGTTCCGGTCGGCAAGGTCAGCGACGAATTGATGCAGCTTATTCGCGTAACGGAAGAATGTCTGGATTTGGCAATCGCGCAGTGTCATCCGAACAAAAAAGTCGGTGATATTGGCTGGGCGGTTCAGCAGCACGCCGAAAAATTCGGTTATGGAATCGTCCGCGATTACACCGGGCACGGCATCGGACGCTCGATGCACGAAGCGCCGCAGATTCCGAATTACGGAAGACCGGGAACAAGGGAAACACTTCGCGCCGGATACTGCATCGCCATCGAACCGATGCTTAATCTCGGAACGCCCGAGACAAAAACTCTGGACGATAAGTGGACGGTTATAACTGCGGACGGAAAATCGAGCGCGCACGCCGAACATACGATTGCGATTACGGCGGAAGGTCCTGAGATTTTAACTCTGACAAAAGAGCAGAAAGCGCAGTTAAAAAAGGGAAAAGTTGAAACAACATCGGCTTAACTTGAAAAGTGAGTCGAAAAAAGATAACATAAGTGGTTTGTCGATACGAACGGTATTGATTCTGTAAGATATGTCAAAAGAAGACGCGATTGAGGTGACGGCTACCGTCCTTGAAACTCTGCCGAACGCGATGTTTAAGGTTGAACTCGAAAACAACCAGCATCAGGTTTTGGCGCACATCTCCGGCAAAATGCGGAAAAATTTTATTCGCATACTGCCCGGCGATAGGGTCCTGGTCGAGCTTTCGCCATACGATTTAGGTCGCGGGCGAATTACATATCGTTACAAATAAACAGGCGAGGGAAAGATTATGAAAGTTCGTCCTTCAGTAAAGAAGATTTGCGATAAGTGCAAAGTAATACACAGAAAAGGCATTGTCCGCGTGATTTGCGAAAATCCGAAGCACAAGCAAAGACAAGGATAAAAAATTCAAAATTCAAGATTCAAGATTGAAAAACATAAATAACAATCTTGAATTTTGAATCTGGAATCTTGAATTAAATTGGAGAAATTATGGCTCGTGTAGCAGGTGTAGATTTACCACCAAATAAAAGGTCGCAGATAGGCTTGACCTACATTTACGGCATCGGAAAATCGCGCGCAACCGCGATTCTCAACGAAGCTGATATTAGCATCGACGCGAAAATCAAGGATTTGAGCGAAGACGAATTAACACGTATTCGTGCGATTCTCGACGCGCAGGGCGACATCGAAGGCGACCTTCGCAAACGCGTTCAGATGGACATCAAACGCTTGATGGACATCGGTTGTTATCGCGGTCTTCGTCATCGTCGCGGTCTGCCGGTTCGCGGTCAGCGCACCAGCACGAACGCCCGCACCCGTAAAGGTCCGCGCAAAGCCGCTGTGGCGAAGAAGAAGGCACCAGGCAAGAAGTAATTAGCAATACGTAATACGTGATACGTAATACGTAATTTCAAACCGTATTACGTATCACGTATTACGAATTACGAGATTTTATGGCAAAAGCAGCAAAAGGTAAGAAAACTTACAAAAAGAAAGAGAAAAAGAATATTCCGGTCGGGATTGTTCACATTGCCGCGTCGTTTAACAACACGCTGATTTCCATCACGGATACGAACGGCAATCTGGTTTCGCAATCTTCGTCGGGCGCTCGCGGTTTTCGCGGTTCGCGCAAAGGAACTCCGTTTGCGGCGCAGCAAGCCGCGTCGGAAGCCGCAGGAAAGGCTCTCGATGCCGGTATGCGTGAATGCGAAGTTCGCGTCAAAGGTCCGGGCGGCGGTCGTGAATCGGCGATTCGCGCAATCAATAACGCGGGAATTCGCGTTACATCGATTCGTGATACGACGCCTGTTCCGCACAATGGATGCAGACCGCCGAAACGCAGAAGAGTCTGAGCGATTTTGGATTTTGGATTTTTTCCAACGTCCAACTGAAATTTTGAATCTTACATATTGAAAATTTTAATTTAATTATCAAAAGGAAGAAGGGAAGTTAAAAAATCCCGTAAACTTTTCCGTCGAAAATGACGAGCCGATTTAAATTTTGCGAATATTGGGTTGAAAACAATCCAAAATCCAAAATCTAAAATCCAAAATCATTTTTGGCTGGAAGCAAAAAATATTATGGCTAGATATAGAGATGCGGTGTGCCGTTTGTGCCGCCGCGAAGGTGGAAAATTATTTTTGAAAGGCGACCGTTGCTTTAAACCGTCGTGCGCGATTGAAAAACGCGGAACACAGCCGCCGGGACAACACGGCGCGACCGCGAGACGCAAGGTTTTGGCAGGTTACGGGCAGCAGCTCCGCGAAAAACAGAAAGTAAAGCGTATTTACTTTGTGCTTGAAAAACAATTTCGCAATTATTTCGAAAAAGCGCGCCGCCAGAAAGGCGTTACGGGCGAAAATCTGCTTTTTCTTCTTGAACGCAGACTCGATAACGTCGCTTATCGCGCCGGTTTTTCGACATCACGCCGTCAAGCACGCCAGTTAGTCAATCACGGGCACATCGAAGTCAACGGACGCAAAGTCGATATTCCTTCTTTCCAGGTGAAAGTCGGCGATGTCGTTACGGTTAAAGATAAAACTACAAAAAATGTTCACGTCGAAGGCGCATGGCAGACATCCGGCGGTCGCGGTCGTCCGAACTGGATTTCGGGCGGCGGCGCAGATGAATTGAGCGTTACGGTTTCAGCTTTGCCGCAGCGTACGGACGTTGACCAGAATATTAATGAGCAGTTAATCGTCGAGCTTTATAGTAAGTAATTATTGAAGTTCAAGGTTTAAGGTTCAAAGTTCAAAGTCAGAATATGACTTAGCAAAACTTTGAATTTTGAGCCTTGAACTTGGAACTTTTTAAAAACGAATATGACACAGAACAATCAATGGACAGATTTCCAAATCCCGAGCCGTTTGCAGGTTGAATCGGAAACTTTGACCGACCGATACGGAAAGTTTTACGCGCAGCCGTTCGAACGCGGTTTCGGCACGACAATCGGCAACAGTCTCAGACGCGCTCTGCTTTCGTCAATCGAAGGCGCGGCGATTACAGCCGTCAAAATCGAAGGCGTCGAGCACGAGTTTTCGTCCATCAAAGGCGTGGTCGAAGACGCGACCGACGTTATTTTGAATCTTAAACAAATTCCGTTCACGTTGCACGGCGATATGCCGAAAACTTTGACCATCAACAAAAAAGGCGCGGGCGAAGTTACGAGCGCGGATATTGAAGCGGACGGAGATGTCGAAATTCTCGACGACACGGTTCATATCGCGACAATCGGTTCGGGCGGCGACATCAGCATCGAAATGCGTTTGAAATCGGGACGCGGATATGTCTCGGCAGAATTTAACAACGACGAAGACTTATCCCTGGGATATATTCCCATCGATTCGGTTCACACGCCGATTAAAAAGGTAAATTACAACGTCGAAAAAACCCGTATGGGTTCGAACACGGAGTACGACAAATTGACGATTGAAGTCTGGACGGACGGCTCGGTCAAACCCGATGATTCCATCGGTTTGGCGGCGAAGCTCGTCAAAGACCACATGTCAATCTTCATCAATTTCGAGGAAGAAGAGGACGAGTTCAAATATGAAGACATCGCGCGCGCGCCGCTTCTTCGCAACGATTTGCTCGACCGCTCGGTTGACGAGCTTGAGCTTTCGGTTCGTTCATACAACTGTTTGAAAAATGCGGATATTCGCTCGATTCGCGATTTGATTCGCCGCAGCGAGCGCGATATGCTGCACACGAAAAATTTCGGCAAAAAATCCTTAACGGAAATCAAAGACCTGCTTCACGGAATGGGCTTGGATTTCGGAATGGATTTTGACGACCAGGGAAATCCGATTCCGGGTTCGGGCGGACGCGATTTAGACTAAATATTTGTTCAAAGTTCAAAGTTCAAGGTTCAAAGTAAATGCAGCCTTGAACTTTGAACTTTGAACTTTGAACTTTTGAATTTATTGTTATGAGACATCTTAAAGCACATCGTAAATTAGGCAGAACGACGGAGCATCGCATTTCGCTTTTGCGAAATTTGGCGACTTCATTAATCAATTCGGAAAAAGAATATATCGTTACGACCGTTCACAAGGCGAAAGAGCTTCGTCCGTTTGTCGAAAAAGTCATTACTCTTGCGCGTCGCGCCGAGAATCTGACCGGCGAAGATACGGCGGCACAGCAGATTCACCTGCGTCGTCAGGCAGCGAGATTTTTCCACGCCGGAAACACGACTTTTAAGCGTGAACAGAGCCGTTTTCGCGGTAAAAAGGGCGAGACGAAAGAGCCAATCGTAAGAACGGCGGGCGTCAAAGCCGTTCAGCGTCTTTTCGACGAACTCGGTACGCGTTACAAAACGCGTCCGGGCGGTTATACTCGTATTATTAAACTTGGTCGCCGTCAGGGCGATAACGCAGAAATGGCTGTTATCGAATTAGTCGATAACGCGCGTGAAATGGCTGCAAAAGGATAATAAAGGAGCAAAGGCGGAATGAGCGAAAACACAGGTTCGGCTAAAGCGCAGGAAGAACGAAGGCAACCCCACCATCGCAGCAGGAGAAAAAATCCTAACCGGGACGCGCAGCCTTCGCTGAATATGGCGGAACTGCGCGAGCTTGCGGAACTCGTCAACGAACACGGCTTTACGGATTTCGAGTTTGAAAACTCAAACATTCGCGTTCGTCTCAGCAAAATGACCTCAACGCCGTTTGTACATCAATCGGTTCAGCCCGCTGCTCCCGCGCCGACAGCAGGAACTTCGCAGCCGCCAGCCGAAACTCAAACCGTTGCGACGGAAACGACAGCTCCGCCGAAAGAAGATTTACACACGATAACTTCGCCGATTGTCGGAACGTTTTACCGTTCGGCTTCGCCGGACAAAGAGCCGTATGTAACCGAAGGCAGTAAAGTTTCGAAAGATACGGTCGTATGCATCGTCGAAGCGATGAAGTTGATGAACGAGATTGAGGCGGAAGTTTCCGGCGAAGTCGTCGAGATTTATGCCGAAAACGGTCAGGCAGTCGAATACGGTCAGCCGCTTTTCGGAATCAGGAAGTAAAAGTTTGTAGCCACGAACAAACACGAAAAAGCACGAACAGAAGAAAAAATATTTCGTGTCCATTCGTGTTTGTTCGTGGCTAATTTTCTTAAATGAAAAAAGAAATTCGCAAAATTTTGATTGCCAATCGCGGCGAGATTGCCTGCCGGATAATCTGGACGTGTAAGGAAATGGGCATCAAAACGGTCGCCGTTCACTCGGAAGCCGACAAGGATGCGCTGCACGTTCGATACGCCGACGAAGCCGTATGCATCGGCGCGCCGCCTTCGGCGCAGAGTTATTTGAATATTCCGGCAATCATCAGCGCGGCGGAAATCACGAACGTTGACGCGATTCACCCGGGTTACGGTTTCCTTGCCGAATCTGAAACTTTTGCGAAGGTCTGTGAAGACTGCAACATAAAATTTATCGGTCCGCGCGCGGAAGTTATCGGAATGATGGGCGACAAAGTCGAAGCAAGACGGACGATGAAAGCCGCCGGTGTTCCGATTTTGCCCGGCTCGCCCGAACCGATTGAGTCGGCGGAAGAAGCGATTGAGCTTGCTAAAGAAATCGGCTTTCCCGTAATCATCAAAGCGGCGGCAGGCGGCGGCGGACGCGGAATGCGCATTGTCCGCGCAGAAGAAGATTTGGCGACGAATCTTGAGCTTGCACAGACCGAAGCACTCGCGGCTTTCAAAAACGGAAGCGTTTATATCGAAAGATATATCGAGCGTCCCAGACACATTGAAATTCAGGTTCTCGCGGACGAACACGGAAATGTAATTCATCTCGGCGAGCGCGAATGCTCGATTCAGCGCCGCCATCAAAAACTGCTCGAAGAAGCTCCTTCGCCCGTGATTACAATCGAACAACGCGAAAAAATGGGCGCGGTTGCGGTGAAAGCGTGTAAGGAAATCGGTTATACGAGCGCGGGAACTTTCGAGTTTTTGCTCGACGAAGACGGTTCATTTTATTTTATGGAAATGAACACGCGCATACAGGTCGAACATCCGGTAACGGAGATGGTTACGCTTGCCGACATCGTGCGCAACCAGATTATGATTGCCGAAGGCGGAGATTTGGGTTATGAACAGGCTGATGTGCGAATTGCCGGTCATTCAATCGAATGCCGCATCAATGCCGAAGACCCTGTAACATTCGTTCCTTCGCCGGGCAAAATAACGGTTTTCAATACTCCCGGCGGTCCGGGCGTGAGAGTCGATACGGCGGTTTATCCGGGCTATGTCGTTCCGCCTTATTATGATTCGATGATTGCAAAACTTATCGTTCACGCACGAACGCGCGAGCTTGCTATTGCGCGTATGCGAAGGGCTTTGGAGATGATGACGATTGAAGGAATCAAAACGACGATTCCGCTTCATCTGAAAATTATGAACGACGAGCGCTTTCAAAAGGGCGATTTCTCGACCAAGTTCATGGAAGAATTTAAGTATATTGATAATTGATAATGAATAATGGATAATAAATAAGAATAATTTTTAATTATCGATTATTCATTAATCTTTCGTGGTTGCCGTTTTATCAAAACGGATTTACTGCGAGCACAAGGAGAGGCTATTTTAAGTCAAAATATATGGCAACATTAAAAGAAACTAAAGAACAGATACTAACGGATTACAAAACACACGGAAACGACACAGGCTCGTCGCAGGTGCAGATTGCGCTTCTGACGCAGCGTATTAACGAACTGACCGAGCATTTTAAGATTCACAAGAAAGACAATCACTCGCGTCGAGGATTGCTTAAAATGGTCTCGCGCAGAAGAAAACTTCTGGATTATCTCAAACGCAGAGATATTGGCGAATATCACACCATTATCGAGAAGTTAAAATTACGTAGATAGGAAATATGAGAAGTGAGAAATGAGAGGTGAGATAAGATATTCTCACTTTTCACCTCTCACTTCTCACTTAAAATTGGCTGCTTCGAGTCATTGAAAAACAGGTTCTCCCGAAGAATTTGCAGGCGATTGCTGAACGTGACAGCGTATAAACCGCAGGCAAAAGAGAACTAATAGTCTAAAAAGTTGTAAAAGACGGCAGGGCTTCACGGCACAGCACCTGCCGTCTTTTTGTTTATTGAAAATGAGGAATAAATATGCCACAGAGAAAATATTTGAATGAATCAATTAAGCTCGGCGACAAGGAATTAACCGTCGAAACCGGAAAAGTCGCCAAGCAAGCCGACGGCTCTGTCGTTTTAACATACGGCGACACAAAGATTTTAGTTACCGCCGTCAGCGCCCACACAGCGCGTGAAGGATTGGATTTTTTCCCTCTCACGGTCGAATATCGTGAATCTACTTATTCAGCCGGACGCATTCCCGGAAACTATTTCCGCCGCGAAGGTCGTCCCTCGGAAAAGGAAGTTTTAACCTGTCGTTTAATCGACCGTCCCATTCGCCCGCTTTTCCCGGACGGTTATCGTTTTGAAACACAAATTGTCGGCTCGGTGCTTTCCGCCGACCCTGACAACGACCCCGACGTAATTGCGATTACGGGCGCGTCCTTGGCGCTTTATCTTTCGGACATTTCGTTTGAAACGCCGATTGCGGGCGTTCGCATCGGGTTGATTGATGGAAAATATCTGGTTAATCCGACTTACGACGAAAGACGCGAATCGCAGTTAAATTTAATAGTCGCGGGAACGGAAGAAGCAATCGTGATGGTCGAATCCGAGGCGCTGGAAGTTTCCGAACAGATTATGGTCGAAGCTTTGATGCTCGCGCACAAGGAAATCAAGCGTTTGTGTCTCTGGCAAAAAGAGCTTTTCAAAGCTCTGGAAATTGAAAAGCGCACGTTCGAAGCGGCGACGATGGATGAAAAGCTAATCGATGAAGTTGAGAAAAATTACGCGGACAGACTGCGCGAAGCTCTCGACACGACCGGAAAAGACAAAATTTCGTCTTATGCGGCGATTGACGCGTTGAAGAAAGAAGTTTCGGAAAGCTATCCGGCGGAAGAACCCGAAACTCGCGCAATGGCTGGCAAAGTCTTCGGTCATCTGAAGAAAAAATTCTTCCGCGAAGATATTCTCGGCAACAAACGGCGACCCGACGGGCGCAAATTCAGCGAGATTCGCGCCATTACGTGCGAAGTCGGCTGGCTTCCGCGCGCTCACGGCTCGTCGCTTTTTACGCGCGGCGAAACGCAGGCGATTGTTACCACGACGCTCGGAACAAAAGACGACGAGCAGTATATGGACGATTTGGAGAAAGGCGAAGTCAAACGTCGCTTTATGCTCCATTACAATTTCCCGCCGTATTCGGTCGGTGAAACCGGACGTTTCGGCTCGACGAGCCGACGCGAAATCGGGCACGGCAATCTTGCCCGACGCGCGATACAAAATGTGCTGCCGGAAGAAAGCGAATTTCCATACACAATCCGCATCGTTTCCGAAATTACCGAATCAAACGGCTCAAGCTCGATGGCTTCGGTCTGCGGCGGCATACTTTCGCTGATGGATGCCGGCGTTCCGATTAAACGCCCCGTCGCGGGCGTGGCGATGGGCTTGGTGATGGAAGGAAATCGATACGCGATTTTGTCCGACATTGCCGGCGCGGAAGACCATTACGGCGATATGGATTTCAAAGTTACCGGAACTGCCGAAGGCATTACCGCTTTGCAGATGGACATTAAAGTCGCCGGAATCAATTCGATGATTCTTCAGGAAGCGCTCGAACAGGCGCGCAAAGGTCGGCTTCATATTCTCGAAAAAATGACGCAGGCGATTACCGAACCGCGCGAGGACATTTCGCCGTTTGCGCCCAGAATCATCACGATTCAGATTCACCCGGACAAAATCCGCGACGTAATCGGACCGGGCGGCAAGATGATTCGCTCGATTACGGAAGAAACGGGAGCGAAAATCGACATCGAAGACGATGGAACGGTTACGATTGCGACAGCCGACGGCGAAGCGGCGCAGGCGGCGGTTGACCGCATCCGCGCGCTGACAGCCGAAGCCGAGATTGGCGAAACTTATCTCGGAACGGTCAATCGCATCGTCGATTTCGGCGCGTTCGTCGAAATCTTTCCGGGCGTTGACGGGCTTCTGCACATCTCGGAAATCTCGGACAGACGTATCCGCGACGTGCGCGATGAACTCAAAGAAGGTCAGCAGGTGATGGTTAAATGCATCGGCAAGGAAGGCAATAAAATCAAGCTTTCGCGCAAAGCGGTTCTCAACGAAGAGAAAGCGCAGACGACAGAGCAGTAGAAGAGAAAAGGAGAAAAGGGAAGAGGAGAAAGGGAGAAATATTTTCGGTTTGTAATCTTAAATTTGAAATTTCAGATTCAGGATTTCAAAACGAAGAATCTCCTCTTCTCCTCTTTCCCTTTTCTCCTCTTTTTTCTTCAAATTTTCTGTAAAAATAATTCAAATATTTTCTGGAAATGTATGTTGATTGCAACTTACTCTCTCTTGAACGACCAACTTAGTGTTGTCGGGACGAAAAAAATACATAAAAACGCTGTGAAAAGTTTGCTTTTTAAGATTTTTTTGGTATAGTTTGCAGTCAAGCCCCGACAAACTTTTTGATTGGCGAGTCAACCTATGGCTCGTTCCGATGTGTGACTTCTTACACTGAAAAAATGTTCAGCTAGGTAAAAAAGATGAAAAATTTTCAATTCAGATTTATTCTTTCGGTCATTAGTCTGGCTTCGATTTTGATGGCAGCTACATCGAGCTTTGCCGCGCCTGTTCGCATTAATCAGGTAATCGAAATTGTCAACGCCAAGCCGGGCAAAGCCGCGACGGGCAGCTTCTCACAGCTTCGTCTGGCTGACGACCCTATTATTTCCGGCGATGATGACGACGATACCGCCAAAGCGACGCAGGACGACACCCGTGTGATTACGGAAACGAGGTCGGAGATTGTTGAAGACGACGACTGCGAATGCGCCGATATAATTACAGCCGGGAGCAGTTTTCCCTACTGGGCGCTAGGCTTTGCGGCGATTCCGCTTGTGTTTATTCCGGGCAGAGATAAAACGCCGACGCCGACGCCGACCGGCACGACGACGCCGACCGTAACGATGACGACAACGCCGACGGAAACGCCGATGACGCCGACGCCGACGAAAACGCCGCCGACAACCGTAACGCCGACTCCGCCGGAGCCTGTCCCCGAACCGATGACGATTCTGCTTTTCGGAACCGGACTTGCCGGTATCGGAGTAGCCGCGCGTAAAAAGTTCGGCAAGAAGGAAAAGAAAGAAAACGAAGAAGAATAAATTGAGATAATTTTTGAATGAAAGCGTTTGTTTGATAACGCTTTCATTCTTACTCAATAAGTTTTAGAGCAAAAGAAGAAGGCGCTTTTGAAGAGCGACGCTTCCAAAGTTTTAGAGGATAAAAAGATGCAAAAAATCAGATACAATTTTTTATTTGTAATCGGGCTGGTCTTGATTTTCGGGACGGCTGCGAATGTCTTTAGTCAGGACAACAAACGACCGAAAAATACCGGTATTCTTTCAGTAAAAACGTCGCCCGTGTCATATCCGGTGCGCGTTGACGGGCAGGTTATCGGGATGAGCGGCGTCGGAAGCGGCGCGGAGTTTTTTCTCCGACCCGGCACATATAAAGTCGAGGTCGAAGGCGCGAACGGGCAGACTTTTGTTAAAGATGTCGTCATTACCAAAAACGCGAGAAACTGTATCTGTCTGAAAGTTATCGAGAACGTAACGAAAAGAGCCTGCCCGTATAACATCGTCGTTGACGGTCCCGACCGCGTTCTGGAAAACGATATAATCACGTTTTCATCACGCAATCTGGTAACGGAAGGCGCGATTCCGGTCAATTATAAATGGACGGTTTCGGGCGGCACGATTACGAGCGGTCTCGGCACGTCTTCGATTACGGTCGATACGCGCGGTATGGGCGGGCAAATCGTTAAAGCTTATCTCGATGTTACGGACGACGTTTACGGCGCGACCTGTATGCAGAAAAACGAAGTCGAAACGGGCGTTGACGTTCAGGAGCTGCCGAAGCCTTACCAGTGCGATATTTTCGAAGCGAAAAACCGCGACGACATCAAGGCGCGTTATGACAACTGCGTTCTCAGACTTCAGGAAACGCCGAACTCGCAGCTTTACGTCATTCTTTATCAGGGAACCGATAAGGGCAGCCCGAAGGTTGACGTTCTGAGCAAGATGACGCTCGATTATTTCGTCAAGACACGCGGAGTTGACCCGAGGCAAATTGTCATTACCAAATGGGGAAGTCGTCCGCGCACGACGGTCGAAGTTTGGGTAGTTCCGCCCGGAGCGCAGCCGCCTGTGCCGGGACAATAACAAGATAGAGAGAAGAGTAAAAAAGGAGAAAGGGAGACTTTAACGAGTTTCCCTTTCTTTTTTGTTTTGTCCGTTGTCCGTCGTCCGTCGTCCGTTGTAAAATCTAAGCTTTAGTCTTTTCGATTGCGCCAATATTGAAACAAAAGCGCAAATCGCAAATCTAAACTCAAAAATAACTTATGTCAGCACCAAATATTGAAACGATTGTCAATCTTGCTAAACGCAGAGGTTTTGTTTTTCCCGCGTCGGAGATTTACGGCGGGCTTGGAAGCAGTTGGGATTACGGCTCGCTCGGCGTCGAGCTGGCGAATAACATCAAACGAAGCTGGTGGCGCTGGCTCGTTTACGAGCGCGACGATATCGAGGGCTTGGATTCTTCGATTATCCAAAATCGTCTGGTCTGGAAATACTCCGGACACGAACAGACTTTCAGTGACCCGCTCGTCGATTGCCGCGCCTGCAAAGGCAGATTCCGGCTCGATAAATTGCAGGACACGTCTTGCCCGAAACATCCGCAGGTACATCCGGGCGATGACAAAGAGTGTGATTTGACCGATGCGCGCGAGTTTAATCTGATGTTTCGCACGACCGTCGGCGCGGTCTCGTCCGATGATGACGAAAGCGCGCTCGCCTATCTCAGACCGGAGACGGCGCAGGGAATTTTTATCAATTTCGCCAATGTCCTGAACACGTCCAGAAGAAAGCTTCCATTCGGCATCGCGCAAATCGGCAAATCGTTTCGCAATGAAGTTACGCCGGGAAATTTTATCTTCCGAACGCGTGAATTTGAGCAGATGGAAATGGAATATTTCTGCAAACCCGAGGACGCGCCGCAGGTTATGCAGGAGTTTGTCGATAGCTTTCAGCAGTGGTTCGGCTCGCTCGGAATCTCTGCCGAAAACCTGAAGCTTTACGAGCAAAGCGCCGATGAGCTCGCGCACTATGCCGTGAGAACGGTCGATATTCTTTATCGTTTCTTTCCCGAACGCGACGACAATGAAAAGCAGTTTGATGAATT
Source organism: Pyrinomonadaceae bacterium (assembly GCA_049799955.1). Lineage (GTDB taxonomy): Bacteria > Acidobacteriota > Blastocatellia > Pyrinomonadales > Pyrinomonadaceae > JBGTFE01. Next base: position 27,872 of record JBARIW010000043.1, read on the forward strand.
AATGGGAATCGCCAACCGGACGGATTACGATTTGCGCGTTCACTCAAAGAAACCCGAAGACGCGGAAGGCAAGCGCGTCAATTCCGATTCGACCGAAGATTTGTCTTATTTCGATGAACAAAACAAACAGCGTTTTTATCCGTACGTTATCGAACCCGCGGTCGGCGTCAACCGTACTTTGCTCGCCGTTTTGATGGACGCTTACACCGAAAAAACGAACGAAAAAGGCGAAACGCGCGTGATTTTGCGGCTTAAACCGGAACTCGCGCCGATAAAAGTCGCTGTTTTGCCGCTCGCTAAAAACAAGCCCGAAATTGTCGAGATGGCAAAGCGTCTGAAAAAGGATTTACAGCCCGCGTTAAGAGCCGTTTATGACGATACCGGCGGCATCGGCAAGCTCTACGCGCGGCAGGACGAAATCGGAACGCCTTTCTGCGTAACGGTCGACCACGAATCGCTCGAAGACAACGCCGTTACCGTGCGCGACAGGGACACGTGGACGCAGGAAAGAATTAGCGTTTCCGAATTGAAGGATTATCTGCTGAAACGTTTAGGATAAAAGCAAAAATTCAAATAGCTTTGAAGGCGGGTTTTTACTCGCCTTTTTTCTTTTTAAAAATAAATCCAAGCCGCGCAAATACGCGCCCAAACTACATTTTTCGCGGCAAAGGGATTATGGAAAAGCGACTTAATTGGCTGTTTATATAATTGCCCCACAAGATTAAACATTTTTAATTGACAACAACAATGTTTATCAATTATAATTTAGACTGATATTTTGTCCGACCTACCGGATAGCTGTCTTTTAAGAATTTTAAGCGTTACCTCAGCGCAGATTTCAATTTCAGAAAATGAAGAAAACATCGAATCAAAAAGGAGTTTCACTCGTCGAGCTTATCTTTGTGCTGGTAATCACCGGCATAATTACGGGCATTGCCGTCGTATCGTATTCCAGCACCAGAAAATATGCGGCTGATGACCAGGCTCGGAAAATCGTTGATTTGCTGGATGAAGCCCGCCAAAAATCACTCAACCAGCGAAATACGATGCGCGTGGAAATTAATAAAACCAAAAGTATCATCACTTTAATCGATGAAAATGATTCAAACGGTATAACGCCCGTTGTAACCAATGACAAGATAGTCAGAAGTCTTCCGATTTCGACAAACGCGACAGTCGGCGCGGCACCGAACAACGTTTCGGCAGGACCGACGGCGACCTCGCCGATACCTGTACCTTCGTATACGACCAGCACATATCCTTTGAGCAGCGGTGACCAGAAAATTACTCTTCGATTCAAGTCAAACGGGCAGGTGGTCGATGCCGGAACAGATAATGTCGGAACCGGAAGCGTTATTACGGGCGCGACGATATATGTTTATTCGACAACCGCTTCGGGCACAAACCCCGACGTGGTTCGCGCGGTAACGGTGCTCGGCACATCCGGCGACACGGCTATATATAAATGTCAGGTTACGGGAAGCAGCTGCGGCGCGTGGAGCAGGTGATTTTTAAGTTCGACCGGAGAAGTTGATTTATGAAATTGAAAAAGGAAAACGGATTTTCGCTAGTCGAAACCGTCATTGCGCTCGTCATATTGATGATTGGCATTCTGGGCACGATTTCGGCGCTCTCATTCAGCATTTTTTCAATGCAGGATTCGGAAAAGCGTTCGTTATCGAAGGAAATTGCGCGCTCGACGATGGAAACGATTTTTTCGGTTCGAGACCTTCTGGCATTTGACGACGCGGCTGGCGGCGCAACGTATAACTGGACTTCGATTCAGGTTTTGAGCGGGTCGAACGGCGGAATTTTTTTGGACGGCTGGAATCCTATCCGGGAAAGTCCGGGCGCTGACGGTATTTTCGGAACAGCCGACGACGCCTGCGCCGCATCTGCCGCGTGTGTCGTCGGCACGACGACAAACAGCAGCGCGGTCGTCAGCGGATACGAACGAAAGATTGAGATATACGACATTACGGAAAACGGCGTTACCAGAAAACGCCGTATTACCGTAAGAGTCAGATATTTTGTCGGCAGTCTTTTAAGAGAAGAAACCGAATCGACGATAATGGCAAACCTGCCCGTAAACTAAGGGAAAATTTTATGTTGTTGAAGAAAACGTCAGCGAAGAGAAACAGCGAAAGCGGATTTTCGATAATGGAGTTAATGGTGTCGCTAACCATTTTTCTTATCGCCGTGGCTGCTGTTTACGGGGTGGCTCGTCTCGCAACTATTCAGCGAAACACCATCAACACGCGCACCGACCAGCTTCGCAGCGCACGAATTGCGGTTGAATATATTCGCCGCGACGCGCTGAACGCAGGGTTCGGTTATCATCGAACGGGCGGTCTTGTTCCTGACAATATCGGAAATACGTTGTTCAGTCTGCCTTCCGATACGGATTCGGTAAGAGATTTTTTAACGGCGATAGTCGCGGGAAACGAGCGCAATACAAATTCGCTCAATTTTGGCGGAAAGACTGATGTCGTTGGATTTATCAGTCGTGATATTACATTTAACAGAGACCCTAACGACCAGACGACGTGGACGAGAGAGCCGAAAGTTTTATATACGGGCACGGCTGTATCGGGAACAGCCATAAATCTTACAACGGCGGCGACCGAAGCTAGATACTGCAAACAATTCGACCTTTATTTACTCGAATCAGGTTCAGGAGTTACGCAGATTGTCGCAATGGCGACCTCAATACCTAATACCAGCACGATTCAGCTCGCCCCGGGCGACCCTTTAAGTATAAATCAATCGGCAACCGGCACGGGCGAAGCTCAAAGCTTACTTGCGGGAGCGTCAAGCACAGGAACAATCAAGAAGATAAATCTGGTCAGCTACAGCGTCACGCCAGCCGGAGTTTTGGTCAGAAAACAATTCGGGAATCGTCTCGGATTGACTGCAGCCGAACAAATCGAAAGCAGAGAGATGGTATTCGGCGTCAGCGATTTTCAAATAAAATATTTTCTTGAAGACGGCACGACCGTTGACGACCCTTCAAACGGCAACGACGGCAGAAATAATCAGATGCAGATGAACAACGTCGTTCAGATACAGGTTTCGATTACTCTTGCCAACGACCCGAATGACAGCCAGCCGCAAGCCGGTTCTCCTATCACGATTAAAGAATATATAAGTACGAAAAATCTTCGATACGAAGCCAGTTAAATTAAACACTTGGAATTAAGGTAATGAATATGTCAAAGAAGTTGTGGAAGAAATCTAATGAAACAGGCGCGGCGTTGGTAATTGCGCTGCTGATAATGGCGCTCCTTATCGGTTTTGCCGCGCTGGCGCTTTCGCGCACGGTAACTGAAACGGCGATTACCGGAAACGATACTGCCGAAAGCCGCACGTTTAACGCGGCTGAAGCGGCGCTCGAAGATGCGACCAGAGATTTTGCCACCGTTATTACGAACAAGTTTGTCCCGCAGACATCGGATATCACAAATATCCAAAACAGCGAAGTTCCGTATTTTCAGGCTAACGGCTATGAATTTACCAAAGTAATCACCCAAATCAGGGCGGCTGCGATAGTTACTCAGACCAAAGGACAATTTCAGGGACTGGTTAGCCTGCGCGACGAATGGCAGATAGACGTAACGGCAACAGAAACGTCGTCAGGCGTTCAAACACAGGTTCGCAGGCGTTTTTTCAACGACCGCATCCCGATTTTCCAATTCGGCGCTTTCTATCAGGACGACCTCGAATTATGGAGTCCGGGCGGAATATTTTTATTTAACGGAAGAGTGCACACCAACGGAAATATGTTTCTGAATACGCTTCAGAACAATTCCAGCTATGATATTCGCTTCAAATCGAAAGTAACAATCGGCGGCGAAATTGTCCGCAATCGCGCGAAATCGGGCGCGGCTTATGCGGCGGCGGAACAGGGCGACAACGTTTACGCTCAAAATACAACGAACGTCGATACGCAGATACCGTATAGCAAAGGCAGCGTAACCTGTAGTTCGACCATCGGCGGCGGCGTTTTAAAAGACAACAGCGGACGTAATTTTCCGTATCCGAATTGCTCCACAAACAGCACCTGGTCGGGTTTTGCGCCAAATTTCGAGGGAAATCTGGTAACAAAAGCAAGACAGCTGACACTGCCGATTAATCCGCTGGTTGACATCATCAAGCGCGGCAGAAACATCGGCGATAAAGATAATGTCAACGGCACGCTGACGACTATTTCGGCGGCAAACGAAGATAACGGTATAAAATCGCATGAACGCTATGCCAACCGTGAGGGAATCAGAGTCAGTCTCGCGGACTCGAAAGACAAGCTTCCGCAATGCGCGAACGTCTCGACCGCCTGCGGAGTCAGGCTGGACGGAACTTTAGGCTCGTCGCTCGGCTACCAACCGCTGACGATGACCGACGGTTACAAGGGAACCGCCGTCAACGGAAACAGGCTGGCGGTCAGCGGGCGCGAAGTTTGGATAAAGGTCGAGCTTGTCGATTTCGATTACGACAACGAAAAACCGATTACGAAAGATGTAACGGAAGATATTCTGAGCCTCGGCGTTACTGAGCCGATTATTAAATCGAGCACGCCAGCCCTTTTTAAAGTTAACGGATATTCGACGACCAACGATTCGCGCTCGATTATCAAATTACAAAGATTTGCCATTGAAGGCAGCGCGATTCCCAATCCGAGTACGCCCGATTATAGTACGAGCCTGTCGATAACCGGAAAGCCTTATAATTTCGTCGTCAGAAATGTAAATGTTCCGGGAAGCTGTTCCAGTATCGGGTGTATGTCTTCGAGCACGGCGGATGACGCTTTCGCTATGCCGGTTGGCTCGACAAACTCCGGCTCTCCATATACCAACGAATCGGAGCATCTAAAACTGGCTAGCTTCGATAACTGGGTTGCGTCGAGAGTCGCAATCGTTCCGTTTCCTATCCAGTTATTCGATACGCGCGAAGGCAATCGTTACGATAATACGACGGATTTGACCGCCAATAATGTTTACAAAAACGGCGTAATGAGCGTTATCGACATCGACGTGGCAAATCTTCGCAGCTTTTTAAGCGGAACATGGGACGGTAAATTTCCGACAACGACTAAGTTTGCCCAGGCAAACGGCAATGTCGGATTGAAAAGCAGTAATGTACCGCAAAATCGCGGCTGGGTGGTTTATGTTTCAGACCGCCGCGGCGATTACGATTTTGACGGGAAATATAAAATGGAAGACGTTAATCCGAACAGCAATTCCACGCTTGACGAAGACGTGGATAACGACGGGACGATTGATATTGATACGACCAACGAAGCCGCGCCGCAGGATGCTGAATATGAAGCCGGATATTCGGCGGTAACCGACCACAGATATTATCGCCGCGCGGCTCGCCTGATTAACGGCACGGTTTTGCCGGGAAGTTATGATACGACGACTCCTGCCAACACGAGAGGCTTTACTTTCGCTTCGGAAAACGGAGTTTATGTCGAAGGAAATTACAACGCGACGGGCGCGACCATTGCGAGCGGCTCAAACGTTACGACATCGAACGCCTATCTGCCCTACAACACGGCGCAGCATATTCCGGCGTCAGTTTCCGGCGACGGCGTAACGGTTCTTTCAAACAACTGGAACGACGGGCAAAGCTTTGCTTTTCCGAACAGTCCTGACAGTCGCCCGGCGACGGGCACGCAGCAGAGATTTGCGATGATTTCGGGCGATTCGCTGACCGCATCGGTGCCGAATCCGACAATGTCTTTCGAAGGCTACAACGGCGGTCTGAACAATTTGATTCGCTTTATGGAATCATGGAGCGGCGACCGCATGAATTATTCGGGTTCGATGATTAATCTCTTTAATTCCTACAACAGCAACGGACGCTTCAAATGCTGTACGACGGTTTATAAAGCGCCGAACAGAGACTGGACTTTTGAAGATTCATACACCGACCCGAATCGTCTTCCGCCCGCCACGCCGTTTGTTTATTTTATAACTTTCACGGGATTTGAACGGGTAAACCAGTAAAAAACATTCGATTGTTTTCGGATGAGGCGAGTCTGATTAATCAGGCTCGTCTTTTTATTTAGCCGTTTATTTTCTACAATATAAAGCGAGTCTTATGTCGAAGCTTCCGAATAAAATAATAAAGCTGGCGGAAATTGTTCAAAAAAACGGCGGACGCGCGATGCTCGTCGGCGGCTGCGTGCGCGATGATTTAATGGGCATCGAGCCTGAGGATTGGGACATGGAAGTTTATGGCATCGAGCCGCAGAAACTAAGAGAAATTCTCGATTCTTTCGGCAAAGTCGATGCCGTCGGCGAGGCTTTCACGGTTTATAAACTCGGAAACGATTTGGATGTCGTGCTGCCGCGCCGCGAAAGAAAAGCCGGACGCGGGCATCGGGGCTTTGTCATCGAAGGCGATAAAGATATGTCGTTTGAAGAAGCGGCAAAACGCCGTGATTTCACGATAAACGCGATTCTCAAAGACGCTCTGACAGGCGAGATTATCGACCCGTTTGGCGGAAGAAGCGATATTGAGCAAAAAATTCTGCGCGTCGTATCACTTGACACTTTCGCCGAAGATTCGCTGCGAGTTCTGCGCGCGGCGCAGTTTGCGGCGCGTTTCGAATTCGACATCGATGCGAAAACAATCGAAATTTGCCGCTCGATTGATGTAACCGATTTGCCGAAGGAAAGAATCCGGGGCGAGCTTGAAAAATTATTTTTAAAGTCCGAAAAGCCTTCAATCGGCTTGCGTTGGCTTTACGATTTGGGCGTTGTCAAACAGCTTTTTCCCGAAATGCAGGCGCTTGTCGGCGTTCCGCAGGAACCCGAATGGCATCCCGAAGGCGATGTCGATATACACACTTTAATGGTCGTTGATGAGGCGCGGAAATTAATTGATGATTTGCCTTATGCAAAACAGGTTACGGTGATGCTCGGCGCGCTTTGCCACGATTTCGGCAAGCCCGCGACGACCGCGTTTTTTGACGATAAATGGCGCTCGCACGCGCACGACGAAGCGGGAATCGAGCCGACGCTTTCGTTTCTCGATAAACTCGGAATTTTCACGCTCGACGGCTACGACGCGCGCGGGCAAATCATTCAGCTTGTCCGCTATCACCTGCTCCCGGGAATGTTTTACAAGGCGAAAGAGCCGGTCGGCGACGGCGCGTTCCGGCGGCTTGCCCGGCGTGTCGAGCCGGATTTGCTGTATCGCGTGTCGAAAGCCGATTCTTTAGGCAGAAATCCCGAATGGCTGCCGAAGGAAAAATGGTTTAAATCGGAAGCGCAGGAATGGTTTATCGAAAAAGTGCGCGAGCTTTCCATCGAAAAAGAAGCGCCGAAGCGAATTTTGATGGGCAGACATTTGATTGAATTAGGCTTAAAGCCTTCGCCGAAATTTAAAGAAATTATCGACGCGATTTACGAAATGCAGCTTGACGGAAAAATCACCAATTTGGAAGAAGCTATAAATGGCGCAAAAGAAATGATGAACGATGAACGATGAATGATGAACTGAAGAATTTGTCTTTTATTCATCATTCATCGTTCCGCATTCATAATTTCCTAAAGTCGTCTTTTTGGTTAAATGGCATTGACTGTTAAAAACAAGATGAATGAAACGGCACAAATCTCAAAACCGGCGCAAAATATCAAGTTTCTGATAATCGGCTTGTGCCTGGCAGCCGGTTTAATCTATTTTTTCAGCAATCCGAAGCCGCAGAATCACTACGATTACACGTTTCGCGTAGCCGACAACATACTGCGCGGCTCGGTCGCTTTTAAGGAAAAACCGCCGTCGTGGTTGAATGAATTCGTTCCGTTCGAAGGAAATTATTATTCGGTTTTTCCTCTTGGAAGCGTCGTAACGATGATGCCGTTTGCGCTTTTGAAAGTGTTCGGTGTCATGCGCGATATGCCTGCCGCGTTTATTTCGGCGCTGACGGCGAGCCTGATTTGCCTGTTTTTGCTTTTGATTGCGCGGCGCTACGAATACGATTGGGACAAGCGAATTTTGCTCGCGCTGGCAGTTTTGTTCGGAACGTGGATGTGGGTAAACGAAACGATGGCTGGCGCGTGGCAGCTCGCGCTCGGCTTTGCGATGCTCGGCGAGCTTGGCGCGATTTATTTCACGATTTTTGACCGCAAACCGCTTCTCGCCGGATTTTTTTTCGCAATGGCTTTCGGCAATCGCACGGAAAATCTGCTCACCGCGCCGATTTTCATGTTTCTGCTGCTCAGGGATTCAAGATTCAAGATTCAAGATTCAGGATTTAAGGTTGAAGATTCAGGATTGGAAGCTTTATATTCGGAAACCGCACCGGCGAAGAAAAAGAAAAAACACAGAAAAAAGGGAGCGAATTCAAAAACAGCACAAGATAATCAGTCGATTTTCCAAATTCTTAAATCTGAAATCTCAAATCTGCAATCTGTAATTTTAAATCGTAAATCTGAAACTATCCGCACGCTCGCCGCGTTTTGCGCCGTCCCGTTTGTCCTCGGTGTTCTGACTTTGATTTATAACTACATTCGTTTTCATTCGTTTACGGATTTCGGTTACGCGCGAATTCCCGGCGTTCTGGATGAGCCGTGGTACAATCACGGAATATTTTCGCTTTATTATATTCCGGGGCAGGCGTGGGAAATGCTCTGGCGACCCTGGGAAACGAAATCCGCTTTTCCGTATCTCGTGCCGAACGGTTTCAGCAGCTCGATTCTCTGGAGCAGCCCGTTTCTGCTTTTGATTTTAAGATTCGGCGCGCGCGATAGAATCTTAAAATATGCGTCGTGGCTGGCGATTTTCGTTTTAACCTTTTTGCTCTGGATTCACGGAAATTCCGGCGGCTGGCAATTCGGTTATCGTTACGCGATGGTTCTGCTGCCGTGGATATTTTTGATTCTGCTCGAAAACAGCCCGCGAAAAATCACTCCGCTCGAATGGGCGGCATATATTTTTTCATTCGTCATCAACGCCTTTGCCGTCTATCTTTTCCACTGGTCGGAATACGTCAAGCCGTAAGACAAAAAGTCCCAAGTCCCAAGTCTGAAGTCCTAAGTCAGTTTGCTTTCCGACTTGAGATTTGGGACTTGAGACTTGGGACTATATTACCGATTTATGATAATCTTTAATTTTTATGAACGAGCTAAAACACGACTGGACAGTTGGAGAAATCGAGGAAATTTACAATCTGCCTTTGCCCGAACTGATTTTTCGCGCTCAGACCGAGCATCGCAAATTTCACAAAACGGACGAGATTCAGGGCTGCCAGCTTTTGAGCATCAAAACCGGCGGCTGTCCCGAAAACTGCGCGTATTGCCCGCAGTCGGCGCATTACAAAACGGCGGTCGAGCGCGAACCGCTGCTGAGTGTCGAAAAAACTCTGGAAGCGGCGCGAAACGCGAAACAAACGGGCGCGACACGTTTTTGCATGGGCGCGGCGTGGCGCGATGTTCCGAACGGCGAGCAGTTTGAAAGAGTTCTCGATATGGTCAAAGGCGTCCGCGAGCTTGGCTTGGAAGCCTGCTGCACGCTCGGAATGCTAAAGGAAGACCAGGCGAAAAAGCTTGCCGAAGCCGGACTCACGGCATACAATCACAACCTCGACACTTCGCCGGAATTTTACGGCGACATCATCACCACCAGAACATATGACGAAAGATTAGATACTCTGGCAAATGTCCGAAAAGCCGGAATTACGGTTTGTTCGGGCGGAATTATCGGAATGGGCGAGGGCTTGCCCGACCGCTACGGCTTGCTCGTGCAGCTTGCAAATCAAAATCCGCATCCCGAAAGCGTTCCGATAAATCAGCTTGTCAAAGTTGAAGGCACGCCGCTCGAAAATGAAAAATCTCTCGACGTTTTCGAGTTTGTACGGATGATTGCGACGGCAAGAATTTTGATGCCGTCGTCATACGTGCGTCTGAGCGCGGGAAGATTACAGCTCTCGGATGAGGCGCAGGCGATGTGTTTTCTGGCAGGCGCAAATTCAATTTTTATGGGCGAAAAACTCCTGACTACGCCGAATCCCGAATCAGACCGCGACCGCAATCTGCTCGATAAACTGGGAATGCGTCTGAAAGAAAATTCGGAGGCGCAGAAATTTTTTAGCCACGAATTACACTAATAACACCAATAATAAAGAAAAATAATTTGTGTAATTCGTGTAATTCGTGGCTGCTTTTTTTCTCAATTACTGCTTGATGTTTGTATATTGCGCGGCGACGACCTGCCATATTCCGTTTCTTTTCAGATATGTACAGGTAAAATAAACGCGACCGTTAATCTGCTTACCTTTCCAGACATATTTTTCGATTATGAAGCCGCTTGAAATCGCCGTTTTGTCGAAGATTCGAACCTGATGGCTCGTTTCGTCGATTTTAAAAACAGAATCGACCGCCTTGGTTGCCGGGTCGGTGTAATCTGCCGCAACGCTGGCGCGTTTCTCGGCTTTGCTGATAGTTTTTCCGCTTGCGCCGGTCATCGAAAAATCTTCGGCGACGATGCGGTCAAAATCCTTCAAATCACGGCTTCCGTAAGATTCGACCTGCCATTGGCTGTCCATCTTTTTAATCTCTTCGGCGAGTTTGTCCGTTTTTGACTGACCGAAGGCAAACGAAGCGGCTGCGGTTATAAATAAAATTAAAACCAGTGTTCTTTTCATTTTTAATCTCCTCTCAACACATTCTAAAATAAAATTGTGAACTTGAAAATGAAAAACTCGACCGAATTTTGTAATCTGAGAGCGAGCTTATTTTTCAAAAGTTAAAACATTTATGCTCCTCGACATTACTCCACTAAAAGTTTCGCGCGATTATCGACTGCTTTTTTTCGGTCAGCTTGTCTCGTTTTTCGGTTCGATGATGTCGTTTATTATCGTTCCGTGGCAGATGTACCGGCTTACGCAGTCGAACGCGATGGTCGGCTATATTTACCTTGCGGAATTCGTGCCGATGGTCACGCTCTCATTTATCGGCGGCGCGCTGGCGGACGCGTTTGACCGGCGCAGAATGCTTCGCTTCACGGAAGTCGCGCAGACGTTTGTAACGATAATTCTGCTTATCAATTCGCTCGTTCCCAATCCGCAAATTTGGATTTTATATGTTGTCGTCGCATTACACGCCGGATTCGCCGCGCTTCAGCGTCCGGCTTTTGAAGCGTTTATCCAAAAAATCATCCCGAACGATTTGATGACGGCGGTGGCGAATCTGAATGCGCTTCGCTTCCAGTTCGGCGCGATTATCGGTCCTTCGCTTGCCGGTCTGATAACCGCATATTTTTCGATAAGCGCGGCTTACGCGATTGATTTGATAACTTTTATCGCCTCTTTGATTGCCGTTTTTTCAATCAGCGTTACAGCCGCGCCCGAAAACGCCGAGCGTCCGAGCCTTCGAAGCATTATTCAGGGCGTAAAATACGCGCTCAGCCGTCAGGAGCTTCTCGGAACTTATCTGATTGACATCTGCGCGATGTTTTTCGCCTTTCCGCAGGCGCTTTACCCGGCGCTTGCCGCAATCTACGGCGAGCAGTATCTCGGATTTTTCCCGGCGGCGCTCGCCGTCGGGATGCTGGTCGCAAATTTTACTTTCGGCTGGACGAAAAATATTCACCGGCACGGTTTGATGGTTTCGATTGCCGCCGCGCTCTGGGGCGTCGGGATTATTTTTTTCGGAATGTCGAACAGTCTCTGGCTCGCTTTGTTTTTTCTCGGCGCGGCAGGATTTTTCGATATGATTTCCGGCGTTTTTCGTATGACCATCTGGAATCAGACGATTCCGAATTACCTGCGCGGACGACTCGCCAGTCTCGAAATGATAAGCTATCTGACGGGACCGATGCTCGGCGGCGCGAAAATGGGACTCGTCGCCGAGCGCTTCGGCGTCAAAACCGCGATTGTTTCAGGCGGCATTTTGTGCGTCGTCAGCGTCGTTTTAGCTTCACTTCTTTTGCCGAAATTCATCGCCTACGACGGGCGCGAAGGCGTCGAGCAAAAAGAAATCGAAGAAGCGCGAAACCGGTCTGAAATCGAAGCAAATCTTTGATGAAAGAAAATTTACCGGACAGAATTTTCGAGCGTCTTTCGGAAATCGAAGCAAAAGGCTTGAAACGCCGTCTCGCTTCGCCGAAGGGAATCGATTTATCTTCAAACGATTATCTTGCTCTCGCAAGCGACGAGCGACTGAAAAACGCGATGATTGAAGGCGTGCGGCGCGAAGGCGTCGGCTCGACCGGCTCTCGGCTTCTGCGCGGCGAACGAGACAGTTTTGCGGAAGTCGAACGTCAGTTTGCAGCGTGGAAAAACGCCGAACGCGCGCTTTATTTTAATTCGGGTTATCAGGCAAACATCGGAATTTTGCAAACTTTTCTCGAAGAAACGGACATTGTTTTTTCGGACGAGTTTAATCACGCGAGTCTGATTGACGGAATTCGTCTGTCTCGCGCCCGAAAAATAATTTTTCGACATTTAGACATTGAAAATCTTGAAAATCTCTTGCGCGAAACTGTTTGCGAAGGACAAAAGTTTCTCGTTACAGAATCGCTTTTTTCGATGGACGGCGACATCGCGCCGCTTGATAAATACGCCGCGATTTGCCGCGAAACAAATACGAATTTAATCGTTGACGACGCTCATGCCGTCGGCGTTTACGGCGAAAAGGGAAGCGGTTTGATTGAAGAATTTGCACTCGAAAATCAGGTTTTTCTATCGGTAAACACAGCCGGAAAAGCTCTCGGCGTCGCGGGCGCATTCGTTGCGGGCGAGAGTTTTGCGATTGAATATTTAATTCAAAAAGCGCGCTCGTTCATCTTTTCGACCGCACCCGTTCCGGCAGTCGCCGACGCGCTGAAAACATCGATTGAGATTGCCGAAAAAGAACCCGAAAGACGCGAAAGGCTTTTGTCTTTATCAAGATTTTTGCGCGAAAAGTTAAACGAAAACGGAATTTTCGTTCCGATGGATAATTCGCAAATCATTGCGATAATCGTCGGCGAAAGCGCAAAAGCGGTCAAAATTGCCGGAAATTTACAGTCGAAAGGCTTCGACGTTCGAGCCATTCGCCCGCCGACCGTGCCGGAAAACACTTCGCGCCTGCGCGTCTCGCTTAATGCCGGTTTGACCGAAGAAATTTTGGAAGATTTTGTTTTCGCTCTGAAAGAAGAATTGAAATGAAAGGGATTTTCGTTACAGGCACGGACACGGGCATCGGAAAAACAATCGTTTCCGCTGCGCTCGTCTGTGCCCTGCGCCAAAAGGAAAGCGTTTGCTATTGGAAGCCGGTTCAGACGGGAATTGAAGAAGATAACGACACGGAAACGGTCGGAAAACTTGCAAATTGTTCGGCGCAGGAAATTTTTGACAAAGGTTTCCGCCTTGAAAAACCACTTTCGCCGCATCTTTCGGCGCGGCTGGCAAACGTTGAAATTACAATCGAAAAAGTTTTAAGTTTTTTGGAAAAAGACGAAAGGTTTTTGATAGCCGAAGGCGCGGGCGGCGTTCTCGTTCCGCTTAACGGAAGCGAATTGATGATTGATTTGATAAAAGCCCTCGATTTGCCGGTTTTAATTGCGGCGCGTTCGGGGCTTGGAACTATAAATCACACGCTTTTGGCGATTGAAGCGTTGCGCGCGCGAAATCTGCAAATCTTCGGCGTGATTATGAACGGCGAACGCAATGAAGAAAATCGAAAAGCAATCGAGCATTTCGGAAACGTGCGGGTTTTGGCACAAATGCCGAAATTTGAGAAACTTGATTTTGAAACTCTAAACGACTGGACGAAGAAAAATTTATGCCTATAACTAAGAAAAAACTGCTCGAAAACTGGACGCAGCTCAGCGGCGACGAGCGCAAGAGATTTTTAGAAAATTTGCCCGCCGAAAGGGAAAGAATCGAAGATTTGTTCGATTATCTCGACGTTCGGCTCGAAAAAGCGGATTGCTCGCACGATTTGAAAAACACGATGCAGTTTCTGATGGAACGCCAGATGAATATGCCGCGTTTTATGAGCTGGCTCAACGAAAACGGCGCGTATTGCGACTGCGAGATTCTGCAAAAGGTCGAGCCGCAATGGTTTAAGGCGTTTGGAGAGGACGAAAATTTAGCCGCGGAGGACACAGAGAATACTGAGATTTTTGAAGATGAATAGTTGCGAAAGGACACCAGCGAGAACGAAATATTTTGTTTTTATTTCGTGTTCATTCGTGTTTGTTCGTGGCTAAATCTTCTCAATATTTTCTGTGGCAAATATCTTTTATGACTTTAGTTGAACGCGACCGAAAAGTTCTCTGGCATCCTTACACGCAGGAAAAAACCGCGCCTTTGCCGGTTGCGATTATTCGCGGCGAAGGCGTCTGGCTTTACACGGAAGACGGGCGCAAAATTTTGGACGGAATTTCTTCGTGGTGGGTGAATATTCACGGGCATTCTCATCCGTTTTTGAACGCTGCGCTGGCAAAACAGGCAAGCGAGCTTGAACACGCGATGTTTGCGGGTTTCACACACAAACCAGCCGTCGAATTAGCCGAAAAACTCATCGAAAAAACTCCCGAAAATCTGACGCGCGTTTTCTATTCCGACAACGGTTCGACCGCCGTTGAGGTCGCGCTGAAAATGGCGTATCAATTCTGGCAGAATCGCGGCGAGCCGGAGCGTAAAATCTTCGTCGCGCTCGAAAACGCATATCACGGCGACACGTTCGGCGCGATGTCGGCGAGCGACGAATCTTCATTTACAAAACCTTTTCAAAATTTGCTTTTTCGCGTTTTGCGCTCGAACGGTGATTTGGCGCGGCTTGAAAAAATATTTGCGGAAAATGCGGGCGAAATCGCCGCGATGATAATCGAGCCGATGTTGCAGGGCGCGGGCGGAATGATTGTCTGGAAAAAGGAATTTTTATCGGGCGTTCGCGAGCTTTGCGATAAATACAATGTTTTACTGATTGCCGACGAAGTTCTAACCGGATTCGGCAGAACCGGAAAAATGTTCGCCTGCGAGCACGCTCGTATTTTGCCAGATTTGATGTGTCTTTCCAAAGCACTGACCGCCGGATATTTGCCGCTCGGCGTAACGCTTGCGACCGAAGAAATTTACGAGGCTTTTTTAAGCGACGACCGCGCCAAAACTTTTTTTCACGGGCATTCTTTCACGGCAAATCCTTTATCCTGCGCCGTCGCCGTCGCCAGTCTGGAACTATTCGAGCGCGAAAATTCTCTCGAAAAAGTCGCGTTTATAAATCGAAAGTTTCAGGAATTTTTCCCAAAACTGCTTGACTTAAAATGCGTCAAAGAAATCCGCGTTATCGGCGCAATCGGCGTTGTCGAACTAAACACCGGCGAAGGTTATCTCGCCGAAATCGGTCAAAAACTCTATCTGGAATTCTTAAGCCGAAACATTCTGCTTCGCCCGCTCGGCAATGTTTTGTATTTCATGCCGCCGTATGTGATTTTAGAAAACGAAATGGATTGGGTTCTCGGCGAAATCGCAGACGTTTTGCGGAATATTTAACTTTCTCAAAAAAGACGCTTGACAAGTATTTTTCTATCTTGCATTGTAAAACTCAATTTATAATTAGTGCCGAAAAGGATAAGTTTAAGTGAATGAGCGAAAAAACTACAATTTAACTTCCGAAGACATTGCAATTTTGGAGGTATTGAGCGAAGGAAATGTTATGTCAGCATCGGAGATTGTGAAGCTCTCCGAAGGAAAGCTGAATGAAACTGAAACTCGTTTCAGTCTTCCATCCTTTATTGACCAAAATTTAGTCGTATTACACAAAAACCTACATCCTTCAATTGAAAAGTTAGAAATTCATAAATACAGTTTATCTGAATTGGGTAGGCAAATTCTAATCAACTTTAAAAAAACAGAAGCACAAAGAGTTGACTCCAAAGAAAAGAAGTCCTTTATGGAATCTGAAGTAATAGAAATAAAGGAACATGTCGGTAGTATTTTAAGTCATACAATTGTTATTATTTTTGCGTTGTTATCTATTTATTTAGTTCATATTATTTTAGACAGACTTTTAGGTAAAGATGCAGTCATTCTTGATTTGGTTAAAGTGAAGTACATTATTGACGCAGGGGATTTAATCGTATTATTAAGCTGGCTTTTTGTGGTTATTCTTAATTCTTACAAAATCGTATGGAAAACATTAAAGAAAAACTAAGCTTCCTTTTTAAGCTTTATTTCTCATACATGAAATTGGCATTTTGGGGCGTTGTAGTTTTTATTTTTACATACATTTTATTAATTCTCTTAATTAATTCCCCTTTAACAACTATTCTGTTCCTATTAGGGGCGTTGATGATTGTTTCATTGTTAGGTTACAAATATTATAGAAGAAATCAACTAGCTAAACCAAAAGGCTTTTTTTTGCTTAAAATAAGCCAAATATTTTTTGATAATAAAGAACAAAAAGAAATTTTTGTACCAACAGTTGGTGATTGGAATGAAGAAATCTTTGAAGCACTAAGCAAAAAAGATATTTGGAGAGCGCGTTGGATAAATGTGCGTTACACTTACGCTTTTCTCGCGGCGATGTGGCAAAAGAGTCCGATTGGTGATTTGATTGAATTTGTTACAAAGATTGCAAAATAATAAATCTACCAACCGCGATTGATTTCCCATCGGTCAACGATTTTTCCGTCGTCGAAAATCTGATAATGCGAGTGTTGCGCGGCGGTCAGGCACGAATGATTGACTAAGATTCGGATGCGCGAGCCAACTTTCAATTTGTCAAAAGTTTGCGCATCAGCCACGGAAATCTCGCCGTGTTCCTGTGAAAGCGATTCGACGCGCAGATTTAAATCATTTCCCGCCAAATCATAAACGCGACCGTAACCGCAATTTGCATCAAACTCGACCGCGCCCCGGTCTTTTGAAAGCGCGACTGCGCCTGCATCGACAACGATTTTCCTGCGCTGCGAATCTCGGTGAACAACCGCCGCAAGAACGGTCAGAGCGCAGTCTTCAAAACGACAGCTTCCCAAAGCAGCTTGAAAAGCATCGTAGAAAATATAGTTTCCGCAGCGAAATTCGTCGATGCCTTCGAGCTTGTCAATCGCGCTCATCGTCGGGGTCGAGCCGATGCTGACAGTCGGAACGTTTAAGCCTTTGCCGCGCAATTTTTCCGCCAGACGCCGCATCAAGTCTCTTTCTGACCGCGCGATTTTGAGAAGGGTTTCGGGCGAATCGGCGTGATAGGAATGTCCGGCGTGAGTTAAAATTCCAGCGAAATTCAAATTTGACGAATCGCTGATTTTGTTTGGAATTTCAAATGCTTCGGGCGAATTCGGCGCAACGCCGCAGCGATGATAGCCCGCGTCGATTTTCACAAAAACTTCTAGTTTTGCGTTTTCGCTTTTTGCCGCTTTATTTAAAAGCTCGACTGTCTCCGCGTCGCCGGTTAAAACCGCAAACCGTTCGATAGTTTTACTAATCGCAATCGCTTCGTCAAACTTTCCGCGCTCAATCGGGACGCCGTAAGTAATGTCTGAAAAACCATGATTTGCGAAAAAACGCGCTTCGGAAAGCGTCGAAACCATAATTCCGCCCGCGTTTTCTTCGGTTTGGAGTTTGGCAATCTCAACACAGCGATGCGTTTTAACGTGCGGACGCAAAGCGACATTCAACTCTTTGGCGCGAGCCGTCATTCGAATGGCGTTGCGCCGCATTCGCCCGAAATCCAAAATCAGCGCCGGCGTTTTGATTGTTTCCAACTGCATAAATTATCTTTATTTTAAATAATCTTTCAGATAATTTCCCGTGTGCGAATTTTTTACTTTCACAATGTCTTCCGGCGTTCCGACCACGACGATTTCGCCGCCGCCCGAACCGCCTTCGGGTCCTAAATCAATCACGTAATCTGCTGTTTTTATAACGTCGAGATTGTGTTCGATAACCAGTAAACTTCCACCGTTTTCGATTAGAGCGCGAAAGGCGGTGAGCAGCTTGTTGATGTCGTCGAAATGCAAGCCGGTCGTCGGTTCGTCGAAGATAAAAAGCGTTTTCGATTTGGTTTTTGTCGCCAGATGCGCCGCGAGCTTTACTCTTTGCGCTTCGCCGCCGCTCAAGGTTGTTGCCGATTGTCCGAGACGCAGATATCCAAGCCCGACGGCTTCGATAACCTTTAATTTATTGACGAGCTTGTTCGTTTCCTTGAAAAACAGAATCGCTTCGCGCACCGTCAACTGCAAGACCTCGGCGATGTTTTTGCCTTTGTATTTTACGTCGAGAATTTCGTCCCGAAAGCGCGTTCCGCGACAGTCTTCGCAGGTCAGTTCGACATCGGCTAAAAACTGCATTTCGACCGTTACCGTTCCGCTGCCCTGACACGTTTCGCAGCGTCCGCCGGGAACGTTGAACGAGAAATGCGAGGCATTAAAACCTTTCGTTTTCGAAGCGTTTGTCGATGCGAAAACTTCACGGATTGCGTCGTAAGCTTTGATGTATGTTACGGGATTTGAGCGCGGCGTTCTGCCGATTGGCGATTGGTCAACCAGCACGACATCATCGACGAACTCTGCGCCTGTAATTTCCTTGAAAAGCCCGACTTGTCCCTGCCATTCGCCGCGTTTTTTCTTGATTCCGGCGTATAAAATATCGTGAATGAGCGTCGATTTGCCCGAACCGGAAACGCCCGTAACGCAGACGAGCATATCGAGCGGAATTTCAACGTCGATGTTTTTTAAGTTGTGTTCTCTCGCGCCTGTAATTTCGAGCTTTCTTTTTGTCGGCGCTTTTCTTTTCGAAGGAATTTTGATTTCACATTCGCCGCGCAGATATTTTGCCGTCAGCGAAACTTCATCTTCCATCAAATCTTCAAAATCGCCTTCAAAAACGAGATGACCGCCAAGCTCGCCCGCGTGCAAGCCGATGTCCAGAATGTGGTCAGCCGAGCGCATCGTTTCCTCGTCGTGTTCGACGACGAGAACCGTATTTCCGATGTCGCGCAGATTTTTTAGAATATCGACAAGCCGCGCGTTATCGCGCGGGTGCAAGCCGATTGAAGGCTCGTCCAAAACATAAAGCGCGCCGACAAGCAGCGAGCCTAGATTGGTCGCAAGCTGAATTCTCTGCGCCTCGCCGCCCGATAAAGTCGATGCGAGACGATTCAGAGTTAAATAATCCAAACCGACATCGACGAGAAATTTTAAACGCCGGCGAATTTCAAGTAATAATTTTTCCGCGATTTTCTCGCGTTCTTCGTTAAGCTCAAGCTCTTCGAAAAACTTTTGCGCGTTGTTGATTGCCAAATCTACCGTTTCGGGCAAATTCAATCCGCCGATTTTAACGGCTCGCGCTTCTCGTCGTAAACGCCCGCCGCCGCACTCGGGACATTTTGTGTAGCCGCGATATTTTGCCATAAAAACGCGGACGTGAAGCTTGTATTTTTTCGTCTCCAGCCATTTAAAAAAGCCTCGAACGCCGCGCCAGTCCGACGCGCCTTCAAAGATTGCTCGTCTTTGAAAATCGGTTAAATCGGCGAACGGGATTTTTGTCGGAATATCGCCGTTTTGCGCGAATCTCAGCAATTCCTTTTGCGCCCAAGCGTATTGCGGGCGCGTGAAAGGCTCGACCGCACCGTCGGCGATTGAAACGTTCGCGTTCGGAACAATCAAATCGAAATCGATGTCAATCGTGTTTCCGAAGCCCTGACAAAGCGGGCACGCGCCGAACGGCGAGTTGAAGCTGAAAAGTCGCGGCTCGGGTTCTTCGTAAATCGTCCCGTCGTATTTGCAGATAAATTTTTCGCTGAAATTAAACGTCTGCGAAGTTTCTTCCGCCGTTTGAACTACGCTCGCGCCGCTTTCGCGAAAACAGGTTTCGAGCGAATCGACGAGTCTTTGACGAATTTCCTTACCGGCTTTCAAACGGTCAATCAAAACATACGTGTTTTCAAAATCCTTGAAAGGATAATCTTCCGGTTTTTGCAAATCAATCGTTTCGCCCGCGCGAAAAAGGCGCGTGAAACCGCTTTGCATCAGGCTCATCAAATGCGGAATCGGACTTGGAACCTGGGACTTGGGACTTGCGACTGTTTCGGCTTGCGCGGGAAAAAGTACGTAAAATCTCGTTCCTTCTGCAAGAGCTTCTAAAATCTCATCTGCCGCCGATTCGGGCGAATCTTTTTTTACTTCGCGCTCGCAGACGTAACAGAAAGTCTGACCGACGCGGGCGAATAAAAGGCGCAGATAATCGTAAATTTCGGTTTGCGTGGCAACCGTCGAGCGCGGATTGCGCGTCGAATTCTTTTGCCGAATCGCAATCGCGGGCGCGATGCCGATAATTTCGTCAACGTCCGGCTTGTCCATTCGTTCGAGAAACTGCCGCGCGTATGCCGAAAGCGATTCGACATAACGCCGCTGACCTTCGGCGTAAACCGTATCAAAGG
>JBARIW010000044.1:0-56808 GCA_049799955.1 Pyrinomonadaceae bacterium
ATTTTCACCACAGAGACACAGAGACACAGAGATTTTTATTAATTTTTCTCTGTGTCTCTGTGTCTCTGTGGTGAACTTCCGGCTTTACTTTGCTCATTTCAAATTGATAAAATATACGTTTCGTTGACAGTCGGATTTTTTATCAGTAAGACACAATGAGCATTAAACAAATTACCGTTCGCGGCGCGCGGCAGCATAATCTGAAAAATATCAACGTCGAGATTCCGAGAAATCAGTTCACGGTCATCACCGGGCTTTCGGGTTCGGGCAAATCCAGCCTCGCTTTCGACACGATTTACGCCGAAGGTCAGCGGCGTTATGTCGAATCGCTTTCGGCTTACGCACGGCAGTTTCTCGACCAGTTGGAAAAGCCCGATGTCGATTCGATTGAAGGACTTTCACCGGCAATTTCGATTGAGCAGAAAACCGTTTCCCGAAGCCCACGCTCGACCGTCGGGACGGTTACGGAAATTTACGATTATCTGCGGCTTTTGTTTTCGTCAATCGGAACGCCGCATTGCCACCAGTGCGGAGCGCCGATTACGCGCCAGTCGATTGAGCAGATTGTTACCGGAATTCTTGATTTGCCCGAAGGCGAAAGAGTTATGATTCTCGCGCCGGTCGTGCGCGGGCGCAAAGGCGAATTCAAAAAAGAGCTCGAAAAATTTCACAAAGACGGTTTTATTCGCGCCCGGATAGACGGCGAGATGCGCTCGCTGGACGAAGACATCAGGCTCGACAAGCGCAAAAATCACACGATTGAAGTCGTCGTCGATAGATTATTGATAAAAGAAGGCGTGAAAGAACGTCTTTCGGAATCTGTAAAAACCGCGCTCAAACTTACGGGCGGCGCGGTCTTGGTTTCGATAATCGACGGCGAAGAAAAGCTTTTCTCGGAAAAAATGGCTTGCGTCAACTGCGGAATCAACATCGCGCAGCTTGAGCCGCGTTCTTTTTCGTTCAACTCGGCTTACGGCGCGTGCAAAAAATGTCAGGGTTTGGGAACCGTGATGGAAATCGACGCGAATAAGATTTTGCCCGACCAGAGCATTTTAGTTAGCAAAATTAAATTTTTGAATGAAACCGACAAAGCCGGCGGCAAGTTTCTGCAATGCGCTTTGACGGCGATTATCGAAAAATTCGCGGGCGAAGACGAAAGCCTCGCGCCGCCCGAAAACGAATCGCTTATCGGTAAAATTAAAGCAAAACTCAAAGGTCAAAGGTCAAAGGTCAAAGGTCAAACAGAAAATTTGCTTGAAATTCCTTTTGCAGATTTGCCGCCGGAAATCCGCGACGCTTTCTGGAACGGCACAAAACGTCGTTTAACGTTCAAACAGGGAAGTTATAAATACGAAGGCGACTGGAAAGGCGCGCTGCGGGCGATGCGCGAGCGGATGGAAAATCCGCCTTCGGAAAAGACACGCGCCGCGCTGGAAGAATTGATTTCGCCCGTAAAATGTCCCGAATGCAAAGGAAAACGTCTTCAGCCCGAATCTTTAGCCGTCAAGGTCGGCGCTCTCGGCATTGACGATTACGTCAGCCTGCCGATTGACGAATCGCTCGAAAAAGCTTCGGAAATTAAATTAAATCGACGTGAAGAAAAAATTGCCGGGCTGGTTTTAAGAGAAATAAAAGACCGTCTGCGCTTTTTGCAATCGGTCGGACTCGGTTATCTGACTCTGGACAGAGCTTCGCAGAGTTTATCGGGCGGCGAAGGTCAGCGAATTCGTCTGGCGACGCAAATCGGCTCGCAGCTTCGCGGCGTTTTGTATGTTCTGGACGAGCCTTCAATCGGTCTGCACCCGCGCGACAATCAGAAACTTCTGGAAACTCTGCACGAGCTGCGCGATTTGGGCAATACGGTTCTGGTCGTCGAACACGACGCGGAAACTATCGAGAAAGCGGATTTTGTCGTCGATTTAGGACCGCTTGCCGGAACTCACGGCGGGGAAGTCGTCGCCGTCGGAACGCCCGCCGATATTGAAAAAAATCCGAATTCAATCACCGGAAAATATCTTTCGGGCGAAATGAAAATCGAAGTTCCCGAATGGCGCAGGCTTGCTAACGGGACGAACATCATCGTCAAAGGCGCGAGGGCGCACAATCTGAAAAATATCGACGTAAAATTTCCGCTCGGACTTTTTACGGTCGTTACAGGCGTTTCGGGTTCGGGAAAATCCACGCTCGTCGAAGACATTCTTTATCCCGCGCTTTATCGATACGTTTACAAATCGGCAATCGAGCCGCTCGCGCACGACAGCATCGAAGGCTTGGAATTAGTCGATAAAATTATCGAAATCGACCAATCGCCGATTGGCAGAACGCCGCGCTCGAATCCGGCGACTTACACCGGAGTTTTCACGCCTATCAGAGAGCTTTACGCGATGCTGCCCGAATCCCGTGAACGCGGCTACAAAGCCGGACGATTTTCCTTTAACGTCAAAGGCGGACGCTGCGAAGCGTGTGAAGGCGCGGGACTAAAAACGATTGAAATGAACTTTTTGCCCGATGTTTACGTGCTTTGCGACGTTTGCCGCGGCGCGCGCTACAATCGTGAAACGCTTTCCGTGAAATTTAAAGGACTTTCGATTGCCGACCTTCTCGACACGACCATCGAAGACGCGATGCCGATTCTCGAAAATATTCCGAGCATCAAGCAAAAGCTGCAAACTTTGCTCGATGTCGGCTTGGGTTATATCAAAATCGGGCAGTCTTCGACGACGCTTTCCGGCGGCGAAGCTCAGCGCATCAAGCTCGCCAAAGAACTCTCGAAACGCGCGACCGGAAAAACGATTTATATTCTCGACGAACCGACGACCGGCTTGCATTTTGCCGACGTTCACAAGCTTTTAGACGTTCTGCAAAGACTCGTCGATACGGGAAACACGGTCATCGTCATCGAACACAATCTGGACGTGATAAAGTCTGCCGATTACATCATCGATTTAGGTCCCGAAGGCGGCGAACACGGCGGCAAAGTCGTCGCCTGCGGAACGCCCGAAGAAATCGCGCGGGTTAAAAAATCCTACACCGGACAGGCTTTAAAGCCGTTACTCAATTAAAGGCGTAAACGATTTTGGATTTTAGATTTTGGATTTTGGATTAGAAGAATTTTTACTTAATCCAAAATCCAAAATCTAAAATCCAAAAT
This sequence comes from Pyrinomonadaceae bacterium, assembly GCA_049799955.1. Classification (GTDB taxonomy): domain Bacteria; phylum Acidobacteriota; class Blastocatellia; order Pyrinomonadales; family Pyrinomonadaceae; genus JBGTFE01. The sequence goes on from JBARIW010000044.1 coordinate 3,152, forward strand.
CGAAAGGCGAGGAATTTCTTCCTCGCCTTTTCAAATTATTGTCGAGCCATTTACGGCAGGGCAATTAAATTCAGCTCGTTTAGGCTTTCAGTCGGACTGATAGCCATCGGAGTAAATGTATAACGCTTGGAGCTGACGCTGACAATGTAGGTTTCGCCTACAGTAACATCGTCAAACCGGTAATAACCGAAGGCGTTTGAAATCACGGTTCGGACTGCGCCGTTTGAGCCGGTTAAATAGACCTTGGCTTTTGACACAGGCTCTCCGGTCGCCGTCAGCAATTGTCCTCCGACCGAAACCGCCGCCGCAGTTATAGGTAATATGACGACCGAACCGCTAGTCGTTAAATCTTGCGGCACGCCTTCGTTGAACATAAAGTCCTGTATCGTCAAAGGCGAAGTAGTTCCGGCTGCGCCGATGGCGGTGAACTTAAACTTAAATAAAGTTCCTGCGCCGTTTATCGCTCCCGTCCCGAATACGATAACTTTAATTAAACCCGGCGCATCGGTGGTATTACAGAAAAAACCCTGCGCGCTGCTGATTGTTCCGGTAACTTCGCAGGGAACCGCCTGTGGAACTATCACATTTTGATTGTAAAGCAAATCAAATTGATAACCGTAAATATTTTCCGAAGCCGGACCGCCTGCATTTGTTGTATTTGAGGAAGTAAGCGCAACGGTGAAATTCGAGTTGATTGGGACGGATTGGGGAAACGGGGCTGTAACCGTAACCAAAGGAACAAGATTGTCAATCTGTTCTTTGATGTTCTTTTTAACAGCTTTTGAAGGACGAAGCGGACCAGCCGGATTCCAGTTGCCGGTAACTTCGCCCATCAGAATCGCGCTGTAATCCTGTCCTGTGTAATTTGCCGTAACATCGGTATAAGCGCGATTCGGCGGAATAAACCTCCATGTCCCGGTAACGCCCGGATTAGAAATATTGACCACAAACTGCGCGATATATGCCGCGTCAAGCGAAGTAATCGTGCCGTTTTGGGTAACGTCCGCCGCGATTAGCTGTGTAGAATTCAGGATGGCGAAATTGACGACGTGCTGGGCGACACGCGAGGCGTCGCTGTTCGTAATCCCGTTCACCTGATTATTCTTCGAAGGCGTTATCGTATAAGCGCCCGCGCCGAAGCCGCTCAAATTATAATCGCCGTTGGCGTCGGTTACGGTCGAAAGCGGAATCGAACCGGCGGCGTTGACGGTCGTATTCGGAACAGCCGTCATTACAGGCGCATTAGCGTATGTAATCTTGCCGCCGACTGTTCCCGAAATGATTGTAACAAGACCGTTTGTAACATTGACGCAGGGAACGCCTTCGTTGAATGCGAAGCCGGTCAAATTCAAATTGCTGGTCGTTCCGATGCCGCCGCTGGCGACGAATCTGACGTTTAGCAAAGTTCCCGAACCCGATAAAGGCGCGACGCTAAAGCCGGAGACGATTAAAGTGCCGGAAGAGCCATTGGTCGTAATCGTCCAGCCGCCGCTCAAAGTTCCGGTGGTTTCTACCTGAACGGGCGTTACCACCGCCGGATTATAAGTCAGCGTGAAATCGTAGGAGAGAATTCCGCGTCCGGTCGTGTCGTCCACATTAATCGGAGCGAGAAATTGAGTGCTGCTGAGCGCGGTCAGGTTGGTCGGAATCGAAACGTTGTTACAGGTAAAAAATGTAACCGTGTTGTCAGTCGAAGTCGAAGCCGTACTGCCGACATTCATCGCATTGACAGCGGCGCTGTCGGCAATCGCGGCGATAACGGTTCCGCTTCCGGTCATTCCGCTGACGGCGACATTGTAAACAGCCGGACCGCCCGTAACGATTTTCGTCGTCGCGCCCGCCGTGCCGCTCAGGATAACGTCCGAAGCGTCAAAGCCTGTTACGGGCTCGCTGAAAGTTACTGTAAAATTAACCGGCGAAGTGCTGGTCGGGTCTGCCTGACCTGACGCCTGATTTAGCGTAACGGTCGGTCTTTCGGGTTCAAAATCGAACGTCGTCGGGTTTGACGCGGCGGTGAAGATAAAGCCGTCGATGTTTCCGTCGAAGTTAGACCACGGAGCGCCCGCCGAATTTTGCCCGGCGACGAATTGAGTTCCGTAACCGTCCGCGAGAGCATACCATGTAACGATTTTTGCATTCGGATAAGACGCAATAATCGCATCGAAAGTCGGGAAAACGCATTGTCCGCATCCGAAAACCGTTGCGTTGTTAAACCACCATCTGCCGGCTCTGGCATCCCAGTTTTGCCATTGCCCGAGCGCAACGTTCGGCTGCGTTCCGCCATTTGCGACGGTCGAATAATACGGCTCGAAAATCATCGCCGAATCGCGCGTGCCGTTACCGTCCAAATCGACCTGAAACTGAAGCGTCGGCGTGATTATATTTCCGACGGAAGATGGCGAAGCCGTAACGTGTGTGCTGTATTCGAGTTCCGTAATATTAGCCAGCAGAGTGTTGTCATACTGCTGTGTCGTTATCCATGTCTTGCCGCCCTGTCCCGCGCCGGTTTGCGGCAAATCGGGACCCGCATTTCCCGCTCCGGTCGTCATTCGATAGGTGCCGAAACCGAAAGGCGGAGTTCCCGGACCGCCGACAAAGCTGCCCGAAGCCGTTCGCTGGCTGACTGCCGCCCAGCCGTTGAGCGATGAAGATTTTACGGGAACTGTCGCGCCGACGCCCTGAAACGCGAAAGTTCCGCGTCCGGGGAAAGTTTCGATATTCGTATCCGTGCCGCTGGCGAGCACCGGGTCGTATTTGAGGTTTGCCGAAGCCGCTCCGGCAATGTCCGGCTGACCGCCCGGAGGCGTCGCCGAGCCGCCGTATGCGACCGGAATCTGCGCCGCGTAGCCGGGTTCGGCGCTGTTTGCCGTCGTTACGACCGGCGAAATTGTTCCGAACCAGTTTCCTTTGAAATTTTTAAGATTTGTCGTGCCCGCCGCCGGAAGCGACCCGCCGCTCTGGCGGTCGACGATTTGTCCGTACCAGTTGGCGCTGATGTTGTTGTTGCGAAATCTGGAGTTTAGCGCGGTCTGTACGGGAGAGTTCGAGCCGCCGCTGGCATCCAGAAAAAGAATGCCTGCCGTCCAGTTGTTGGTTACAAAATTTTCAACAAGCGTGATGTTATCGGTTTGATTTCGAAAGATTAAGCCGGTGCGGTTAAAGTCGATGACATTGTTGCGGATGATGTGCCCGTTACTGTTATTGATGTCGATGCCGGTGCGCAGACCGGTCAGGATGTTGTCGCGGATGAGCGCTCCGGTTATCGCCAGTCCCTGAATGGAAATTCCGGCGGTGTTCAGACCCGGATTGTTCCAGTCGGTCGTATTATTTCCGAGCCGCGTGATGGTAAAGTTTCTGATTTCGACGCCGCTGTCGGCGATTACAAAAGTCGAGCCGCCGCCGCCGATGGGACCTCTGACGTTTGTAACGCCCGCGCCCGCGCCGATGATTTTCAGGTTCGCCTTGTTGACGGTAACGTCTTCATCGTAAGTTCCGGCGCAGACCTGAATTGTATCGCCCGGATTTGCCGCATTTATCCCGGCTTGAATCGTAGTGAAAGTCGCGCTCGGACAAACAACAATCGTCGCCGCCGAGGTGTTGGAACTGAGTAAGGCTGAGATAAAAATCAAACACGCGACGGCGAAAAGCCGCGCGTTTAAAACGCCGAAAACCGCAATCCTTTTCAGAAGCGGCTGTAAGAGTAGAAAATTAGATTTTGCTGAAAACTCTGACATGTCTGTAAATCCTCCTGAGTCTTGAGAAAAGGGCGCGGATTTTATTCCACGCCCTTTTTTAATGTTGGCGAACGTTTATTGTTCGGCAGTCAAGTTTATCTGTGTCGTTCCCTTCGCCGCGCTGATTGACTGCGTGGTGAAGTTGTAACGATTTGAGATGACGCTGATGACGTAGGTTTCTCCCACCGTTACCTTATCGAAGTTGTAGAAGCCCGATTCGTTAGAATAAACGACGCGGGTTTCGCCATTACTTGCCGTCAACAGAACCTGAACGCCTGCGATGTTCTTTCCTGCCGCCGAGAGAAGCTGCCCGCTAATCGAATCCGAATCGTTCGGGTTGTCCGAGATGCGGATTTCTCCGTCCGTCGCGCGGCTCAGCGGCTCGCCTTCGTTCAGCATAAGTCCTTTGAATGTAAGAGACGTAACGTAGCCGGCAGAGCCGATTGCCGTAAATCTCAAATTCAAAAGAATTCCGTCAGTTGCTACCGGATTGATACCGAAAACGACAACCTTGAGCACGCCCGGAGTTTCGGCGCTGCAAGTAACGGTCAGGTCTTTACTGACTGTTCCGAGAGCGTCGCACGGATTTGCCGCCGGCTGAATGACTTTCTGGTTATAGCCCATCTCGAACTGGTAAGCGACAACATCCTTACGGTTAAGGTTGCGCAGTTCCAGCGGAATGATAACTGAAGAGCCGGAGCCGACGGACATCTTCGGCGCGTTGACGCCGATGAAATCTTCCGGTCTGGCATTTTCGTCATACGACGGGCGCGTCGGGTTTTCGATTCCGTTCCAGTTTCCGGTAACGTCGCCCATCAAAATCGCAGTGTAATTCTGATTGGACATACCGGACTGAACCTGCGGAATAGTATAGCTGCGGCTTGCCGGAACGAATCTCCACGTTCCGGTGTTGCCGGACGAAAGATTGACCACGTAACGCGCGACCATAGATGCGTCAAGCGACGTGATAGTTCCGTTTCCGCTGACATCAGCCGATTGGAAAGCGCCGCCGCCCGGTGTAAACGGAGTCGAAGGCGTAACTAAACCGACCACGTGCTGCGCGATGCGCGACGCGTCCAAACCGGAAATCGCGCCCATCACATCGCCCGATTTCGAAGGCGTTACGGTGTAAGCGCTGTTTCCGAGATTGGTCAGGTCGTATAATCCGCCCGCATCGGTCGTATCCGTCTGGACGACGGCACCCGAAGCAGTCAGGAGAACTCCCGGAACAGGTCTGGAAATAGCTGAGTTCAAATATGTAACCGCGCCGCTGATTGTTCCCGAAGTAGCTGAGAAGCTGCCGTTTGTCGTGTTGACGCACGGGACGCCTTCATTGTACATAAAGCTGCTGAAGTTCAAAGGACTCGACGAGCCGATTGGTCCGTTTATCGTGAAATTCAAATTCAGCAAAGTGCCGCTTCCCGACAAATACGAATCGCTGTATGCGCCGATAATTAAAGTTCCCGGCGTCGAGCTGTTGGCGGTTACAATCATTCCGCTGCTTATCGTTCCGGCTTGGCTGAAGCCGGTATAAGTCAATGCCGAGGAATTGTATGTAAACGTGAAATCGTAAGAGCTGACTCCGCGTGTGGTCAAGCTGTCGGTCGAGATTGGAACGGTTAAGGTTGAGCCGACCAGACCGACCAATCCGCTCGGAGCCGATACGGCGTTGCAGGCGGCGGAAATGATGATGACCGCCGCATTAACGGTTTGCCCGTCAATAACGGTCGCGGTATTACCGTTTCCGGGTGTAGCGCCCGCAGTAAACGTCGTCGCGGTTACGCCCGAAGTGGTCGTGCCGCTGCCCGGCGAAACCGTTCCTAAAGTTGCCGAGAAAGCGGCAGGCGTACCGTTCGGAACGGTTCCCGAACCGGACGTGTCGAAGTTAGCCGAATTAAATTTCAAATTCGATGAAACACTCGAAGTGGTGCCCGCAACAATCGGATTCGGGCTGGAGGATGTCCGCAAGGTAAGCCACGGGTCGGCATCGACCGTGCCGATTGTTCCGTTTGTGGCGGCTGCACAGCCCGCGCCGGTTGCGCCCGGACCGTAGTTGCATCCCCACCAGTTACTTTCCGCATCGACCGTTCCGTCCACATTGTTCACGCCTGCCGCGCTGTTGCCGACAATGCGGTTGGCTTTTAGGTTCGCCAAGCCCTGGCTCTGAACCAAAACGCCGGTCGCGTTGTTGCGAATAAGATTGCTCGTCAACCGAATCGCCTGATTAGCGCCGAAGGTTGAACCGGCTATCCATTGGAAGCCGATGTTCGCGCCTTCGACACGGTTGTTTGAATATGTAACCGTTGTCGTTGCCGACGAATGCGATGTAACTCTGAAACCTCTTAAAAGATTGACAGCCGGATTGTTGCCGCCCGCTAAACTCAAGACCTGGTTGCCGCTGACGGTGATATTGCTGGTGTGCGCGTGAGCGTTTTCCCAGATACCCAACGTGGTTTGCGGGAACGCGGACTGCGCGTTGAGCACATTTATCGTATTATTCGTAATCTGCAAACCTTCGTAAGCATTGCCGCCGCTCGTATTCGACTGCATACCGACGACACTTGAGAAATTGCTGCCGCCGTCGCTGATACCGTCGCCCGGTGTTTCAATCGTATTTCCCGAAATTAACTGGTTTGCTCCGAACGAGAAGTGAATGCCGATATTCTGATTGACATCAGCCGGCGCAACCGTTGCATTCAAATCATTCGGGATTCGAATATAATTATTCAGAATTCTGGTTCCGCTAAATGCTGCGGTCGTTGCGGCTGCCGTATTATCAAAGAGAATCGAGCTGTCGAAATCAAGAAAGCGTATGTTGGAAATCGTCCAGTTTTGATTGTTGCCTGCCGGGCGATTAGCCGTCGAATAAAATTGCAGCACGCCTTCAAGATTTAGAGCCGCCAAATCGCCGGGACCCTGAATTGTGGCAGCGCCCAAGCTTGCCGCCGTAAAGGTTATATTGTTGCGGTTGGCGGGAGGCACGATTGAGTAGTCATCACCGCTGTAAACTCCGCCCGTTAAGTTGTCGCTGCCTTTTGCCCAGCTTGCGGCGGCGTTTGCTTCAGTCCAGTTAAATGTGCCGCTGAGCGTAATCGTGCCGCCGGATGCAATGTATTGAACGGCGTTATTGATTCTTGTGTAATCATTGTCGAATGCTGTCGGGCTTGCCGCCGGAGTAACGTTGATGCTGCTTTGGAGCGCGAGATTTGACCTGTCTGAATCGTCAATCGCGAGAAAAGGAAAACCATTTGCCGGAAACCAGCCGTAACGATTGCCGCCGACGGTCGAACCGATAATATCGGTCGGGTCGCTTAATGTCCATGTGTATAAAACAGTGCCCGCCGCATTAAGAACACTCAAATCAACCGCTAACACGCCGCCGCCGGCGTTATAGAAATGATGCTTAAACGTATACCAGCCCGAAGATGTGATTGTATATGGATTGCGACCGGGATTGCGCGGGTCTCCCGGGGTATTGTTACTCGCGCTCATTACAAAGCGAGGTCCGCTGCCGTAAGGTCCGGCATCACTGTAATAACCTGCGTTAAAGATAAAGTCGCGCCGAAAACCTCCGGCGGCATTGCTTATAGCGGAATCCCAGTCGAAACGGGTATCATTCGCATAAGCGCCGCCGACATTGAGATAGATGGCGACCGAAGTTGTATATCCCTGTGAAGGAAAAACAGCGTTGTAACCGCCCCAGCGGGTAAAGTCGGTTCCAGCCTGCGCGTGAAAGCTGCCGGATTTTGAAGGAATCCCGCCAGTGCCGGAAGGAACGCGTGTAACCGTTGTTCCGTTCCAATCGCCGTCAGTTTCAAAACCTTGCGAATACTGGCTCACAGAAGCCTGCGCCAAACCGCTAATGCTAAAGGCGGCAGTTAAAATTAATAAACTTAATATGGCAAAAAGCCGTGTCGGCGATTTGCGGAAACCGGAAGCTTTCGGGCTTGCCGGTTTGATTAAAGACTTGTTTAGTCTTGTGGACATTCGTGACATATTCTACATACTCCTGTTTTCTGGAAAATTACGTTCAAAAGGGCGGCTCTTCGAAATTGAAGAAACTATACCCGAACCCGCCTTGATGTTATATAAACTTAAAAAAGAATTGAGCAGTAAACCGGCTTAAAATGCGAGCGAAATTAAAACCGGAAGACGGGCGATGCCATCTCAATTTTTTCTTGATTTTTTAAAAGGGTTGTTTTGAGAAACGGAATGTCTTAATATGCAGTTGCACGGTGCATTAATTTGAAGACATTCTGTTTTCAAAACGATGAGCCAGCGCCCGGTTGGAAACGCCAATTACCAACCGGGCTTTTTTTGGCTCGACCGACCGGAATATGAGGGATTTATTCCGGTGCGTTTGTTTTCAAAAAAAACGCCAGCCAGCCTGCATGTGCAGGTCGGGTTTGGCGTTTTTTGAAATGTTATCCCGCATAAAAAGCGCTCCGGGCGCTTTTGCAGCGGTTCTGTTATTCAGACGAATATCCGGCATATAAAGAAAAATCCTTCATATTCGCCGGTAATAATTTGAAATTATTAAAATGGAAGTATCGGTATAGATAATTCCGGCAAATAGTTTTGGTTTCACAAGTAACTTCAGAGTCAAATTACTCTTGAACGCTCAAAAAAAATCTTAAAAAGATAAAGCCCGTTATTTCCCTGCCGGAACTTTCGTTTTAAGTAATAATTTTATTTACAGCTTTTGAAAATTCTCCGCGCTAAATTTTTATTAGTGGGGAAAATTTTCTGAAACCAAAAACTGTTGTCGGTAAATTGGAAACAAACCTAACATAGTAATAAATGCATTGTCAATAGAACAAAGGATGTTTTTAGCTTTCTGATAACTCGCGGCATCCGGCGGCAATATAAATCATAATAAAAGAAATGAAACCGGAAAAGGCTTTTGTGAGCTAAGACGAAGCGGCGCGGCGAAAGACTGAGCCTGTGTAAATTAAAGTCGGCGTTTCCTGATGAAAGTCGTCAATCCTGATAATAATGAAAAGAACTTTATGAAACAATTAATAGTTATAATTTTTCTCTCTCCGCGTCTCTGCGTTAAAAAATAGTGAACAGTGGACAGTGAACAGTGAACAGTTGAAAACCTTCTTCACTGTTCACTATTCACTGTTCGCTGTTCACTATCCGCCCCTTTCCTCTTGACAAAAGCTCAAATATCCATAAACTTTACAGGAATCAATCGTAGCAAGCTTCCATTAGTTTCAAATATAAATTTTCCTGAACGGAAATCGGGTTGCCCAGACAGATTTTCCGCGCAGTTTCAGGCGAATATAAGTTTTAAAAAAAAGAAACGCGCGCGCATCCCCACAGACAGCGCGAGCGCCAGAAAGATTTCGCAGGCATCCGCGACAGGGAAACTTTCCGCACGGGAAAGGCTCCCGGAAGCCGTCGAATCTATCCATCAGTCTGAAGAAAGTCAAGCCGCACCAGTCACGCCAAGCTGCGCGCTCGAAAGCAGACAAAGTATTGCTTTGGAGTAAATAATGAAGAACAATCGCAGCCGTTCAACTGAAACACAATCAATTCCTGTGAATAGAATAAGCTTCTTTTTAGCTATCGCATTTTGCACTTTCTTTCTAAGCGCGACGGCTTGGGGGCAAACATCTACTCAAAACTTCGGAACTGGAACAGGTTCAAATACTACTCAAACCGGCTCAACTATATTAATTCCTAATCCAACTTCGGGAACAACTTACGCCAGAGCGGGCGTGACAGCACCAAATGCGCCAATTGTCTTAGCTAATACTTCGAATCCACTTGGAACGACTGGCTCGTATGTAAGAGGCGTCGCATCAACATCAGCGTCAGTTTCTAAGATTTCTCCTATAGTTGGTTATACAGGAAGCACAGAATTTTATACATCTTTTAAGGTTTTGTTTGGAAATTCTTCAGGCGCAGCTACTGCAACAAGCGGTAGTTGGAGTTTTGCTCAGGGAGCAGGCGGAACTTTTTCAGATAATCAAGCGGCGCAATCTGCTCAAACTTTTGTTGCTCTCCAATTTTCTTATGGAGCTTCAGGCGCTTTAACATTAAATAATAGGGTTGGCGGCGCATTTGGCACTACAGGACTAAGTACTACATCTTTCACCCAAGCCGTAGTTTATACTATTGAAATAGTTGGAAATAATAAAACTAGCGGAACAATCAGTTATACCTACAACGGCGTTTCGCAAACTGTCGCTGTTCAAAAATTTGATTTATATATTAATGGAACTCAAATTGGAAATGATTTATCAAGAGATGCTTTACCGACTAATTCTAATATTACAGACATAACTTTCACTGGAATTAACAGTGCCTCCAATGTAGCAAATATTTTTGTCGATGACGTTGTTACTTACAACGCTGTTCCTGCGAATATAGGAAGTGCTGCAACTCCGACAATAACAGCATCTGTAACCAGCTTGACTTTCGGAAGTACGGCTGTCGGTTCAACATCCGCTGAACAAAGCTATACTGTTTCGGGAAGCAATCTGACCGCTAATCTCGTCGTAACCGCGCCAACCGACTATGAAGTTTCAACCACAACCGGAACAGGTTTTGGTTCATCCGTTTCTCTTACGCCGTCAAGCGGAACAGTTAATACGACAACTATTTTTGTACGCTATGCGCCGGCAACTATCGGTGCTAATTCAGGCACGAATATTACCAATGCCAGCACAGGCGCAACTACAAAAAACGTCGCTGTAACCGGCGCGGGAATTAATCCGACAAGAACCTGGACGGGAACGACTAGCACAGACTGGAATACGGCAGGCAACTGGAATCCGGGCGGCGTTCCCGCATCGGGCGATTTGGTTGTTATAGGAACGGCATCGAATCAGCCGACACTGGCAACGGCGACTCCGGCTCTCGGCACAGTTACCATTAACACGGGCGGAACACTGACCGTCGGCGTCGGCGGAACGCTTGCTACAAATACGACAATGACCGTCAATTCGGGCGGAACTTTGACCGTCAGCGGCGGCACGACAACGATTACAGCCGCCTCGCTCGTTTTGAACGGAACGCTCAATGTTTCTTCGGGCGTTTTAAATGTCGGAACAGTAAGCGGAAACGCGCTTACTTATGGAAACGGCGCAAATATCACTATTTCAGGAACAGGCGCGGTAAACGTCGCTTCACAGCTCGCGCCAACGGCAAACACAGCTTCTAATCTTATCAACTACACGCAAAGCGGCGGAACGGTTACGCTTGGAATAAACGGCGTAACAGGCAGCAATACTTTCGGAATCCCCGCATCAGGTTCATTCTTTACAATGAACGGCGGCGCAATAGTCCTTCAGGATGATTCAACTCTGATTGATTTTGTAAATAATTCGATTAATGCAGGAGTTACGGGCGGCACTGTTCAGTTTGGTAACTCTAATACGCCCGCATCTTCATTTTTTGTTATTAACAGCGTCCCGCCGGTTTTTAACTTTACGTTGTTTACGGGAACAACGCTTAAATCAGGCGTTCAGACCAATCCTTTAATTGTTAAAGGCGATTTGAGCATCCAGTCGGGACACACTTTCGATACGAGTATTGAAGCGCAAAACGTTTCGATTGCCGGGAATTGGACGCAGGCGGGAACATTTACCACAGGAACAGGAACTGTAACCTTTAACGGAAGTTCTTCATATACCCGCACAGGAACGGGAGGATTTGGTAATATTGCCGTAAACAGCGGCTCTCTCCTGAGTCTCGGCAGTGCGTTAACGGTCAGTACGGCGATGACAGTTAACGGAACGCTTTTGTGCGGCATTCAAACAGTTTCGGGCGCAGGCAGCTTTACGCTCGCCTCCGGCGCAACTCTCGGAATCGGTTCAACGGCAGGCATTACCGCATCGGGCGCGACGGGAAATATTCAAACAACCACAAGAAGTTTCAATACGGGCGCAGGCTATGTTTATAACGGCGGCGCGAATCAGGCTGCCGGCAACGGTTTGCCGGCAAGCGTTACAAATCTGACGATTGCCGATACGGGAATCTCTCCGACCAATGTGGTTACGGGCGCGACGGCGCAAACCGTAACGGGCGCGTTTAATATTCAGCAGGGAACTTATCTTGCCGGAACCGGAACGCTCGCCGTCGGCGGAAACTTTTCAAACAGCGGAACTTTTACGCACAACAACGGAACGGTCAGCCTGAACGGAACAGGCGCGCAGACGATTGCGGGCAATACGACTTTTAATATTCTCTCCGCTACCGCATCGACGGCTCGAACGCTGAGCTTTACAGCGGCAAGCACGACGACCGTTGCCGCCAATCTGATTTTGACAGGCGCATCCGGTCAGCTTTTATCGCTTCGCTCGACCATTCCCGGTGTTGCGTGGAATTTAGTCGCTCCCGCAGCCCAAACCGTAAATTTTGCAGATGCCCGCGACAGCAATGCAGGCAGCGGTCAAACCGTCCGCGCGACTAATTCGGTCGATACGGCAAACAACGTCAACTGGTCATTCAGCGCGGGAATAATTTCATTCTTCGGCGCGCCTTACACCGATTCGGAAACAAACGCCGACCATCCGTTTAGCATCACGATTCGCCGCGGCGGCGGCGTCAACGGAACGGTCAGCGTCAATTACGCGATTACGGACGGAACGGCAACAACTGCGGGTAACGATTATTCAGTCGTTTCATCGAGCGGCACGCTTACGTGGAATGCCGGAGATTCAGCCGACAAGACCTTGACGATTACAGTCAAGGGCGACACGATATTTGAAGCGGGCGAAACAGTAAATCTGACTCTCTCGAATGCGGTCGGCACAACTATCACCGCGCCGAACCCGACGACTTTAACGATTACAAACGACGACACCGCGCCGACAATTTCAATCGGCAGTGTTTCCGTCAGCGAAGCGGGCGGCAATGCGGTCTTTACCGTTACGCAGTCTGCCGTCAGCGGCGTTCAGACATCATTCCTCTATTCAACCGCCGACGTATCGGCGACCGCCGGTTCGGATTACACGGGAGCGAGCAATATTGCGGGGACAATCGCGGCAGGCGCGACCGCCGCGACAATCTCGATTCCGGTTGCGCAGGATGCTGTCTATGAAGGCAGTGAAACATTTACCGTAACGCTTTCCGCGCCCGCCAATGCGACGATTGCAACGGGAACAGGCACGGCAACGATTACGGACGACGAAATCGCGCCGACCGTTACCATAAACGACGTAACGCAGGCGGAAGGCGATTCGGGTGCTTCGAACTTTACGTTTACGATAACGAGAACGGGCGATACCGCATTCGGGACGGTGGTTAATTTTCACACGGTGAACGGAACGGCAGCAGCCGGAACAGATTACACGGCAATCGGCTCCGGCGCGGTTACATTTTCGGCGAGCGAAACGACGAAGACTGTCAATGTTTCCGTCAGCGGCGACGCCGTTTATGAAACGAACGAAACATTCACCGTCGAGCTCGACAGCGCTTCGAATGCAGCCATAACCGACGGCAGCGGGCTTGGCACAATCACAAACGACGACGCCGCGCCGGCATTTTCGATTAACGATGTAACGATTGCGGAAGGCGATTCGGGCACGACGCAGTTTGCCTTTACGGTAACAAAATCGGGCGCAACCGATGTCGCTTCGCAGGTAAATTACGCGACGGCTGACGGCACGACCAACGCGGCGGCGGGCGGCGCTTCGTGCGGCGGCGGCGTGGATTATCTGAGCGCGGGCGGAACGCTCAATTTCACCGCCGCGCAGACTCAGCAAACCGTAACCGTAAACGTTTGCGGCGATGCGTCGTCCGAATCTAACGAGACATTCTTTGTCAGTCTCTCGGCTCCTTCGGGCGCGAGTATTTCCGACAATCAGGGACTCGGAACGATTCTCAACGACGATGCGGCAAATACTGTCAACGTGTCGCTGCCGACGAGCTTAACGGCGCTGACCAACACGGTTCTGACTGTTCCCGTAACCGTTTCCAGCACGACCGGAAACAATTCTTACAGCTTCAGTATCAGTTATAATCAATCGATTATTTCGCCTGCTGCGATTTCGTACAATACGGCGGGAACGCTTTCTTCGGGTTCGACCATTACGCCGGATACTTCGGTTCCGGGAGTTTTGGGCATAACGGCTAACGGCGCGCTGAGCGGCGCGGGAACGCTGATTGAACTGAAATTTAACGTCGTCGGAACGCCGGCGAACTGCACCTCGCTGTCGTTCACAAGCTTTACATTCGATAACGCCGATGCGGTCGTTTCGGAACCGGGCGGAATGTGCGTGAGAACGGGCAACGTCGGCGGGCGCGTAACCTACGGGACTAGCCCGACGCTTCTGGCAGTTCCGGACGTAATAATCGATGCCGCCGGTCTTCCAAGTCTTTCGGCGACAACCGGTGCGGATGGTTTTTACAATCTTTCAGGATTTGGTACGGGCGCTTATACGCTGACGCCTTCGAAGTCGGGCGGTTATTCTGCGGGAGCTTTCAGCGGTTTTGACGCGTCGCTTGCCGCGCGACACGCGGTCGGTATTATCAATCTCGATTCAAACCAGAGAAATGCCGCCGATGTCAGCGGAAACGGCTCGGTTACATCGTTTGACGCCTCGCTCATCGCGCAGTATGCCGTCGGCATGACGATAAATCAGCCAAACCAGACGGGCATCTGGAAGTTTATCCAGCCGGGTAAATCTTATCCGAATATCTGGACTGATTATGCGTCCGAAGATTTCACGGCTGTGCTCAAGGGCGATGTTTCCGGCAACTGGACGCCTTCAGGTTCGCTTGCCGGTTCCGGCGACGGCAGCTCGAAACTGAATCCGGTGCGGGTAACGATGGCTGACGCTTCCGTAACGGCAGGCAATGAAATCGTGATTCCCGTAAATATTTCGGACGTAACGAATCGCGGAGTTTATTCCTTCGATTTCGAAATTCAGTTTGACGGGAATGTTTTCGACATCGATGAAGACGACATAACGGCTTTGTCCACAACCGAAGAAGAAGCTTCGGCGCAGACCGATTTTGCCAAAATTCTGTCAATGCCTTCATTTATCGAGAAAACAGGCGCTTTGAGCCGAAACTACTCGTTGGCAGTTAAACGGACGGCAAAGGGAACTTTGAGAATTACGGGCTACGGCATTGCTCCGCTCGAAGGCGCGGGCGAGCTTTTCAGTCTCAAATTCCGCGCGAAGAACGGCGCAGGAGTCGTTAAGAGCCGGATTACATGGTCGGCGGCTGGACTCAACGAAGGCGGCGAAATTCCCGTTCTTGCCGAAGGCGCTGTAATCGGGATTAGACAGCCGGTCGAATAGCCGGAGATTTATTTTTAATCGTTATTGAATTGCTTCAATCATTTCTCTGACGGCTTGATTCAGACCGACAAAAACGGCGCGGGAAATGATATTGTGCCCGATGTTGAATTCGGTAATGTCGGGAATAGAGGCAAGCGCGCCGATGTTTCGATAAGTCAAGCCGTGTCCGGCGGCGACAATCAAACCTAAACTTTTAGCGCGGGCGGCGGCGGTTTTGATGCGCTCGACTTCCAATGCGGCGCGTTCTGCGCCTGCGCCGTGCGCGGCTCTCGCGCTCAGAGTAAGCTCGGCGAATTCCGCCGTGCAAAGCTCAATTTGCTGCGCGCCGACGCCTTTTGCCGCTTCGATTTGCTCCAAATCCGGGTCTATAAAAAGGCTTACGAAAATTCCCGCATCTTTTAGTTTTTGCACAACGCTTTTCACATTTTCGAAATTATTTATCACGTCCAAACCGCCTTCGGTCGTAATTTCATCAGGACTTTCGGGAACCAGAGACACGGCATCAGGCTTTGTTCGCAGGGCGATTTGCAGCATTTCCTCCGTCGCCGCCATTTCGACGTTTAAATATGTCGTAATGACCTCGCGCAGAATTTCAATGTCGCGGTCTTGAATATGCCTTCGGTCGCCGCGCAAATGGACGGTAATTCCGTGCGCCCCTGCCTGCTCGCAGACGACGGCGGCGGTGATAATGCTCGGCTCGATGGTTTTCCTCGCTTCCCGAATCGTGGCTACGTGGTCGATATTGACGTTAAGTTTTGCGCTCATAAATACATTTATCATTTATCATTAAACATTTATCAAACGCAATCTGATAAATGATAAATGTTCTCTGATAAATGATAAATGTTCAATGTTTAATGTTGTAAACTCCGCGTCTCGCATTCCGGCGAATTTGCGTTAATTCGCTAATCATCCGGCGCGTGTCGCGGAGGACGCTGACCTTCGAGCCTTCGACGTTGTTCCATCGAACGGGGATTTCCTTTAATTTCAATTTGTTATGGTCGGCGACGAACAGAAATTCGACATCGAAGCCGAAACGGTCAATCTGCATCGTTTCGAGCAGCGGGCGAAACTTTTTCATATTAAAGGCTTTAAAGCCGCACTGCGTATCGTAGAACGGCAAACCTGACATTGTTTTGATTATCAGGTTCATAACTCTTCCGCCCTGTTCGCGCAGAAGCGGCTGGTGCGTCGTGATAAGGCTTCGGTCGAGCGCGCGCGAGCCAAACGTTACGTCAAATTCGCCCGCTTGAATCGGCTTGATTAATTTTGGCAATTCTTCAATCGGCGTCGATAAATCGGCGTCGCTGAAAATGGCAATATCGGCTTCGGCGGCGAGCAGCCCGGTTTTTACGGCGTAGCCTTTGCCGCGATTTTTTTCGTAGCGAATTATTTTTGTTTGAAGGTCTGGAAATCCGGCGCAAGCCTTTTCGGCAATTTCGGTCGTATTATCGCCCGAGCCGTCATCAACGATAATCAATTCAGCCGAAAGCTTCTCATGCTCGATATAAGCGAGAATTTTTTCGACCGAATCGCCGAGCCGCGCCTCTTCTTCAAAAGCGGGAATTATAATTGAAATCGCAGGTTTCATCTGGCAAATAGGTAATCTTAAAGTCTTGTGTGCAAAAAGTAAATCCAAATCATACATAAAATAAAAAAACTCCGGCAGATAGATAAATTTTTTGAATTTTCCAAAGATACAGTTTCAATAGAACGAAAATTAAGACATTTCCAGAGAAAAAAAACTTTTATGAGGATTTTCGCGTAATGAAAACGACAACCGAATGCTGACTTCGGACAACTAAGATATGATATAGTTTTTTTGGAGCCTGGAGTTATTTTTAATGAGTAAAAAATTTATCCTTATTGCCATCATTTTGATTTTAGCGGGCGCGGTTTTCGGCGGGCTTTTCGGTCGTCTGCCCGTGCAGACATCGGCTGATAATTCAATCAGCCCCGAAAAGATTATTGCCGATTACAGCGAAGCAATCGATATGATTGACGCGAATTACGTCAGCCAGATTAATCACGAAAAGGTTGCCGAAAGCTCGATTCAGGGAATGCTCTGGACTCTCGACCCGCACTCGGCGTTTTTCACGCGCGACGAATTCAAAAAGCTTTACGAAGAACAGTCTTCGCAGTTTTACGGCATCGGCGTTTCTATCTTGCAGCACCGCGACGGCGTTTATATTCAATCGGTCGTGCCGAAAACGCCAGCCGATAAAGCCGGGCTTCGCTACGGCGATAAATTTCTGGAAGTTGACGGCAAGGACGCGCTGAAATGGACGAGCGCGGAAGTCTCCAAAAACGTGCGCGGCGAACGCGGAACGCCTGTGAACGTAAAAGTTCTGCGTCCCGGCAGCGACAAGCCGGTCGAATACACAATCGTGCGCGGCGGAGTTCCGCTTCCTTCGATTCGCAATTATTTTATGCTCCCGAACGGCGTCGGTTACATCGGTTTGACCGGCGGATTTCAGGAAACCACTTCGGACGAGCTCGGTCAGGCGATTGACGAGCTGAAACAGCAGGGAATGAAGAGTTTGCTTCTCGATTTGCGCAACAATCCCGGCGGACTTCTGCCGCAGGCAATCGATGTCGTCAGCAAATTCGTGCCGGAAGGTCAGGCGGTCGTTTCCGTCAAAGGTCGCTCGCGTTATTCGCAGTCGAAGGAACTGCCGACGACCGGCGGCAAAACGGAAGATTTTCCGCTCGTCGTGATGATAAACGGCGGCTCGGCTTCGGCTTCGGAAATCGTCGCGGGCGCGATTCAGGACTACGGGCGCGGGCTGATTGTCGGAACGGACAGCTTCGGAAAAGGCTTGGTTCAGCGGGTTTTCTCGCTGCCTTACGGAACGGGACTGACGCTGACGATGGCGCGTTACTACACGCCTTACGGTCGCTCGCTCCAGCGCGATTATTCGAACGGCTCGATTTACGAATATTATTCAGCGCACAACAATGACGGCGACGAAACGACCGATTCGAAACCGAAACCCGTCGGAAGTCCGGTTAAAACTGCGGGCGGCAGAGTTTTCTACGGCGGGCAGGGAATTACGCCCGATGTAAAAACGCCTCCGCTTGCCTTTACGCCTCTGCGCGGTCGCGTGATGGAAGCGGCGTTTTATTTTGCGCGTCAGCTCGTCGCCGGACAAATCAAGGGTTTTGAAAATTACAGGGCGGATAAACAGAGCTTCAGCCTTGTCGTTCAGCCAAACGAGTTTCAGATAAACGATAAGCTTCTCGAAGCGTTTCGCGCATACACGGCGGGCGATAAACTGAGCGGCTTGACGGCGGAAAACATCAATAAGGAAATCGATTTTGCCAAATCACGCCTGCGCGCCGAAATCGCCACGGCAAATTATTCGAGCGAAGCCGGACAGCAGGTTTTGCTCGAAAACGACCCGCAGGTTTTGAAGGCGGTCGAATCGCTTCCTGAGGCAAAACAATTATTTGTAACGATTGCGGCGAAAAAATAAAAAATACAAAACCGGGAAAGGAAAACATTGATGAAAGCTAATTTTTGGAATGTTTCTATCGTCTGCCTTGTTTTAGTTTTGGTCGGCGCGGCTTGTTCGACTTTTACAAAAGGCAAAGCGGCGGGCGAACGAGCCGTCGAAAAATTTCACGCGCAGCTTAACGATGAAAAATTTGAAGAAATTTTCAATCAAAGCGCGGCAGAATTTCAAAACTCCGACAAGAAGGAAGAAATCATCAAATTTCTGCAAGCCGTCCGGCGAAAGCTCGGAACTGTCAACAAGGCGACCTCACACGGCTGGCACGTCAATACGACTACGACAGGAACGGTCATAACGATGCAGTATGACACGGAGTTTGCAAACGATAAGGGAACTGAATCATTTACATTTTTTATGAACGGCGAAGACGCGCAGCTCGCGGGTTATCACGTCAATGCCAAGAAACTGATAACCGAATAGCTCAAAAGCCAAACGCATTACATACAGAAAGGTGAAAAAGCTTGATTAATTTTTGCTCAATCGGCTTTTTTACTTTTTTTCTATTTTCGGGCTAATAGAGTAAAATATCTCTGGCTTTGATTTATGTATAAACAAATCGGTGTAATCACAGGCGGCGGCGACGCGCCAGGCTTAAATGCCGTAATTCGCGCCGTTACGCGCACAGCCGTACGCGAATTCGGGATGAAATGCATCGGCATCGAGGACAGCTTCGAAGGTCTGCTCGGCGATACGAAAACCGTCAAGCTGACTCCCAAAAGCGTGAGCGGAATCCTTCCGCGCGGCGGAACGATGCTCGGAACCAGAAATTCGGGAAGTTTTTGTAAATTTATTGACGGCAAAGTGGTTTTTCCCGAAGATACGATTTGTGAAGCGATTGAAAATTTGAAAAAACTGGAGATTGAAGCGCTCATCGTCATCGGCGGCGACGGCACGCTGGCAATCGCCGAACATTTTTACGAGCGCGGCGTTCCGGTCATCGGCGTTCCGAAAACGATTGACAACGATTTAGCCGCGACCGAATTGACGTTCGGTTTTATGACCGCGATTGACATTGCCACCGAAGCGCTCGACCGCCTGCACACGACCGCCGCGTCGCACGACCGCGTGATGATTCTGGAAGTGATGGGCAGACATACCGGCTGGATTGCGCTGCATTCGGGCTTGGCGGGAAGCGCGGATATAATTTTAATTCCCGAAATCCCTTTTTCATTCGATTCTTTGGTTCAAAAAGTTTTCGACCGCGAAAAAAGCGGCTCGCGATTTACAAATATTGTCGTCGCGGAAGGCGCGCGCGAAGTCGGCAAAGGTGAGATTTACAAATCAGCCGGCGATGCGAAAAGAGCGCCGAAACTCGGCGGCGTCGGCGATTTTGTCAGCCAGAAAGTCGAGGAAATGACCGGAAAAGAAGCGCGCTGCGTCGTGCTCGGACATCTCCAGAGAGGCGGAAGTCCCAACGCATTTGATAGAATGTTGGGAACGAATTTCGGCGCTTGCGCGGTTCGCGCTCTGGCAAACGGGCAAGCGGGCAAAATGGTCGCCCTACAGGCTGGAATGGTCGTAAACGTTCCGCTATCGGAAGCGATAGCAAATATAAAAACCGTTTCGGCTGACGGGCAGCTCGTCCGCACCGCCCGCGACATCGGAATTTCTTTTGCCGCGCCGAACGAAAATAAACTTTAATTAATTGATAATTGATAATTGATAATGAAAAGTTATTTAAGTTATCAATTATCAATTATCAATTATCAATTAAAACTTATGGAAGCAGTCAAGAAAAAATTACAAGCAGAGATAGACGAACTCGAAGAAGAGATGCATTTCAAATTGCCGAAGGAAATTCAGAAAGCCCGCGAATTCGGCGATTTGCGGGAAAATGCCGAATACAAAGCGGCGCTCGAACGGCAGACGTTTGTGTCGGCTCGCCTGATGCAGCTCCGCGAGCGTATGAGCGAAGTCGATTCAATCGACATTT
This sequence comes from Pyrinomonadaceae bacterium, assembly GCA_049799955.1. Lineage (GTDB taxonomy): Bacteria > Acidobacteriota > Blastocatellia > Pyrinomonadales > Pyrinomonadaceae > JBGTFE01. Next base: position 23,595 of record JBARIW010000044.1, read on the forward strand.
CAAAACTTCCTTTAGACCGCGTAGCCTACGGCTCAAAAGTCGTTCTATACGACCTGGACAAGGACGAAAAAATCACCTACAAACTGGTGTCCTCCGAAGAAAGCGACCCTGAAAACGGTTTGATTTCGACCGTTTCGCCCATCGGACAAGCCTTAATGGGCAAGGAAGAAGGCGACGAAGCAAAGGTAAAAACGCCGAACGGGTTTCGAAATTTCGAGATTTTCAGGCTAACGACAATTCACGAACAACAGCAAGATTAGTTCAAAGTTCAAGGTTTAAGGTTCAAAGTTTGATTCTTTAACCTTGAACTTTGAACTTTGAATTTTGAACTTTTTATGTTTGGAGCAAGCATCGGGCGCGGAGCAATGCGAATCATCAATGCGATGGTGCGCGGTTTGGCGTCGGCTGGGGTTTCTCCGAACATTTTGACGACTATCGGCGTTTGCATTAATGTCGCCTGCGGAATTCTTTTCGGATTCGGCGCGTTTTTCTGGGCGGGAATCGTGCTGATTGTCGCTAATCTTTTCGATATGCTCGACGGCAACGTCGCGCGGCTTTCAGGGCGCGTTACGCCTTTCGGCGGCTTTCTCGATTCGTCGCTCGACCGGCTTTCGGATATGGTCGCCTTTTTAGGCATAATCGTTTTTTACGCGAGCAACACGCCGCAGCATTCGCTTTTGAACGTAACGCTCGGCGGAATCGGTTTAATCGGCTCGGTTATGGTCAGCTACACGACGGCGCGCTCGGAAGGAATGGGCGTGAAGGCGAATGTCGGATTTCTTCAGCGACCCGAAAGAGTCGTCCTGCTGATAATCGGCGCGCTTTCAACCGTTCCGAATTCAGATTCGTTTTTTGCCAACCGGATGCCGCAAGTGCTCTGGGTTCTGGCAATCGGCTCGCTTTGGACGTTCGTGCACCGGATGTTTTATATTTGGAAGGAACTTAGAAAAATCGAGGCGCAAAATTAGTTTATGAATTGGCTTTCGGCACAATGGGCAGCGCTGACTTGGGGGCAAATTTTACTTTTTATTGTATTGTTTGTCGGCTCTCTGGTTTTCAGTTTCGGGTCGATTGCCGTCGTCATGGTAAAAATTCCCGATAATTATTTCAGTTCGAATTATCAGCACAATTTTTTGCCGAACAGCAGTTGGTTTGTACGCTGGGGCGCGCTGGTGGCGAAAAACCTGTACGGCATATTTTTGATTTTGCTCGGCGTTGTTTTGTCTCTGCCGGGCGTTCCCGGACAGGGAATTTTAACGATTCTTTTAGGCTTGATAATGCTCGACATTCCGGGCAAACGCCCGTTTGAAGCCCGAATCATCAAGCGACCGGCAGTTTTGGCGGCGGTCAATAATTTACGCGCGCGTTACAAGAAACCGCCTTTGGTAATGGATTAGAAAATGGGACTATTTGATATTTTACGCCGAAAAAAAGTTGATAACTCGGAAACGGCGCGGCGCGAGTTTTTACAAAAAAACGGCAGAATTTGCGACGGCACGATAATCGACACCGAGATTTCGGATGCGGGCGAAGAAATCGCTTTTTATTTTTATACCGTTCACGGCGTCGATTTTGAATCGTCGGATATTTTAACCGACGAACAGCGCCGAAACCCTGTAAAATACGCGCCCGGAGCAAAGGTCGGAATCCGGTTCGACCCGAAAAATCACGGGAATTCGATATTGGATTAGCCACCTGTCAGTCGTCCTTTGTCAGTTGCAAGATGAATTTAGACTATGTTCTGATATTAATCTCAACTGACAACTGGCTAATAACAAAATTTTATGTTCAAAAAAATTCTAATCGCCAATCGTGGAGAAATCGCCTGTCGCGTCATTCGCGCGTGCCGTGAAATGAAAATCGCGACGGTTGCCGTTTATTCGGAAGCAGACCGCAACGCCCTGCACGTCAGAATGGCGGACGAAGCGTATTTTATCGGCGCGCCGCCATCGAGCGAGAGCTATCTGCGCTGGGAAAAAATCATCGAAGTCGCGAAAAAATCGGGCGCGGAGGCGATTCATCCGGGTTACGGATTTTTATCGGAAAACTCCGAATTCGTCCGGCACGTAACAAATGAAGGAATAACTTTCATCGGACCTTCGCCGGATGCGATGGAAGCGATGGGCGGAAAAATGTCGGCGCGGCGCATCGCGATTGAAGCGGGCGTTCCGGTCGTGCCGGGAACGACAGAGGCTTTGGAATCGGCGGAAGAAGCGATAAAAGTTGCTAAAGAATTCGGTTTTCCGGTGATGCTCAAAGCTTCGGCGGGCGGCGGCGGCAAGGGAATGCGTCTGGTCGAACGCGAAGAAGATTTGAAAAACGCGCTGGAAGCCGCGCAATCCGAAGCGCTCGCGTCCTTCAGCGATTCTTCCGTGTATATCGAAAAAGCGATTGTTCGCCCGCGTCATATCGAGATTCAGATTTTTAGCGACAAACACGGAAATCACGTTCATCTCGGCGAGCGCGAATGCTCGATTCAGCGTCGGCATCAGAAAGTCGTCGAAGAATGTCCTTCGCCGATTAACGATGCCGAATTAAGACAAAAAATGGGCGAATGCGCCGTTCTGGTTGCCAAAGCGGTCGATTATGTCGGCGCGGGAACGGTCGAGTTTCTCGTTTCCGATTTGGACAAATCCTTTTATTTTCTCGAAATGAACACGCGCCTACAGGTCGAGCATCCGGTAACGGAATTGGTTACGGGAATCGATTTGGTCAGAGAGCAAATCAATGTCGCGTGGGGCGAAAAGCTTTCATTTACGCAGGAAGAAGTCGTTTTGAAAGGACACGCGATTGAATGCCGCGTTTATGCCGAAGACCCGGACAATAATTTTCTACCTTCGCCCGGAAAAATTACGCGGCTTAAATTTCCGCAGGGAAGCGGCGTGCGCGACGACGGCGGAATTTATGAAGGCTCGGAAATCTCGATTTATTACGACCCGATGATTTCGAAATTTTGTGTTTACGCCCGAAACCGCGCCGACGCGATTGACAGAATGCGGCGCGCTTTGCAGGAATACGAAGTCGGCGGAATCAAGACGACTTTGCCTTTTTTCCGCGAAATCGTCGAAGATGAGGAATTTATCGCCGGAAAGCTCGACACGGGCTTTATTGCACGTTTCAATGAGCGCAAAAAGCCGAAGGAAACCGGCGAAACCGAGTGCGATTTGGCTTTGATTGCGGCGGCTTTGGCTTACAGCGGAAAGCAAAATGCAAGCGCAAATCAAACGGAAACGAACGTTCCGACGCTCAGCCGTTGGGCGATGGCGGGCAGAATGGCTTTACTTGAAAACAGATTATAAAATTTAGCGGAGACAAGAAATGGAAGAATTTTTAAAACATTTGATGGGAAAACAAATTGACGTTTCGTGCGGTTCGAGCACGTCGGTCAGAGGCGATGTGGTTGATGTAAAAGACGGCGTTTTATATTTGCGCGACGAGCACGAAAGGGTCGCGTATATCGCGATTGATAAAATCGCGGTTATCTGGGAAGTTAAACCGAATGTGGCGCGTCCGGGATTTCTCGGCTAAATCCAGTTTAAAAATTAAAAAAGTCCAAAGCTAAAATTTTAGCTTTGGACTTTTGATTGTTTGAATTTAATTTAGAAATTAACGTTGACGGGAACGCGGCGAAAGCCGACGATTCTTTTTTCCCAGTAGCCTGCAAACGGCGTGTAGGTAATTCCTTTGCTCGAAGACGCCTGATAAAATCCGTTTTTGTCGGCAACGATTCCGACGTGTCCTAAACTGTTGAAGAAAACCAGAGTTCCGAATCGATAGCGGTCGTCGCCGTAAACCGGCTCAAAGTTTGCGTAATACGTTCTGGCGCTCGAACGCTCGAAAACCATTCCGGCTTCCTGAAAAACTTTCCAGACAAAAGCCGAGCAGTCGTAGCTGTTCGGACCTTCCGAGCCGTAGCGATACGGAATGCCGATTTTGCTTTGAATCGAGCTGTACATTCTTTGCGTGAAAGCCATGCTGTACATCATGCTGCGGTTCGTATTCGAATTATTTGCGGCAGCATTTGTCGGCAGAGACGAAGCTGTTTTTTTAACTAACTGCTGGTTTTGTGCGGTTTTAACTGATATGTCATTGGTGAGTGTCGGGCGCTGTGATGTCGGTTGGGAAATAACTGTTGTTTTTGTTTTGTCGATATAGGTTTGCGGCTGCGTCGTCGGCTGGCTCGAAGTCTGTTTGACGATTCTCGCTCGTCCCTGAGCGTTAGCCTCGCCGAAGCCGAAAGCGGTTAAAAATACAAAACACAACAACAAATAAAGACTCTTTTTTAAAATCATCAAGACGGAGAACTCCAATTTTTATTAATTTTTCTGAACCGGGAACTTTTGAGGTTAGGCGGAAAAACTCGCCTATTTATAAAAAACAGCTAAAACAAAAATATTTCCTGAAATCTAATCAGATTTTAATAAAGTCCCGAATTTTTTTTATTGATTGTTTTAACTAGAACTTCTAAATTGTGGCGTAAATACGCGGGAAATGCAAACGCCAAAATCGATTTATATTGAGCAAGATTCGATTTTGCCTGTGTTTACTTGGCTTTAAGCAGGGAAATCCGACCGAAAATAAATGGGATTTTAGAACAATCGGTCTTTCCATTTTACTGGAAAGACCCCGCCCTCTCTTCTCCGCCTTTTGCTGTCGCTCCGTGTTGTCCTTGAATATTTAGAGATAGTTTCAATCGGAGAGCGTTTCCAAAAAAGTGAAAATCGGGAGAGAAAAAAGTCCGGCTGAATGTCATTCAACCGGACTTTTTCAATTATAAACAGTTAAGGAATGAAAGCGCTAGGAACGGGTCTATCGCCGGTTTGACCGAAGCTCTGAATCAAAGTTCCAGCCGTCGAACGCTGGATATACCATGTCGAATCCGCCGGGCGGAAAACCGCCGCGTCAAATCTACCGTCGCCGTCGAAATCTCCCGGCGCGGGAACATCTCCGCTTGTTCCGAACGGGAATGAATAGTAACTGTAATCATTGCTTCTCAAGATAAACCATTCTCCCGAAGATGGTCTGAATATTGCTACATCCGCCTTTCCGTCACCTGTGTAGTCGCCCTGAACAGGCTTATCTGCGCTGTTTCCGAATTGAAATGCAATAACGCTCGCGTCAGAGCTTTTCTTTATCCACCACTCGCCGGTCGACGCTCGCCAAATCGCAATATCGGATTTCCCGTCGCCGTCATAATCGGCAACGACAGGAACATCGCCGCTTGCTCCAAACTGCTGAATCGTAAATCCTCCGTCAGAAGAACGACGAATATACCAGTTTGTGTCAGACGGGCGAAATACTGCCGAATCCGCTTTTCCGTCAGCGTCGAAATCTCCGACCGCAGAAATATCACCGTTTGTGCCGAAAGGATAAGAATAATAACTTCCGTCCTCGGAACGAAGAATGAACCACTCGCCAGTCGAAGGTCGCCAAATAGCAATATCGGCGCGACCATCGCCCGTATAATCTCCGGGAACGAGTTTATCCGTTGAGCTTCCGAATGACGCGGCGTAATTTCCGCCGTCCGAGCTTCTCGAATACCACCATTCTCCGACCGACGGTCGGAAAATCGATATGTCGGCTTTTCCGTCGCCGTCAAAGTCGAATAAGGTTCTCGGCGAGATAGAATTATTTGATAATCGCGCGACTCTTAATTTTGAAACTCCGTTGACGGTCGTAAAATCGCCGCAAATTAAAATTTTATTGTTCGTTTGCAGGCTTATGTCATAGACAGACCCGTTCGGCGACGGGAGAAAGCCCGAATCGAGCGAGCCGTTTGTGTTCAAACGAGCCATAAATGCGCGCGGAGTCGCTCCGACGGTGAACATATTAAAACCGCCAATCAGGATTTTTCCGTCCGGCTGAAGCTTTACCGCCTGAATTGTGCCGTCGGTCGTCTGGGCAAACGATGTATCGACAGTTCCGTCCGGGTTATACCTGCCGATTTTGACTTGTGTGTTGCCGCCGTTTAGGGATGTGAAGTCGCCGCCGACAACGATTTTGCCGTCGGGCTGCAAATCCATATCTTTGATAGAAGCGTTTGCGCCGCCGGGCGGATTGAAGGTGTTGTCGAGCGTTCCGTTCGAATTATAACGGGCGATTCTGCCGCGAATAGAAGTTCCTATTTGAGTAAAATCACCGGCGATTAAAACTTTCCCGTCCGGCTGGACGATAATTTTATTGACGTTGCCGTTCGGAAAATCTACCGGAAAAGTCGAATCGACCGAGCCGTTTGAGTTAAGTCTTGTCAGATAGCGCGTGCCCGCGCCGTAGATGAGCGTGCCGCTGACCAGAATCTGCCCGTTTGCGAGCACGACAATATCGTTTATAACTGTCGCCGGAGACCAAGTTGTGAATCCATAACCGGAATCGACTGAGCCGTCGGCATTCATCCGTTGAATTTTAAAAATTCCATTAACGAACGCAGCCAAAATTTTCCCGTCCGGCTGAACCGCGATGGCGCTGACCGTTTGATGTCCGCCCTGAGTTACATTGACGAACGGAACAAATGACGTGTCGAGAGTACCGTCCGCATTGAGTTGCGCCAGCGAATCTCGTTGAATGCCGCCGACAAACAAAAAGTCGCCGCCGATTACAATTTTGCCGTCCGGCTTCTGTAAAATTTTACGCACAATCCCGATTCTTGTAAGAATCGCATTAAATGAAGAATCGACAGAACCGTTCGTATTAAACCGGATTAAGGTCGGCGCGGATTCGTTGGTAAAATTATAAGTGTTTCCGACAAGAACTTTATTGTCCTGAAAAACTTCAACGTCATTGACGCTGGCGTTTTGACCAATCGCCGTATTGGTGGCAAACGACGTGTCGAGTGTGCCGTCAGCGTTCAGTAGAGCGACTTTTTGCCTCGGAGTCGAATTATAAGAAGTAAATCCACCTCCGATAACGATTTTCCCATCTGCTCTAACGGCAATATCAGTAATTCCGCTGTTATTAAATCCGCCGACTGCGCCCGGATTATTCAAATTAAAATTCAAGTCGAGCGTCCCGTCCGAATTCAGCCGCGCGATGTTGCCCTGCGTAAAACCGTTGACGCTCGTAAAATTTCCGCCGATTAAAATTTTCCCGTCCGCTAAAACTTCTATGGCTTGAACCATATTGGAAGACCCGCCGACTGTAACATTTGAAAACGAAGCATCGACAGTTCCATTGGGATTGTATCTTTTGATAACACCCGACGAATTACCCTGAGCGATAATTTTATTATCAGGCTGCAAATCCAGTTCTCTGACAAATTCAAGTGAATTGGTAATTCCGAAATCCGTATCAAACGTGCCGTCCGCATTAAACCGAACCAGATTTTTTACGTTGGTGTTGCTAACGAGACTGAACTCTCCGCCCGCGACGATTTTGTCATCGGGCTGGATTTCAATATCAAAAATTCCATAGCCGTTGTTAGTCAACTGCACAGTCGTAAACGACGTATCTAAAGAGCCGTCCGTGTTAAGACGTTTGAGACCCGGAGCTATGGTTCCGTTAACCTGATAAATATCGCCGCCTATTATAATCTTGCCGTCCGATTGAAATCCAACGGTGAAGATTCTGGCGAAATTACCGTTGGCGTCATAAATATTGGGCGGATTAAACGTTTGGTCGATGCTTCCGTCCGCATTCATTCTGGCTATCGAGGTTCTGGCGACGCTCTGAACTTCGGTAAAATTGCCTGTAACCAAAAATTTGCCGTCAGCTTGAATTTTTACAACAAAAATGTCTCCGCTGACTCTTCCCGAAACCAAGCCGCTAAAGCTCGGGTCAGGCTCGCCGTCCGCTTTGACCGATGAGATACAAAGCGAAGTTAATAAAATAATGTGAGCGACTATCAAAAACCGGCGAAATATATTCTTCTTGATTTTCATTTTTCTCTATAAATGCGCGACGAATAAATTTGACTCCAAATCACAGAAACATATCTTGTTCATACAAAATTCGTTTGATTTTATAATAACAACTCTCTATACGTTAAAACCTTAATTTAAGTTAAAAAATCTAAAATTGTTTAAATATTTGCGATAAAAAAATGCGCTGCCAAATCCGAAGATTTGACAGCGCATTTTGCTTGATTTATTAAAAATTCTAGGCTGAAAACGACGTTCCGCAGCCGCAGCCGCCGGTCGCGTTCGGATTTTCGAACGTAAAGCCCGAACCCATCATATTCGACGTGTAATCGACGACTACGCCGTTCAGATATTGCGCCGAAAACATATCGACGAAAAGCTTTACGCCGTGTTTATCGACGATAAAATCTCCCTGCCGCGACTCTTCTTCGATATTCAGGCTGTATTGAAAACCCGAACATCCGCCCGGAACGACCCTTACGCGAAGTCCAGCCGTTTCCGGCAAATCTTCTTCGGCGACCAAAAATTTTTTGATTTCTTCCGCCGCATTCGGCGTCAAACCTATTTCAACTGTCGGTGCTGCAACTGCTGACATTTTTTACAATCTCCTTTATTATAAAAGCTCTTTAATATAGAAAGACTCGAAAACCGAATCTTTACTTTAATTTCAATTTTATCTTAATTGCGATAAAATCACAAGGAAAACTAGTTAGAAAGCCTACTTTGCTCTCGACATAATTACAAGTTCCGGCTTCATCGCTTCAATCGAAATCTGCCGAGCTACTTCTTCAGCCACAGCGCGAAAGGCTTTTGACTGCGGCGAATCCGGCTCGCTGATGACGACCGGAACGCCTTTGTCGCCCGCTTCGCGAACTTCGATGCCGAGCGGAACTTCGCCTAAAAACGGCACATTATATTGTTCCGCAAGCCGCCGTCCGCCGCCTTCGCCGAAAATGTTATAGCGTTTTTCGGGCATATCGGGCGGAATGAAGTACGACATATTTTCGATGATGCCGAGAGTTGGAATCGCCACCGTTTCAAACATTTTCAGCGCGCGGCGAACGTCGGCAATCGAAACCGTCTGCGGCGTCGTAACTAGAACCGCGCCCTGAACCGGAACAAGCTGCGCCAGCGAGAGTTGAACGTCGCCGGTTCCCGGCGGCATATCGACGATTAGATAATCGAGCTCGCCCCAGTTTACGTCCGCCAGAAACTGCCGCACGATGCCGTGAAGCATCGGACCGCGCAGAATCATCGGTTTGTCGGGCGGCGCAAGCAGCGCCATCGAAATCATTTTTACGCCGTGCACCTGAATCGGCTGGAGCTGATTGTTCGCGACTTCAGGCTGACCGAAACCGACGCCGAGCATCAAAGGCACGTTCGGACCGTAAACATCGGCGTCCATCAAACCGACTTTCGCGCCGTCCAAAGCGAGCGAAACCGCCAGATTTACCGCGACGGTCGATTTTCCGACGCCGCCTTTGCCAGATGAAACCGCGATAATATTTTTCACGCCCGGAACGGCGACATTGTTGGCAATGCCGCGACCTTTCGGAACTTCGGCGTCCATCACGACTTTCACGCTCGAAACGCCTTCAATCGCGCCGACAAGCTGTTTTGCTTCGGTTTCAAAAGCTTCTTTGACGGGACACGCCGGCGTCGTTAAAACAATTCGAAACGAAACTTCGCCGCCGCTGATTTCCAAATCTTTGACAAATCCGAGCGTAACGATGTCTTTACGCAAATCGGGGTCGATAATATTTGCTAGAGCGGCTAAAACCGCTTGTTCTGTTATTTGACTCATATCTTCTTTATTGAAAAAATTGAATGTAAGATAAATTTTCATTTTACACAAATCGGCGGCAATAAACCAAAATGACGGGTATAAAGCTCAAAGAATTTCAAAAACTGGCGAATGAAGCGCAAAGTTGCCGCAAATGCGAAGCTTTATGTGAAAGAGTCGCCGTTTTGAGCAAGCTGAACGGAAATCTCAGTCCAAAGGTGATGTTTGTCGCCGAAGCGCCGGGCAGACAAGGCGGAAATCGTACCAGAATTCCTTTTTCGGGCGATAAATCGGGCGCGAATTTTCAAAAACTGCTCGATTCGATTTGCCTTAAACGCGAAGAAATATTTATCACCAATACAGTTCTCTGCAATCCGCACACGGAAACCGGCGCAAACCGCAAGCCTTCGAAGAAAGAGATAAAAAACTGCTCGGATTTTCTCGAAAAAACGATAAATCTCATCAATCCGAAAATTATTGCAACTCTTGGCACGGTTGCGCTTGAGGCTTTGAAAATGATTGAGTATCATCAATTTGCGCTGAAAACTGATGCCGCGAAAATTCTTTGCTGGAACGGGCGACATCTGGTCGCGCTTTATCATCCAAGTCCGCAGGTTATCGCTTCACATCGCCGCGAGCGTGAGCAGCTTGAAGATTTCAGGATTTTGAAAGAGGCAATTAAATTTTTAAAAAATAAAAGCGGCGCGTAAAGAACAAGGAATTCGGGTGAAATGAAAAAAATATATATCTTACTTTTGGTTTTTCTGTTTTCGATTTCGGCATTCGGGCAAAATTATATCGGTTATAAACACAAGGGCGCGGTTTTCGGCGAGACTTTGCCGAACGGCGCGAAAGACCTCGGCGGCGGTCTGCTCTCTGACGAAGATTACGGCGTTTCGCGTTTTTCCAAAGGGAAAAAGCTTATGCTCTGGCTCGAAAAAATCACTTCCAGAGACGCGGAAGGCGTGCCGGATTGGGAAGTCAAAGACGTTTTGACTTTCAGTAAATTGAAGAAACATCAGGAGTTTTTATTTTCCTACAGCTCGCCCTGCACGCTGAAAAGCGAACAAAAGCTCGAATTGATTGTGCTGGCGGAATTGGTATCGAAAAAGAAAACATATAAAATTTTGAAAGCATGGCAGGTCAATCTGGATGAAGAAAAGTTTGAAACACTTTCGACCGAAGAAATCGAATGTGTTTACGCGAAGCCGTGAAATGTAAAAAAAAATGATTTCCTACCGCCGATTAAAAAATGGTGATTTTGAAGAATTGCATCAAAGGCTGCTCGAAGCTTTTTCCGATTATTACGTCGAAGCTCAGCCGTCGCTGGAAGGTCTGCGGAGAATGCACATTATCGAAGGCGTAAATCCGGATTGTTCGGTCGGCGCGTTCGAAAATGGAAAGATGGTCGGTTTTACGGCTAATGCCGTCGGCGACCGGCTCGGAAAATTAACCGCTTACGACGCCGGAACGGGCGTGATTCCGGCATATCGCAGGCGCGGAATCAGTCGCGGAATGTTTGAATTTATTCTTCCGGTTTTGCGCAGATTAGGCGCAAAACAGTATCTGCTCGAAGTCATCACGGAAAATGAGCCTGCGCTCCGGCTTTACAAAAATCTCGGGTTTCGGACGCATCGAACTCTATCGGTTTTAACGGGCGAAAAAACGTTGATTTCAGAAAACACGCCGCCGGATGTCGAAATAAAAGCGATTGAAAATCCCGACTGGAATTTGCTCGAATCTTTCCTTTCCTATTATCCGAGCTGGCAAAATTCGATTGACTCGATTAAACGATGCCTGCCGGACGAATCAGTGCCGAAGATTATTTCCGGTCTGTATCTGAAAGGAAAGCTCATCGGTTACGGCATTGTTTTTAAAAACTCGGGCAATGTTTCGCAAGTTGCCGTCGCCGAAGAATATCGCCGGCGCGGATTTGGAAAAATTATTCTCGGCGAGCTTCAAAAACACACCGAAAAGCCTCTGCAATTTTCAAATATCGACGAAGAAGCGCGCGGATTTATAAATTTTCTGGAGTCAAACGGTTTCAAGGTTTTGACAAGACAACACGAAATGCTGCTCAAATTATAGTATGAGTGATTTTCCGGAAACTTACGAAAAAGTGCGCGAAGGCGGAATAGGATTTTACGAGCAAAAGCGCGGTTTAATTGCCGTTTGGGGAAAAGAAGCCGTACAGTTTTTGAACGGTTTAATCACAAACGATGTGGCAAAGCTCGAAGAAAATTCGCAAATGCTCGCGGCTTTTCCGAACGCGCAGGGTCGTCTTCTGGCGGTTGTTCGCGTTCTGCGAAAAAACGACAGGTTTTTATTTGAAACAGAAGAAGCAACGCGCGAAAAAGTCTTTCAAAACCTGTTTCGCTTTACTTACGCGGGAGATTTTTTCGTCGAGGATTTATCAGACGATTATAATTTCCTGACGATTTTTAATTACAAATCTAAAATTTCAAATTCAGAATTTATTAAATTTCAATCAACGCCGGATTTTGATGTTTTCGTGCCGAAAGACGGGTCTGAAAACTTCAAAAATGAATTGCGAAAAGCGAACGCCGTCGAAATTTCCGACGAGCTATTCGAAGTTTTGCGTGTCGAGCGCGGCTTGCCGCTTTACGGCGTCGATATGGACGAAACGACAATCGTGCCGGAGCTCGATTTGCCCGACCTTATCAGCTACAACAAAGGCTGCTACATCGGACAGGAAATCATCGCCCGCATCCATTTTCGCGGGCATGTGGCGAAAAAACTGACAGGTTTGATTTTTGAAGACGCAACCGCCGAAATCAAACCGAACGACGAAATAAAATCTCTCGAAGATAAAAATGCAGGTAAAATAACTTCGGTTACATTCTCGCCAAAACTCGAAAAAACAATCGCGCTCGCCTTTGTCCGCTACGATTTTCTGGCGGAAGGAACAGAACTGAAAATCGGCGATTTTACGGCAAAAGTGAAAAATTTACCGTTTGTCGAATAAATGAGCTAAACTGGCAAAATAATATAATGAACGTTGCAGAAATGGATAAAAACGATTTAGACATTGATTTGCCGAACGCAAAGCTCGCTTACACGATTATTAACTCGCTTCTGAATGGCAACGAGGCGTTGAGCGATTTGCTCGTCGTGATGGCGCACGTTTTGGATGAAGATACGGTTAAAGCTTTGACCAATACGAATGAATGGCAGAAATATCTCGACTCAAAGCGCGAACTCGAAAACACAAAACTTCAAATTGAAAAATTTACGGAAGAACTGAAAAAATTGGAAAATGTTTGATTTATTGATTATCGGCGCAGGTCCGGCGGGAATTTCCGCCGCTTACGAAGCGCAAAAATTAAATCTGGATTATCTCGTCATCGAAAAGGGATTAATCGGGAATACGATTTACAATTATCCGGTCGGTCTGGCGGTTTTTTCGACCGTAAATGAATTGGAGTTGATTGAAGGAACGCTCAAACCCGCCCGCGAAAAGCCTACGCGCGAAGAGCTTTTGTCCTATTACGTGCGTTTTGTGCTGGAAAATAAACTAAACATTCACGCGGAAGAAGAAGCTCTGACGGTCGAAAAGCTCGCTGAAAATCATTTCCGCATTACGACCGGCAAAGGCGTTTACGAATCGAAAGCAATTCTTTTCGCCATCGGCGCGATGGAATATCCGCGACATCTTAATGTTCCGGGCGAAGATTTACCGAAGGTGCAGCATCTCTTTCGCGAAACTTACCCGTATGTGAAGAAAAACGCGATGGTCATAGGCGGCGGAAATTCGGCGGGCGAAGCCGCGCTTTTTTTATCGCAGGAAGGCGCGAACGCGATTCTGGCGATTTTCCGCAACGATTGGGAGAACAACGACCCGAAACAGGGATGCATAAAATATTGGGTGAAACAACCGCTCGAAAATGAATTGGAAAAAGGCTGTCTGAACGTCTATTTTCTGAAAAGAGTAGTCGAAATCCGCGAAAAAGAAATCGTTCTGGAAAACGAAAACGGCGAAATCGAGACTTTTCCGAACGATGTCGTTTTTATTCTTATCGGCGCGGACGCGGAATTAGGTTTGCTCAAAAATCTCGGCGTTGAAACCAGAAATTCGAAATACGGCGAAGTTCCGGTTTACGACGAGGAAACCTTTGAAACAAACGTCGCGGGCGTTTATGTCGCCGGACATTTCACGGAAGCAAGACACATCGCGGGCGCGATTCAGGTGCCGAAAAAGATTGTTCCTAAAATCGCCGCAAAGGTTGCGAAAACGCAGTCATTTCAGCAAAAATAAGTTATAATTGTAGTTGAAAAATATAATTAAGCCGTGGCAGAAAGCGGCTTTTTCTTCGCATTTTTGCAAAGGACGTGAAGAAAATCGAAGTTTTATAAAATGAATATCACACGCGCCAGAGAAATTCTCAAACATCAGTTCGGTTACGATTCGTTTCGAATGAATCAGCAAGCCGCGATTGAGGCTGTTTTGGAGAAAAAAGACGCGGTTGTGCTGATGCCGACCGGCGGCGGCAAATCGCTTTGTTACCAGATTCCTGCGCTGATGTTTGAAGGGCTGACGGTCGTTATCTCTCCGCTTATCGCTCTGATGAAAGACCAGGTTGACGGGCTGAAAAACAACGGCGTCGAAGCCGCGTTTCTAAATTCGACGCAGACTTCGCGCGAGCAGACGGAAGTTTTTCAAGCCATTCGCACGGGCAGATTGAAACTGCTTTACGTCGCGCCGGAACGTCTTTTGCAGTCGGGCGACCAGTTTATCGATTTTCTGAAATCAGTCAACGTTTCGCTGTTTGCGATTGACGAAGCGCATTGCATTTCGAGTTGGGGACACGATTTCAGACCGGAATATATGCAGCTTTCGAAGTTGAAAACTCATTTTCCGCAGATTCCGCTGATTGCGCTGACGGCAACTGCCGATAAGCTTGTCAGGCAGGATATTATCGAGCGTCTGAACGTCCGTCGCGCCGAGCTTTTCGTGTCGAGCTTTAATCGTCCGAACATTTTTTACACGGTCGAGCCGAAGCGAAATTCTTACCAGCGCCTGCTTGAATATCTCGAAACGCGCCGCGACGAGAGCGGAATCGTTTATTGTCTGAGCCGCAATTCGGCGGACAGTCTCGCCGCCGATTTGCGCGACGAAGGCTTTCAGGCTTTGCCGTATCACGCCGGTCTGGACAAAGAAACGCGCGACAAAAATCAGGAATTGTTCTTAAAAGACGAGGTGAAAATCATCGTCGCGACCATCGCTTTCGGAATGGGAATCGATAAATCGAACGTGCGTTTCGTCGTCCATCTGGATTTGCCGAAAAACATCGAAAGCTATTATCAGGAAACCGGGCGCGCCGGGCGCGACGGTCTGCAAAGCGAAGCGCTTCTGTTTTTTAGTTGGGGCGATGTCAATAAACTGAAAGGTTTTGCCGAGGTCGAAGGCAATCGCTCGCAAACGGAAATAATGTTAAAGAAGCTGAATGTGATGGGACAATTCGGCGATTTGAAAACCTGCCGGCGAAAGTTTCTGCTTAATTATTTTTCGGAAGATTTGGCGGAAGACTGCGGAAACTGCGACAACTGCAACACCGAGTTCGAGCGATTTGACGGAACGATTATCGCGCAGAAGGCTTTGAGCGCCGTTTATCGAACCGGACAGCGTTTCGGTATAACTTACATCATCGATTTTTTGCGCGGCTCGCAGGCAAAAACGATTCGCGACGAGCATAAAAATCTGAAAACCTACGGCGTCGGCTCGGATATTTCAAAAAATAACTGGTTCGATTATTTCAAAGATTTGATTTCGCAAGGCTATCTCGCGCAGACCGAAGGACAATATCCGGTGATTGTTCTGACGCCGAAAAGCGAAGCCGTTTTGTTTGAAGGCGAAAAGGTAGAACTGATAAAAGTTACGATTAAGGAAGATAAAAAGCCGAAACAGTCGTCTTCGGAAATTCCGGCAGAATATTTCAGGGACTTGTTCGACGATTTGAAAAATGTCCGAACGGCTTTTGCCCGAAGCGAAAACGTGCCGCCGTACATAGTTTTTTCCGATGCGGCGCTGGTCGAAATGGCGGCTTACCTGCCGCAAAACGAAGATGAAATGCGAAAAATCTCCGGCGTCGGCGATTTGAAATGGCAGAAATACGGCGCGGATTTTTTGAACGAAGTCAGAAATTACTGTAAACGAAACAATCTCGCGTCGCGCATCGATTTGAAATCGCCGAAAAAAGAGCGCAAAACCCGCGCGAAACGCGATTCCGACGGAAATACGACGTTCGCCGTAACGCTCGATATGTTCAAATCCGGTCTTTCGATTGAAGAAATAGCCGAAGCCCGCGATATGGCGAAAAGCACGATTGAAACGCATCTGGTTAAATATATTTCAAGCGGCGAAATCAGCCTCGAAGACCTCGTTCAATCCTCAAAAATCGAGCCGATAAGAAACGCTATTGTCCGTCTGAACGCCGGTTTTGCCGTCGCTCCGGTAAAAGAGTTTTTAGGCGAAAACTACAGCTACGGCGAAATCAGAGCCGTTATGGCGACGATGTGAGTGGAAAGTGAAAAGTGAAAAGTGAAAAGTGAATAGTTATGAAAACATTCATAAACTATTCACTGTTCACTATTCTTTATTCACTAATTTACTGTTTCTTCTCGGTTCTAATCATTACCTTTTGCGGCAGATTTTCGAATTTATCCGCAATATTCGCCGGATTGATTTCGTAGTTTGAAATCTCTACGCTCTCGTCCGCGCGTCCACCGACGGTTTGCGTCCAAAGGTAAGGAAGCTGCAAGCCGCCGACGCCTCTGTAATCGGAAAACCTGACTTGAAATTCTTCCATCGCAGGCGCTTCCGTCTTACGGGTGAAAGTTTTAACATCGTCGCTTTCCGTGATGTTCGCGTCGTCCTTTTTGATTTTGAAAAACATCACCGGCTTGGCGTCCATATAGCTCATCATACGCGGCAGGTGTGACGATTTATCGAGATAAAGCTTAACGCTCGAACTGCCGGCGCGCGCTTCGACGATGTCGCAGGAATTTCCGTCAACGCTGCCTTCGCCCGCGTAGACATATTCCGCGTCAACGCCTTGCGGCGTGGTCAGCAGCAGGCTCAAAGTCGTGCGGAAAAGGTCGTTCTGCTCGATTCTATCGAAAGATGCGCGAAACTCGTCGCCGATGACAACCTTTTTAACATCAGCATTCGGATTTTCGGTTCTTTCAAAAACCTTATCGCCGTCGCCTTTCTTGATGATGATGACGCCGTCTTTCGGAAGCTCTTCGGTGCTGCGATTTAAAGTTACTTTATCGCCCTCGCCTTCGCCTTTTTTAATGATGACGACTCGATTTTCTTTGTTTTCGAGCTTAAAGCCGTTTCCGTTCTCCAGGATGTTAACTTTCATCATCTTGCTGATTTTGTTCGGAAGCTGCATATTCAATTCCCAATCGCCCTGCTCGGTTTTGGCGACGTTTTCGATTTCGAAATTTTTGGTCGCTTTGCCCGTTGCCGAAAGGCTCAAAACATTTTTAATATTGGCTTCGCCGCCAATCGCCTGACGCGCCTGAGCAATCAGCGCCAGAGCTTTTTCGTCGGATTTGAACGTCGCGCCGACCTTGTTGAGCAAACCGCCCAAACCGATAAAAAATACCGAAATACTTAACATTGAAATTGTAAATTTTTTCATTTTTGACTCCTTTTATTTTGAATTATTGCTTAATTTGTTTTACCCAATCACGAATCTGCGAGCCGACACGTTCCGCGCTCGGCGGGTCGTAATTCGATAAAACGATAATTGTGTAGCCTGTTTGCCCGTTGACGAGAAGAATCCCGTTTATGCCGCCCGCGCCGCCCGCAATCCCTAGCCGGGCTTCTTTCTGCGGCTGACCGTCATCGTCGGGAATCGTCAGCTTTCCGCTTTGCAGAGCCAGCGAAAATTTAAGTAAATCCTCGACAGTCGAATAGCCGCCGCCCGCCGCGCTGCCTCGCGCCGGACGTGTATTTAAGTTGTTAATCAGCTCGCCTTTCGGGTTGCGTTTCGTATAGCCTTCAGCCGAGTTGGGCGGCATTTTGTCCGATTCGAACGAATCCGTTTCGGACATTCCGGCGACCTTGAAAATATTTTCTCGGACGTAATCGTAATAGCTTTTGCCCGAAACCTTTTCGATAATCGCGCCGAGCAGAATATATCCGCCGTTCGAATATTGCTGGCTCGTTCCCGGCTCGAAAGCCAGCGGCTGATTTGCGAACAGCGGAATAAAATCGCTGTTTTTGCGATAATTTCCTTTCGGCGAGCTGTCGAATTTTTCGCCGAAAAAATCGCCGACGCCGGATTTCATCGTAATCAAATGGCGGACGGTAACTTTTTCAGCCGCGTCTTTATTCGGATAATCGGGAAGAAATTTTCCGAGCTTATCGTCAAAGGAGATTTTGCCCTGCTGAACTAATTGCCCGATGGCGATTCGCGTAAAAATTTTATTGATTGAACCGAGATTGAATTTTGTATCCGTTTTGTTCGAGAGGTTTTTTTCCCTGCTCGCCGAGCCGTAAGCCTTTGAAAATACCGGTTTATCTTTTTCGGCAATCAAAACCGCGCCCGAAAACGTGTCGGCTTTCGTCTCGCCATTCAAGTATTTTTCAATCGTTGAAAGAAGCTCGGCTTTCGTCGCCGGCGCGTTATATTTCGGCTTATCGCTGTTGTTCGGCGCTTCGGCGGGTTCGATTCCCATTCCGGCAATTTTCTGAGTCTGATTTTCAAAAGAGAAAGAAACCGTAACCCAGTTGCCGCTTTTTGATTGTGCCAGAACGCTGATTTCCGAATCGCTGACCGACGAAAGCTTTTTGATTTCGAGCGCCGG
This sequence comes from Pyrinomonadaceae bacterium, assembly GCA_049799955.1. Classification (GTDB taxonomy): domain Bacteria; phylum Acidobacteriota; class Blastocatellia; order Pyrinomonadales; family Pyrinomonadaceae; genus JBGTFE01. The sequence goes on from JBARIW010000044.1 coordinate 42,069, forward strand.
AAAATCGTTTCTGAATCGTTTATGAAATTCCACACGCGCTTCGACGGGTCTTTGCTTTAGTGATTCAGCCGCGACGTTTTCGGCGAAAAAATCGCGCAGCTTCTGGTCGTCGCCCGAATTTAAAGCCGTAAAATAAGCGAGAACACGCTTTCCGCCTTCGCTTTTCGAGAGCGCCGACAAATCCGCCTGCTGCGCGGAAACTGAAACGGAAAGTAAGAATAAAATAAGACTTGCGAAAATTGTTTTCATATTTGTGCCTGATAAAAAAACTCAATCTGACATTTTCGATTCTGACAGCTTTTTTTGCGCGAATGGTTAAGAGAAGGAAAAGAATTTGTTAAGAATGTAAAATGTTTTGTAAAAGCATTTACAGAAAGCGGAAGATGTTAGATGCTAGAAAGCGAGAGATGTCAGATGCTAGATGTCAGTAAAAGACAATTTTCTTCACTAGCATCTAACATCTGACATCTTTTTTTATGAAACGTTCGTGGTTTTCAATTTTACTTGTTGCGGGACTTCTCGGGTTGCTCGTTCTTCTGGCGACTCTCCAATATCGTTGGCTCGGACAAATCAGCGACCGCGAGCAGGAGCATCTTCAGACGCGGCTTGAAACGGATACAAAGCGTTTTGCCGAAGATTTTAACCGCGAGATTCAGAACGCGTATTTTAATTTCCAGCTTCCGGCGGGCGTTTGGCGAAATCAAAATTGGGCTGAGTTTAATCAGCGCTACAAATTCTGGCGCGAAAAAACGAGCTATCCGCAGTTAATCGGCGATTTTTATTTTGTCGAGTTTGGCGAGAGTCAAAATATTTCGCGCTATAACAAGGAAAAAGGCGCGTTTGAGCCGGCTGAGTGGACGGAAGAACTGAGTTTGATAAAGCCGAATTTTGCGAACGAGAAAACTATAAATCCGGTTGCCGAAGAAATTCCCGCGCTCGTGATGCCGATTCACGAGGAAGAAGCCAATATCAAACGCATTATGCTTCGCACCGAAACGAATCTGCCCGAGCCGGTCGAAGTAAAAAAATACGGCGTTTTAATTGTAAAACTCGATGCGGATGTCATCAAAAATCAGCTTCTGCCGAGTCTCGTCAAAGAGTATTTCAGCGGCAGCGAAAGCGCGAATTACAAGCTCGCCGTCGTAAACAGGCTAAATCAAACAATTTTCCAGACACAGGAATTAAACGCAAAAGACGCGAGCGCAAAGCTTTTCGACCTGTCGCCCGATAATTTTATTTTCTATGCCAACAAAGAGCTTCTTTCATCGATTCAGGGCGAGAAAAAAAGCATGGTTTTGAGCAAGTTCGAAACAAAATCGAGAAAAGAAGCCGACGCGCCAATAATAGCCGAAGGCAAACAAAGCCAATTTGAGCTGAAGATTGATGAAAACACGCCGACTGCCGGCGAGCAAATGCGACCGCGCGTCAGGATTTTTGAAAATAACGAAATTCAGCCCGGCGGCGCGTGGACTTTGAACGTTCAGCACACGGACGGCTCGCTCGAACAGTTTATTACGAACACAAGGCGCAAAAATCTGGGCATCAGCTTCGGCATTTTGTCGCTTCTGGCGGTCAGCATGATTTTGATTTTTCTTTCCGCGCAGCGCGCCAAGCTTTTTGCGCAAAGGCAGATGGATTTTGTCTCATCGGTTTCGCACGAATTTCGAACGCCGATTGCGGTGATTTATTCGGCGGGCGAAAATCTGGCTGACGGCGTAACTAATGAGAAAGACAAGGTTTCGCGCTACGGCAATTTAATCAAACGCGAGGGCAAAAAGCTTTCTTCAATGGTCGAACAGATTCTTGAATTTGCCGGCGCGCGTTCGGGCAAGCGAAAATACGATTTACGCGAGACTAATATCGAAAAAGTTATCGATGAAGCAATCAACGAATGCAAGCCGATGATTGAGGAAAAAGGCTTTGCCGTCGAAAGGGAAATCGCCGAAAATCTGCCGCACATTCCGGCTGACGAAAAGGCTTTGACGCAAGCCGTGCAAAATCTGATTGCAAACGCTCTGAAATACAGCAACGGCGAAAAATGGCTGAAAATCTCGGCTCGAAACGGCGGAAACAAATTGAAAATCGCGGTCGAAGACAAAGGCATCGGCATCGAGAAAAGGGAAATCAGCAAAGTTTTCGAGCCGTTTTACCGTTCAAAAGCGGTTGTGGACGAACAAATTCACGGCAACGGTCTGGGCTTGAGCCTTGTAAAACAAATCGTCGAAGCGCACGGCGGAAAAGTTAATGTCGAAAGCGAAATCGGAAAAGGAAGCAAGTTCACAATACATTTACCATTGAACATTTAACATTTATCAAAAATGTCTTTTTTATGTTCAATGATAAATGTTAAATGATAAATGAAAATACTACTTGTCGAAGACGAAGAAGGCTTGATTCTAACGCTCACAGACCGTTTGCAGAGCGAAGGCTTTATCGTCAAAAGCGCGGCGGACGGCGAAAGCGGTTTGGCGCTGGCGATTAGCGAAGCCTTCGATTTGATAATTCTGGACGTGATGCTGCCGAAAAAAAACGGTTATGACGTTTGCCGCGATTTGCGGCAGAAAAGCATAAACACGCCGGTTTTGATGCTCACCGCGAAGGGCGAGACGATTGACAAAGTTCTCGGTTTAAAGCTCGGCGCGGACGATTATCTGACTAAACCGTTTGAAGTTATGGAGCTTTTAGCGCGAATCGAAGCGCTTTTAAGACGGTCGCCGAACACGAATCAAACACGGAACGAGTCGTTCCGCTTCGGCGATGTTTCGATTGATTTCAGTCGCGCCGAAATCACGAAAAATAGCGAGCAGGTCGAGCTTTCGGCGATGGAATTCAAGCTTCTGCAATTTTTAATCGAAAATCGCGGAAAAGTTCATTCGCGCAACGACCTTCTCGACGAAGTCTGGGGCTATGACGCGATGCCTTCGACACGGACGGTTGACGTTCATGTCGCGTGGCTGCGCCAAAAACTCGAATCAAACCCGAAATATCCGCAGTTTATCCAGACCGTTCACGGCATGGGCTATAAATTTGTCGGGTAAGTAATTGGTAATAAGTAATAAGTAATTGGTCTCTGAGAAATTACAAATCACCAATTACTAATTACCAATTATCCTTTTTTGTGTTATCCTTTCTGTCAAATAATTCAGTTTACTTATATCAATTTCCACGTTAAAGATTTTTTCAATCTGAAATGTAGAACTTGAATTTAAAATTTACCAGAAAGGAGAAAGAAAGATGAGAGTCAGATTTTGTTCTTTAGTATTAATCACGGTTTTAACTTTAACCGGATTTACGGCTTCGAGCTTTGCCGGCGAAGTTAATCAGATAAATTCGCCCGGATTCAGCGTCGTCAGCGCAGGTTATCTTTTGCTGCCGAAAACGAACACCGAATGGTGCACGGTTTCTTTGGACAATCCGCGCAGCAATCTGAATGTTCGCAATGCCAACGGAAAAGTCGTTACCAGATTGCGGCACGGAACGAGCGTTTATGTTGACGACACCGACGGCGGTTTTGCCCGCGTCAGCGTCAAACGGCGCGGAAGGCTGGTCATACTCGGCTGGGTGGCAAGCGAGTTTCTGGTATGTTAATAAATGAGAGGTGAGAAGTGAGAACTGAAAATTAAAATCCATTCTCATTTCTCACTTCTCACCTCTCACTTGTAATCCTATCCTCATTACCCAGCAGCTCAGACGTTTTTCGCCGTAATAAAAGCCGGTTTCTCCGACGCGCGTGAAGCCGAGTTTTTCATAAAATCCGATGGCGCGGGCGTTCAGATTAAAGACGCTGAGCCAGAGAGCGTCAAAGCCTCTCGATTTCGCTTCGTCAAGACATTTCCGCATCAGAAGCCTGCCGATTCCGTGTCTTATCATTTTTTCGAGAACGTAAAGGCGATGCAGCTCGATAATATTTTCGTCTTTTACACATTCGTCGGGCTGACCTTCGCGCAATTTCGCATATCCGACGGCTTTCCCGTTTACTTCAACAAGAAAAAATGTCGAATCCTTATCTTCTAATTCAGTTTTTACAGCCTGCGGATTGAAAAAATCGGCGATATATTTTGCCAAATCTTCAGGCTCGTCGGTTTCAAAATACGTCTCGTAAGCGGTTGTCGCCGCCAGAGCCGCAATCACGTTAGCGTCAGCGGCGGCTGCGCGGCGGATTTTTGCATCTTCCATCATCGGGCAATATTTTACACGAATGCGTAAGGATTTTGGATTCAAGATTTAAGATTCAAGATTTAAGATTTAAGATTCAAAATTGAAAGCCCAAATCTTAAATCTTAAATCTTGAATCTTGAATCTTAAATTTTAAATTGAGACAGCGTGTTTCTGCATTATTAAAAGCATACGAAAAGAAACACTAAATCGGCGAAACGTGTCCCATTTGAGTAGAGCCGGAAAAACTTCTAACAAAGGAAAACGCGCAAAACCTAATATAATTGCTGATTTTTAATTAATGGCACACGCTTTGCCATAACTCGCTTCGGAGGACCTAGAAATTTATGCAATCAAATAAAATACAACGCAGACTTACAACAATCGCTTTCTCGCTGGCTTTAATTTTTGGCTTTATGCTCGTGGCTAATATCGACGCGCAAGCGCAGAATAACAATCGAAACAATCGCAATAACGACCGTTATGAAGACAGAAACAATCGTAACAACAATGACCGTTACGAAAACAGCAACAGCAACTGGTATCGCCAGGCGATGCAGAAGGGCTATGAAGACGGTTTCAAATTAGGCAAAAGAGATGCGCGCAACAGCCGGCAGAGTTCATGGAGAAATTCCGACGATTACAGAAACTCGAACCGTGGCTATAATTCGCGCAACGGCGGACAGAGTGCTTTCCGGCAGGCTTATCAGGCAGGTTTCCAGAGAGGCTATAACGAAGCTTTCAATCGTTTCAATCGCCGAAATAACCGCAATGACCGTAACGACGACCGCAACAATCGCGACAATCGCAATAATCGAAACGACCGCTACGACGATGACGACGACAATTAATTTTGATTAAAACTGATATGTTTATCTGCCGCCCGAGCCGTCAAAAGCTCCGGCGGCTTTTTCATTTAACATTTAACATTTAACATTTATCAAAAGCAGTAGTTTTCAATGATAAATGATAAATGATAAATGTTAAATGTCTTTCTGCCAGACTAATTGAATTTCGTTCATCGATTCGGGATAAGCGTAGCGGTTGACGACGCCAAGCTCGCAGCCCTGACGGACGTAAAAGCGGCAGGCGGGAACGTTTATGTCCTGCGTCTCGACTATAAAGCGGCGGCAGTTTCGCGCCTTTGCCCATTCAACCGCCCGATTAAATAACTTTTGCCCGATGCCTTTGCTGCGAAATTCGGGATGAACGCGCAAATCCCAGAGACAGGCAATATCCGATTGGCTTTCGAGCATATTAACTTCCGGTGTTTTCCAGGCTATCGCCGCGCCGCCGACCCGACGTTCGCCTTCAAAAGCCGACAAAATTCCCCAATTTGAAATATCAAAACGCCCTGACCAGCGCGAAGGTCTTTCATTCTCGTTCGCGTCGTAGTCTTTAATAAACGGGCTTACTTTTTCCTCGATGAACTTTATGCCGCCGAGACCGTTTTGCATCAATTCAAAACGAAATCTCGATTCGACGCGAAAGGCAATCGATATTTTTTCGTATTCATTCAGAATAGCGGGCGATTCTTCGATAATCCTAAAAGTCATAGTCGATTTTCTTTTACAATTTCCTGAAATCTCAAAGCGTCTTCGGTCATCTCGATATTATTAAAAAAAACGTATGAACGCTCGTTTTCGGGCAAAAGGGAAGTTAATTCTTCAAGTTCGTCTTCTTCATATTTATAACGCCAGCCGGTAACGCCGTGCAGGCGATAATAGCATTTGTCGGGCGTTACGGTTCTTTTTTTGAAAGGGTCAACGACGTGCCATAAATCGTGCCGCTCGCAGATTTCTCCGACGATTTTATCGTTCCAGTCTCCGCGCGGCTCCCAGCAAAAATTCAGTTCGCCGCGCTCGATGGAAGAGAAGAAATTTTCGAGATTCGAGATATTGTATTGATAAGGTTTGAAGCTCGCCGGACATTGAAACAAAATCGTTTTCGCCCTTAAAGCCTTCGCGCAGGCGAGCGTTACGTCCCACGCTTCGCGAACAATCGCGGTCGGTTTGAAATATCCTGCTTCTTCCTTTTCCGTTTCCGACAATTTTTTTTTCAGTCGTTTAAAAGTCGGGCTTTTCGCTTCGTGCGTGATTAGCTGCCACGCTTTTAAGGTAAATTCAAAATCTTCGGGCATTTCTGCGCGCCAGCGTTCGAGCGTTTTTATCTGCGGCGGCTGGTAAAAAGTGTGCTGAATCTCGACGCAGGAAAGAAGCTGCGAATATTCGATTTTATTGCCGCGAAAGCCGCACGTGCCGATATTTATATTGTTCCGCATAAAATAAAATGTAGCACAGCAGACAGATGAATTTAAGACTGTTAGAATAAATTCAAATTATAAGGAAAAGGGAGAAAAACTAATGTTACAAGCACGCGGATACGCGACACACAACACAGAAGCGCATTTTGAGCCGTTTGAATTTGAACGGCGCGATGTCGGCGCAAAAGACATTCTCATCGAGATTTTATACGCCGGAATCTGCCATTCGGATATTCATCAGGCGAAAGGCGAATGGGGAAATTCGATTTTCCCGATGGTTCCCGGGCACGAAATCGTCGGGCGCGTCGCGCAGGTCGGCGCGGAAGTTACGAAATTTAAGGAAGGCGACATCGCCGGTGTCGGCTGTTTCGTCGATTCGTGCGGAAGCTGCGCAAACTGCAAGGAAGGTTTCGAGCAGTTCTGCGCGGTTCACGTCGCCGTAACTTACAACGGAACGGAAATGGACGAAACGACGCCGACCTACGGCGGTTATTCGGATAAAATCGTCGTTGACGAAGATTACGCGCTCAAAGTTTCACACAAAACGGACGACCTCGCCTGCGTCGCGCCGCTTTTGTGCGCCGGAATCACGACCTATTCGCCGATGCGTCGCTTCAAAGTCGGCGAGGGAAGCAAAGTCGGCATCGTCGGTCTGGGCGGACTCGGACACATGGGCGTCAAGCTCGCCGCCTCGATGGGCGCGGACGTTACGGTTTTCAGCACTTCGCCTTCGAAAGAAGCAGACGCGCAAAAGCTCGGCGCGCATAATTTTGTGATGAGCAAAGATGAAGAAGCGATGAAGGCGCTCGCCGGGCAGTTCGATTTTATTCTCGACACCGTTTCCGCATCGCACGATTTGAACATGTATCTCAATCTGCTCAAGCTAAACGGCGCGATGGTCATTGTCGGCGTTCCCGATAAACCTGCCGAAGTTCACGCCTTTTCAATTATCGGAAACAACCGGATTCTCGCCGGTTCGATGATTGGCGGCATTCCCGAAACGCAGGAAATGCTCGATTACTGCGCAGAGCATAATATCGTTTCGGACATTGAAATAATACCGATTCAAAAAATCGAAGAAGCTTACGACCGGACGATAAAAGCCGACGTTCGTTATCGTTTTGTGATTGATTTGCAGTCGCTTTGAAAGAGTAATTAGTAATAGGTAATAAGTAATAGGCACAAACCAACTACCTATTACTTATTACCTATTACCTTTCCTTCATGCTTTGACAACATAAGGAATTACATAAATCGCAATCGCCAGAAAATGTAAAATGCTTCCCATCAGAACAAAAATGTGCCAGATTGCGTGATGATGTCGAAAACGTTTCCAGCCGAAGAAAATCACGCCGATTGTATAAGCTAATCCGCCCGCCACGACTAGAGCAATCGGAACGAATCCCAACGCCGCGAGCAGCGGCTGAACGGCGATGATTCCTATCCAGCCCATCACCAGATAAGACAAAACGAAAACGACGACGAACCTGTCGCCGAAGAAAATTTTCAGCAAAATGCAGGCGATGGCGAAAACCCATACAAAAGCAAACAAGCTTTGCCCGAAGCTCCCGCGCAGAACGACTAAAGTAAATGGCGTATAAGTTCCGGCGATTAAAAGATAAATACAGCAATGGTCAACGATTTGCAGAACTTTTTTGAGCTTCGGCTCGGTAGCGCCGTGATAAAAAGTCGAAGCCGCATACAATGTAACGAGCGAAAAACCGTAAACTACGCTGCTTGTAATGTGCCAGAAATCGCCGTGAAAGCTCGCCATCACGACCAGAAACACAAATCCGACGACGCTCAGCGCCAAGCCGAAACCATGCGTGATGGTGTTGGCGATTTCTTCGACCGGCGATGTTGTCAGGAACTTTGGTTTTATCATTTCTATTTGCAATAGATGCTTAAAATTCCGTATCGGATGTCGCCCGGTCGCGCCGCGCAACGCCCGTTTTATAGGCTGCTTCTTCGACCTCGCGGGCTACGGCTTCGCCGACCCGGCGGTCGAAAACCGATGGAATAATATAATCGGGATAAAGCTCGTCTTCACCGATAATTCCGGCAATCGCGTTGGCGGCGGCAAGCTTCATCGCTTCGTTGATACGACTTGCGCGGCAGTTCAGAGCGCCGCGAAAAATGCCCGGAAAACACAGCACGTTATTGATTTGATTCGGATAATCCGAGCGTCCGGTTGCCATTACCGCGACGTGTCCGGCGGCGTCTTCGGGCATAATTTCGGGAATCGGGTTTGCCATCGCGAAAACGATTGGCTTATCCGCCATATTTTCGAGGTCTTCGACCGTAATCACGCCCGGCGCGCTTAAACCGAAGAAAACGTCCGCGCCTTTTATAACGTCGTGGATTGAGCCTTTTTCCTGGTTCTGATTGGTATTTCGCGCATACCAATCTTTAACCCAGTTCATATTTTCCTTGCGCCCTTCGTAAATCGCGCCCGTCTGGTCGCAGCCGACGATGTTTTTTACGCCCGCCGCCATTACAATTTTTGTACAGGCAACACCAGCCGCGCCGACGCCGTTGACGACGAGCTTAATGTCTTCCATCTTTTTGCCGACGATTTTCAAAGCGTTTATCAGCGCGGCGAGAACGACGACGGCAGTTCCGTGCTGGTCGTCGTGAAAAACGGGAATATCAAGCTCGTTTTTCAAACGGTCTTCGATTTCGAAACAGCGCGGCGCGGAAATGTCTTCCAGATTGATGCCGCCGAACGCGACCGAGATATTTTTAATCGTTTCGACAATTTCGTGCGGGTCTTTCGTGTTCAGACAAATCGGAAAAGCGTCAACGCTGCCGAATTCTTTGAATAACTGGCATTTTCCTTCCATCACCGGCATCGCGGCGGCAGGACCGATATCGCCCAAACCCAAAACCGCCGTTCCGTCGGAAATGACGGCGACGGTGTTTTTCTTGATGGTTAAGATAAAAGCTTTTTCCGGGTCTTTATGAATCGCTTCGCAGACGCGCGCGACGCCCGGCGTGTAAGCCATCGACAAATCCGAGCGCGTTTTCAAAGGAACTTTCGAAACGGTTTCGATTTTTCCGCCGATATGCATCAGAAAAGTCCGGTCGGAAACGTTCATCAATTCCACGCCGTCGATGTTTTTCAGCGCGCCCACGATTTCCTCGTCGTGCTTTTCGCTCGCCGCGTTGACGGTTATGTCCCGAATCAGAAAATCTTTGCCGACCGAGACAATATCAATCGCCTCGATGTCGCCGCCCGCCTTACCGATTGCGGTCGTGAGTTCGCCCAGTTTTCCGGGCTGATTATGAATTTTTACGCGCAAGGTTACGGAATAGCTTGCATTTGGTGTTGGATTATTTGACACAATAAAAAAACTGACCTTTTAGATTAAAAATTTAAAACAAAAAAGACTTTCGCCAATGTTTTCGGGAACGTCGAATAAAAAAACAGATTAACATTTAGAAAGCGCAAAGCAAATCGCAAAATGCCAGAGTGAAACTGCAATTTGCAAAATTTGCAAATACCGCAAATAACTAAAACTCAATAAACATCGGGCGAAAATCGATTTTACAAAATCGGCACAAGGATTGTTTGGTAAAAAATGCGGATGACATAAAATTTTTCACAGTCATCATTCCAAATGCTAAAAGGAGGCAATATGGACGTAGTTGTTTATACTTATTTCGCGTATGTTATTTTGAGCGTTTTTCTGACGGTTTGGGTGGCGCAGACGCTGCACAAAAACGGTCGCGTGTTTCTCGTTGAAGTTTTTCACGGCGACGAAAGCATCGCCGATTCGGTCAATCATCTGCTGGTCGTCGGTTTCTACCTGATAAATCTCGGATATATCAGTCTGGCTTTGAAAATCGGCGGCGACATTACATCGGCGCGCGAAGGAATCGAAGCGCTTTCGTGGAAAATCGGCTTGGTTCTGCTCGTTCTCGGCGGAATGCATTTCTTCAATCTATATATTTTTAACCGCATTCACCGCCGCCCGAAATTATTCGGCAGAACGCCGCCGGCAGCTCCGAGCGTTGTGCAAGGCTGAAGAAAATGATGAATGCGGAACGATGAATGATGAAGTAAAGACAAGTTTCTTCAGTTCATCATTCATCGTTCCTAATTCATCATTTCTTTATCTCGCCGGACGCAGAATGCTGTGCAGAACGCCTTGTACCAAAATCTTATCGGCTGGAAGAATAATTGATTCGTAATTCGGGTTTGCCGGGCGAAGTTCGACTTTCGCGCCGTCGCGGAAATATTGTTTCAAAACCGCTCGTTTGTTTCCGACGACGGCGACGACGATATTTCCGTCCCGCGCGTAGGCTCGTTTTTCTATCAGCACGACATCGCCTTCGCGGATGTGCTCATTGAGCATCGAATTATTCGTTACGCGAAAAGCTTTGATTCTTTCTTCATCCTGAAAACCAAGCATGAATTTCGGAACGTAAAGCGGCTCGTTTTCCCATTCTTCCATCAAGTTTTCGTCTCTGGGCACGTCGAGCCAATCGATTTCGCTGATTAATTTGGATAAAAAATCTTCGGGTCGCAGCTCAAGATTAAATTTCCCGTTGTCGCGCCGGCGCGTGAGCAAGCCCTGAGCTTCGAGCGATTTGATATGTTTGGCAACTCCGGCTTTGGAAGAAACGCCGAGCTGCCGCGCAATTTGCTGATACGAAGGCTCGTAACCGTGATTTTTGATATATCTCGTGATGATTTCCAGCACTTCTTTTTGTCGTCTGGTTCGCGGCTGCATGGAATGATTTTAAGTTGAAAAAGTGTAAAAGTGAAAGAGTGAAAAAGCTTTGTTGACGTTTTCCCAGTCAACTTTTTCACCTTTTCACTTTTTCACCTTTCACTTTGCAAAAATTATATTGACGAGAGCCTTATAATCAAGCTAAAATCAAATTCGGACGGTTTGGCAATCTTTAAACAAATATAAACCCCGCCACCAAACCTGCTTCTCCTTATTTCTTTTATGCCAAATAGAATTGATGATTTACTGCAAATGGCGATGAGCTTTGGCGCGTCGGATTTGCATCTGCGTGCCGGTTCATACCCGGTCATTCGCGTCAACGGCGAGCTTCGTCCGATTTCGGGCGTCAATCGCCTTGAGCAGGACGAAACGCTCGAAATGGCGTTTTCGATGATGTCAAACCGCCAGAAACTGCATTTTAAAGAGACTTACGAAATCGACATCGGTTACGGAGTTTCCGGTCTCGGACGTTTTCGCGTCAACATTTTCCAGCAGCGAAACTCAATCGGCATCGTCGCCCGCGTCATTTCCGACCACATCCGCAGCTTCAGCGACCTCGGACTTCCGCCGATTCTCAGTAAAATCGCCGAAGAAAATCGCGGTTTGATTCTCGTAACGGGAACAACCGGCTCGGGAAAATCGACGACGCTTTCGGCGATGGTCGATTATATAAATCAAAATCGCAACAGCCATATCGTTACAATCGAAGACCCGATTGAATTTCTCCACAAGGACAAAAAATCTTTTATCACGCAGCGCGAAGTCGATGTTGACACGCGCTCGTTTGCCGAAGCCCTGCGCGGCTCGCTTCGCCAGGACCCGGACGTTATTCTCGTCGGCGAAATGCGCGACATGGAAACGATTGAAACCGCGCTCGTCGCGGCTGAAACGGGACATCTCGTTCTCTCGACTCTGCACACGCTCGACGCTTCCGAAACTCTTTCGCGCATCATCACGGCTTTTCCGCCTTACCAGCAAAAATCGATTCGAATTCAGCTTTCGGGACTTCTAAAAGCCGTCGTATCGCAGCGCCTTATGAAGTCTGCGAAAGGAAATTCGCGCATTCCGGCGGTCGAAGTTTTGATTTCGACGCCGATTATCCGCGATTACATCCTGCACGAAGAAAAAACCTCGCAGGTGCGCGACGCCATCGCCGCCGGAACTTCTCAATACGGAATGCAGACGTTCGACCAGTCGCTATTTTATCTCTATCAATCCGGGCTTATCACGCTCGAAGAAGCTCTGCGCGGCTCGACCAATCCGGACGAATTCCGCCTGCGTCTTGCCGGAATCCAGAACAGTTCGGCGCAAGCCAAAGAGGAAATGGAAAAAATGAGCGGCGTCGGTAACGTTTCGGATTTTATCTCAAGAATGTAGTTCCCAAAATTCTCCCTTTTATTAAATTTCCCTGAATTCTTCATCTTTTAACTTAACCAGAAACATGAAAAATACAAATAATTTGCCTTTTTTGCGATTTATCTTTTTCATTTTGCTGGCTGTCTCGACATCAGCATGTTTAAATTCTTATGTTCGCGTGCAGAAACCCGTATTTCAAAATTCATCGCAGCAAGGGATTCAAACGATTAAACAAGAGCAGTATGTTCATAAGTTCACCGAGCGAAAATTTGATGAGACTATAGAAACGGACAAACTCAGCAGACGTGCTTTTGAAGAACTTGAGAAAGAAAATTTTGCCTGGATTGAGCAGCAAGCGGAAAAGGCTAGAAAAGGAAAAGAGCTTCTTCCGGGCGGCTATTGGAAAATAGCATATATTTATTTCGGACTTGATGCACCAGCAAATAATACAGATGAAGCTTATCAAAAGCATTTTGAGCGTTTAAATCGCTGGAAAGAGAAATTTCCTAAATCAATAACCGCTCGCGTCGCGCTGGCAAGCTCTTGGTTTTCATACTCCGCTGAAGCGAGTGGTACAGGCTACGCATACACTGTTTCCGACGAAGACAGAAAGCTTTCCCATGAAAGGCTTGAAAATGCCGAAAAAGAACTGCTCGAAGCAAAAAATTTGCAGGGAAAATGTCCGCACTGGTATTTCCTGATGCTCAGTCTTGCAAGGAATCAGGGTTGGGAATTCAAAGACTACGAAGCCCTTTACCGGGATGCGGTGGCTTATGAGCCGGATTATTATTATTTTCAAAGGGACAAGGCGATTTATTTAATGCCGCGTTATCACGGCAAGTCGGGCGAATGGGAAGCGTATGTCGAAAATGTTTCAAATGAAATCGGCGGCGAGAAAGGCGCGATGATGTATTATTTGCTTCTCTCGTACTGCACTGTGAATATTAACGACAACTATTTCGACAAAAAGAAATTTTCGTGGGAAAAAGCAAAAAGAGGCTTTGACGCGATAGAAAAAAACTTCAAGATGGAAAAGCAAAGGCTTAACGAATTTGCCAAATTTACCGTTTATGCAAATGAAACGGCGGCGGCAAAAGAGGCTTTCGAACGTATTGGAGAGAATTGGCTCGCCAGCATATGGACTTCAAAAGAGAACTTCGAAATGCATCGAGATATAGCTATTTACGGAAGACATACGCAAATAGCGCAAAAATAATTTCGTTTAGGCTAAAAAAATACCTCGCCTTTCGCCACAATAACCGAGCTTCCGCCGATTTTGACGGTTTCGACTTTTCCTTTTTCGCCATCGATTTCGGCAAAAATCCGGCTCGGGCGTTTCATAAAATCGCCCTGTTCGATAACAAATTTATTCGTGTCAATCGCGCCGTGATGAATCAGGTAACCGGAAAGCGAGCCAGCCGCGCTGCCCGTCGCCGGGTCTTCGGGAATGCCGTCGGCAGGCGCGAAAAACCGGGCGTGAACGCGTGAATTTTCTTCCAGCGTTTCAAACGAAAAAGCGTAACAGCCGACCGCGCCGTGAGCGCGATAAACGTCGCTTAAAAGAGAAGCGTTGATGCGACAGCGTTTCAGGGCTGCGAGCGAAGAAATCTGAACGTCGAGCGCTTTTATTCCCGTCGAAACAATTTGAACCGGCAAATTTTCGTTTAAAGCTAAATCTGAAACTTCGAGTCCGAGACCGCTCGCAAGCTTTTCAATTTCTTCTGAACCGGAAATAATCGTTCCGGCTTCAAATTTTCCCTGCGTCATTGTTACACGAGAAGGTTTTTCGTCGCGAAATTCGATTTCGACGGGCAAAACGCCTAATTTCAATTCCTGCAAAATCTCGATTACGCCGTTTTCAATTTGCGGCGTTACGCCGAGTGTCGCCAGCAGATTCCACGTTCCGACGACCGGATGACCGGCGAGCGGCAATTCCTGTTGCGGCGTAAAAATCCGCAATTTTTTCAGAGCTTTATCCGAGGGCAGAACAAAAACCGTCTCGCTCAGATTCATTTCCAGAGCAATTTGCTGCATTTCCTCGCCGGACAATCCTTCGCCATCGGGAAAAACGGCTAAAGGATTGCCGGAAAATGCTTTGCCGGTAAAAACATCGAGCTGGTAAAAATTAAAAGTACGCATAAGACGATTATGACTTATGAATCGAAAATTGTGAATTTAAAATATATATTACAAGTTCTTTGAATTGACTGGCTTCTTTCTTATGCAGCTT
>JBARIW010000045.1:0-12330 GCA_049799955.1 Pyrinomonadaceae bacterium
ACGGGCGAGCCGATACGGCTGTCTTTCGTCCATCAGATACAAACTGGTATATTCGCCGCTCACTGGACGGCGGCACGACGATTCAGCAGTTCGGCGCAAATGGCGATGCTCCGGTTGTTGCCGATTATGACGGCGACGGAATAAGCGACATTGCGATTTATCGAGCATCGGTCGGAGAGTGGTGGATAAATAAAAGCTCGGACAGTTCCGTTATTGCTTTTCAATTCGGAAACAGTTCTGACAAGCCCGTTCAGGGCGATTACACGGGTGATGGAAAAGCTGATGTAGCAATATTCAGACCTGTCTCAGGAGAATGGTTTATCCTTCGAAGTGAAAATCAGAGTTATTATTCATTCCCGTTCGGAACAAGCACGGACTTGCCCGCGCCGGGAGATTTCGACGGCGACGGGCGGTTTGACGCAACTGTCTTTCGTCCATCGCAATCGACGTGGTATGTGCAGAGAACAACGGCTGGAACTTTGATTCAAGCCTTTGGACAAACCGGCGACAGCCCTGTTCCAAATGCGTTTATCCCTTAAAAATTTAAGATTTAAGATTCAAGATTTAAGATTTTGTCTTTCAATTTTGAATTTTGAATTTTGAATCTTGAATCTTGAATCTTAGAGGCGTAATGTCCGGTTCGCTCAAGCGTTCAAAAGCGGGATTGACGCAAAACACTTATATAAGCTCATCCTTCACACATGCGGCGAGAGCCGCAGGCACGTGCCCCTCTGAAACCTCGACGGTTTCGGTGCCGGACTCCGTGGTACGGGAAATCCGAAACCGAAAACTGTCGGCGTCGCTGTGTCTCCCAACTGCATCGCCGGTTTGAAACAGCGAGTCAACAGCCTTCTGGTCTGTAGGAGATAGTTCCTTAGTGCTAACCTGACCGCGGCTGCGAATGTGAGATTTGCTCCCTCCGAAGCCGGCTAGTCCGCCGAGTTTTTCAACGTGCAAGATTGCCATTGCGTCCTCCTTTTATTAAAGCATTCCAAAATTAAAGGATGCCGACGGCTTTCCAGGCGTTGTCCACGGCAGTTTTGATTGATGCATCAGCCGGAAACATAGTGCCGGCTAGTTTCCGCGTTCTGTCGGCAAAAGTCTTCATCTTCATATTCGGGCTCGGCGCGAAGCCTGCCAACGCCTGATACCAGATTTTGCCGGTCTTCTCCCAGCTTTTTCCGCCGATGGCTTTGGCGGCTTTGTAGAAGGCGAAGTTCGGGATGCCGCTGCTGTCATGAGGGTCCATGCCGTTGTGATACTGCGAAAATTTGGTCGGCTGCGGAGACAGACAATGGGTCGCGGCGGGATTCGCCATATCGCGCAGACAGGTGAAGCCGCGAGAGCGCGCGCCCGGACCCATAATTTCTTTTCCGATTAGCCAGTCAGCCGTGCTCACCGTCTGATTTGCCCGCCACTGGCGAAACATCGAGCCGAATACATCCGACATGCTTTCGTTGAGTCCGCCGGATTCGTTGATATAGGCGAAGCCGGAAGTAAATTGCGTCACGCCGTGCGCCAGTTCGTGCCCGATTACGTCGTTGGATTTGGTAAAATCGATGAAAATGTTCCCGTCACCGTCACCGTATTTCATCTGCGTTCCGGTCCAACCGGCGTTGTTGTAATTAACGCTGAAGTGAATCGACGACAGGAGTGTCATACCGGCGTTGTCCAACGAGTTGCGACCGAAGATGGTTTTGTAGAAGTTGACGACCTGTGTGGTTTCGTTGAACGTGCGTTTGGCTGAACCGTCGGTCGACGAACCGGGATTGATTACCGGAACTCCGGGAAGCGTGGTTCCATGCTGGCAATCGAATACCACGACTGAAGGTGTCGCTGCCGCCGCAACTGCGCTTACGGCTGTCGGAAGTAATGAGAGCGACATAGTCGCAAGTTTCGCTGTAGCTGTTCGCGCTCTGCGCCATTCTTGTTCGAGCTTCGCGGCATCGGCAAAATACTGACGCTGCTGATCTGTAAGGTCCTTGTCTTTCGCAAACTTTTCCAGGACTTGCGGCGGAATAATGAAACAAGTGCAGCCACCCGAATGATGCGCCTCCGCCATGTTTGACAAGCCCGTTTCGGCGGCGGACGTTAAACTTTTCATAGATTTTGAACGAATACGATTTTTCATAACTGAATCTCCTTAAATAAACTGAATTTGGCTTTATATGATTGGCTCAAATAATATGTGCCTTTTTATTTTCTTTATCAAGCGAAAATGATTCGAATTCCAGCATTAATTTTTTCGCCTCATTCCGTCTCATTTGAGTCAACTGTATTTTGTGTTCTTAATGCTTCATTACTTAACGCACCGAAAAGAAATGAAACGTATCATCACTGAAATACTTTTTTTAGGATTTTTCGTACATGAACATGAAGAGCTTTGCCAAAATATTCAAATAAAACGCATGAAATCAACGGTTTATGCAAATAATGCTGAATATTTGGGCAAAGCCCTTTTTTGTCGTAATTTTTTAACCGCTCGTCAATCGGACGACCTTTATTCACGTTTCGCCTTAACTTCCCGCACGAGACCGGCGGAGCGCGGCGAGAGCGAGCGCCGGAGCTTCAACCGGCAGAAAGCCTGCCGAGCGCGCCCGGGAACGCTCGTCTGCATTTTCGCCGACGAACAGCAACACCGCGTTGCCGTTTGCGGGTGAATCCGCCGCGCGCGGTTAAAGCAATCTTTTTAAAGAAACGAACGGTATCTTTTTTGCCGAAAATGATGAATGACGGCTCAAAAAATTCGAGAATCCCCGCCGTGTTCAGCGCATTCAGCACTTCTTTTTCGGGAATCGAGCCGCGATTTGAAAGAATTCCGAGCGTTAACCCATTCTCTGCGCGAAGCTCTTCAAGAGCGGCAATCACACCGGGCAAAACTGTAAATTCCGCAATCCGCAGTCCATCGGGCGAAACCCGCACGGTCGCTAACGTATCTCCTATATCGAAAAAGGCAAATGCCGGTAAATTATTCATAATCCTCCTATAATTTTTTATGGTTTCTTCGTGAATTTATTTGAGACTTTGTTTCAGACAAAATATGTCCGATTCTGATAGGTAACGCACCAAAAGTATTTTGAAACTATCAATTTTTTTCGTTACGTTTGATAAAAAATATCACTTCTCTAGTGAAAGCCCGAAGTTTGAGGCTGGAAAATTAAAACTGCGGCTTTCGAGTTTTTCCCGCTTTCGCTTGTCTGATTTACTAAACTGCGCTATTTTATCGTTGTTTCATAAATTACAATTTTTCGAAAAAGCATTTTCTTTCTCTTTTCTGCAATGACTAAACCAAAAGAAGTTACGCGGGAAAGTTTTGAGATTTTTCTCAGATGGCTTTCTCCGGAACAGGAAAAACTCGGCGAACAATACGAAAAACTTCTTTTTCGATTATTTACGTTTTTTAATTCTCGCGGGTGTTTGTATGCGGAAGAGCTCGCCGATGAGGTGGTCAATCGAATTACAATCATAATAGGAAAGGAAGTTATTGAAAACAAATTCGGTTACATCTACGGCGTGGCGAGAAATGTATATCTCGAATCATTAAGAAAAGAAAAATATCACGTTAATATCGACGAGCTAAGCCTCCCGGCAAAAGCACCGGCTGAAATTGATTTTTCAAACGAATGTCTGGAAAAATGCCTGCAAAAACTGCCCGTCGAACGCCGCGAACTGATTTTGGATTATTTTTCTACAGATAAATCGGAAAAAATCGCTTCGCACAAAAAAGCTTCCGGCGCGATGCGGATTAGCCAAACCGCCTTGAGAATGCAGGTTTGTCGTATCAAAAAGCAGTTGTCCGTTTGCGTCAAAGATTGTATGAAATGAATTTTCGTTATGTTTAGGCAAAAAATGTCATTTATAAACAGGTAGTAGATTCGGATTTTTAGAAAATGGATAACAATCTCCACGATAAAGAAAATATCAAAGCCTACCTGCTCGGCAAAATTTCCGACGAGGAAACGCTGGCGGCGATTGAGGAATCTTTGTTTTTAAACGACGAATTCGCGACGGAAATCGAGCTTGTCGAAGATGAAATTATCAACGATTATGTCTTTGATAATTTATCCGCCGAAGACCGCGAATCAGCCGAAAACAGCTTTTTCAAAACGTCGGAAAGACAATTCAGGCGCAAGCTGACGCAGGAACTTAAAGAAAAAAGCGTAAACGCAAAAAAAAACGTGGAAGTTGAAAAAGCAGGTTTTTTTGAAACGCTGAAAAATTTCTTCCGGCAGCCTGCATACGCCGGCGCGTTTGCCGTTTTGCTGATTGCCGCGATTGGTTTTTCCGTTTATATTTTCCGCAATTCAGGTTCGACCGAATTAGCCGAGCTTCAAACGATTTATCAAAAAGAGCGTCCGGTTCAGACGCGCATTGCCGAATTTAAATACGCGCCGCTGAATCTTGTCCGGGGCGCGAACGAAAATCAGGAAAATATAAATAAGTTCAA
Organism: Pyrinomonadaceae bacterium; assembly: GCA_049799955.1. Lineage (GTDB taxonomy): Bacteria > Acidobacteriota > Blastocatellia > Pyrinomonadales > Pyrinomonadaceae > JBGTFE01. Next base: position 4,448 of record JBARIW010000045.1, read on the forward strand.
GCGACTCGAAATCAATCTGCTCGAAGCGGTCGAGAAAAATCCTTCGGCGGAAAATCGATATGCTTTGGGCGTTTTTTATTTAACTCAAAGAAAATTCGCGGATGCGATTCGGGAACTCGAAAAAGCCTTCGCGCTCGACGGCAAAAGTGCGAAAATCGCCAACGATTTAGGCTCGGCTTATTTCGAATCGGCGCAAAATGAACCGAACGAGAAGAAGCTCAAATTAGCCAAAGCCCTCGAAAAATTCAGCCGCGCCGTCGAGCTTGACGCCAATCTGCTTGAGGCTTTATTTAATAAATCGCTTTGTTTGCAGGCGTCGGAGCTTTACAACGAGGCGAAAGAATCGTGGCAAAAATATCTCAAAAAAGATTCAAATTCAGGCTGGGCGGAAGAGGCGCGAAAATATCTTCAAAATCTCGAAAGCTTAAAAACGACTTCAAAAACGAAAGAACAGGTTTTAGAAGATTTTCTCTTAGCTTTCCGAAGCGGCGACAGAAAATTTGCGTGGATAATAAATTGCCAGACAAAAGAAATGATTTCGGAAGTTTGGCTTCCAGACCAGCTTACAAGGCGTTATCTCGAAACGCGGGAGCCAGAAAACATCGAAGCATTAAAATTTATCGGCGAATTCGAACAAACGGAGAACGCCGATTTTTTTGTCGCCGAATTAGCCGGATTTTATTCAAAAATCAAAGATTCTCAGATTGAAAATCTGCGCGCGGCAAAAGATTTGATGAGAAACGGCTACAAAGCGCTCAATAACAATAAAAGCGCGGAAGCCGCCACGATTTTTGAACAAGCGGCGGGCATTTTTTCAGAAAACGGAAACGATTTGGAAGAAAAACTCGCCGAACTCTGGGTAGCTCAGTGCAAGCCGCGCGAAGGAAAAATCGAAGAGAGCCTCAAAATCTTAAATCCGCTCGAAAAATACGCGGCGGAGAAAAAATACAAATGGCTTTACGGGCAGTCAATTTACTGGATTTCGGAAAATTATTATTTTCAAAACGAGTTTACGAAAAGAATCGAGCTTTGCAAACAATTTTTGAGTCTTTCCAAAGAAATTGCCGACACTTACGGGCAGCAGAAAAGCATCGGCTGCCTGAAGAACACTTTCGATAAAATCGGCGAATCGCATGAGTCGCTGAAATATCTCGGACAAATGCCGGACACGCGGGATTTGTATTATTACGGCGCGAAACAGGCATGGCGCGACAATGTTTTTACGACAAACTTGTTCAATCGCCTGCAAATGTTCGCGGCTGCCGAAAGCTTCGGCAGGGAAAGTTTGGCTCTTGCCAGAGAAATGCCGGACGAATCCGACGAGATAAATAGCTCGCTTGAGCTTTTGGCGAAAATTTACGCCGGAGAAAAGCGTTTTGAAGAAGCTTTGAATTTTGCCGGCGAATCCAAGCTTCTGGCTGAAAAGAAAACCGAAAGCAGGCTCAGAACTTTTATTCTGGCGAAGGCGACTTTGCAGATTGCCGACGCGAAACGACAAATGCATCGATGCGCTGAAGCCTTAAACGATTACGACGCGGCGATTGGATTTTATTCACAGATTTCCGAAATCAAGCTCAATGATTTTGCCATTCATAAAGGAAAACTTCTTTGTTTTCAGGAACTAAATCAAGAAAACGATTTGCAGTCGGAACTCGAAACGGTTTTGATTTTATCGGAAAAATATCGCTCGGAGATTTTGAAGGACGACGAGCGGCAGACGTTTTTTGACAACGAGCAAATCGTTTACGACGTTGCGGTTGAAAACAGTCTTTCCAAAAATGATTCTGTTAAAGCATTCGAGCTTGCGGAAAGCTCAAAAGCGCGTTCCTTGCTTGATTTGGTCGAAAGAAAAAATGCGGAAAATTTGCTGCCGCAAGTTTCAAAGCCGCTTTCTCTAACGGAAATTCAGGCGCGAATGCCGGAAAACGTCCAGCTTGTCCAATTTGCCGTTCTGCCGAAAAAAACGGTTATCTGGACTTTGACGAAAAATGAAATTAAAACCGTCGGAATTGATGTTTCAACGGAAGATTTGGAGAGAAAAGTCTTTGGTTTTTTAAAGCTCGTTAAGGAAAAAAGCGGCAAAACAGAAATTGGAAAATCGGGAAAAGAAATTTACGCGCTGCTTATAAAGCCGATTTTATCCAATCTGGATTCATCGAAGGAAATATGTCTGATTTCGGATAAGTCGCTGCATCAACTGCCTTTCGAGGCTTTAGAATCTGAAAGCGAAAAATTTCTGCTCGAAGACTTCAAAATTTTTTATTCGCCGAGCGCGTCGGTTTTTGTCTTTGCGTCGGAAAAAGCGCGCGAACTGGAAAAAGTTAAAGACGAGCGGCTTTTGAGCGTCGGAAATCCGGCGTTTGATAAAGAACAAAATGCTGAATTAGCCGCTTTGCCTTCGGCTGAAGAAGAAGCGCGGACGATTGCGAAATTTTACCCGAACGCAGAACAGTTTTCAGCCGCGAGCGCTACCAAAACAAATTTTCTGGCGCGGCTTCCAAATGCGGAAATCGTTCATTTTGCGGGGCATTACGTTGCCGCCGAAACGCCGAATTATTCCAAACTGCTTTTTGCCGACGGCGACCTGCGCTCGTTTGAAATTGCCGAAACGAGGCTTCCGAATTCGAAACTAATCGTGCTTTCTGCTTGCAACACCGGAATCGAAAAGTTTTACAAAGGCGAAGGCGCAATCGGAATCGCGCGCGCATTTCTGGCGGTCGGAACGCCGGTTGTCATCGCCAGTCGCTGGCAGGTCGATTCGGAAGCAACCAAAGATTTGATGATTGCAGTTCATCGCAACCGCCGGGAAAAAAATTTAACGAGCCTTGAAGCCTTGCGCGAGGCGCAAATCGGAATGCTTCGCGGCAGAGACGAAAATTTTCGCCAGCCTTATTTCTGGTCGGCTTTTTCGGTGATTGGCGGAAGCGCGAATTACTAAAAAAAATCGTTACGTTTTCAGCGAAAAAATCACATAGAGTTAAGAAGTTTCAAATATCGATTCGAGGAGAAAAATTATGCCTGTAATAGAAAATTCAGCAACAGCTTTAGTCAGAGTCAGAGGACTCGGGATTGTATGTTTTAACCAGACGAGAAACCGGGGCGAAGTCGCTTTGCTTCGTGACGGAAGACACACTTTATCAGTCAGGATTTCCAAGCCCGCCTTTGTCGAAGAAGCCGAAAGCGACACTGTAAATTATGACGACATTGTAACTTATGAATCGCTCGACCCGATGAGCACTTCTATCGAGATAAACGGTCAGGGAAACTCGACGATTAGCGGTTATGAAATTTTTACGGGCAAAACATTCGACCGTTTGAACGGCGAAAATAACGACCCGAACGATTTCAGGTGGATTGTGAAAATGGAAAGCGACGAGCTTCACGGCACGAGTCTCGTCAGAAATGATAATTTAGCCGAACGCAATCAGGTTCAGGTCAACAAATTATTTATCAGCAACGCTTTATTTTACACAAACGAAATCAACGAAAAGTTTTTCTTTGAAAAAATAAAAAAAGACGAAGCCGGAAGAGAACTCGAAAGGGAAGACTTCGGATTTATCGCCGAAACGGTCGGAGCCAAAATCGAATCGGAATTTGTCAGCATCAAGCTGAAAATCGGCGCTGAAGAACACACGCACGTTTTTCCGAGAATCGTCGGCAGTCCTGTAAAAATCGAGATAACCAATATGGATTTAGACCCGCAGGCAATCATCAGCGATATGCCTGATTATTACAAATTTTTGCGCGATGAAAGCGGAATAACTTTCGATTTGAACAACGTGAGTAATGACGATGAAGAAAAATCGCTCGGCGATTCGACGACCGGCGAGGAATTTTGTCATATCGTCTGGTCTGAACAGCCGTGCATCGATGCTTTTCGAACAAATAATCCGAATCCGTGTCAATAATTTCAGGTAATGTAAAACGCGGATTCTGAAGATTAAATATCCCTAATCCGCGTTCCTTACAATTACGTAAAAAAGGATTAATATGAAATCAAATGCGATTCAAACCGGTCAAAACGGCTCTCAGACTAACACCAGACCAGCCGGAAGCGAGCAGCCCTCATCAACACCTAAACGAAAATTTATCATACAATTCAAGTTTCCTGTCAAAAAAAATCCTGTCAAAGAAAAAACGCCGGTAACGACGCCGACCGTGAACGAACAACCAGCGCCGACTCCAATACCGACACCAATATTGACACCGACGCCTGCACCGACACCCGCGCCGACACCGATGCCGACACCAATGCCGATACCGGCAGGAACGCCTGCGGAAGCGCCGATAGAAACTCCAACCAGACCGCCGACCGCAATTTTATCTTCAACCGAAACGCCGACCTCTTCCCCGGTTATAATTTCACCACCGGCAGAAACACCGGCAGAAACTCCAACAGAAACAGCGCCTTTAATTTTATCGCCGGTAGAAACGCCGACTCCCGCGCCTTCCGCGACAGTTTTACAAAATCCAATGTCGCCGGCTAATTTGCTCGGAAATAATAATTTAGTTTATGCGACGTTTTTTTTCTCTGTTGCCGTCGTGCTTATGACGATTTTTGTTTTAGTCTCTTCGGTAATGGCTAAAAGGCTTTTCAACAAACGAAAATACGGCAAAAATGCCGCAAATCTCGGCTCGCTGAAAAAGGTGATTGCGATTAAAGAAGAATTGGCGGGTAAATGGATGAGAAAGCGTAAAAACCAAAATCTTCACGCTATCGGCGTCGGAAAAACTGATGGAACGGACAATTACTGCATTCAGCTTTTTGTCGAAAACGCCAACGGGCAAATGCCGGAAAACCCGCCGATTCATCTTCTGCCCGAAAAGTGCAGGAAGTTTCCGATTTACATTTATGAAATGCCGCGCGCCGAATTTCTCTCCGGCGGCAAAAATTACGAAAGTAAAGCCAAAGAGCCGCACGAAACGATAGTCGGCGGAATCAGCGGCGCAAACACGAATTTAGCCAATGAATACGGCACAATCGGCTATTTTTGCGCGCCGACGATTCTTCGTCCGATTAGAAAATTTCGCAAGGAAATTTATCTTTTGAGCAACTGCCACGTTTTTGCCGACCTGAGCAAAACGCAGAAGGATAATAACGATTTAATTCAGCAGCCAAGCCCGGGCGAAAATAAAAAACACAATTTTATCGCCAGTCTGGAAAAATATGTGCCGATTCAGTTTGATAACGATACTGAAAATCCGAATTATATCGATGCGGCGATTGCCAAATTATTTCAAGGCAAAGAACACAGGCTGGAAATTCCCGTAATCGGAAAAATTAACGATTCTGTAGCGAAAGAGAAGGTCGAAATCAGGCAAAAATGCTGCAAGTTCGGGCGCACAACCGACTATACCGAGGGGGAGATTTTCTCGATTCATATGAGCATCTGGATAAAATATGCGGCGACAAATCAGGAATCGTTTTTTACGGAGCAGTTTTTGATTGTGCCGACCGGCTCGCACAATGATTTTGTCCAAGGCGGCGACAGCGGCTCGCTCGTTGCCGATAACGAAAACAAAGCCATTGGCTTAATCTTTGCCGGAAAAGGTTCAAACACACATTTTGATATTAGAAACTTCCCGGACGCGCCCGGAATTGAAAATCTTTTAACAGCCAATACAAAGAAAATAAACAGTTTCGGAGTCGCAAATCCAATAAATGAGGTTCTAAAAGCTCTAAATATAAAACTGATGCTCTAAAAAAACGCGAACAATAAAAATCAGGACTTGATTTAATTTTCTTCTAATCTTCCGATTAGTTTTTTACCGAATAACCACAACAAAAAAGAGCAGAGGAATGAAATGCCGAAAGAAATAAAAAACAGGTTTTGATTTACGGCAATGCTTCCGAAATATGCATAAACCAGACAAATTGGAAGATAGCCCAGGAGATTCAGAAGCAGATAAATTTTGAGATTATATAAATTATAGCCGCAGACAAAACATACGCTTTCCGACAGTATCGGAATGCCGCGCGTGATAATTATCGCAAAATGTCCATATTTTTTCAGTATTTTTTCGCTACACGCGTCCGACTTGCTTTTTAAGGCTATTAAGGAGCCGTCAGAAATCCCGAATGCGAGACAGTCAGGATATATCTTCCGGGCGGAAGCACCGGAAATATGTATAAACCTTCGCTGTCGGTTACGGTCGAGCGCTGAATTGCGGGCGATTGACCGGACACGCTAATCTGCACGCCCGGAACTCTCGCCCCTTGCGAATCCGAAACGCTCCCTTCGATGGTAGAAGTCGTTTGAGCGTTCAGAAACGGAGTCGCTAAAAACAAAAGGAAAACGTTCAGTGTTAATATGAGCAATATCCATCGACCGTTCAAAATGGAAGCTCTCAATTTACAAAGACGTTCGGTTTTAAGCAGAGTTCCGACACCGGTAAACCTTTTGATTTCTAATATGTAGAAGTCTCCTTTCAAGGATTTTAAGGAATGAAATTAACTTTATATATCAAATTTGTTGACAGCGTATTACATGTCATTAAGCGCGGCAAGTTATTTGTTCGCTTTACCCGGCGGAAGATAGACAATAACAATACGGCAAAGCCCTTCAAATTTAGCATAAAAACTTGCTAAATCGAGGCAAAAAATTAGATTTCCAACTCAATTTGGAGCCGCTTTAGTTTCTATAATGAGCTGTAAGCCTAATTTTATCAACGATATACGCCGCTTTCACGTCTCTTTAAAAATGTCTTGACATTTACATCGCTTGTCTGTATGGTTAAACCACAGTTTTAACAATTAGCAAGTTTTCCATATAATCAACTTAAATTAGAATACTTATATGTCTTATTTAAATTCTCCGCGATTGACCTTTTCCGGTCAGTTTCAAGCCGACCCGTCAACCGTTAACAATGACCCGACGCATTTTAACAACAAGACTTTTCAACCCAGTTATCAGCATTACGGCGAGGGTGCGACAAACGGTTGGTGGAATCCTGACGGGACAGGCAGCTGGCGTTTTGTCGGCTGCAAAATTACAAGCGTAACTTATAAAGACGGAACGACTACTACCAATCCCGATGACGACCCGATTATCGGTATGTCGATAGAAGATGCCAATAGCCGTGTTGCGGGTAAGATTGTCGATTTGGACACGCAGCAGCAAATGGTTTCTACCCTGTTCGGCTTGATTGTCAGAATTGTGGGAGATGGAAATGTTGCGATGAGCGGCGATTATGAGCCTGCCGCATTTATCAATATTTGGTTTACCAGGTCAACCGATTTACAGTACGACTCGGCGGCGGGCGCGACATATCAATCCGTAATCAAAAATATTAAATGGAATATTGAAAATTTAAATTCGAGATACCTTACGGAATTAAAGGCGGCAAGCTCCGATGCGCTTTCGATACAGTTTAACGTTGACCGATACGACGGCGATTTTACATCTCCGCAATTTACGCTCGGCAGAATAACCGGTTCAATCGGACCCGCAAATGCCGAAGAACCGATTCATTTCGTATTGGGAAGACAATTATTTCCGCAGCCGATGCCGCAACAGTTGCCGCCGAAAATCAGCCAAACGTGCAATTTTGCAGTTGCGGTTGTCGATGAAAAACTAAGCACGCTTACTGTTGACCTCGGAAATGCTTTGCAGTTTACGACCGGCGGCGTAATCGCCGAAACGCGTAATCTGGCATTGGCGATTGACAAAGGTTCGGGCGGAAAGCCGGATTATGTATATCTCGGAAAAATAGATTATTCAGCTCCTGATTGGTACACAACCTATGCGGGAATATGCAAATTCGCTTTATCGAGCGAAAATTTGAAATTAGCAAACAATTTTCCGCTCGTTATCGTCGATTATCAAACGACTCAAACCGATGCGTACACTTTAATTACGCAAGCCACGCCGGTTTTTCTGGAA
>JBARIW010000046.1:0-35893 GCA_049799955.1 Pyrinomonadaceae bacterium
CGTCGTAAACGTTCGTCGTCCACTGTTTGGCTTCATTTGCGCGGAAAGGGTTCGTTACGCGCTTGACTCTGCCCTCGGCGTCGAATTCCTTTTCGACAAAGATATTGCCGTTTGAATTGACCTGCTCGGATTTGTAAGCTCTGCCGAGACCGTCGAAATATGTGATGCTTTCCGCCCATTTGTCCGTGTCAATCTGCGCTCTCGATTTTACCCGGTAATTGTTCGGCTGGTCATTGTAAAACGTTTCCGATTCGCCCGCGCCCGCCGGCGGTATCATCTTTTTCACGCGCAAAGTTGCAGGGTCGTACTGGATTGTCGTTATCTGCCCGTTCGCGTCTTTTGTCGTCAGAGGCAAGCCGGTCGTAACATCCAAGGTCGCTTCGGTAACGAACGCGGTCGGCGCTTCCGGCTTAAACGGGACGGGAATGATTCTGCCGAGCGTGTCCGTCCAGTAGCCGTTCGGATAAGCGGTGTTCGGCTCGTTAAAAGTCGTGTAGTTGCCGTTGCGGTCGGAAAATTTGGTGGCTTTGCGAATGGTGGTCAAATTCAGCGATGTACGCGAGCCGGTAAAATCGTAAATCGAACCGTCAGGCATTAAAAGACGGTATAACCCGCTCGACGAATTTTCGACATATCTCAGGTTTGAGCCGTCAACCGCGTAAAAAGTCGCGTTCCAGTCAAACGTCGGCATCTGATTGCCCGGATACATAACCGGCGTGTCGCTCGCTCTCAGCTCGTGCGTCTCGCCGCTTGGAAGATGCACCGTTATTCTCTTAATATATCCTCGATAATAAGTGCCCGATTGGTTGGCAGGACAATTTATTTCATTAACCGGGAAGCCATTCTGGTCAAATAAATTGTCTTCGCCGGTGTATTCGATATAAGACACAGCTAGGCTCGTCGTCCACCCCGACGCGGCATTTTCACTGTATCTGGCTTTATTTTTGGTGATGCATTCGCTCGGAAAATTAACTCGCGGGTCAGAGTGGTCATATTCCAGCCGCCAGAGCTTTGATGTGTAGCTCAGACCGACCGGAACGTTGATTCCGCGTCCCGGATAACTGCCGAGCGGAATATCGAATTCCATTCTGAGCGACGAAGCATTGACCCTGCCGGAGTCGCGCAAAACCTAGTCGGCTTTGTTTTCGGTATGCTGGTTATTTTGCCCGGAAGCAATCGTCAGCAGCGATAAAATCAAGATAGAGTGACCACAGAAATGTCTTAAAAGCTTGACGGGGTTTTGCTCGGTTTTTTTATACAATTTTGCTTTTCCGAATTTGACTGTGTTTTTATCATTAGTTTCTCCAGCATATCTTCGCCGATACTTTGATTTACCCGAAATTTTTATTGAATTTACCGCATTCCGTCTAAGCTATCTGCGATAAAAAGAGGGGACGGGAATATCATTAGTCGTGCCCCATTGTTCCTGTCTGATTGTTCCGGTCAGGCTTTGGTAGATAAGCCATTTGCCGACATTGCTTCCTTTCGTGCTCGTATTAACCGCTCACCACACAGCCATGTCAATTTTTCCGTCGCCGTCATAATCGTTCTGAACAGGCAAATCCGCTGCTGCTCCGAGTTGATATGATATAGTGGTGCCGTCCGAGCTTTTCCTGTATACCAGGTCGCATCACTCGGACTCCAAACGGCAACGTCGGCACGTCCGTCGCCGTCGTAATCGCCGGAAGTGGGCGTGCCTGAGATTCCTTGCAGATAATTTGTTTGAGTTTGTCCGTTTGTGCTGTTTTTAGAATAGGATGTGTAATTAGAGTTTCTCCAAACTCCGATATCCGCGTGCCCGTCGCCGTCATAGTCAGCCGGCACGGGAATATCGCCGTTTGCTCCGAAATTATATGTCGTATATGTTGTATCGCTGCTTCTGAGTATCCACCACTCATTCGCCGAAGGGCGAAAAATGCTGAAATCCGTCTTGCCGTCGCCGTCAAAATCGCCCGGAACCGGAACGTCGCCCGAAGTGCTCCACGATTGAATTACCTGCTGCGAGCTTTGTCCGCCCATCACTCACCACTGTCCGCTCGAAGGTCGCCAGATGGCTAAATCTGCCGGAAGCGCGGCGTTGGCGCTGGCATCCTGAACGACTAGAGAGCGAGAACCCGCATAGACATATTCAATCAGGGCGATTTTTCACTACTACCGCAATAGTTTTTCGTTACTACGCCACGCTTTCATCGGCAGTACTTCACGCTTTTCTCAATACTACCGCAATAAAAACTACCTACTACTGCGAATAAAAGTAGCAAGTGGATATGGACGACACTTTTGAAAAAAGTGTCGAGTTCTGATTACCCTCTTAAATCAAAACTTCTTCCGTTTCTTCTCCTATCGCTTGAAGCTGCGTAAGGGACTAAGTAAGCGGAAAAGTATTAGGTTCTTCGTTATAATAGCCTTTATAAAGCACCATTGGATATTTATTGCTCGTCCGAATAATCGCTTCGTCTTCATCCAGTCTTGCCACTTCATCGGGCGTTAAAAGCTGTCTGCGATGTTCTGCTCCACCGGAACCAATAGTAAATCCTCCTGTTCCGAAGCCGATAGAACCGCGCCTGTGGGAAACGGTTTTTTCTCCCAATGTTTTTGAGACATATTCGGCGGTCTGGTAATCGAGTCCGTGCAAAGCTATCTTTGTCGCGCAATTGCTTACAATCGTTTGCGCGGCGTGATTTCCGTAAGTTTGATTTAGCTGTGAAAGTGATTGAACTCCGAGCCACAGAGCTACGTTGCGCCCGCGAGCTAAACTAATCGTCGTATCAAAATCAGGAATTTTACCAATGTTGGCGAATTCATCGAGCATTAAGTTAATCGGAATTTCGCCCGCGTCGTCTGGAACTATCGCGCCTTTGATTCTCGCGTCCGTCTGCTCAAAGATAATTGCCTGCTCTCTAGCAACGTAGCTAGGTGAATTTATAAGCATCTGTAATAGCTCATCCGGCTTCATCCGGGTAAACAAACGGTAAGCAGTCAATGGCGTTGGATATTGGGTTGTTGCGGTATGAGCGAAAATGGCGCTCAGGAAAGCCGTTTCAGAATCAATCCAGAATTGATCTGTAGTTTGAGTTGTTCCGGCGGTCATCAAAGCTCTGGCGCAAAGCTCCGCCATTCTCGCATCCGTGCAGAGCGGTATCCAGTTGAAGCATTGACTGGAATCCGGCTCGCTCGGCGCAAATCTTAAAGCCTTTTGATGAAAACCGCTTGTATATTTCCAAAGTTCGCTCTTGGGGTCGGTAACGACAATACTGGTATCTTTGACCTCTGCACAGTTCGGCATAAAGTAGCCTCTGGTCTTACCTGTGCCGCTGCCGCCTAAAATTAAGCCGTGCATTACGCTTAAACTACGTGGTAAAGATATTTTTCCGTGATGTTTTTCCGGGTCAATTGGCGCGAGAATAAAAGCTCCGGCTTCAGGTTCTTTCTCGAACTCTTTAAGGTCTTTTTTCGTGGCGAATCGAGCCGAACCGTGTAAATCTTCCTTGCCGCTTTTCGTGCCTTTGAAAAGCGCAATTAGGACACTTATAAATACCACCAAAATAAAGTTGCCGAATGTTGCGCGTGGGCTTTGTTGCGCCAAAATAAGATCTGATTTTTAGGGTGAACGGGAAATTTTAACTACAGGTTGTTTGTTTGCTTGTAAAAATGAAAGCAGCCACTTGATGTTTCGCGGTTGCTTTTTCAAATCGCGGGAAGCGCGAATATCAGATTAGTTTGAAGAAGTTTCCTCCTTAGAAGCGAGCATTTTGTTATCGACTTAAAAAATATGCTCAGCAGTTCTTGAGTTTTCATATCAAATCCGTTTAAAGCCGGAACTTTGTCGGATGCTGTTTCATTTCTTGATTTGCCGACGGATGGCAATACCTCCACGAACAGAGTCGAGCAAATAAAAAAGGGTTTGAAGTTTAGGAAAGTATAAGTAAAGAATTATTTAAAGTTTGAAAGATGCAAACTGTTTAGGAAATTTGGCGGTTAAGTTTTGGAATTTTCAAGCTGTCGGCTGAAAAAGGTGAAATTGAAAAGATTGTAATTTAAGAAATGTGTGATGTGGATATATAATGTTTTAGGTTAAAGAAAGAGGATAAAAAGATTAAGGCGGGCAGGAAATTCATAAGTTATTATTCTGCTTTGGTTTGCAGAAAACAAATTCCGAATCAAAACTATATATAGCCGGTTTTTTCCGAGTCAGAACTTTATATTTGAGAGAAATTTCCTAATCAAAGCTATATATTATTTTTCAATTTCCTAATCAAAGCTATATATTGTCCGAATGAAAACTACATATTTGAGCCGTTTCAAGTAGTAATTTCCGAATCAAAGCTACATATAATTTTGCCGCTTCCGAATGAAAGCTACATATTTTTCCGAATGAAAGCTACATACTGGACGATTTAGCACCTTATTTCTGTGGAAAACTTTTCCACTAAATCGTCAATTTCCGAATCAAAGCTATATCTTTTTCCACAAATTCCGAATCAAAGCTATATATATTTCCACAGCGTCGGAATGAAAACTCTATATTTTCCACATATTTTCTACAACTCCGAATCAAACCTACAATATCTTCGGACAAGTTGTCAGAGTAACACAAGATATTGTAATTAACTCTTTTTTTCATAACAATTTCCGAATGAAAACTCTATGTTAGCCTTTAGTTTTCTGGGCTAGAAGTTTAATGTCGCGCTGTTTGATATTTGCCTTTATAGTTTGACCAGCGAAATCGAGGTCGGGTTTAAGTTCGATCAGCGCGTCAATGAGTTTGTTTTTTCGCCCGTTGTCGTAAATGTTTTTGATTTCGTAGCTGCGGATAACGCGCTTTTCGACCATTTCGTCGAGAGCCTTGGTGACATAGCGCAGATTGTCGCGGATATAAGAATAGGTCGTTAAACCGAAGTCGCGTAGCATGGTCGAAAGCGAAATGGTGTAGTTTGCCGCCAGATTTGCCTGCGTGAAATTATGACTCATTCGTTTGTGCAGCTGACGCGAAACGACGTGCTTGAAGCCCATCGAAAGTTCGTAATTATACTGCCGCCAGCTTCCCTCTTTAATTGATTTCGTAACTAGGGAGTTAAAGCGGACGAAGGCTTTTGTCTTTTTCCCCTGTCCTTTCCAGTCTTCGCGCGTGTTAAGCCCGACGGTTTCAAACAAGTGGTCGGAGAAAACCGTTTCGCCGTTTTGGGTCGTGATGTGAATCGTTGTGCCGATGCAAATCATCAGAGCCTTTTTGATTTGTTCGAGCGAGTAGGTGTGTCCGGTTTTGGCGAGTTCATGCTGAAGCTCGTAGAGCGTGAAAGTTACCGCTGCCTGGTCGTCTAAAAACAATCCGTGTCCATCAACCGCGAGTTTTCGTAAAGCGTCTTCAACTAATTCTTCAGCCACGCCGGGGAAATAATCGCGCACTACGCCATCGCTGTCTTTGACTTTCGCCGGGTCAATCGAAAGTCGGTAGCCTGAGCCGCGGCACTCAAAATCTCGTTCGATTCGGTCCAGAAACTTATCTTGAAGCCGTTCTATCCGCCAATAAACATATTTCGGGCAAAAATCGTAAAATTCGATTGTGCTGCTGAGATTTTTATCTTCAGGCAGCAATGATTCAAACAGTTCCATCTGCACCGGCTTGTGCTGTTCATAATCGTCTAGGCGTTTTTTAGGCGAAATGAGTTTATTAGTTTGTTTGACTTCTTTATTCGACGGTGTTTCGGGCTTTTTTAGGCTTTTCATAGCAAGACTTTCAAGTTAGAAGTTTCTTACCTGATATTGTGATGTCTGGAATAATTTGTCAATATCTTGCGCTTAAAAACCGTCCGAATCAATCAGCTAATTAACATATAATCAATCAGCTAATTAACATATAATTGACATAATCGCAGCTATGTCTCCTTTGTCAAAAGAAGACTAGGAATCCAACCTAATATTTCTAAGCCAGGTGGCAAATTCAGAGATATTTGTCGGGATAGATATTTATGATGAAAAGGATCAAAAACCGGGAGATGAGTCAGAGAAGAGATCGCTCAGGCTCGTTTTATTTTTAGCGAGGTTGACCTATCCGGCGGATTTACGTGAGGATATGCTCGGACACCTGATTGAGCGTTACAACAAACAAAAAGAAACGGTCGGGGCAAAATACGCTCAGCAGTAATATAGGCGCGTCTGATAATGAAATTCCTAAACTTCGTCGGAAACTCAAAAAGTCAACGATTGTTTTTAGCCTGAAATACTGAGATGAACTAGGCTACAATTTGTAAAGCATTATCGGACTCACATTCCTGCTGGGTAACACTCAATTAACGAAAGATAACGTCCGATACATTGTAAAAGAATTCGACCCGAAAAATTTAGCTGTCTGGACGATTGAATATCTTTATTACAAATTAGGCGAATACCTTTTTGAAATTTATGATCGCCTAGAACATTCGACGCTTGGTGTCTCGCCCCGAGAAATGTTTCTAAATGGAATCTCTAAGTTTGGCGAGAGAAGACATAAGCATGTTCTCTATGACGAAAACTTTAGATTAATGACGTTGCCGACAACTAAAACGGGTAAAGCTAAAGTTTACCCGGGGCGAGGAGTAATTATAAACTACATACACTACTGGACACCCCATTTTCGTAATCCTAAGGTTGAAAATAAAAACGTTCCTGTGCGCTTCGATCCTTTTAATACGGGAGTTGCCTACGCTTATGTAAACAAAGGCTGGCAGCGTTGTCTGAGTGCTTATTACGATGTATTCAACAATCGTTCCGAAAAGGAAATTTTAATTGCCCCCGCCGAAATAAAACAAATGAGAAAAGGACTCGGCAGATTTCAGCTGAATGCGAAGATTCTAGCGCAATTTTTATTGAGCGTTGATGCCGCAGAAAATGAGCTTATTCTCATTCAACGGCAGAGAGACCTTGAAATGAAACAGATTTTAGCGCACCTTGATCCTTGTTATTCATTTCCTATAAATCATACCGAATCCAATGCAATCAAACTCCTTTCAGGAGAAGTTGATAATGATAACCCCGAAGACTTTGAGTTAAGAGACGCTGAAGATATCGATGACGAACCACCGATAGATCTGTCTAAACTTAAAACTTTTGGAGACTATTAATTATGTCCGAAGGTTTTCCTATTAGGCTGCTGGAAGTTTCGGATGATACGCGTTTGGCATATTTTGCTGAAGTTTCTATCAAACACTCCAAGCTGATCGAGGCGACTAAACAGCTTTGGCGGGCTTTAAATTCGCGCGTAAAAGATTCCATTATTTTCGTCTACGGTCCTGCCGGAGTCGGAAAAACTACTCTGTGCGAGCATGTTATATCTAAAATCATCAAAAAAACCAATCAATCAGGAATAAAGCCGGACGAAAAGAAGTTCCGGTAGGTTTTGTTGATGCGGCTGCGCCGGATAATAATCGGTTCGATTGGAGATACTTCTATCAGCACGCGATTTTTAGCATGGAAAGTTCTATCGCCAAGAAAAAGTCTCCTAAATTTACTCGTTATAACGCGCGTCTGGCTCCGGCACTATATTTTAATAAAAGTAGGTGTCCCCTAAATAATTTGTTTAGGCATTTTAATTTATTGGACATCTCTTTTGTTATGCCCTAACAATATTTAAATCAACACCTACCTTGATATTGCAGCCTAATTCAAAACCGTCAATAAAAACTGAAAATGAATATGCGAATTTGCGACGATTTAATTAAATATATTTAATCCAAAATGAATTCGGCAATAGTATCAAGATAGCTTTCCATTTTTGGCAATTTGAGCAACGCAAATAAGGATTCAAGGGTTTTGGGCAGAGTTTCTGAACATATTCGAAAGCAAATTAATTAATCCATAAAATGACACTTGTTAGATTTTAACCATAAAATGGCACTTTATGCCGTTTTATGGTTTACAGCACAATTAGTTTATAGAAATGTAAATGGTTGTATTAACTATTATCGGACGCGAATCTATAATCAGAAGATTTTAATTCTCCAACTTCCATCTACTAACAACACGCTCGCCCTCAATCTTTTGCTGTTTTAACCAGTTTGTGAGGTTTGCGTGAGCAGCAATTTTTTCACGAATCGGAGCTTCCTTTTTTTCCTGTTCGAGGTTAAGAAATATTCGATGTTTATTCTTGCGCGCCCAGTCATAACACACGCCGCCGGTGCGTCGCCCGAAGCCTTCGCGTAAAACCGTATAAGGCGCGTTTTCTTTGACTACCAATGAGCCGACTGCGTTGATAAAAACTTCTGTTGAATGTTCAAAGGTCGGCGCGTCTTTCAAATTACCGCAGTGGATAGTCATATGCGGGCTGACCCACGTTTTGCCGTTCGGATCTCTCCGGCGTTTTATTCCCTCACAAACGAAGCGCGTCCACGTCAAAACTTCAGTTAGTCGTTCGAGGCTGCCCGAAACGAATTTATACGGCTCATTAAGAACCGGATTTTCAAAATAGATTGAATACGAACTGACGAGCGCCGGATTGACGCGCTCGATAAAATAATTGCCCAATAGTTCGATTTTTTCGGTGGAGTTTCCGCTGCTGAAAACTTCTGCGGATAGATCGTGCGTGAACCATTGATATTCGTGCGAGTGCGTAACATTGCGAGTTTGGTTTAAGAGTGAACCTTCGGCACTGGCAAGCTGGCTAAAGAACGACAAATTGACCAGACCGATGCCGCAAGCGAAATAATGGATCCAAAATTGTGCCCCGTAATTGTCGAGCAAAACGGCGACGTGATTTTCGCGTCCGTCGCAGTCGAAAAAGAGCTTTCCGTTTTTGTCGCGCTTTTCAGCTTTGAGAAAGGCTTTTAAATCTTTGACGTTTGAGGCGGTTTCCATCACGGCAGGTTGTTTTCGCGCCCGTTCAGTCAAAAGTTCCGGCGAACGCCGGTAGATGAGAAAATTCGATAATTCCCGCAGCGGAGCGGCAGAAACGGCGAGAGTTTTAACCGGACTCGGCTTACAGAGGACTGCTTCGTTCATAATTCTTTGGGGCGGCGATTAAAAGGCTGTCAGCCGCGCTAGTTTTTCGACATCCGTAATCATCGCCGAAAGTTTTTCTTTGAGCCGAATCATTCCGAGCATTTTCTCGCGGACGGGAGCGCGAGCCGACTCTTGGAGCGAAACGCTGACCGATTCCGATGACATCGAATAACCGGAAGCCCGGTCGTAACAGCCGTCGTTGTAGTCATAGCGAAACCCGGTCGGTTTATAATATTCGCAGGCGATTTCGACAAGTTCACCTAATCGCTCGGTGTAATAGCTGCACTCGCTGATGCCCGCCAAATCAAAATCGGTTTCCGCTTCGACGACTAAATAATCTTCGTTGGAAGGGTGGATTTCCCTTTCCGTCAAAACGCACAATTCGAGAAACTCGATGAAATCGTCAACCGTGCCGCGCTCGCAACCGAACTCCTCGCCCCATTCGCCGTCGTCGTAAAACGAACGGAAAAACGGGTCTTCGAGCGTCTGGTTGATTTCCTCCCAAAAAACTTCTTCGAGTATTTGCGAAAAAATTTCCTGCCGAATGTTTTCAATCTCAGAGTCTTCCAGCGCGTTTTGCCCGGACTGCAAAGCAATTTCTTCAATAATCGCTTCTTCGATTTCGCGGGCGAGTTTTTCGACTTTTACTTCGTGCGCGAACTCTTCGGAATCGGTCGGAAAATCCGAGTAAAAAATTTCGCCCGTGCCGTCGGATTTCAACTCGAATTTGTATGAGCTATTGCCGGATGAAAAACCGCCCTTCAGAACAATCAAGTTCGTCTTGTCGGCTTGTTTTTCACTTTCACCGATTTCTGTTCGCGCATCTTCAGCGCGGACGGCAGCAGTGGCAGTAACAGCTTCAAACATAATTAAAATTCGCGCACCGATTATTCGCCTCTAAGCGGCATCAACACATAACGATAGCCGCCCGTCTGGTCAGGCAGAAACAACTCGAACGGCGAATTCCCGTCATTAAAACCGAGCGAAAAAGTCGGACTTCCCGCCTTCGACACGACTTGCAGGAAATCCATCAGATACCGGCTGTTGAAACGCAAAGCGTGAACATTACCTCCGCTCTCCCCGTTCAAAACCGCCATCATTTCCTCCTGCGCTTCCGCGTCGCTGGTATTCGATTTGAGCAGTAACCGCCCCGGCTCGATTTCCATCGTTACTGAATAATTCCGGTCGTCAGCAGTCAAGGTGACGCGCGAAAGCGACCGGCGAAAATCGTCGGTGCTGATCTCCGCCGTGTAAGTGAGCGATTTGGGCAGAACCATTTCCCAATTAGGAAAAGTGCCGTTCAGTTTTCGCGAAAAAAGGCTGTGACCGCCCGCCGCAAAACTTAACTGGTTGCCGGTGTCGCCGATTTCTATCGCAGTTTCCTGGTCGCGCCTGATTTCGCGGTCGAGCAAGTCTTCGAGCTGCGCGAGCGATTTTTTCGGCACGAGTAAATCCAGCTTCTGCCCCGTCGAATTAACCAGCGGAAAACGAGCAAAAGCCAGACGATGCCCGTCGGTCGCCACCATTGTCAGACTCGTTTCATCAACGAGCAGCTTCGCGCCGCTAATCGTGAAACGGCTCTGTTCGGTCGTCACCGCAAATAAGGTTCGGCGAATCGCTTCGCGCAAAATAATTGCCGGAACGCGCACTCCCGCCTGTTTGTTTGTCGGAACTTCGGGAAACTGCGAGCTTTCGACGGTGCCGAGCTTGTGTCGTCCTTTTTTATAACGGATTTCGATTTGCCCGTTTTTGTTGAGCGCGAAATGAATCGGCTCGTTCGGCAACTCGCGGCTGATCTCAAATAGTTTTCTGCCTTCGACCAGAATCGAGCCGCTTTGCAAAACGTCCGTCACCTGCAGGACGCGCATCGTTACGTCCAAGTCGGTCGCCGTTAGTGCCAGCTCGCCTGACGCGTTCGTTTCCATTTTGATTTTGCTCAAAACCGGAATCGTCGCCTTACGTTCGATCACCGGCGTGAGCAGTCCAAGCTCCTCTTTGAGAAGCGACGGGTTGATGATAAATTCCATAGTTTTTAATTTTTATTTTCGGCTAGTTTTGAATTGTTTCGGGCGCGCCCGTTTTATCTTTTGACCATTCGCAGAACTCAAATCCCGTCATCGCCCGCGTGCCGTCCTTTTCGTATAGTTGTTCACGTTCGAACAGTTCCTCACGAATCGCGTTTTCGTCGTATCTGTATTCGATTTCGGCGTAACCGGATTTTTCAAGCTCACGGCTGATTTCTTTGACTCTTTCGTCCAAGTATTCTTCAAAATTTTCGCGTAGGGCTGGACGCGCGATTTTGAGCCGCGCGGGTAAATCCTCATCATCAATTTCATTTTCAAACTCGACTTCAACCGTCATCGAGTTCCAATGATGATAATGACCGCGCTCGCCGGAAATCTCGATATAAAGCTCGTCGCCCGCCGTATGAAGCGCGCCAATCAGCCGCTTTGCCCGGCGATCTTTTTCTTTCAGACTTTCAGCGTGAACGCGCCCGTAAAAAGCTACGCCGTCGCCCTGACAATTTCCCAGACTCCAATAAACTTTTGTTTCTTCAAAGCCGAATTCCGCCAACTGTGTTTTGAAGTTTTCGGTTAAAAACTCGGCATCATCCCAATCAAAACGATCCGGGCGGTTGCGTTCCTCCGATATGGCAAATTCCTGCGCTTCCCTGCCGAGTTCAGAGAAAAACCGCAACCCTTTCGGACGCGCTTGTGTGCCTTTAAACTTTTCGCGCAAAACTGAAAATTTGATATGGTTTTCCATTATTTAGCGCGGATTCGGATTAAGAATATAAATTTGAAATTCGCGCCTTTTCTGCCGCTTGAGTTTTGTGATTGATAACGATTGGCGCGGGCGATATGAAGTTTTGATTCGGAAATTATTTTAGCCTGATTTGCTCGCCCCACGCGGCAGTTCCCGCCACGCCGTGGGTCGCCCAGATGACCGGGAAATCCGGTTCGTCGCCAGTTTCACCATAAAGGTCGGTCAGATAAACCAGCGCGTCCGGTTCATATTCAGTCGCCGCCGAGATTAGGGGTCGAAAATCCGTTCCGCCGCCGCCCGTGTATTTGATCTGGGAAAGTTCGCGCGATGCCTCCCTCCAGTCAATTTCCGCGATTGTGTGAACCGCCGCATCGCCGATGAGCAAAACTAAATTTCGCTGATTGAATGCACACATCGCGGCGATTTCGGCTAAGAATCTTCCCAGAAGTGCTTCGTCAATCGAACCGCTTGTGTCGAGCGCGACGGCGAGCCGCGCACCGCGCTTTTTGATTGTGTCCGGTGCGAACGGAAGACCCACTCCGGCAAATGATTGATAATCTCTTTCGAGCGCAAGCCATCGCCGGTTGGGACGCGAGTAGTTTTTCTGAATTGCTTCCTGAAAAGCGGTTTGAATTAAGAAACGAAAAATCTGTTCCCAGGGCGTTTCGACACGCGGCAGTTCTCCGGCAAGTCTTTTGAAAAGTTTCGGCACAGTTCCCCGCAGAAGACTCAAACGCTCCTGCCAGGTTCGTTTTTCCTCGTTCGCGTTTCCTTCGGCTGATTGCGAATTTTCCTGTTTGCACTTTTCACACGTTTTACACGCTCCGCACGATTTCCGGCGCAAATCTCCAGAAAGCAGGTCTCGCCCGTCAAACTCCGCCAGAAATCCGTAAAACTCGGGTTTAGATTGAACTTGTGATTTCAAAAAGTAATAAAGTTCCTCACAAGACCAACGGCGCGCCGAAGCAAATTCGGCGCGGGTTAAATTCGCTATTTTTCTATTGTTTGCCGCCGCACTCCACGGATAATATGACGGATTTCCTGCGGCGGAAGGATTATCTGCGACTTCCGCTTTTTCAAGGCATTGCCAGATTCTTACGAGCGTCCAGGCATCGGTCGGCGTTTTCAGTCCGGTCAGATTTTCGAGCGATTCGTTGATAATGGCATCGGCGGAAATATTCAAAATCTGCGGATTGAACGCGACCGTTTCGCGTTTTTCAAGTTCCGCGAACCGCTGCGGATGACAAAGCGCGACGTGCAGAATTTCGTGAAGACAGATGAATCTACGCGTCCGAGGATCGAATTTTTCATATCCCGCGCCTGCATAAATCGTGCTGCCGTCAGTAAAGGCGATTGCCTCTTCGCCGGTGTCAGCAAAATTGCACCAAAGCGCAAGACCAGCCAAACCGGGCAGATATTCAATCGCCGCTTCCAAATCCGGGCGCATCCGGTTTGATTCGGCACGGTTTAATCTTTCGAGCATATTGGATAAGTTATTTTTTGAAAAATGAGGTCGGAAATGATTATGCAGCGGCAAGGGCGCGGGCGGCATTCGCAGTTTCAATCAACTCATTGACGGTTTGAGCAGCGTTCGCCGCTTCGCGTTTTTCGTTGTATCGCCAAAAGGCTTTCGACTGCTCGACTTTCCAACCTTCTTTCCAGATTTTTTCGAGTAGCAGACTTCCCGCCATCGTTTGCAAATCGCGCATCGGCAAACGGGCAAATCGCTCGTCCGGTTGTTCGTCGAAACGGTTGACGAGTTCGAGAAGTTCGGCGGCGGTTTCTTCGCTGGCTCTGCTTGTGATGGCAAACGAAAGCGCATACAAGCCGTTAATCGTATCGGGCAGATATTTTCCAATTCTTGAAGGGTTCCCGCGTTGAATTTCCAGCAGTTCGTCAACCGATTTCATATTCTTAACTTCTTCAGCAAGCAGCATAAATTCCGCCGCTACCGAATCGCCGATGATGCCGGCGACGGCAAGCTGCCGCAGGCGTTTGTCAGCTTTTCGTAACTCCCCCAAAATATTCGACACTTTTTCCCACGATGCCGGACGCGGATAAAGCTCGTGTTTTTGAGTCCGCGCTGACTCATCGCCCGAAAGATGCTGCGGAAAAACTTTCAAAAAAGCGAGAACTTCAGGCACGACGCCTGCTTTTATAAAATGCGCCAGGGTAGATTCAAGCTGCGGCTCGATGACGATGTGCAACAAACGCCGATTCGCCGCCGCGCCCAAACCGCGTGCGTTAGCCAAATCTTCCGGGCGATTGCCCGCCGCGACGATTAGCCAGTTGTCGGGAATTTCAAGACAAGCCTGCCGACGTTCTTCCAAAATCCCCAAAACCGCACTGCGCGTGTCGTCGGGCGCGAGTGAGATTTCGTCGAAAAACAAAACGACTGCTTTGCCGTCTGAGCGCGGCGCGAGAAACGCGGGCGGATAAAAAACGGTAGCTCGCTTTTCGTGGTCGAGCGCGGGCAGTCCGGCAATATCCGTGGGCTGTTTTTGACAAAGCCGGATGTCGCGCAGTTCGGCATCGAGTTCTTCCGAGAGCTGGTGAACAGCAGCCGATTTTCCGACTCCGGTTGCGCCCCAGAGCATAAAACTCATTTTCAAACTGCGAAGTTTTTTGATTAATTCTTTGGCTTCATCGGGAGTGCAGGAAATTGTATTTATCATATTTTTTTACGGGTTCGAGCAAATCGAAGCATTACGCGCAATCGGTTCGCTCGAAAATTCAAATCAATGCCAACCGCTTTTTTTCCGCTTGCGCTTTATTCGCGTCCGCGCCTCGCATCCATTCTTTTGATTCAGTGCGGGCGACGATTTCCGCCGGAGAGAAAATAGTTTTCAAACGCAAAAAGATAACACGCTCGAAAACCTCGCGGACCGAAACCAGTTGCTCCTGGCCGTTTTTCTTGGCTTTGATGAATGCCCAACCCAAAATCCGTTCGGCAAGATATATGGCAAACGAGTTATGAGAAAAAAGAAGCGCGGCAGGATGCTTGGAATTTTTGAGCGGAAAGAGAAGAAAATTTTTAACGGCGGCGCGGTCTTTTTCCGAAAGTTGGAACGAATCCAACAATTGATTTTCGCCCGAAACTGCATCCGTTTCGATTTGACTCCGCTTTTTATCAAGAAATTTATAAAAAGTATCTTGGCGGTCCGGCAGAAACCCGCGCGCCCAATCTTCAACCTTCATAACCTTTCCGACATCTTCGATTAAGTGTTCGGTCAATAATCGCCGAGTTTCGATTGATTTATCTTCGCTGTTTGTAAATTTCTCGCCAAAAATCCGCACGCCGAGTTCGATGCCTTCCGTGTGATGAAGCAAAAATCGGTGCTTGAAATGAGCGCAGGCTGCCTTGCTCGAATCCAAAAAATTATGGATTTCGACATAATCCTGCCAAGTGCCGCCGTGAGTTTTTTGACTTATTTGCGCGTGTTGGAGCGGTTTCATCTTTTGCCGTGAATAATATTTTTTCGATACTTTGCGTTTGTTCGTAAATCAATCACGCGCTGGTTGCCGCTGCCCGTCCATAATCCCGCACTCGAAGCTAAGGATTCGACAAATGCGCCGTCAATTAAAATATCAATTTCATCGAGAATATCGCCGATTGATTTATAAATTAAGGATTTTTCGCGCAAGGATTCGAGCGTGTAGCCGCTGTAACAGATAATGTGCGGACAATTTTTCGAGCGTAATTCTTTAACGAGCGTGAGCAAAGCGTCAGGTTGCGCGAACGGTTCGCCCCCCAAAATGCTCACGCCGTCGCGCTCGAAATTTGGATCAAGCAGAAGTTCCGCTAATTTTTTAACCGAAATTACCGCGCCCGAATTTTTGTCGTGCAGTTCAGGAACATAACAACCTTTACATTTGAGCGGACAAAATTGAAACAAAACCGAACTGCGTCTGCCCGGTCCTTCGGTCAAAGAATTGTGGTAATAACCCGCGATGCGAACGGTTGTTTCCTTCGACTTTACATCAAAAAAATCATCCGGCGGCTTGATAATTTCGAGCGGTCGGGCGCAGGCGGTGGTTTGCGCTTCACCAAGAGTTTTTTGCAGAGCTGCGAACCCGTCCGCTCTGAAGTCCTGATTGTCTTCAGCCAAAATCACCCCGCGCAGATCGTCAACGATAAATGTAATTTCAGGCATTTTTGTTATTCGCCGCCTTTTGTTTTAATGATGGATTTGGCGGCAAGATCGAATGGAGTTTGTTTTTGGTAAATTGCTAAACCGCGAGCGACAAATTCTTCTCTGGAAAATTCGCTGCCGTTTGCCTGGCTTCGAATCGCCGTGTGAAGTTTTTCGGAGAAAGAGGGCGAAAACGTCGTTACTCTGATGGCTTTGACAACGCCTGTTGCGGCTTCAACAAGAATGATTTTGAGTAGAATTCTTTCCGCCGGATTTGCTTGAGGCGCGGGAATTCGACGATCTTCTTTCGCCACATTCCACCACGAAAAAGCGGAATCCGACCATGGCAAGGATTCGCCGAAACGATAAAGGAGAAAGATCATGCCGTTTTCGCAGTATAGCCCGAATTCGGCAACACCCTCACGAACCGCTCTGATTTCCAGCGGATGCAGATTTTTCATTGAAAGAAGCAGCGTGTGATCGCCCGCTTGATAGTTGTATTCAATAGCTTCGGGCAGTTCGCCTCGCGCTTCAAAGAGCGGTTTTCCGATTGCGACAATTTGCATAATTTTATTTCGTTTAATGAAAATGCGCCGCTCGGGAAGCGACGCAGAAAATTTTGTAACGGGAAAATTATTTTCCTTTGATTTGCCGCTTAACCTGCGGCTGAATGTGATAATCGCGCGTTTTCTCATCTTTGACAGGCTTACCAAAAACTTTTTTGATAGCTTCGGCGGTTTTTTCGCACGACGATCCGGCAATTCCGTTGATGGTGGTTTCCATATCGCCTGACTCCAAGTTAATTTCAATTTCGATTTCCGGCATATAGTTTTGACTCCTACTTAAGTTTTAAACGTCTGAAAGTTCGCCTTTGTAAAAAACGGTTTCAGGAAAGATTCGGCAATAAGCCACTGATAGCGCGTCCAAATCGTCGCCCGCCGTAAGCGCGTCCGTTACCCTTCTAGCGCGCATTCGCTTCACCCGAGTTCGGTTTCCACGTCGGCATTCCAGTTGATGGCGATGACCAATTGCCGAAACCTCAGTCCGAATAAAAAAGCGCGTCCATAAACGAACGCGCTTTCGGCAACGCACTCGCGCACGACTTCGATAATATGTGCCATAAAATTTTTCAGTATTTGATACGAATCTTTATCGTCGAGCCGATACGTTCCTGATGGAGTGTGCCGCGCAAGCTGCGGGCGAGTTTTTCCGCCGATTTGAGATTGTAGTTTGTTCGCAGATTAGTTAAAAATTTGCCCTGCATCATATACCGCTGGTCGTATTCGCTGATGACGGGAACATATCCGGCATCGGTTTTTTGAAAGCCCAAATCGTTCGATGCGCTACCGATGAATTTCCGTCTGACGATAATCTGCGCCGTCTCCTCTCGCCGGTCGCCTTGATAGCCATAAAGCGACAGAGATTCGCCTTCTTCAACCGTTCCGTAACCGCATTCAGCGAGGGCTTTTAAAAGACATTCGCGGTCTTTGAATGCCGCGCTCGTGAAAGTCATATATTTTGACATTTTTTGTTTCTCCCGTTGCTCCCGAAAAAATATCTGAATAATCCGATTTTTATCCGCCGCTTTCTTTTTGTTCGTTTTTGAATCTCGCCGAAATCCCGGTAAAATTCTTGTTTCAAACTTGAGGTTTTTGATGAGCGTTTTAGATTACATCGAAGAAACAAACCCGCCTGAAGTCCAGCAACTGTTGATTGCCGCACACCATTTTTTGCAGGAGAATTTGCCGCCTTATGTCACTTGCACTATCAAATGGAGAATTCCCTTTTACACGCTTCGACGAAATTTTTGTTATTTGAATCGCCACTACGATCACATTACCCTCGGCTTTCCGCACGGCTGGAAACTTGCTCCGCTGCCCGGAATTTTGCTCGGCGAAGGCGAAAAATTAAAGCAGGTGCGCTATCTAGAAATTTTTAACGTCGAAGATTTATATTCCGAAATGACTCAGCAGATTTTGCACGAAGCCATTATTCTCGATGAAATGATGGCGAAATCTCCGCGCAAATCCAGCAAAAGACATCCACGCTCTTCTTTTTGAAAATCCGTCAATTAAATTTCCAAAACTCGTGCGCCCGCCCGATTTGCGGCTTGTGGAATTGCCGAGTCATTGCGGCTGCCTTTGATGTTGTTTTTCGCCCATTCGCGGATCTCGTCAATTTTGGATTTCATCATCTCGGCGGTTGGGGTAATGCCGCCGATTGCCGATATCACATCTTTGGTGTCAGCGGCGCGATTACCGTCAATAAAGGCTTCCAGTACAGCATTTTTGACTGCGCCTTCGATTTCCGCGCCGGAAAACTGTTCCGCTTTTTCCGCTAAAACATCCAGATCAAAATCCTCCGGCACGAGCGCGCGTTTAGCGAGATGAACGCGGAAAATATCCTGCCGGTCATCTCTTGTCGGCAGATCAACGAAATGAATGTAGGAAAACCTGCCGATGCGAAATTGCTCCGATTCCAAATCACGCACGTCATTGGCTGTCGCAAAAACCAACACGTCGCGGTTGTCCTGCATCCAGTTCAGAAGATAGGAAATCGTCCGCGCCGTTTCGCCGCCGTCGGTTTTACCCGACGACTTCATTCCGGATACGGCTTTTTCAAACTCGGAAATTCCCAAAATGCCTTTGACGGTCGTCGCAATCGAAAGAGCGCGTTTGATCGAAATCGCACTCTGTCCGATGACTCCGCCGCCTTCGCCCATAATCGAGCCGAAATCTAAATCGAGCAACGCGCGGTTCGTGATGCTGGACGCGACTCGTTTGCACAAATCCTTACCGCAGCCGGGCAAGCCGACCAGCAGAATTCCTTTACACGGCTCGACAAACCGCGCTTTGGCTTCCGGCGAAAAAGTGTGCGCCGCCTTTTTCAAAATTTCACGCAAAGACCCGTAACCGCCCAAAGAGTTCGCCGGTTCAGGGTGAATGTAAGTCAGCGCGGAACTGCCGCGAATGACCTTTTTCTTTTCGTCTAAGATTATTGCCAGAGATTTATCGTCAAAGCCGCCGCAGCTGATAATTGCTTTGCCGATGACGTTCGAGATTTCGTCGTTCGTGAGTCCCAAAAGAGCCTGAATCAGATTTGCCCGCGTTTTCTGGCTCAAATCAATTTTGATATTCTGCCGCTCAAATTTTTCGATCTGAATATCGAGTGTGTCAACGATTTCTGTTTCCTGGGGCAAATCCAGTTCAAGTGCCGACACTTCTTTTTCGAGCGTTTTGATGTCCGGAAAATTCGGACCGGCGAACAAAATTGTCGCTTTCGTGATTTTCAGCTTCCACGCGACTTCGCGCAAAAGCCTGACCAGCACCGGGTCTTCCTGTCCGTAAGGCGCAATAAATGGAGCGAAATCGCAAAGCAGAAAGATTCCGGTTTGTTGCGCGGCAATAAATTCGAGCGCGGAGAGTGGGTCTTGAGTTTCAGGCATAACTTTGACTTCTTTGAGCGGAACACCATTCGCCATTTCGTCAACGATTTTGACAATGCCGTTTGTCCGACTCCAAAAATAAAGCGGTTTATCCCGATGTTTTTCGCGACTCATCAACTCCAGAAGACATTCCTTGAGTCGTTCTTCCTCGTAGGTATTGATGGCGAGCAAGGTGTAACGCGCCCGAATGAGCGTATCGAGTTCCCCGAGAAATTTCGCTTCGCTTGATTGATTTTCCATATATGAACGATTGTTTAAGTTTGCTGACAATTAGATTTCCAAAGCGTCTAGCGCGTTGAGATTCAAAACGCCGATTCGTTTCGAGCGGTTTGAATTTTTACTTTCTGCTTGTTGCTCGCCGCTTTTATTTTCCGTTTGCGCCGGAATCTGAGTTGGTTTGAAATCAATAATTTTCGCCTGTTCGCCCGTGGCGACGACGGATTTCGTTTCCGCGCCAAGGGCTTGATAAGTCGGACTCGTCGAAGCGTTGAGCGTGTGCTTATACGGCGTTCTTTTGTGATAAACCTTTTCGTTCAATTTCGCCGAAAAACGGCTCTGCGCCATTGAGAGCGAACAATTTTCGATGAGCGGTTTGACGTTTAATTTCGTGCCGCTCCGCCCGTATTCGCTGATTGTTGAATATGTGCCGTTTTCGTTGTCAATAACGAAAAGATTGAACACCTTATCTGAAGTGATTGTCGGATCGTAATGAAAAAGAAAACTTTTTTTCAAAATAACAGGCATAAAATTTAAGGCGCAAAGCGTGTTGCTCTTTAGAGTTCGAGCGCGTCGAGTTGTTCGGTCTTGAGCATTTTGCGGGCGCGTTTCGAGGTTGCCAAAATTACCTGGTCAACTGCTTCTTTCATCTCGGTTGCGGTGCGTGTCTTCGCATCGCGGCTGGCGATTTTGTTAAGCTCGGCGAGAACTGTTTCGATTTCCGCGTCGCCGGTAAAATTCATCAGTTTGAACCAGCGATACATCTCACGCGCTTTTTTCGCTGTGCCGCCCGAAACGAATTTTGCTTGGTTGAGTTTTTCCGCCATCTCTTTTGCGGCTTCATAAATTGTGTTATTGAGTTGGTCAAGACCTTCCTTTATTGGTGAAAGTCCTGCTTCGACTTCCCTTTTGACTGCTTCGATTTTGATTTGGCGAATGCGCTCTTTTAATTCCTGTTCGCGTTTTTCGTCTTCATAAACGGATTTAACCTTTATTTCGGCAATATCTTTGTTTGTTTGAATCTCAAGCGCAATTTCCGTTTGGGCTTTGCTCGACTCCAGCGTTTCCAAATCGAGTTTGGCGACTCGCGCTTGTTCGGCTCGCATTTCCGAACCCAGCAATATAACCTTTGGGCGCATTTGGATTCGCATTCCGTCCCGAATTGCCGGAACAGTCGGAATCATCGCCATCGCACGCGCAACCGTTGTTTGGATAAATCCGTCGCGGTCAAACGGCTCATCTTTTACCGTTGCTGCCAGACGGTCGGCGGAATCGGTTGCAAGTTTTTGGAAAGTATCACGCAATGTTTCGAGAATCTCCGCGTAATTTTCAACGACTGCGGCTTTGGCACGAGCGAGCGTTTCAAGCGCGGCGGCGAATTCCTTTTCAAACGCTTCAAAGGCAGTGTAAGGAATCCAGCGATATTCGCTTGAACCCAGCACGGTTTCGCACAGATTGAAGCGAAAACTGTAACGGCAAAGGGCGTTGTGTGCCTGTGAAGCAGCCCGCAATAATGGCTTGCGGTAATCGTCGGGCAGCAGCCCGGTGCGCGGCGGACTCAAATAAACCGTCTTGTCAGCGGGAAGTTCGATGCCGAGCGATTGCCAATCAAGCTGGCGGCTTAATACCGAAAATCCGGTCGCGTCAATATTAAGAAAAATTCCCGACTGTTCGAGCGCGGTCAAGTCAAACGGCATCGTTTCGACTTCTGCCTTTGATATGCCGAGATGCGCGGCTGCCGTCTGCTTTTTCTGTTCAAGTTTGCCTAATATTTCGGTTGCTAAATCTGAAATTTCGCTCGTTTCATCTTGATTCATAGTCTTCATTTGATTGACCGAAGCGGCGGAAGAATTTTCGTTGGTTTCCGGTTGTCCGCCAAGCATCGCCCAAATATCATTTGCCAGCGCGTCACCTTCAGAATTTGTTGAATTAATCAATTGATCCATAATTTTTTTTCGTCTCAATTCAAGTTGTAACCTGCCGCTTTATTTTTTGTTTTTGCTGATTTCCGACTTCGTTTTCGGCTTAAATTTTGTCGCTGCCAAAATATTTTCGGGCGTGTTGTAAATCGAGCGGCTCGCGCCGGATTCCAAATCAAAATAAGCGGCAAACCGTTTCAAAGTTTGGGTTAAAAGCAGCTGCGATAAAATCTCTGACATTTCCACGGCGACCCGGCTGTTGACATTTAGACTTTGTTCGCCCAAACGAATGCGCTCGGCACAAGTCAGTCTTTCGTTTGCCCGCTGGAGACTTCGCGTATTTTTTCCGCCTTCAAGTTGTAAAAGCTCCGGGTGTTGCAGGCTCGGCGCGGGCAAAAGCGAGAGAATCGGCGTGTTCAGCGCCGACTGGCAGATTTCCTTTTCATTTAAGCGGTTGCCGATTAAGACTTGTCCGGAATCGCGTCCGTTGCCGCCGTCAATCCACCAGAGGCGCGGAAAAGCGGTATCGTAGCTTTTTTCGTTATGAAATTTTAATGCTTCGTGCATTTCCAGACGCGCCAGATGATTATCAACGCAGCCGACCAAAATTGTCAGTTTGTTTGAATTGGAAATTGTCACGCTCCAATCGTCGGTTTTGTTTTGAAGATGCGCGGGGCGAAAGCCTTCTTTAATAAACCCGACTTCGATTCCCCACGCCCGGGTAATGCGTCCGGCGAGCGTTTCGGCTTTGTTTGCTCCCGTTTCGGCAAAACAGAAATTACTGCGCGGGATATTACCTTCTTCCACGCAATCAGGGTCAACGATAACGATGGTTGCTTGTTTTCCCAGCGTTTTCAGTTCAAACGCAAGACGAGCGAGATTCATCGCCATAAAACTGCCGCTGCCGCCCGCGCCGACGAGCCAAAATTCGACTGATTTATAGTCAACCGGCAAGACTAATTTGGCATTCAGGAAGCTCAAATCTACATTCATAAATTTTCGAGATACGACAGATTTGCAGAGGCGTTATAGCCATCGGAATAAAACCCGCCCATTTCGTCGCTGAAACTTTTGTGAGCTTGCGCCAACCGATTACTTTCCTGTTTGACCAAATCGGTCAGATTTTCGGGCAGTTCATTCGTGACGGTTTCAACCGGAATTTCCCAAAACGAATCGTAAATTCCGACACGCAGACGGATCAATGGTTGTTCGGAGTGAATATCAACCAAAATCCCGAAAAGACGAAATTTCCCGCTCTCGTCCGAGGTGTCCTGGCTGCTAAACCCGTGGCAATTCGGCGGGTGCGTATGGATTTCCAGAATAGCGTTTTGATAAGCCGGATCGTCGTCGCGGGCGACGGTGCTGCCAAAGCGACGGAAACGGCTGATTTCCTTCCAATAATAGCCTCCTATTTCAGCGTCGTAGCAAACCGCATAGAGATTTTCGGTAAAGCTCCCGGCATCGGTTGTATTTCGGGCGTGAGTCAGAATTTCCGTGAAAAGGCGAGCAGGAATTTTTTCTGCTAACTTAACGAACGCTTCACCGATTGCTAATTCGTGAATTTTGACGTTGAAGGCGGAAAGCTCGACCGAAGCGGTCATTTCACGCCTCCGGGCGCGTTTGAAAACGCCGTTTTGGGCGATGACGATTTCATAAAGCAATGCTTGTATAGGCTGGTCGGGCGCGAATAAAAATTTGCGCTCGACGAGTTGCGGTATGTTCATATTGTTTGAAGATTTGCTGTTTTTAACCCGCCGAATTCCAAAGATCTGCGACGGTGTAGTTAGTTTGAATGAGAGCGTTTTTCGGAAAAGTTTTCTTGCCGTTTAAAGAAAGCAGTAATTTTCGCGCATCATCCGGCTCAGTCCGGCAGCGATTCGCGCTTTGATGGTTATTAAACGGGCTGTCCATAATCAATTGCCAGACAGTTTCTAAGCAATCGAGGCGACATTCGGGCGCGGCGTTTCTGCCGAAACAGATGCTGCCCGAATTGTCTAAATTCGGAAACGGCGCGTGGGAGATTTTCGATTTTTGGGTAATATTTCTATCGAGCGTCGCCCATAGGTAATAACTGTTTCCACAGCCGAGCAGCAAAAGGGCGGGAAGCGGAATTTCGAGTTCGAGAATCGAATCGTCCGTGCTGTTATTATCAGTTTCTCTTTCTTCGGCGGAGCGCGGATCGGTGATGAAAACTTTTCGCCTTCGGCTGGGCAGGACACTCAAAACCTTTTGTTTTTTCTTCGCAAGGAGCGCGAAACGCAAAACCCGGGCGTCGAACCAGCCCGAATCGAAAACGTCGCTTACGGAAAAGGCTTTGCCGATTTGTGCCGGACTTAAAAACTTCGTCCGTTCGATGCTGCCTTCGCGGTAATTTAGCTGGTAATGACCTTCGAGAAAAAACAACGCCGCGCGTGCGTCAACAGGCGGCGCAAGAAAATTTTGATTTTCAGTCCGGCTCATAATTCCAAATAATCCTTTCAAAAAGTTAAGGCGAATTCTTCGGCTTGAGTCTCCGCCAAAATGTTTATCAGCAATCCGCGCTCGTCGTCTGATTTATCTGTCGTTTCTATCCGCCGCTTGACTTTAGGCAATCGTCCCGTGTTCCAAAGCGAGATAAGTTCCTTAAAAGTCGCCAGCGCGTTACGTTCAATCGAAGCGTCAATGCTGTCCATATCAGCGAAGTATTGCGCCACTCCGTTGTAATCCGCTTTGAGTTTTTCCAAGTCTTCAACCGTCCACTCGAAAAGCTCGACCGGCTGGCAGCAGGTCGTATCAATAAACGGATTGCCCGTATCGTGGTAGATAAATTCGATTAAATGCAGAAACCGTTTGATTTTCGGGTGGTCGCGTTGCTTTTCGAGTTCGGCGTAAAGCGGCGTATCACGTTCTATCGGCGGCAAATCTTCGATTTCGACATTGAAGCTCGAAAGAATTTCGCCCCAATCCATATCGTAGAGTCCTCCGCGCCATAAGAAAGCGGCGATGGCGAAACGCAGACAGGGACGAAATTCTTCCCACTCAAATTCGCCGCAGCATAAATCCATATTGATCGGCTCAATCGGAATATGGTCAAAACGAAAATCCGACCAGTCAAGCCAGGTTTCCAAAGGAAAATAATTACGGCTCACGAGTTCGATAAACTCGATTTCCCTTTCGGTGTGATATTCGTTAAAACCCGTCTTTTTGTAACTCGCCGAAGATTTTCGCCATTCTTTCGGGAAAAGTTGGCGATAAAGCGCGTAGAGACGTTCGCGGTCGAGTTCCGAGGCGATATACCAAATTGCGTCGGAAAGCGTGTTATTGCTCGCTTTCC
This sequence comes from Pyrinomonadaceae bacterium, assembly GCA_049799955.1. Lineage (GTDB taxonomy): Bacteria > Acidobacteriota > Blastocatellia > Pyrinomonadales > Pyrinomonadaceae > JBGTFE01. Next base: position 24,766 of record JBARIW010000046.1, read on the forward strand.
AGCGCAAATAAGCAGTAGTTTCATCGAGTCGCCCACGAAAATTTCCGCTTGTTTTGACTACTTCGATGCGTCTTTGCCGATTTTTTTCGATTAGCTGATGCACAACCGGCGGAAGTTTGGCGACGCTTTGCCCGCTCAATTTTTTGATTATTGTTTGAGCCATAACGCAAAACCTAAAACCCGACCGGAATCACATCCGTTTCAAAGTTGCCTTCGACCATCGCCAAATCCTGCAACTGCTTTTGCATCCATTTAAGATCGTTGTCGGTCTGACGCAAATAATTGTTCACGCGCTCGATCTCGGCGAGTGTCATTCGTCCCGCCGCGCCGTCGTCGCGCATAAACAGGCTTTCGGCAAGCTCGTAAATCTGGTGCGCGCTTTCCGGCATTTTGACGAGCCGCCGCAACACCTTATCGCTTGCGCCCAAACTTTCGCTGATTTTCCTGCTCGCCATCACGCTTTTACCGCCTGCCGCTTCCTTTATGCTCGGCTTTTTTGACAATCGAAACGATCATCTGCCCGTTGCGCGTTTCGCGGGTGATTTGGGCGTTTTTGATTGACGGGTAATACGGACTTAATGCCGTTTTCAGCAAATTGTCATCCGCCGCAATCGCCGCATCGAGCGGAATTTCCTGACCTTCGATTTTAATGATTGCCGCCTGCGCCGCTTCAGTTTTTTGGGAATTCGCGTTTTCGGATTCGCTCGTCGCTTGTTCGTTCGCCGCAGCATTTGTCGCCGGCGTGTTGTTCGCGTTTTTATCTTCCGCGCTCGTCGCACGTTCGTTTTCGTTGATTGTATTTTCGCTCATAATTTTTTTTAGAAAAGACTTCCTTGAATTTCATTAGCCGCATTTTGCTGACCAATCGGCGGCAGCGGCGCGGTTGTATTTGCCGCTTGCACTTTTTCTTCCGTCCGTTCCGGCTGTTTCTTCTCGGTTTGAGTGGGAGCGGCGGCGGTTGTGGATTTTGTCGGCTCGCTCTTTTTTGCCGTTTTACTTTTCGCCGTGCGAAGCTGCTCGATGTATTTGACGGGCAATGATTGCCGGAAACGCGCCAATTTATTTTTCAAGAGTTCCGTGATTTGCTCTAAGTCTTCGCCATCGGCGATCTCACAAAACTCGATTTCCGGCGGCAGATTATGCGAAGCGGTGCTGATAATCGCTTTGCGGTTTTTACTCGCGCCTGAGCCAGCGAGCAAAGTTAAATTCAAACTCACCGCGCATTTTCCGAACTCGAACGGCTCTTTCACTTGCACCGCCAAAGTTTTATTTGTCTGGTTCGTCGCCGCTGAATCATTTTTGGCAGCCTGTTGAGGTGTAGCGGTTTCGGCTATTTCTGCTGTAACTTCCGTTTTTTCCTTAACCTGCTCACTTATCGAAACGGTCGTTGAAGGGGTTTGAGGCTGCGTTGTTAAAATTTGAGAAGCTGATTCGGATTGAATATTTTCCCGAATAATTTCTTGTGGTTCTGCCACTGCGCCCGTTTCACTTTCAGGCGCGTCGCCAAATGTATCATCGGCTTTGACGAAGCCCAAAAACTCATCCGTTTTTTCCGCAATTTCGGGTGTTTGTTCGGCTGACGAAGCGAAATTGTCCTCTCTCGTTTCCTCATCCGCACCTTGTTTTTGCGCGAAAGATTGATTTAAAGAGTCGGCGTTTTCAATCGGCGAAACTTTCAAATCCGGCTTTAACTCACGAAAGCCTTCGGTGAAATTTTCGACGAATATCTGCTGCAACCTTCGCCGCTCGGTTTCGCGGGCAACGTATTCGGCTTTTTGCCATAATTGAAGTGCCAAATTTTCGAGCTGCTGCGCGTTTAAGTTTTCCTTGACCGCGCCTGTCGAATGCTCAGCTAGACGGCGGGCGGTGAATTTTAACGCTTCGACGCTCTCGGCGTTTTCAAGATTAAGAAATGAACCTGATGATAATATTTTCATCTTTTTTGAAAAATCCTCCAGTATTTGCGTTCTTTGCCAACCGCTTTCTTTTTATTTTCCTAAAAGTAGTTGTTTTCTTATTTAAGAAAATCGTGTAAAATAGGAAAGTGATGAGGCGATTAACCGAAGAACAAATAAAAGATTCGATTGGGAATATTGATTTTGAGCCGCTCGAAATCAAGCTCGAAGACCGAAAAACGAAGACGGCGAACGGCGACGTAAAGTTGAGTATTGGCTGGAAGAATAACTCGGAGAGTTTTGTTGCTGAAATCTTAGGGCAGGCAACGCCGAAGCAAATTGATTTAGGAATATTCCGGCTCGAAAAAAAGACTAAGGAATCAGGCGCAAAAAAAGTTGCCGACAAGTCTTTTTATCCAATCATCATCGCGCCGTATTTAAGCGAACGCAGTCTTAACCGACTCTGGAAAGCAGAAATCAGCGGGATTGATTTGTCCGGCAACGGCGTGGTCGTCGTTCCCGGTAAACTGTTCGTCTATCGCGCCGGCGCGAAAAATAAATTTCTCTCGAACGCGCCGATAAAAAACGTCTTTCGCGGCACGAGTTCGCTTGTCCCGCGAGTGTTTTTTGCCAAGCCGGAATACGAAAACGTCGGTGAAATTTTAAGCGAAATCACCAAGCGAGGCGGCAAAACGACTTTTCCAACCGTTTCGAAGGTGCTGAAAACTCTGGAAGAAGAATTATTAATTGCCAAAAGCGAGAAAGTGCGGCTGCTCGACGCTAAAAAAATGCTCGATTTGCTGCTTAAAAATTATCGCCGCCCGGAAGCGCGACGAACTTTGAGTGTCAAATGCGATGATCTGTCGCCGGCATTAGAAAAAATGTCGAAAAATTCCAAAAAGAAGAATACCCTTTTTGCGTGGGATTATCCGGCGAGATACACCGTGATGACTTCGGACACATCGGCAATGAAAATTTATACGGAATCGATTGACGAATTGCTGGAAGGCGTTGATTTTGCCGAGACGAGCCGTTTCCCGGACTTAATACTGCTTGAAACCGATGAGCCAACCGTCTATTTCGACCGCCGACAGGAGCAGGATTCGTATTTTCTCTCGCCTTTAGAAATCTTTTTGCAGCTTTCAACCGAAGGCAAACGCGAACAGGAAGCGGCAAGTTTGATGATTAAAAAGCTGCTTGAACTAAAATATTAAAAGGCAAAGCGAATAAAGTTAAAATATGACACCCGACCCGCTCCGCGAGCAGCTTCGACTACTCGCGCTCGAACTTCAAAAAGACGAAATCAAGCTCATTTTGGGCGGCGGATACGGCTTGGTTCTCAAAACCGAATACATTCGCCAAACGAACGCCGCGACGAGATTCGAGGAAATTCCGCAGGCGCGTTCGACGAACGATTTGGATTTGTTTTTAAGCGCGGAAATTATCACCAGCGCGGAAAAAATCGAAAAAATCAGGGACGCCCTTTCGAAATTGAAATTTGAGCCGCTCGCGCCGTTTTTTCAATTTCAACTTCCGACTGTTTTTGAAGGCTTTGAAAAACCCGTCAAAATCGATTTGCTGGCGGCGCTGCCTTTAACGGAAACCGAACGAAAACTCGTGAAAATCAACAAACCGCGTATCCGTCCGAAAAAGGCGAAAAACATTCACGGCTATTTGACCGAAGAAGCCGTCACGATTGAAGAAAATCTGCTTCCCGTAAACATCGCCGGCGAAGGCGATGCGCCGCTTGAAATTTACCTGCCGCATCCGTTTTCGTATCTCGTGATGAAATTATTCGCGCTGCGCGACCGCCTCGAAGACGAAGAAAAAGATTTCGGCGCGTATCACGCTTTCGACATTTACCGGGTTATCGCAATGATGACCGAAAGCGAGTGGAATGAAGCGGTTGATTTGCGAAAGCGTTTCCGCGACGCGCCGAAAATAGGCGAAGCGGCGGAAATCGCGGGCGATTTATTTGCGAGCGGCGAATCAACCGGCGTGCTTCGCGTCCATCAGCACGCAAGAGCGGTTGGTTTCTCGATTCCGCCGGAAAATCTCGCCGCGCTGATTGAAGATTTGCAGGAACTTTTGTCGAAGGATTAGGAATTTAACCGTTCGGCTTCGTCAAAAACGCGGTCGAAGTCTTTTTCGAGTTTGACCCATCTTTTGCGGTCGGCTTCCTCATCAAAGGGCAATTCACCTAAGTCTTCATCCGAATCTGCTGCGCCTAATTTCTCGTTAATGTTTGCTTCAATTTCTTTAAGGCGTTCTTCGTAGAAAAGGTCCTCTTCAGTGTCCTGATAAGGCTCGTAAATATCGGGCGCAGTTAAATGTGTGTCGCGTTCATCTATTTCAGGAAAGAAGTCTGGTTTTTTCGGTTCGTTCATAATTGCTGCCTGTAATTAAATAACCGCGTATTTATCGGCGACTCTTCTAATCATACTACGCGAAATGCCGCAATGCTCTGCCGTGCGGCGGTAGCTTTTGTCTTTGAGATGATGAAAAATGTAGCGTTCTTTGACGCGCTCGATGATTTCGTCGAGATGTTCGTCCGGGTTGATTTCAACCACGAGTTGATTGTCGCAGGCAAAAGTCGGCGACTCGTCTTCACTAATTTCTTGCCGGACGGAAATGATTTCTTTTTCCGCGAGCAATGCCCGCACGTCGGCAAAGGTAATCATTTCTTCGTCTGAATACTCAATCGCCAATTTAAAGACGAAATTGTTCAGTTCACGGAAATTACCCGTCCAACTGTAATTTTCCAGAAGCGAAACGGCGCAAGCTTCGATTTGAAAACTTTTTCGGCGGCTCACAGCGGTGCGCTCTCGTTCAAGTCCGGCGATAACCAAATCACGAATTTTTTCCTTCTGTTCGCGGAGCGGAATCGTGCCCAAGCCGAGGACATTCAAACGGTCATAAAGGTCGGCGCGAAATTCTCCGTTTGCGACCATCTCGCGTAGATTTCTCGATGTCGCGGCGATAATCCGCAAATCAACGGGAAGTTCGCGGCTTGCTCCGACGCGGCGGATTTGTTTTTCTTCGACCGCTTTGAGCAATTTGGCTTGCAGATTCAAAGAAAGTTCACCGATTTCGTCGAGAAAAACCGTGCCGCCGCTCCCCGTTTCGAAAAGTCCGGCTTTCATTTGATTCGCTCCCGTAAACGCGCCTTTTTCGTAGCCGAAAAGCTCGGATTCAACGAGTTCTTCTTTGAGCGTCGCGCAGTTGAGGCTGACGAATTGTTTACTGCGCCTGGTGCTTTTGTTGTGAATCTGGCGGGCGATAGTCGTCTTCCCCGTTCCGCGCTCGCCGGTGATTAAAACATGATGTCTCGCACGCGAGTAGCGTTCGATTTTCAAGTCGAGCGCGGCGATTTTCGGGTTTTCCGTTTGACGGTTTTTCAAACTTCCAAGAGAAGAACTGCCGCCTGTCAAAATCAAAGATTCGGTAATTTCGTGTTCACGATTTGTAGAAAATTGAGCATACATAATTTTTTTACTGCCCGATTTCATTACAAAATTTATGCCGCTTTTTTCTTTCGCTTACTCGATATGCTCAGAACTGCCGAAATAACTAACGAATAATTTTTTTGTCGTCTGCCGCTTTAGATTTGGGCTGAAGAAAAATGTCAACTTTGGTTGGCAGAAGTGTCAACCAAAAGTGTCAACTGTTGTTGACACTTCTCCGTTGTGACTGAAGTTCTGATTGATGTCAGATTGGCTTTTAACGCTTCCACCAAAGTAAATTCCGAGCAATAAATGCGCGGCACGATGCCAACAGGGAAAACCCTCGAAAAACGCCTGACACAAGCCGGATTTATCAATGCGACGGCACTCAGATGCGCTCGCCCAATAAAAACGGCAACCCGTTTCGACACTCTTTTCTTTCGGGATCGAAACGATGGTCAATCTTTCCGGCTGCCACGCGAAAATGGGTTGTTCATTAAGCCGCTCTTTGGCTTTTTCCAGAGCGTTACGCCAGCGTTTTTTCAAAAAGCCAGGTAAATCTTCTTTTTCGAGCGCGATAAGGGCTGTTTCAAAAGCGTTTTCAAGTCTATCCAAGTTGATAATCATAATTTCAATATTATTTTTTCAAAGTTTTCAAAGGACTTTATAAACTGATCCGGGCAAGTTCTTCCGCATCAGGCTCAATCATCCATTCGCGCACGTCAATCGGCGCAAACTCAGTTTTTACCGGCGCGAAATTGTTTTGTTCCAAAGATTTCTTTTCGATTTTCTCGACAACCTGACTCACTCCCGAAACGGGCGGAAACTGCGCGAGAAGTTTTTGCAAAAGTTCTGCGGCTTGCTGTTCATTCTGCGGCAGCAAAAATCGCTCACGGCTGTTTTGCGTGATGCTTGTTACGCCGAAGGCGCGAAACTTCTTCGGGTGTTCGGCTCTGCCCGGAACGATTTCGAGATAAAACGTGCCGAAAAATTTCGAGCTTTTGAGGCGAATATTTTCGATGAGTTCGAGTGATTCTTTGCCGCACAAAACGCTTTGGAAAATTTCTGCCGAAGTTTCTTCCCGTTCCCAGACGCAATCGAACAGGCGGACAATTTCTTTAACCGTCGGTTTCGGAATTTGCAGTCCGACGAGCCGCACGCCTTCATCGGTCGTCGTGCGAACGATTTTCGTGCCGGCATCTTTGACGTTTTTGATTTGCCGCCACACGGGAATTAATGCGCCGCTCAAAATAAAAACTTCTCTTGTAACAAACGGCGGGATTTTGGCAACTTCTTCGTTCCACCAATCTTTCGCTTTTGATTTCGGCACAAGGCGGTAGCGGGCGGCAAGTTCCTCTTCGTCAAGATAAAACAAGTTTCTCCCCGACGTACGGCTAACGGCAAAAGTCTGGTAGCTTTCGCCGGTTTCCGGGTCGGTGTGGATCAGAGAAGCACGCGCCGCGACGAATTCCGTTGCTTCTGAGCCGAGTTTCCGGTAAAAGTAGGCATCTTCCCTCTCCAAATCTTCAAAACGCGCCGGATTCGTCGCTTGCACCGTTTCGAGTTCGTAAAGATGCGTCGTCGCGCCCGTCGCGTTGTCGCGGTGAATCAGTTGCGGCTCACGCCTGATTTTGACGGATTTGGCTTTGATGTCTTCGAGTCCGAGATCGTATTTGCCGGTCGCTTTCAGATGCTCAACGGTTTCGGTGAAAATTTTGTAAAAATATTCAAACAGCGCGTTTTGGCGATCAACTTCGAGCGAAAGCAAACGATTGAAGAAACGCACGATGTTTTGTTTTTCGCCGTCCGAAATTGTCGGCTCGCCCGATTCGCTCTTTGTCAGCAAGCCCATATCAAAAAGCGCAAGATGCGCGTCCGCCAGTCCCGGAATCTCAAAGCCCGCCAAAATCCGGTCAATAACGATTTTAAGCGCGGCGCGACCTTCTTTTGATTCGAGATTGAAGCGTTCCAGCCCGCCGATTTGATTTGCGCGGCGGTCGCCTTTGTTTAATGCGCCGGTGCTTGCCAAGCGACGCGCAATCGAAGTCGAAAAGCGGATTTCGCCGCCGAGTTCGGTGTAAACCAAAATGTAAATCGGTGGGCTGGCTTGATTTGAGCGATGCGAACGCCCGAAATCCTGTAATTGTTTATCGGCTGACCATTTGAGTTCGGCGGCGATATGTTCGCGCCGCTGTTGATTTTTGGCGCGTTTATCCGAATGAAAACTGTCGCCCGTCGCGGCAACTTCCGACATAATGGCGATCCGCTTGCGCTTTCCTTGAAAACTCTGAAGCTCGTGCAGATTCGTCTGCCGCTGCGGAACACCGGCGATGCCGCGCGGACGGTAGGCGTAATCGCCGTTTGAAAGTTTTACCAGGCGATTTTTGCGCCCGGTCATCTCCGCCACGTTTTCGGCTCCGAAATGATTGATAAGCTGGTCGAGCGGATGTTCGGGCAGTTGCAATGTCGCCAGACGGTCGAGCAACTCTTGTTTCAAGGCAAGCGCGGATTTTGAATGAATTTGTTCGCCGGTTTCTCCAAGAAGAGGTTCGTATGTGATTTTTTCCGTAACTTTATCCGTAACTTCCTGGTAAAGAACGGTCGGAAAACAGTTTTCGATGAGACGAGTAAGCGTTTCGCGCGGGCTGAAATCAAGATCGGAAATCGCTTCTTCCTCGTCCGCCGAACGCGCCATCTGTCTGGTCATATTCGCCTCGCCCGTGCTGGTGATCGAAACGATAATTGAATGCTGCTCGGTAAGTGCGCGTTCGATTTCGCCGATGAGCGTCGGAACTTTAAAGGCGGTAATAATCGCTTTCGTGCATCGCTGATGCTCCGCCCAAAAATTATTTATGACAAAGCGGCGCAGGAATTTCGCGCTGTTTGTCAAAGCGAGTGCTTTTTCGGTTTTCTGCAAAATCGCCTGCCAGACCTGCGCCATATTGTCATACATCTCGCGCTGATGCGCGGTTAAGCGATGGATGACTTCGCGGTATTCGACCGATAAACCTGATTCCGAACAGGCGCCCATTGAAAGACTGCCGCAGAAATATCTGCCCATCGCTTTCAGGTCGCGGCAGACCATTTCCATCGCGCCGACTCCGCCTTCTTCGATTTCCGCCGCAAATTCGGCAAAATCCGCAAACGCAGTTCCCTGCCCCCAAAGCCCCAGCCGAATCATATAAGCGAGATGCCGCACTTCGGTTGCTGCCGTTGCCGACGAATAAACGATGCGGTAATCGGGAAATTTCACCAAGTCCTGAATCTCAACAACCGCCGCTCCCGTCTGCGTTCCGCTGCCGCGCCTTTCGCCTTCAAAGAAATTTTTGGCGCGGTGTCCTTCGTCAAAAATCAACAAACCTTCTGCGCCGAGCCACGTCGTTATTTGATCAATTCGACGGCGACCTTTTTTCGATTTGGCGATGAGCGATTGATAAGTGCAAAAAATGATGCCTTTCGAGAGCGTAATTTGTTCTTCAGGTTTGTAATCATTGATAACCTGGATCGGAATTCTAATGCCGAGCCTCGCCATCTCGTCCTTGACTGCTTTTATCAAATCGAATTTCACGCTGAACCAAACCGTTTTTTTGCGTCCCGCAAACCAGTTATCGAGAATAATGCCCAGAATCGTTCCAGTTTTCCCGACTCCCGTGCCGTCGCCGATTGAAATGGCGGCTCGCGCTGAAGAATGCGGCAAAAGCTGCGTGTGCGCTTGCCCGGCGTAGATTATGCGCTCAAGCTGGATTTCTGAAATCTTGCCGTCGGTTATAAGTTCAACCGGCAAACGTGGGCGATATGTCAGAGGCGGCGGTTTGATATTAGCAAGTCCGGCGGTTTCGACAACTACTCCCGGGTGTGCAGCTCCACCCGTTAAATAAGCGCACTCATAAAGATTTTCTTCAAAATTTGTTTCTGTTTTTGCACTTTGATTGCCGTTAGCGGACGTAAGGTTTTCAGCCGAATGATCCTTTTGATTTTGGTTTACTTTACTTTCAGACTTTTCGCAGTTTCCTACATCGTTTGATTGATTTCCTGGAGTTAATCCATTGAAAGCGGTATTACTTTTACTGTTTTCAGCGTGATTTAAGTTCAGCATTTTATTTTTAATAGGTATTCGTAAGAGGGTTTTATTTCGATGTTGCCTGCGCTTTTGACTAATCAAATATTTTGGCGTTTGACAAAACATCTTCAAGATTTGGGCAGTTGATTTTCAATACTTCGTTAAGTGGTTTTTGAGGCTCGCATTTTACGATGCAAAGAATTGACACCGGCAGGCTCGTTCCGTATTTGTAATAAGCGTTTTTAGGCAGATGGATAATCGCTCTGAGGTCAAAGTTTTCCGATAAGTCCCTTAGGAACTTCAAGCCTTTTTGCGTTTTCGTTAGAGCCTCGGTGCCAAACAAGGCGACGAGTCTTCCGCCCCTTTTCAATCTTTGCAATGCGGAATTTATGTGCCGAAAGCCGAAATTTGAATCGCCGGATTTTGTTCTTCCGGCATTTGCGCTAAACGGCGGGTTCATCAAAATCGCGTCCGGGCGAATTTCTTCCGGCAACAGATCATCCAAAAATTCTGCGTTACAGGCGGTCGAAAAGAATCCTTGCAAACCGAGCAGAATTCGCCGCGTTTCCGACAATTCGTTCAAATGAACGCGGCAACCGGCAATTCTTAGCCAAATCGCCAAGGAACCCGTTCCGGCTGACGGTTCTAAAACCAACTCCGTTTTTTTCGGATCCAACACTGCCATCATCAAAAAAGCGATGGTCGGCGGCGTGCTGAACTGTTGCAGTTTGATTTTCTCTTCCCCGCGCCAGCTTTGCGGCGGGCTTTTTTTCAGCAAGCTTATTAAATCATCCAATATATTTAATCGTATTTGTTGATTTTCTAATTTTGAACCTTGAAATTTCTTGTATATAAGTTCATTCAGCGCAGTTTCAAAAAGCTCGTGAACCAGATGAGCCGCCTTATCTTGAAAAAATAAGTCCACACCGGCATTCCTGCAAATTTCTAATAAATCGGCATTGGTTATCCGCTCTCCTTCGTCGCATAAAACTGATATTTGTTTGATGATTAACTTTAGTTGGGCTTTTAAAGCTTTCATTTTTAACCTTTATAACACAGGATTATCAGCCGCTTTTTTCTTTCTAATACAAAAGGTGTAAAAGGTGTAAAAGGTGTATAAGATGTAAAAGAAGCTGACGAAAAGATAAGAGCATTAAGTGTTAAAAATAGAAAGAGTAAATGTAAATGTATAAAAGGTAAATACCATAAATTTAGATTTAGTTATAATATTTGTTGACAAGATGAATTTGATATATTAAAACATTATTGAGAATTAAGGTGATTTCTTCCCTTTAGTTAATTTCCAAACTTCAAATTAAAAAAAATGCCAATTCAAAAACCAAATCTTTCTAAAGTAATCGCATTTGTGAACCAAAAAGGCGGTGTCGGGAAATCTACATTAGCAACAAATACGGCGGCAATCTTAAGCGAAAAATACCGCGTTATTTTGCTTGACACGGACGAGCAGGGAAGCAGCGAATTATGGTGTAATGCCCGCGATGAAGATTATGCCGAAAGATATAAGGTGCGAAGTTTCAGCAAGCACTATAAAAAAACTGTCAATGCCTCGGCGGTAACGGTTGATCTGGAAGACATCGCCTCAAACTTCGATATTGTGGTTGTTGACACGCCGGGGCGAAACGAATTCGTTTCGCTCGGAGTTATTTCCGCCGCTAATCTGGTGATTATTCCATTAACGCCGGGAAATTATTCGCTCTGGAGTTCTGACG
>JBARIW010000047.1:0-1605 GCA_049799955.1 Pyrinomonadaceae bacterium
ACGCTTATGTTAGCCACAACTATCTTTATCCGCGCTCGCCGGGGCAACGCCCGACTCAGCAACAAGAGCTTAAGCCATTTCCAAAGCCCATTACTTATGCAATGTTTATTCGCCATGTAGCGAATGAAGATTCTCGTGTTACGCGCGAGCTAAAAGCGGGTGAACCCGGTCATAGGCAGAACTACAGCTTGGCAGCTCATTTCGCACAGGAGCAGGAGCTGCCAGTGAGGGCCATTCTGCTCGCCGCCAATCGCCGTCTCGAAGCAAATGCCCGTGAACAGAGAAGAATCTACGGTGAGTGGACGGAACAGTATGGGCCGGAGAGCCGTAATTTGCCGCCTCCACCCGAGCTTCAGGCGGCTCAGAAGGAACAAGGCACAATCGTTGAACAGACCATAGATCAGTTGAAACAAGCGCTCGGAGATGATTCCTTCGACAAGTTCGACTCGTGGATCACAAAGCATTACGGACAGGGACAGATCATCGGCGTTCCTTCCTCCAGCCGCACGCAAATACCCACCGCGCACTAATCAGCCGACATTCGTGAGTGCGGCACGGGCCGATGCACCTCCCGTTCAGGAGGACAAAGGCTCGATGCAATCCGGGCTGTCATTGCGCACATTACCCACGCCGGAGTTCACTTTCCAGGCGGTCATCTCCTCCGCCGGGAACGGCCTCAGCAGGTCGACAGGCAACTGCGCCGGGTGCGCGGGCGCCAGCCACCGCTCATAGTCTTTTGCCGGAACAATCACCGGCATGCGGTCGTGCATCGTCTGTAGCAGCTCATTCGGATCGCAGGTGATGATGGCGAACGTCTCCAGCGGCTCCCGTGTCGCAGGATCTTTCCAGCGATCCCACACGCCGGCGAATGCATACGGTGAGCCGTCCTTCATGCCAATCGCGAACGGCTGTTTCGTCTTTGCATCCAGCTTCTGCCACTCGTAGAACGCTTCCGCCGGCACCAGGCAGCGGCGGTAGCGGAAGGCGTCACGAAATGCAGGAGCTGTGGCTACCGTTTCCGCGCGCGCGTTAATACTCCGCAGGCCCATCTTGGCATCCTTCGACCAGTAGGGAATAAGTCCCCAGCGCATCAGCACAATCTCGCGTTCGCCGCTCTCGCGGCTCAGTCGGACAACCGGCTGAAACGTCTGCGGGGCAATATTCCAGGACGGACCAAAATCCGGCAGTGATGGTCCATGAACGTGGAAGTGGTCCGCAATGCGCTGCTTATCAGACCTGCGAACATAGCGTCCACACATGGCGCAGCCCCCTTGATCGAGTGTGCCACGTCAGGCAAGCGGAGTGCGTTGCCTACTCTTTGCTGCCCTTGTAGTCCACAAACAGATCCGGGAACTGCTCCTTCAGCGCGGCAATTTTCGGCCGATCGCACACCAGTATGTACGGGTTGCCCGGATTATGCAGCGCATAGTCCTGGTGGTAGTCCTCGGCGCGATAGAAGCCTTTCAGCGGCACAACCTGAGTGACAATGCGCGCGGGAAAAACGTGCGCCGCGTCCAGCTGCTGAATATATGCCGTGGCCAGTCGCTTCTGCTCGTCGTTGGCATAGAAGATCGCCGAGCGATACGACGTCCCCACATCCGGTCC
>JBARIW010000048.1:0-23462 GCA_049799955.1 Pyrinomonadaceae bacterium
CGTCGTAAACGTTCGTCGTCCACTGTTTGGCTTCATTTGCGCGGAAAGGGTTCGTTACGCGCTTGACTCTGCCCTCGGCGTCGAATTCCTTTTCGACAAAGATATTGCCGTTTGAATTGACCTGCTCCGATTTGTAAGCTCTGCCGAGACCGTCGAAATATGTGATGCTTTCCGCCCATTTGTCCGTGTCAATCTGCGCTCTCGATTTTACCCAGTAATTGTTCGGCTCATCGTGATAAATTGTTTCCGTCGCCGCGCCGACCTGCGCGTTTTGATAGAAGGTTTTTGTGTTGAGCGGTCGCAAAGTCGCCGGGTCATACTCGATTCTGGTTTCCAAACCGTTCGCATCTGTTGTAGTTAGGGGCAAGCCGGTCGTCGTATTGAAAGTCACGCTCGTCTGAAACGCCGTGTTCGAGCCGTATGTGCCGTCGCCCGGAACGGCGCTTGTAAGCGTCAGCGGAAAAGCGTGATAAGTCGAGTCATAGGTCGTCGTCGTCGCATTGCCTTTCGCGTCAATCGATTGATATTGATTGCCCCAAACATCAAATTTGGCGCGTGTTTGAATGTAAGCGTTCGGATTGTCGTAATTGCCTTTCGTGCTGTCCCAAACTCTGGCGCTCGTCGGATTGCCGCGCCCGGCGTTAGGCGAGTAATTATACTCGTCGTAAACCATTTCGCTGCGCGACACAATCGTTCCCGCGCCGTTTTTGACAACCGATGCGGTTGACAAGTCAATCATATTTTGATTTCTGTAAATGCTTGCCGTGCCGCTGTAATTCGGGTCATTTATCAAAAATGTGGTTTCGGAACTGCGAACAGGATTTGCGGGAAGCGGGCTTCCGGCTGTAACAAACGGATACTGCAAACTCTTTTTCGTCAAAACGGGCGTTGACCTTTGATTTAAGTTTGCTTCGTCTTCATAACCGTATTGAGTCGTCGCTGAAATGCCGTTGCCCGAATTATCGTAAATAATCGATTCTTCCTGCATAACGCGCGGATGCCAGTGCGCCGCGCTGACTACTGCGCCGCCTGACGTTTGGAGCTGTGATACCGTCCATGCAGTTAGTTTTTTGGAAACAATTTGATTGGCTGAAGAATAGCCGCGCTCCTCATACGCCATTCCCGCCAGAGCGTTATCGTATCCGAATCCCGTAAATGTTCCCGCGTCGTTGCCGCGCCGCAGAAGTCTTTCGCTTCTTGTGCCGTCAGGGTTATTTATCGTTACCTGATAACCTTGCGAGCCAACGTAGTTCCCGCTATAAGTCCATTGATAATTCGCCGTCTGTCCGGCGGTCGGGTACACTTTTCTGTTGGTTACGCCGAAATTTGCCAGACCTGTGAGGTCGTTGGATTCAAGCACGGATAATGTCGGAACTACGCTGTACTGGAATGTTTCCTGACCGCCCGTCGGGTAGATTATTTTCTCTATTCTGCCGTATATGTCGTATTTAAATTGATATTTTTGTCCGGTCGGAAGTTCTATTTCGGTCAAAACAACCGGATTGAAGAGTGTCGAAGAACCGCTGATTCGAGGACCCGTGGAATTTCCGCCTCCGCTGAAAAGGGCAACGCCCGCCGGATAAACGCAGGTTGTCGGAAAACCGGAGCCGTTGTAGCAAAGATAAACATCGCCTTCGGATTTTAGCTGATGGTCGGCGGCATTTATATCGGTCAGAGCGCTTTCCGCCTGCGTTCCGCCGTTAAGACGTTTCCATTGGAGTTTATACATTCCGGTCATTCCCGGCATTTTATAAAGCTGGGGATTCTGCGCGGTAGTCGGCGCAGTCGGCATCTGGGGCGTGAGCGGAATCGAAATATTTCTGCCTAAAGTATCTTTCCAGTAGCCATTCGGATGAGTAACGCCATTTGAGTCGATACTGCCCGGTCCATAATAATTCGTGTAATTTCCGTTGCGGTCTGTAAATTTGACGGCTTTCCTGTTGCTGCCGTGCGGTGTTGACGCGTCAAAATCGTAGAAAGAGCCGTCAGGCATTTGAAGCTGGTATTTATTTGCGTAAGAGTCCTGAATATATTTGATGTTCGAGCCGTCCACGGCATAATAAGTCGTATTCCAATTATATGATTGATAAGGACCGCTCGGGTCGGTATTGCCGCTTGAAGCGAATGATATGACGGAATCGTCGGGACGCAGCTCGTGCGTTTCGCCGCTCGGCAGGTGAACTATCAACTTCCTGATGTAATAATACGGATATGTTCCCGGACTCGGACCGGATGAAGGACAATCTTCATTATAAGTCGATACCGGAGTGCCGTCAGCGTTATAAAAATTGCTCGCTCCCGAATATTCGATATAAGGAACTGCCAGACTGCTTGTCCATCCGGATGCGGAATCTTCGGAATATTTTACGAAATAATTCGGATAACAAGGACTGTTATTACCTCCTGCAACCGGTAAATCTCCGCTGTACTGCATCCGCCAGAGCTTTGAAGAATAGCTGAGATTAATCGGAACATTAATACCTCTGCCCGGATAACTGCCCAGCGGAATGTCAATTTCCATACCGAGTGTCGAAGGATTTACACGCCCCGAACTACGCAGAGTCCGGTCGGCGCTGGCATTATTCTCGTTGCCCGCGAATACATTTGCCAGCAGCAGGAAAATAAGTAAGCAACTGAATGTATATTTTATAGATAGGTTTTGTTTTTGCCGGTCAGACGCAAATGCTTTATTCATTTCATTCCATATTCTTGCTAAAGGATTTTTCTCTGCTGTCATATCTTTTCTCATTGATAGGTTGTTCCGATATATTCCTGAATTCTTATTAAGTTATCGATGGCTTTAATTGCCTGCCCTTAATTCTTTAGTGTGTGTTCAGTTTTACTGTCTGCGATAAAAAGCAGGCACGGGAATATCGCCCGTCGTGCCCCAGGACTCTTGCCTGATTGTGCTGTTCGAGCTTTGGTAGATAAGCCATTTGCCGACATTGCTTCCTTTCGTAGCTGTATTAACCGCTCGCCACACAGCCATATCCATTTTGCCGTCGCCGTCATAATCATTCTGAACAGGCAAATCCGTCCCTACTCCAAGTTGATATGAAATTATTGTTGTGCCGTCAGAGCTTTTCTTGTAATACCATGTTGCGTTAGAGGGACTCCAAACGGCTGCGTCGGCTTTCCCGTCGCCGTCATAATCACCCGGGGCAGGCACGCCTAATATGCCGAGACTAGTCGATTGAGTTTGTCCGCTGCCGATGTTCTTCGAATAAAATGTGTAGGTCGAATCTCTCCAGACACCGATGTCCGCGCGTCCGTCGCCGTCAAAATCCGCCGGTGCCGGTTTATCGCCGGATACGACTGTTCCGATAGAAGGAGTAATCATGCTGCTGCTGGCGCTTTGAAAGATATACCAGACGCCGCTTGAAGGCGTGAAAAGCGCAATGTCGGTTTTGCCGTCGCCGTCGTAATCCGCCGGCGCGGGAATATCGCCCGTCGCGCCGAAATTATAGACGGTATAAGTTGTGTCGCTGCTTCTGAGTAACCACCAGGAATTTCCCGAAGGTCGAAAAATGCTGAAATCGGTTTTGCCGTCGCCGTCAAAGTCTCCCGGAACGGGAATATCGCCATTTGTTCCCCATCCCTGAGACGCCTGTGTCAAACCGCTTGGTCCCATCACCACCCAATAGCCGGTTGAAGGTCGCCAGTAAGCTAAGTCGGCTGGCGGCGCGGCATTGGCGTTGGCATCCTGAGCGGCGAGAACGCGGGAGCCTGCATAGATATATTCCTTCGATAGCTGCGGGGTCGGATTCGGTAAAGGCGCAGGGACGAACGGATTAATCTTCGAGAGCAGCGACGGTTCTTCGACAAAGTTTATTTTCCCCTGATTGTCTGCTCGCCTCGCAATTTCTCTTTTCGCATCTTCATCCAGATACTTCAATCCCGCTCCGAGAGCTCCGATTGAAAGAAACGCAATAACGACAATCATCCACCAGTGTGATTTCAGATAAATTAATCCTGATTGGCTGGATTCGATTGTTTTATCGAAGCTCTTTCGCTTATCAATCGACTCCAAAGAGATTTGCTCGGCTTTCACCGGCGATTTATCCCGATTTCTTCTTTTTTTACCAGACATAGCTTTCCTTTTTGAAAATAACTTTTATCCTTCGACTAAAAAACGGTAAACCGGCTCCGGTCGCGCAAAATACGCGGCTGGAATTTACCTGTACGGTTTATTCAATTTAATTGCGGCTTGATTTGTAGAAACGGAATGACGTAAGATGCGGAATTGAAGGGTGCACCTTTTGGACATTCCGTTTCAAAAGCTGAAACCATCTGCCTGATTGATGACTGCAATCTTCAATCGGGCTTTTTTCTTTCGGTTCAGCTTGTCAAAACAAACTTTTTATCTTTTCATCAAACAACAAAAAAGCCGATTACTCTTATCGAATAATCGGGCTTTCTTACAAATCTTTATTTTTATTCTGCGTTTTGCGTCCTGCCGGTTTAACCGTAACCGCGCCTGCCTCTGAAATTACAGGGGAATAACGGCAAAACTTCGCGAAAGTTTTCAAAACCGATTCTCTCACCAAATTATAAGAGTTACTCAACATAAATTCTTCTATGGATTTCTCTCGCGAAATCCGGCTCAAAAGGTACAACTTCTGCCAAAAGTGAAACGGCAAACATGGGTTTTACAATCTAAAATCCACTTTTCCCGGTGAAACCTTTTATCTTTCGAAGCTAATGTTCTTTTTATTCGGCGGAACAACTCCGTAATTATTTATGTTGTCGGTATTTGACAGAAGATAACATGACTAAAAAGCCTTGTCAACAGTTTTTAAAGCTCAGGTCAAATTTTTTTTAGTAATCTTGACCGGAGAAACTTTTATTTATATTAATTTTTCAGAAAAATACTGTCCGAAACTTATCCTTCTTGTTCCGTCGCGGCAACATATACTAAATAAAAAAACTTTCACGCACAGAAATATTTTACTAGAAATTGATTCGATTGCGCCTTATAATAATTTGTGAATTTATCTTTTGGTAGATGATTACTCGTAAATCAAAAACACTATTCAGATAGTTCTAATCATAATCGAAAAAGGGGATGAAACATGAGGACTGCGACAACTGGCAAGACTATTGCCGGGAAAACAAAAACAAACGGGCGCGCCAAAACGAACGGACACGCTAAAACCGATTATCTCGAACCGAAAATGCTTCTGAGCGTGCTGACGGCGGTTAAAAAAGGCGATTTCACCAGCCGTATGCCGACCGACCAGACAGGCATGACCGGAAAAATCTGCGATGCAATCAACGAAATTATCGAAAAAAACGAGATGCTCACCTCTGAATTGGGACGCATCAGCGAGGTTGTTGGTAGAGAAGGAAAAATCGCGCAGCGCGCAGCGCTCAGCCACGCCACCGGCGGATGGGGCGCTTGTATTAACTCGGTCAACACGCTGATTACCGACCTTGCGCAGCCGACAACCGAAGTCGCCCGCGTTATCGGTGCGGTTGCCGAAGGCGATTTGTCGCAGAATTTTAATTTAGAAATTGACGGGCGACCGCTCAAAGGTGAATTCCTCAGAACAGGTAAAACGGTAAACACGATGGTTGCGCAGCTCGGAGCTTTCGCGTCCGAAGTAACGCGCGTTGCCCGCGAAGTGGGAACCGAAGGAAAGCTCGGCGGTCAGGCGCAGGTCAAAGGCGTTTCGGGAACGTGGAAAGATTTGACCGACAACGTAAACCTGATGGCGTCGAATTTGACAGGTCAGGTAAGAAATATCGCCGACGTTACAACCGCTGTGGCAAACGGCGACCTTTCCAAGAAAATCACCGTGGACGTAAAAGGTGAAATTCTCGAATTAAAAAACACCATCAATACGATGGTTGACCAGCTTTCATCTTTCGCATCCGAGGTAACGCGTGTTGCCAGAGAAGTCGGAACTGAAGGAAAGTTGGGCGGACAAGCTGAGGTAAAAGGCGTTTCGGGAACATGGAAGGATTTAACGGACAACGTAAACCTGATGGCGAACAACCTCACCGGACAGGTGCGAAATATCGCCGAAGTTACAACCGCCGTGGCAACCGGTGATTTATCGAAGAAGATTACCGTTAACGTAAAAGGCGAAATTCTCGAACTCAAAGACACCATCAATACGATGGTTGACCAGCTTTCATCGTTCGCGTCGGAAGTTACGCGCGTGGCGAGAGAAGTAGGAACAGAAGGAAAACTCGGCGGTCAGGCTGAGGTAAAAGGCGTTGCCGGTGTTTGGAAGGATTTGACCGACAATGTAAATTTGATGACCAATAATCTCACCGGACAGGTGCGAAACATTGCCGAAGTTGCTACTGCCGTGGCGGGCGGCGACCTTTCCAAGAAAATTACGGTGGACGTGCGCGGCGAAATTCTCGAACTCAAAGACACGCTAAATACGATGGTTGACCAGCTCAACTCATTTGCGTCGGAAGTTACACGCGTGGCGAGAGAAGTAGGAACCGAAGGAAAGCTCGGCGGTCAGGCGGAAGTTAAAGGCGTCGGCGGCGTCTGGAAAGATTTGACCGACAACGTAAATCTTATGACCTCGAATCTGACGGCGCAGGTGCGAAATATCGCTGAAGTCGCAACCTCGGTGGCAAACGGCGACCTTTCGAAAAAAATTACCGTGCAGGTGCGCGGCGAAATTCTCGAACTCAAAGACACGCTAAATACGATGGTTGACCAGCTCAATTCATTCGCGTCTGAGGTAACGCGTGTTGCGCGCGAAGTGGGAACCGAAGGAAAGCTCGGCGGACAGGCGCAGGTCAAAGGCGTTTCGGGAACGTGGAAAGATTTGACCGACAACGTAAATTTTATGGCGTCGAATTTGACAGGTCAGGTGCGAAACATCGCGGCGGTTACAACTGCCGTGGCAAACGGCGATTTGTCTAAAAAGATTACGGTTGATGTGCAGGGCGAAATTCTTGAGCTGAAAGATACGATTAATACGATGGTTGACCAATTATCATCGTTCGCGTCGGAAGTTACGCGCGTGGCGAGAGAAGTAGGAACAGAAGGAAAACTCGGCGGTCAGGCTGTCGTGCGCGGTGTTTCGGGAACGTGGAAGGATTTGACCGACAATGTAAACTTCATGGCGTCGAACTTAACATCTCAGGTGCGAAACATCGCCGACGTTACGACGGCTGTGGCGACCGGCGACCTTTCCAAGAAGATTACGGTGGACGTAAAAGGTGAGATTTTAGAGCTGAAAAATACAATCAACACGATGGTTGACCAGCTTTCGTCATTTGCGTCTGAGGTTACGCGCGTGGCGAGAGAAGTAGGAACAGAAGGAAAACTCGGCGGTCAGGCTGTCGTTCGAGGCGTTTCGGGAACGTGGAAAGATTTAACGGATAACGTAAACTTCATGGCGTCGAACCTAACTTCGCAGGTGCGAAACATCGCAACCGTAACAACGGCTGTGGCGAACGGCGATTTGTCGAAGAAAATCACGGTGGACGTGCAGGGCGAAATTCTTGAGCTGAAAATCACGATTAACACGATGGTTGACCAGCTTAATTCGTTCGCGTCAGAAGTTACACGCGTGGCGAGAGAAGTAGGAACAGAAGGAAAATTGGGCGGTCAGGCGGAAGTTAAAGGCATCGCGGGTGTCTGGAAAGATTTGACCGACAACGTGAACTTTATGGGTTCGAACCTGACGACGCAGGTGCGCGGAATCGCCCGCGTCGTAACGGCTGTGGCAAACGGCAATCTTAACCGTAAGCTGGAAGTGGAAGCGCTGGGCGAAATCGCCGAGCTTTCCGACACCATCAACGCGATGATTGACACGCTCGCGACATTCGCCGACCAGGTAACGACCGTGGCGCGTGAAGTGGGAATCGAAGGCGAGCTCGGCGGACAGGCAAACGTGCCGGGCGCTTCGGGAACGTGGCGCGATTTGACCGACAACGTGAATCAGCTTGCGGCGAATTTGACTAACCAGGTGCGCGCGATGGCTGACGTGGCGACCGCCGTTACCAAAGGCGATTTGACGCGCTCGATTACGGTGGACGCTTCGGGCGAAGTCGCGTTTCTTAAAGATAATGTAAACGAGATGATTCGCAATTTGCGCGAAACGACTCAGAAAAACACCGAGCAGGACTGGCTGAAAACCAACCTTGCGAAGTTTACGCGTCTTTTGCAGGGACAGCGCGATTTGCTTACCGTGGCGCGGCTTATTCTTTCGGAAATGGCTCCGCTCGTCGAGATGCAGCACGGCGTTTTCTATATCACCGATACGGTCGAAGACGAAATGCTTTTGAAAATGCTCGCCTCCTACGCATATCGTGAACGCAAGTCGGTGGCGAATGAATTCAGGCTTGGCGAAAGTCTCGTCGGACAATGCGCGCTCGAAAAGGAAAGAATTATCATCAGAAATATTCCGCCCGATTACGTCAAAATCAATTCGGGTTTGGGCGAAGCCGTTCCGACCAATATCGTCGTTTTGCCCGTTCTTTTTGAAGGACAGGTCAAAGCCGTTATCGAGCTTGCTTCTTTTGAGCCGTTTAACGAAATTCACTTCGGTTTTCTCGACCAGCTTACCGAATCAATCGGCATCGTCATCAACACGATTGAAGCGAATATGAGAACCGAAGAATTGCTCAAACAGTCGCAGTCGCTCGCGCAGGAATTGCAGGTCGGACAGGCGGAACTTCAGGAAACAAACCGCCGTCTCGAACTTCAGGCGCAGTCGCTGCAAACTTCCGAAGAACTGCTCAAACAGCAGCAGGAAGAACTCCAGCAGACCAACCAGGAGCTCGAAGAAAAAGCGCAGCTTTTATCCGAACAAAAATCGGAAGTCGAGCAGAAAAATCGACAAATCGAACTGGCGCGAACGGCGCTCGAAGACAAAGCGAAACAGCTTGCGCTTTCGTCGAAATACAAATCCGAATTTCTCGCAAATATGTCGCACGAATTGCGCACGCCGCTCAATTCGATGCTGATTTTGTCGAAAATGCTCTCGGAAAACGCCGAGACGAATCTCAACGAAAAACAAATCGAATTTGCCGAAACGATTCACTCTTCGGGCGCGGATTTGCTTGCGCTTATCAATGAGATTCTCGATTTGTCGAAAATCGAATCCGGCACGATGGGCGTCGAAATCGGCGATGTTCATTTTACGGAGCTTCGGGAAGACATCGAGCGCACGTTCAGTCAAATCGCACAGGACAAAGGACTTCAGCTTGTTACCGAACTCGGCGAGCAACTTCCGGGACACATGCAGACCGACGTTAAACGTCTGCGGCAGGTGCTCAAAAATCTGCTGTCGAACGCGTTTAAGTTCACGCATCAGGGACAGGTCGGAATGCAAATCGGCGTTGCCAAAGGCGGCTGGAGCTTTGATAACGACACCTTAAATCACGCTTCTTCGGTCATCGCTTTCACGGTCAGCGATACCGGAATCGGTATTCCCGAAGACAAGCAGCAGCTTATCTTCGAGGCGTTCCAGCAAGCCGACGGCACGACGAGCCGCAAATACGGCGGAACGGGCTTGGGACTTTCAATCAGCCGCGAAATCGCGCGTCTTTTAGGCGGCGAAATTACGCTGGAAAGCACTCCGGGCGCAGGCAGCAGATTTACTTTCTATCTGCCGGAACATTACCAGCCGACGACTCTTTCGCCGGAAGACGAAGAATTTGACGCTGATGACATTTCAGGCAACGGGCATCAGCAATCGAGCTTGATTTCTCTAGCCAGAGAATCGCAGGACGAAGTCGGCTCGCGTGTTCAGATTATCGTCAGCGACGACCGCGCGGAGATTACGCCGGAAGATAAAGTTCTGCTGATTATCGAAGACGACAGCAGTTTTGCGCGAATTCTTCTGGACATCGCGCATGAAGAAGGCTTTAAATGTCTCGTCTCGCAGCACGGCGAAGACGCTTTGATGACGGCGCGAAAATATCGTCCCGATGCAATTACGCTCGATTTAACTCTGCCGGGAATGCACGGATACGCTGTTCTTGACCGTCTCAAACACGACCCTTCGACGCGTCATATTCCAATCCAGATTATTTCGGTAATTGACGATATGAAACGTGTTATGAAACTGGGCGCGGTCGGACATATTACAAAGCCCGTAAATCGTGAAAGACTGGTTGAAGGTGTTAGCGGTTTAAAGGAATTTATCTCGCGCGAGGTGAAAAATTTACTTTTAATTGAAGATGACGAGACGCTCCGGCGCAGCATCAATGAGCTGCTCGGCGGCGACGACATCGAAATAACATCGGTCGGAACCGGCGAAGAGGCGTTAGGTAAGCTGCAATCGGAAAAATTCGACTGCGCGATTGTCGATTTGATGCTTCCCGACATGGAATGGTCGGAGCTGATTGGCAAAATCAAGCAGAAATCAGGCTTCCCGGAGCTTCCGGTAATTGTTCACACGGGCAAGGATTTGACGAAGCGTGAAACTTCGCGCATCAAGAAGCTTGCCGAAACGATTATCATCAAAGATGCCGATTCGCTGGAAAGGCTGGTTGACGAAACCGCGCTTTTCCTGCACCGCGACGTGGCTGATTTGAACGAATCGCAGAAGAATATGATGAAGCGTGTAAACGTTACAGACCCGCGTTTGGAAGGCAAAAAGGTTCTGGTCGTTGACGACGATATTCGCAATATCTTTGCTTTAACTTCCGCGCTCGAACGCCAGCAGATGCAGGTCGTTTATGCCGAAAACGGGCGCGACGGCATCGAAATGCTCAAGAAGACGCACGGCATCGACGGCGTTTTGATGGACATTATGATGCCGGAAATGGACGGTTACGAGGCGATGCACGAAATTCGGCAGATTTCGAAATTCAAATCGATTCCGATTATTGCCGTTACCGCCAAAGCGATGAAGGGCGACCGCCAGAAATGTCTTGAAGCCGGAGCGTCGGACTACATTACAAAGCCGGTTGACACCGAACAGCTTCTTTCGCTTCTGCGTATTTGGCTTGACCGTTAGAACAAGGGACAATAGAAGGGCGGGTTTTCGTTGAAACCTGCCCTTCGAAAGATTAAGGAGGGTTAATGGAGTCGGAAATAAAAGCTAATGTTCTTCTGGTTGACGACCGCCCGGAAAATCTTCTGGCGATGGAGACAATCCTCGAAGACCTCGGGCAAAATCTGATTCGCGCTTCTTCCGGGCACGAAGCTTTGCGGTTTTTGCTGGTTGAAGACGTTGCGCTGATTTTGCTCGACGTTCAGATGCCCGGACTCAACGGTTTTGAATTTGCCGAGCTGGTTCGCGAGCGAGAGCGAACGCAGCACACGCCGATTATTTTCGTTTCCGCCACAAGCAGGGACGAGCAGTACGTTTTCAAAGGCTATTCGCTCGGCGCGGTCGATTATATGACCAAGCCTTTCGAGCCGGAAATTCTCAAATCGAAAGTTCGTTTTTTTACAAAGCTTTTTCTGCAAACTCAGGAAATCAAACGTCAGGCGGCGCTGCTCGAACAAACCAACTGCGAGCTCGACAGCTTTAATACCGAACTCGAAGCCCGCGTACAGCGCCGCACCGCACAACTCGAAGCCGCTAATAAAGAGCTAGAAGCCGAAATCGCCGCGCGCAAACAGTCCGAAGCGCGTCTGGCGACCGAGCACGCGATAACCCGGACGCTCGCCGACGCCGCAAATCTGGAAACCGCCTTTCCGGCAGTTCTGCAAACCTTTTGCGAATATATGGAAGCTGATATTTGCTGCCTCTGGCTTCTGAAGGAATCGGGCAGGAAACTTACGCTTTCTCAAGTCGAAATTTCCGTTAAGGCGGGCGACGTGTCTTCTTTTGTCGCCGAAAGCAGGCGAATCAGCCTTTCTCGCGGCGTCGGGCTTCCGGGGCACGTCTGGGAAAAAAATATGCCGGTCTGGCTTCCGAACACGGTCAGAGGCGAAAAATTTCCGCGCGCTCAGTTTGCGGCGTCAATCGGACTGCACAGCGCCGTCGGTTTTCCGATTAAAATCAACAAGGAATTTTACGGCGTAATCGAATTTTTTACGCGCCGACCGCTTTTGTCCGACCAGCCGCTGCTCAATATGCTCGAAGCGGCGGGCAGCGAAATCGGTCAGTTTATCGAGCGCAAACGCGTCGAAGCCGAGCGCGAAAATCTTCTCCGGCGCGAGAAAACTATGCGCGAGCAGGCTGAGATTGCCAGCCGTCTGAAGGATGAATTTCTGGCAACCGTTTCGCACGAGCTGCGGACGCCGCTCAATGCGATTCTCGGTTGGGGACAAATAATTCAAGCCGGAAAACTCGGCGCGCAAGAGCAAAACGACGCGCTGGAGACAATTTACCGCAACGCCAAATCGCAGGCGCAGTTAATCAACGATTTGCTCGACACCTCGCGCCTGATTACCGGAAATCTTCGTCTTAATCTTTCGCCGACGCCCGTTATCCCGATTATCGAAGCCGCGCTCGATGTCGTTCGTCCGGCGGCTGAAGCCAAAGGAATTAAGTTCTCGACCGTTTATAATTCAAAAATCGAAGCGATAACCTGCGACACGCAAAGGTTGCAGCAGATGATTTGGAATCTGCTGACCAACGCCGTCAAGTTTACGCCTGCGGGCGGGCAGGTGATGATTGCTCTCGAACAAAGCAAACACAAAATTCAGATTGTCGTCAGCGATACCGGGCAGGGAATTTCGCCCGAATTTCTGCCGTTCGTTTTTGACCGTTTTCGTCAGGCGGACAGCTCAAGCACCAGAGCGCACGACGGTTTGGGTTTGGGGCTGGCGATTGTCCGGCATCTGGCGGAGCTTCACGGCGGCTCGATCAGCGTAGCGAGCGACGGAAAAGATAAAGGCGCGACTTTTACGATTATGCTTCCGCTTTCGCTGGTCGTCGCCGCGCCTTCCGGCAAAGCGAGGGAAGACGCAAACGGGCATAAACAATACGAAGATTCCAATCCCGGGCTGGAAGGCGTGCGCGTTTTGATTGTCGATGACGACGAAGATACTTGCGAAATGCTCTCTTTCGCGCTGAATCTTCTCGGAGCCGAAGCGCAGGCTTCGAATTCCGTCTCGGAAGCCTTCGTTTCGATAGCCGACTGGCAGCCGGACGTGCTTTTGACGGATATAAATATGCCCGGCGAGGACGGCTATTCGCTGATAAATCGCCTCAGAGCTTCAACGCCGGAAAACGGCTCAAACATTCCGGCAATCGCGCTGACCGCTCTCGCCCGCCCCGAAGACAGCGAGCAGGCGCTTTCCGCCGGATTTCAGCTTCACCTTTCAAAACCCGTCGATATTGACGAACTGGCTTCGGCAATCGCGGTTTTAACCAAAAAGATTTCATAAGCTTTGCAAAAAAAACTAAGGAAAAACTCTGTGCGAACTCTGTGTAAAGCTTTGTGTTCTCTGTGTTAAAAATCATCTCTAACACAGAGAACACAAAGCTTTACACAGAGTTCGCGAAGAAAACATCTGATTTTCATTCTATATAACTTTTGTGCAAATCTGACTTCATAAACAATGGTCAATACTCAAATTATCGAAACCGCGCGAGTAATGAAACCTATCAGCAATCAAACTCGTAAAAACCACTCCTATCTAAATCAAAAAGGAGACAAATAATGCGAAATCTTAAAATATTATTGTTATTGCTGCTGATTGCCGTTCCGGCGTTTGCCTCGAAAATTAAAAACGGCGAGCAGCTCGTCGCGGCAATGCATAAAAAATATGAAAAAAAATGGTATAAAACCTTAACTTTCGTGCAAAAAAACACGCAGTATAAACCTGACGGCACGACGCAAAACTCAATCTGGTATGAAGCGATGAGCGCGCCCGGAAAGCTGCGCGTCGATTTCGACCCGCTCGATAAAGGCGACGGAATTATGTTTGCCGACGGAATGCAGCACAGTTTTAAGGACGGAAAGCTCGCCAAAAGCTCGCCGCTCGTTCACCCGCTGATGGTGCTCGGCTTTGACGTGTATATGCAGCCGGTCGAGAAAACCGTCAGCCAGCTCAAGGAACTGAAAATCGATTTGTCGATGCTGCGCGAAGACACTTGGCAGGGCGAGCCTGTTTACGTTGTCGGCGCAAAAGCGGGCGATTTGCGCTCGGCGCAGTTCTGGATTGACAAAAAGAATCTGTATTTTGTGAAGATGATTCAGCCGGTCGGCAAAAATCAAGACCATGTTCAGGAGATTCAGTTTAATAAATATCAACAGGCGAAAGGCGGCGGCTGGGTTTCGCCGGAAGTGGTGTTTATGGTTGACGGCAAGACGGTTTATATGGAAGAGTATTCCGACATTCAAACGGATGTCGCTCTGGACGCTAAATTGTTCGACACGGAAAACTGGATGACGGCAGACCGCACATACTTTAAAAAGAAATAATTCGACGGAGCAAAATCTTAAACGGAGCAGTCTTTCGGGCTGCTCTTTTATTTTTAAAGCTTATTCGCGCTAATAATTTTGTCACAAAACCGATACTTGCGGTGTTCATTATATAAATATCAAGGAGATTTATTTTATGAAAGACTTTCAAGCGACGGCACAGCAGCATTTTTCGGGCAAAAAATCGCTGCGCGTTTCGATATTAACTTTTTTCGGTTTATTGATTTTGTTTGGCGGCGTCATTTTAAGCGACAGAAATGCGGGCGGCGTCAGCGCGCAAACATCGCAAAAAACATTATCGGGCGAATGGGTTGCCGATTATAAGTCCGGCAAGCCGAACGAAATTTATTTTATGTTTCAGCGGCGCAGCTCGAAAGGCGGTTTTAATTCGACGAGCGACAATCTTTCGCTCAACGAATTTCAGGGTTTGCCGGCGGAAGCGCTGACTGCCGCAAAAACAAACGTCAGCTTCAGCATCGTCCGCGAAGCCGGAACATTCGCCTGCGAAGGCATTTTCAGCGAAGGCAGAGGAACCGGATTCTGGACGCTCACGCCGAGCGAAAAATTCATCTCGGCGATGCGCAGTCGTGGTTACGACAATCTGACCGAAGACAATTTGCTCAGCGCGGCGATGCACAATCTGACGATGAAATACATCGAAGACTTGAAAGCCGCCGGTTACGACCGCCTGACTTTTGAAGAGCTGCGGCGCGCTCTGACTCACGAAATATCGCCCGCATACATCCGCGAGATGAAGTCCGCCGGTTATGAAAATTTACAGATGGAAGAGCTTGTCCGCGCGCGAAACCACGACGTTGACGCCGATTTCGTCAAAGAAGTAAAAGCGATGGGCTTTGAGCGGCAGACGCTCGAATCGCTCGTCAGAATGAAAAATCACGATATTTCGATGGACTTTATCAACGAAATGAAATCCGCCGGTTTTGAAAATCTCTCGATTGAAGAGTTAGTCAGGCTCAAAAATCACGATATTACAGCCGCTTTCGTCAGCGAAATAAAAGCCGAAGGTTATACGAACGTTCCGCCGGAAACGGCAATCAGGCTCAAAAATCACGACGTTGACCGCGATTTTATCCGCCGCGCCAAATCTCAGGGCTACACCAATGCGAGTTTGGAAGAGCTTATCAGGCTCAGCAACAAAGGAGTTATTAAGTAGTTTATTTTTAAATAAATTAGCCGGAGACGCATAAAAAGCCGTAGATATTTAAATATCTGCGGCTTTTGTTTTCTTTGTAAAATTTCAGACAAAAGATTTAAATTGACTTTTTCCAACCCGAACTCTAATCTATGCATCTATGCATTAATTATGCAATAAAGATGCATAATGCTTATTATGGCGAAAATTAAATTATTTTTTTGAAAATGATTAAAGAAAAAAGGCAGCAAACAATTCGCAATTTAATCCGGGCAAAGAATATATCGAGCCAAAACGAGCTTACGGAGCTTTTATCGGGCGACGGTTTTTATGTTACACAGTCGAGCGTATCGCGCGATTTGGACGAGCTCGGGATTATAAAAGCGAATGGTTTTTATGCATTGCCGCAAATTTCAAATGAAATACGAAAATTCGGTCTTTTGAGTTTGGACACGGCGGGCGAGAGTCTGGTCGTCGCAAAATGCGAAGCGGGACTGGCTTCGGCGGTAGCGGTCGGAATCGACAACGAAAAATTGCCCGGAATAGTCGGGACGATTGCGGGCGACGACACGATTTTCATTGCCGTTAAGGACGCAAAATCGCAGAAAGCGGTAATAAAAAAGATTTGGGAAATTTTTGAAAAATAAGTTTTTAGCGTTCCCGGAGGTAAAAGATGCAGGTTTTAGAAGTAGATAAAATTGGTTCGGCGGTTTCGCCTTTGAATTTGACGAAAACGGTCGCGGCAATCTCGGAAAATAAATCGCCGAAAGTCGGCGACGCGGTCGTCGTTCGCGCTTTGAGCGAATCGGTTACTTACGGCAATCTCGAACTGCCTTCGGGACGGCTCGCCAAGATAAATTCGGGCGACGTTTTGCTCGGCGTTCTCGGCAAACGCCGCGCGCTCAAAGGCTTTGTCGGCGACGTTCCCATATCGATTAAAACCGGCGATAAGCTGCATCTTTTAAATATGGGCGGCTTGATTGGTATTTGTAAAGGACATCATTCTTCGCTTTCGGACGCGATTCAGGTGGAAGTAATCGGAATCGTCTGCGACGAAGGTGAAAACGTTTTAAATATCGCCGACCACGCTCTGAAACCGACGGATTTTCTGGAAACGAGCGCGCCGGTTGTCGTCGTCGCCGGAACTTGTATGAACAGCGGAAAAACCGTCGCCGTTACCGAAATTATCAAGCAAGCCTCGCGCGCCGGATTAAGAGTTGCGGGCGCAAAGCTTTCGGGCGTTGCCTGTCTGCGCGACACTTTGAATATGGAAGACCACGGCGCGATTCGGACGGCGAGCTTTCTCGATTGCGGAATGCCTTCGACGGTCGATGCCGGAAATCTCGCGCCGATGGCAAAAGCCGTTTTGAATGAATTAAACGCGAGCGAGCCTGATTTAATCGTCGTCGAGCTCGGCGACGGAATCGTCGGCGGCTACGCGGTCGATTCGATTTTGCAGGACGAGCAGTTTCGCTCGGCGACTTCCGCTTTTGTCTTTTGCGCGTCGGATTACGTCGGCGTCATCGGCGGCGTCGAAGTTTTGCGCCGCTTCGGAATCAGGATTGACGTTATCGCCGGTTCCGTTACGGATTCGCAAATGGGCGAAGATTTTGTGCAGAATAAATTGGAAATAAAAGCGGGAAACGCGCGTCGAAACGGGCTTCGATTGTTCGAATTGATAAAAAGCAAAATCAACAAACTGGAATACTGCGTAAGTGTCTGAAATGGCTGAAAACAAAATAAAAATCGCTATCTTCGGCGGTTCCGGCTACGGCGGAAGCGAGCTTTTGCGGATTCTGCTTTTTCACCCGAACGCCGAAATCGTAAAGGTTACGGCGAACGAACACGCCGGAAAACGGGCAGGCGAAGTGCATAAAAATCTATTCGGTTTGACCGATTTGAGATTTGAAAAATCGCCGGAAGATTTATCTGAATTGAACGATGTTGACGTTGCTTTTTTCGCTCTGCCGCACGGTCAGGCTTTAAATTTGATTCCGCAGCTTCCCGAAAATGTAAAAGCAATCGACCTTTCGGGCGATTTTCGCATCGACGACGCCGGTATTTTTAAGCAGTTTTATAAACTTGAACACACGGCAGCCGAAATGCAAAAGCAGTTTGTTTACGGCTTGACCGAAACAAATAGAGAACAGATAAAATCGGCAAAATACGTTGCAAATCCGGGCTGTTTTGCGACGGCGACTTTGCTTGCGCTCGCGCCTTTAGTCGAAAACGGTTTGTTAAATGGAAAGATTATTGTTGACGCGAAAACAGGCTCAAGCGGTTCGGGCGCGAAAGCGGCGGCGAATACGCATCACCCGCAGCGGATGAATTCGTTTTATGCCTATAAGCCTTTTGCGCACCAGCACGTTCCCGAAATCGAGCAGCATTTGCGGAAAATCGGCGACTTTTCAAACGATTTTGTTTTTATGACGCACAGCCTGCCGGTTTCGCGCGGCATTTTCGCTTCGTGCTATCTGGAAACGAAAGAGAAAATTTCAGACGAGGAATTAAAGAAAATTTATCAAAATTTTTATAAGCCTTCCGAATCCGAACAAATCCGAAATCCAAAATCTAAAATCCAAAATCGGGAGGATTCTTTTTTCGTCCGACTTGTCGAAGGCTCGCCCGACATCAACTGGGTAAAAATGACAAACTTCTGCGACATCGCCGCTCATTCAAACGCGAACGGGCAAATTGTCGTATTTAGCGCGATTGATAATCTGGTCAAAGGCGCGGCGGGCGCAGCGGTACAGAATATGAATTTGATGTTCGGTCTGGACGAGAAAACAGGTTTGATTTTGGCGGGAAGCAATCCGTAAATGTTATGAATTTTGCAGAGATTGAACAACTTGAGGAAACGTTTCAGCTTGCGACTTACGCGAAGATGAATATCGCCGCCGAACGCGGGCGCGGTGCTTGGATTTGGACGAGCGACGGCGAAAAATATCTCGATTTATACGGCGGGCACGCGGTTTGCGCCACCGGACATTCGCACCCGCACGTTGTCGCGGCGTTGAGCGCGCAAGCGGAAAAAATACTTTTTTATTCAAATCTCGTTTACTCGGAAATCCGCGCCCGCGCCGCCGAAAAGCTCGTTGCAATCGCGCCCGAATCAATCACGAAAGCATTTTTCTGCAATTCCGGCACGGAGGCAAACGAAAACGCGATGCGAATGGCGCGAATGGCGACGAAGCGCGAAAAAATTATCACGTTTTCCGGCGGTTTTCACGGTCGAACGGCTGATTCGATTTCGGCAACGTTTCTGGGAAAATATCGCGAAATCGGCAAACCGAACGTGCCGCACCACGTCTGCGCGGAGTTCGGAAACATCGAATCGGTTCGCGCTTTAGCTGGCGAAGAAACCGCCGCAATTATGCTCGAACCGATTCAATCGATGGCGGGCGTTACGGAAGCCGCGCCGGAATTTTTCCGCGAGCTGCGCGAAATCTGCGACCGCTACGGAATCGTTTTGATTTTCGACGAAGTTCAAACCGGCGTCGGACGCACGGGAAACTGGTTTTTCAGCGGCTCGACGCTGGCGGATTCGGTCGAAGCCGATATTATTACGCTGGCAAAATCTCTGGGCAGCGGCGTTCCGGTCGGCGCGTGTCTTGTAAATGAAAAAGTTTCCGCCGCAATAAAAATCAATGATTTAGGCACGACTTTCGGCGGCGGAATGCTGGCAATGGCGGCGGTTCTGGCGACGCTCGAAGCAATCCGGCAGGACAAAATGATTGAAAACGCGAAAGCGATTGAAAACTATTTGCGCGAGCGCTTGAAGGAAATTTCGGGTGTTATCAGCTTGCGCGGCAAAGGCTGTCTGCTCGGAATCGAGTTTGCCGAAAATTGTAAATCGATTCACGCCAAACTGCTTGAAAATAAAATTATTACCGGAACTTCGAGTAACGGAAATGTTTTGCGGCTTCTTCCGCCTTTGTGCGTAACAAAAGAAGAAATCGATTTGTTGATTAAAGTTTTAGTAGAAAACACCGGCAGTTAGCGCCTTTGCTGACGGGCGGATTTCTGCCTTTTACCTATGGATAAAGTAGTTTTCCTTTTTGATGTCGATAATACGCTGCTCGACAACGACCGTGTAGCGAAAGATTTGCGCGCCTTTCTGGAAAAAGAAGTCGGAGCGAAGCGAAGCAATCGCTACTGGGAAATTTTTGAGGAACTGCGCGCCGAACTCGGTTATGCCGATTATCTCGGCGCGCTTCAGCGCTATCGCGTCGAACAGCCTTACGATACGCACGTGCTCGCCGTTTCGACATATCTGGTCAATTACCCGTTTGCCAATCGCTTGTTTCCGAATTCGCTGGACGTTATCGAGCATTGCCGCGCATTCGGCAAAGTCGTCATTCTCTCCGACGGCGACGTTGTATTTCAGCCGCGCAAAGTCGAGCGTTCCGGTTTGTTTGAAGCGGTCGAAAAAAATATCCTGATTTACATTCATAAAGAAAAAGAATTAGCCGATGTCGAGCGGCGTTATCCGGCGGAGCATTACGTTTTAGTTGACGATAAACTTCGTATTCTGACCGCGATTAAAGAAATCTGGCGCGCGCGGGTTACGACCGTTTTTCCGCGTCAGGGACATTACGCTTTTGACGAAAAGGAAATTGCCAAATATCCGGCGGCAGATATTACGATTGAGCGAATCGGCGATTTGCTGAACTTTGAAGTCGAACAACTTATCGAAAGCTCTGTAAAATAATTTTATGAGTCGAAACTTTCTAAAAACATCCAATTTTTCGCGTGCCGAACTCGAAGAGCTTATCGAAGCCGCGTTTAAATTTAAAAAAGGTGAAACTGCTGAAAAACTTTTGACCGGCAAGTCTGTCGCGCTCGTTTTTTTTAATCCGTCTTTGCGGACACGAGCTTCGTTTCAGGTCGGAATTTTCGAGCTTGGCGGAAACGCTGTGATTTTAGAGCCGGGAAATTCTTCGTGGTCGCTCGAACACCGCGAAAATGTTGTGATGGACGGCGACAAAACCGAGCATCTAGCCGAATTTGTCAGAGTTTTGGAAAGATATGTCGCGGCAATCGGCGTGCGCACATTTGCAAATCTGCAAAATTGGGAAGCGGAGAGACTTGAGCCGGTTCTTTCAGCTTTCGAAAAATATGCTTCAAAACCAATTATCAATCTCGAATCGGCGATGCATCACCCGTGCCAGTCGATGGCGGATATGATGACGATTCGGGAACGATTCGGCAAACAGAAAAAGAAAATTCTGCTGACGTGGGCGTGGCATCCGAAACCTTTGCCGATGGCTGTGCCGAACAGCTTTGCGCTGGCGGCGGCGCAAATGGGACACGATTTGCGCATCGCGCATCCGAAAGGATTTGAACTCGATAAAGAGCTTTTGACGGAAATCGAAACGCAGGCGAAGGCGAACGGCGCGAGCGTAGAATTTACGAATAATGTGCACACGGCTTTTGACGACGCGGAAATCGTTTACGCGAAAAGTTGGGGCAGTTTTCAGCATTACGGCAACGCGAATCAGGACATTCGTGAGCGGGAAGTTTACCGCAAAAAATGGATTGTCGATGAAGCGAAAATGGCACGGACGAATAACGCGATTTTTATGCATTGTCTGCCCGTCAGGCGAAACGTGATTGTAACGGACGGCGTAATAGATTCGGCAAATTCGGTCGTCGTAACGCAAGCGGAAAATCGGCTTCATGTTCAAAAAGCAATTCTGGCGAATATTTTGAAATGAAGAAATTATTTACCACAGAGAACACAGAGAAAATTAAAATTACTCTTTAAAAATCTCTGTGGTGAGATATTCCAATAAACTTATGATTGACGAAAAATTAGATTTACTGCGCGAGGCGCTTCCTTATATTCAGCGTTTTAAAGGGAAAACCTTCGTCGTCAAATTTTCCGGCAAAGTTACCGAAAATAAGGAAAATCTGTCGTCGCTCGTCGAAGAGCTCGCGCTGCTTTATCAGGTCGGGATTCGCCTCTGCGTCGTTCACGGCGGCGGCAAACAGCTCGGCGAGCTTGCCGGGCGGCTCGGCGTCGCGCAGACGGTAATCAACGGTCGGCGCGTAACGAACGACGAAACGCTGGAGCTTGCCAAGATGATTTTCGCCGGAAAAATCAACACGGAAATTTTAGCGGCGCTTCGCCGTCGCGGCGTCGAAGCCGTCGGGCTTTCGGGCGTTGACGGCAACATCGTGCGAGCGCAGCGCCGTCCGCCGAAGGAAGTTTTGAACCGGAAAACGGGCGAGCGCGAGGAAGTGGATTTCGGACACGTCGGCGATATTCTGGAAATAAACGCGCGGCTTCTCGACGTTCTGCTCGAACAGGATTATCTGCCGGTCGTCTCTTCGCTCGGAGCGGACGACGAAGGGCATATTTTCAATATCAACGCCGACACAATCGCCGCCGAAATCGCCGTCAGCCTGCAAGCCGAAAAGCTGGTTTTGCTGTCGGATGTCGCCGGAATTTATCTTGAGCCGGACAAGCCGGAAACGAAAATCTCGCGCATTTCAATTTCCGAAGCCGAAAAACTTATCGATACGGGCGCGATTTCAGGCGGCATGATTCCGAAGCTGCAAAACATCACAAATCTGCTCAAACGCGGCGTAAAATCAGCGCACATCATCAGCGGTACGACGCGCAACGCTTTGCTTTCAGAAGTGTTTACCGATTTCGGAACGGGAACGATGATTGTCGATTAATGTGAAAATTTACTAAAGAGAAACAGAAGAAAATTTACAGGGATAAAGAGGATAGGCAAGGATTAAAGTAATTGCTTAAATATCCTTTTATCCTCTTTATCCCTGTAAATTCTCAGATTAATTTAACGCCTTCCGAATTTATTTCCGACACGTAAACGTTAAAATCAATTTCCGTTTGCCCGTAAATTTCACGCATCACATTTTCGATTTTTCGCGCCGTCTCGCGCGTTTCGCTGAGCATAAAAATCGAAGGACCCGAGCCGGAAATTCCGCCGCCGAGCGCGCCCGCCCGTAAGCTTTCGTTTTTTACTTCGTCAAATTTCGGAATCAAACGCTTTCTGACCGGCTCGACGATAAAATCTTCCAACGCCCGCGAAATCAGCTTATAATCGCCTTTCTGTAAACCCGCGACGAGCGCGCCGACGTTGCTCCATTGCCGAATCGCGTCTTTTAGCGGAACTTCCGTCGGCAGAATTTTTCGAGCCTCAGACGTTTTAATTTCGATTTGCGGGTGAATAACGGTCGCGAACATCGGCGGGCATTGAAGCGCGACAATATCGACCGGACTTAATGAGCGAACAAGGACGAAACCGCCGAAAATACACGGCGCGACGTTGTCGGCGTGGCGCGCGCCGCTGGCAATTATCTCGCCGTCCATCGCAAAATCGACGAGTTCTGATTTGGAAAATCTATCGTTTAATAGTTTATTTGCCGCAACCAGAGCGCCCGAAGCGCTCGCCGAACTCGAACCGATGCCGCTTCCGGGCTTGATGTGTTTCGTGATTTCGACTTCAAAACCAAAATCGTCGCCGCTCGCTCTCATCAGCGAAAGCAAAGCCTTTCCGGCGACATTTTTTTCAGGCTCGGTCGGCAAATTAAACTCGTCGTGATTTATAATTTTTACCGTTTTTTCTTCAATCAGCCGAACAGTCATTTCGTCGTAAGGCGCTGACAAAGCAAAGCCGAGACAGTCGAAACCGCAGACCACATTGGAAACGGTTGCGGGCGATAAAACACGAATTTCATTCATAAAATTAAAATGTGATTTTCGCAAAATACGCGAATCGTATTATGATAAGGCGTTTGCGGCTTAGACTCAAAAAATCTCCGAAATTTCTTTTCAAATGAATTATTTCAGCACAAACAGGCAATCGGCGAAAGCGAGCTTTCGGCAAGCCGTTTTAAACGGTCAGCCGCCCGACAGAGGCTTATATTTTCCCGAAAAAATCCCGACGCTTCCGGCGGAATTTTGGCGCGATTTCAAAAACAAATCAAAAGAGCAAATCGCCTTTGAAGTAATAAAACCTTATGT
>JBARIW010000049.1:0-7162 GCA_049799955.1 Pyrinomonadaceae bacterium
GCATTATCTCGCTCGAAGCGCGCGCCGACGCCGATAAAAAAGAAGCGGCGATAATTCTGGCTGTGATTCTGCCGATTATATGGGTTGTCTGGTATTACGTTCTGCTGCAAACGCACAAAAGATGCCCGCCGCACTCGACCGTTATCAATCGTCGTTACCTGCATTATTTCGCTTTCGGACTGGCGGCGGCGCTATTCGTAATCTGGTTTATGGTCGCCGACGTTACGTTGTTTGCGGGTAAACCATAAGTGAGTTTCAAAGATGATTTAGCTTCCGGCAATCGCTTCGATTCACATTAATTTTGAAACGACTTCTGCGTTTATGAACCGGAAATCAGCCTGCATTAATTCGTAATTGATTTTAGAATCGCTTCAGCCGCGCGCCGCGATGCGCCGCCGTGTCCGAGCGTGCCGGCGGTTTCTCTGAGTCTTTCGCGCATTTTCCGGTTCGTTTCCGGTTCGAGCAGTCGAAAAAGCTCTTCGGCTAGAGTCTCTTTTGTAAAATCGTCCTGAATCAGTTCTTTTGCAAGACGCGCGCGCGCAATCAGATTTATCAAGCCGAAATGCTCGACGTTTATCAAAGGTCTGAGAAGCTTGTAATTGAGCGCCGAGGTTTTATAGACAATCGCCATCGGCGTTCCGAGAATAGCAGTTTCGAGCGTCGCCGTTCCGCTCGTTACGGCGGCGGCGTCCGACGCGTTTAAGGCTTCGTGAGTTTCGTTTTCGATGACGGTTAATTTAAGCGGATAAACGCCGGTTGCTTTATTTGCGTTTATCTGCGCGTATCTGCGGTTAAATTCTTCCAGCGTTTTTTCAATCTCCGCAAGCTTCCGGTTTTTCGATAATGCAAGCACGAATTGAATTTCGGGATTTTTTTCTGACATCAACGACGCGGTTTCGAGCAAAACCGGCAGAATTCGCGCGATTTCCTTGCTGCGGCTTCCGGCTAAAAGCGCGATTATCGGCTTTGCCGCGTCCAGTTCGTGTTTGGCGCAAAATTCTTCTTTTGAAAGAGTTGAATGAATTTCTCTCGCCAAAGGGCTGCCGACATATTCGACGTGCGAGATTCCCCGCTCCGCGTACCAATCCTTTTCGAAAGGCAGAATCGCGATAAGCAAATCGACCGAGTTTTTGATTGTCCGCGCGCGATGTTTGCGCCAAGCCCAGAGCTGCGGCGAGATATAATAAATAATTTTCAGATTCTGTTTTTTGAGCGTTTTGGCGAGCTTTAAATTAAAATCGGGAAAATCGACCAGAACGACCGCGTCCGGTTTTCTTTTTATCGCTTCCCGTTTGAGCGTCTGAAATGTTCTCAGAAAAAGCGGCAGCGCGCGGGCGATTTCCGGCAGACCGACAATCGACAAATTATCGGCGTTGACCGTCGGCTCGACGCCCGCTTCGCGCAGAGACGAGCCAGCCGCGCCGAAAAACTCGAAGCGCGTTTCGGGCGCAAGCTCGCGCAGCGCTTTGACAAGCTTCGCCGCGTGTGCGTCGCCCGACGGCTCGCCGGCAACTATCATTATTGAACATTTATCATTGACCATTTATCATTTAACATTTATCGAAGCGGTTTGTGTTAAATGATAAATGTTGAATGATAAATGATAAATGTTCAATGTGAAATACCAACCAAACCTTACTAATTGTGCATCATAGCAGTTGTTTTTCCGAACTCTTTTATAAAATTGATTCGACACCCGGCTTGCAACGCGCATTTTTTACCTTTAAAATGCAATGTTTTGTGCCAGTGGCAAAAATTTTATTTTTGAAGTCGTTTTACGTCCTCAATATTTCATATAAACGTTCTTGGAGGAATTTGTGAAATTTCACATTTTATTTTTGTTAGCAATTTTAACTTTAACCGCGAGCCTTTTTCCCGCTTCGGCGCAGATTGATACTGTTCTCGGGCAGATTACGACATCCGGTTTCGACACCTACGCGGGCGGAATAAGCGGCGACGGCAGGTTGGTCGTTTTTGAATCGGAAGGCAATTTAGCCACCGAGAATCCGCGAAATTCGGACGGCAATCGCGAAATTTTTATCTTCGACTACGCTCAGCGCCGGATTTTTCAGATTACCGATACAAAAAGCGTTTTGACGGATACGACCAAAGCGCCGACCTTTGACAACGTCAAGGTTGACATCGCGAATATTCGTCCGGTTATCAGCAATAACGGAGGCTGGATTGCCTTCAGCTCAAACGCGACGACTTCGACTCCGACCGCTTCTAACAGCACAAATCCGGGCAGCTTCGACGGAAACTCCTTTACACCCGCAACCGGCGTAAATCCTTTGACTCTGGACGGCAACACGGAAATGTGGCTTTATCAGATTCCGGCGCTTGCGCCCGCCGATTTATCATCGGGCGCAGAGCTTGCGATTACGGATTTGAGCGCCGGAACATTTACGCGCGTTACCAACACAAACGCGAGCCGCACGCCTGTTGCCGGAACTGCCACGACGCTTCCGGTTATCGCGGACGACAATTTCGACGCGAGCATCAACGATAACGGCAGCTATATCGCTTTTGTTTCAAACCGCGATTTGGTTCCGTGTACTATTCTGCCGGCACCGACGGCAACCTGCGGAAACCATTCTCCCGACTTTGATAATTCCGAAATTTTCGCTTACGTCAGAACCCCGGGCACCATCACGCAGATAACGGCGACCGCGCGCGGCACCGTCAGCTCGCCGCTCAGAAGCCTTAACCCGACCATTTCTGGCAACGGTCTGCGCGTTCTTTTTTACAGCAACGCCGAAAATCCGATTGTCGGAATGACCGGCGGAGTCAACAGCGGCGCAAACAAAAACGACGAGATTTATTACGCCGATTTGGACGGCAACGGTCTTCCGAGCGGAACGAAGAAACAGGTTACGACAACGACGCCGGGAACGCCGGGCGAAGTTCTCAATCTTTTAAGCTACGGCGAAAGAATGAGCCGCGACGGGCGTTATATCGCCTTCGATTCGTTTGCGGATTTGCAAAATGAAAACAGCGGAGCCAATTATACGAGCTTTGCGCTTTACGTTTACGATACATCCATTGCTGCGCCCGCTAATGCGTTCCGCCGCGTCGGACCGCGAAGCACCGCCGACGCGAGCGCTTCGGGCGGAGATGTCGCGCATTATCCCGGTTTCACGGAAAATGACGCGAACGGAACGCCGAGCCGGTTGGTTCTGGAATCTCGCCTGAATATGAAAGCGGACGGAACAATTCCGGCAACCGCCAGCGACGGCTTGAATCCTGACACCGCGCGTCCGATTCAGATTTATTCCTATACGCTCGATGCTCCGGCGGCGACCGCCACATTTACCAGACGGACAAAGCTTCCGGCGCAGATTTTCATTTTGGCTTCGGCACAGCCTTTAACCACTGATTCAGTTGAGCGTTTGTCGTTCAATCTCGGGCAGACCGAACCGGGCACGGGTAATATCGATTTATCGACCGAAATCTTTTACCTTTTGACGCCGGATGTTGCCCAGATGACCAAGAATCCGACGCTGAACTATTTCACCGGCGCGAGCAGAATTCCCGTTTCGGCTTCGCCCGTACCGACGCCAACGCCCGGCACGACACCGACGCCGAGTCCTTCGCCGACGCCGCAGACGCCTCCCGCCGTTCAGGGAGTTGCGCCCGGAATGCTGGCGATTCTGGACTATACGGCTGCGGGCGTAACCGCGCCCGCGTTGCCCGTTCAGGCGGTCGGCTCGACTAACCGCAGATTTACGCTTCCAATTGAATTGAGCGGCGTAACGATGACGATTAACGGCGCGGCTTGCGGTTTGAAATACATCACACAGTCGCAGATTATCTTTACAGTTCCGCTCGGACTTCCCGTTGACGCTACGGCAAATTCAGCCGTTTACCCGGTTATAATCAACAATAACGGGACGGTGATAAAAGGAAACATAACAATCGTTCCTGCCAGACCCGATATTTTTACGAATCTGACCGTGCCCGGACCGGGCGGGCGGGCGAAGATTTTTAACGCTACCAACGACCCATTCCTGAGCGGCGAGCCTTTTAACGTGAAGACGATTAAACGGCACGGCGCGTTCGATAATCACAGGCTTGTAACGACGATTTTAAGAGTTTACCTGACGGGTATAAATAACAATTTAACCGCCTCGACTTTTAAGATTAAAATCGGCAGCCGCGAGATTCAGGGAATCGCGAATGTTTCCGACCCGTCCATCCGCGAACCGGGCGTTTATTCGGTAGATTTTTATCTTCCGCCCGAGCTTCAAACTGCGGGCGACGTGCCGATTCTATTTTATGTAACTATCAACAACGTTACATATGTGAGCAGGCTGGAGGATACCGCGCCGCGACTCGTAGTTCTGTAACGATTGAACAATTTGAATTTATAAGGATAGAGGAAAATGCCTCTATCCTTTTTTTTATAAATTTTTCTAACAAAACTCTTCAATCTTGCGTATCAAAGGTGTGTTATATTATCTTTAATGGGAAGCAAAAAATATTTTCAGAAAAACCTGGTTTATAATCATTTCTTCCCTTTTGGATTTTCATATTCGTATTCATATCTTTTAGGAGTTTTATAAAAATTATGTCAGCAAAAGATGTCAGCACACTGCGAATTGCGCCGAAAGTCTGGCGCAACGGTGAATTTATTGATTGGGATAACGCGCGCGTCCACGTGATGACGCACGCGATTCATTACGGCTCGTCGGTTTTCGAAGGCGTTCGCGCCTACAATACCGAAAACGGCGGGACGGCTATATTCCGTCTTACCGAGCATATGCAGCGTCTTTTGAATTCCGGCAAAATTTATCGAATGCAAGCGCCTTTTACGCGCGACGAATTTTGTCAGGCGGCGGTCGAGCTGGTCGGCGGAAGCGGGCTGGAAGAATGTTACCTGCGCCCGATTGTTTTTCGCGGCTTGGACGAAACGAATCCCGCGTTCGGCGTAAATCCTTTCCCGAATCCGATTGAATGTTACATAACGGCTTACGACTGGGGAAAATATCTCGGCGAAGAAGCGCTCGAACAGGGCGTTGACGTATGCGTTTCGAGCTGGACGCGAATTACTTCCAACAGCCTGCCGTCAATGGCGAAAGCGGGCGCAAATTATATGAACTCGCAGCTTATTAAGATGGAAGCAATCCTCGGCGGATTCAGCGAAGGAATCGCGCTCGACGACCGCGGCTACGTTTCCGAAGGCTCGGGCGAAAATCTTTTTATCGTCAACAACGGAACGCTTATCACGCCGCCGCTCGGCGCGGCGATTCTGCCCGGAATCACGCGCGATTCGGTCATTAAAATTGCCAGAGAACTCGGCATTCCCGTTCAGGAAGCAACGGTTCAGCGCGCCGCGCTTTATCTGGCGGACGAGCTTTTCTTTACCGGAACAGCCGCCGAAATCACGCCGATTCGTTCCGTCGACCGCATCACCGTCGGCGAAGGCAAATGCGGCAAAATGACAAAACAGCTTCAGGACGAATTCTTCGCCATCATTCGCGGAAAACGCCCCGCGCCGGACAAAGCGCCGTGGCTGACTTATGTAAATGAAACGGCTGAAAAAAAAACCGCCGCAGCTTCAATGAATGAATAGCAAAAACTTGATTATTAACTAAAAACCTGCAAAACTCGCATCATAATTTCAAATGGCGCGGGTTTTATTTTGATGCGAATAAAAAATTACATTCTCGAAATTACCGTCTTCGTCTGCGGCGCTCTGGTGATGATTTACGAAATCATCGGCTCGCGTCTGCTCGCGCCATACATCGGCACATCGACATACGTTTGGACATCTCTTATCGGCGTGATTCTCGCCGCTTTGAGCCTCGGCTACTGGCTCGGCGGCAAATGGGCTGACCGCCAGCCGGATATTAAAGTTCTGGCTTCGGTCATATTCCTCGCCGGCGGCTTGGTTTCGCTGACGATTCTGCTTCACGATTTGATTCTCGCGCTCATTTCAAAAATTCAGCTCGGACTGGAAATAAAATCCCTGATTGCCGCGATTCTGCTTTTCGCGCCTGCCAGCGTTCTGCTCGGATTCGTAACGCCTTATGCGGTAAAGCTGAAAATGTCGTCGCTCGCGGATTCCGGCAAAACCGTCGGCAGGCTTTACGCGCTCTCGACCGTCGGAAGTATTGT
Organism: Pyrinomonadaceae bacterium; assembly: GCA_049799955.1. Taxonomy (GTDB): domain Bacteria; phylum Acidobacteriota; class Blastocatellia; order Pyrinomonadales; family Pyrinomonadaceae; genus JBGTFE01. Next base: position 6,118 of record JBARIW010000049.1, read on the forward strand.
CGGAACGTTCTCAGCCGGATTTTTCCTGATACCGTTTCTCGGCAGCACAAAAACGCTCTACTTAATCGGCGCGAGCCTTATCGGCTTATCCGTTTTGCTCGTCCCGTTCGCCGTAAAAGTTCTAAATATATCGATTATTGTTTTGTTTATTTTAGGCGTTTTCGTCGGCGAGATTAAATCGTTTTTCCTGAGCGAAACTTACGATTTGCACGACATCGATACCGAATACAGCCGCTTGCAGGTAATGACGGCGACCGACCCGAAAACAAAAAAAAAGATGCGCCTGCTCGCCCTCGACCCGTATTTTATCCAATCGGGAATGTATCTCGACTCGGACGAGCTTGCCTTTGATTATTCCAAATATTATCACCTCATCCGCCATTTCAAACCCGATTTTCAAAACACGCTGATAATCGGCGGCGCGGGCTATTCGTTCCCGAAAGATTATTTGAAGAAATACACGGAAGCGCGCATCGACGTGGTAGAAATCGACCCGCAAATGACCGAAATCGCCAAAAAATATTTTCGTCTGGAAGAAAATCCGCGTCTGAACATTTTTCACGAAGACGGCAGAGTTTTTCTAAACCGAGCCGAACCGGGCAAATACGACGCGGTTTTAATGGATGCTTTCGGCTCGCTTTTCGCCGTCCCGTTTCAGCTCACGACCATCGAAGCCGTCCAAAGCATCGACCGCGCTCTAAAAGACGACGGCGTGGTAATTTTCAATCTCGGCGGCGCAATCGAAGGAAAATCGAGCGGCTTTCTCCAATCCGAGCTAAAAACATATCGCCAAATATTCCCTCGCGTCTTCCTCTTCAAAATCTATCCCGAAAACACCGACGACAAAATCCAAAACCTAATAATCGTCGCGCTCAAAGAAAAAAATACGACAAGCCTCAAAAGCGAAGACGCCGAAATCGACGCCCTTCTCTCGCACTACTACGAAAACCCGCCCGAACCGCAAATCAGCGTCCTGACCGACGACCTCGCGCCCGTCGAATACTATAATTCCTTCGCTCCGGCAATCCTTAATAAGTAATAAAAA
>JBARIW010000050.1:0-51285 GCA_049799955.1 Pyrinomonadaceae bacterium
ACAAAAAAACACGACGCTTTTTCTTAAATTCATTTCAAACGGATAGAGCGGATAAAACGGATAAAACGGACAAACTTGGACACCGTTTGGACACGGTTTTACAAATCAACCTGTTTCAAATTATGAACGCGTTTCCCGCCCGCGCAGTAATTATGATGAACGGCAATTTGCGCGTTGTAAACGTAAACGCCTTCGGGGGCAAACTTTTTAATTTCTTCAGATATTCCCACAATTTCCAATCGATTCAAAATTCGTTTTTGCGCCTTAAACTGCCGGAAATGTTTCATCTGTGCTTTTAGTATAGAATTGTATCTATGAGTTTAGAGACGGATGATGTAAACACTTTTGAAGAGTTCGGGCTGATTGATGAATTGATGCGGGCAATCAGCGATGTAGGATACGAAACGCCTTCGCCGATTCAGCTTAAAACAATTCCGATACTGCTGGAAGGCAGAGATATTGTCGGGCAGGCGCAGACCGGAACGGGAAAGACGGCGGCATTTGCGCTGCCGGGCTTGCAGAAAATCGATACGACAAACAGCAAAGTTCAGCTTCTGGTTCTGACGCCGACGCGCGAGCTTGCCATCCAGGTTGCCGAAGCTTTTCACACATATTCGAAACATCTCGGGCGCGTCAGGGTTCTGCCGGTTTACGGCGGGCAGTCGATTTCGCAGCAGATTAAGCATCTGCGGAGCGGCGTGCAGGTGATTGTCGGCACGCCCGGTCGCGTAATGGACCATATGCGCCGCGAGACGATTGATTTGACGACGCTGAAAATGGTCGTTTTGGACGAAGCCGACGAGATGCTTCGGATGGGTTTTCAGGAAGATGTCGAATGGATTCTCGGACACACGCCCGAAACGCGCCAGACGGCGCTCTTTTCGGCGACAATGCCCAGACAGGTTCGACGCATTGCCGAAAAATATCTGAACGACCCCGTAAATATCGAAACGGAACGCAAAACGATGACGGTTGTAAACACCAAACAGTTTTACGTCAACGTTTCCGAAGGACAGAAAATCGATGCGCTGACGCGGATTCTCGAAGCCGATTCGAGTCCGGGCGAAGCCGTTTTGATTTTTCATCGGACAAAAATCGGCGCTGACCAGTTGACCGAAAAATTGCAGGCGCGCGGCTACGCGGCGGAAGCGATGCACGGCGATATGAACCAAAACCAGCGCGAATCGGTGATAAAACGGCTGAAAAACGGTCAGGTCGAGATTGTCGTCGCAACCGACGTTGCCGCGCGCGGTCTGGATGTCGAGCAAATCACGTCGGTCATCAATTACGATATGCCGGGCGACACCGAAGTTTATGTTCACCGCATCGGTCGAACGGGACGCGCCGGACGCGAAGGCAAGGCGATTTTATTCGTTACGCCGCGCCAGCAGCGGATGAAGCGCGACATCGAAAATTATACGAAACAGCGCATCGAGCCTTTCCGAATGCCGACGCAGGCGGATGTCGCTTCGCGCCGCGTGGCGATTTTGAAAGAGCGGATTTTAGACACTTTAACCAAAGAGGATTTGGAGCTTTATTTATCTTTAGTCGAAGAATTAGCCGAAGAATGCGGCTGTGATATTGCCGAAATAGCCGCCGCCGCGACGTTTCTCGCCGTCGGCGACAAGCCGCTCGAAGTTAAAGTCCAGCCGAAAGTCGAACAGCTTACAAAATGGGGCGATGGAATGACGCGCCTTTTTGTTGCCGCCGGGCGCAGTCACGGTGTCAGCGCCGGAGACATCGTCGGCGCGATTGCCAACGAGGGAAACGTGCCGGGAAAAGCCATCGGCGCAATCGACATTTACGACCGTTTCACGCTGGTTGACGTGCCTTCCGAATTCACGAATCAAGTAATCGAGCAGATGCGCAACAGCCGCATCCGTAGTCAACAGGCAAACATCCGCGTGGCTGATTCGGGCGACGCTTCGGAAAAACCGTCGAAAACTTTCGACAAATCGCCGAAAACTTTCGATAAGCCGCGCAGAGCTTCCGAGCGCCCGCGCGATAGTTTTGAAAAGCCCGGTAAAACTTTTGAAAAAGCGCGCGAGGCTTTTGCCGTCAAATCCGGCGGCGACAAACCGCCTCTGCGCAGAAAACGCGACGATGACGAAAAGCCGTTTCCGCGCGCAAAAAGAGCGAGCCGTGAAGAGCCGCCCGTAAGAAAAAAGACAAACGCGCGTCCGAAAACGGAAACACGCGCGAAAGCCGCGACGCCTAAAAAGAAAAAAGACGGCAAAAAGAAACCGAAATGGACAAAGGAACAGCGCGAGTTTCGCAAAAAATTTCCCAAATCTTAAAGGAAGACAAAAATGATAACTGTTGCAAATCGTCTCTATGTCAGCGCGGAATACGCCGAAGCGTTTGAAAAAGTGTTTCGCGAGCGAGCAAAGCTCGTCGATAAAATGCCCGGATTCGTTTCAAATCAGGTTTTGCGCCCGGTCAACGAAGGCGACCCGTATGTCGTTTTTACAAACTGGAACAGCCGCGAGGATTTTATGAATTGGGTGCGTTCCGAAGCTTTTGTCAAAGGGCACGCCCAGTCAGGCACTTTGCCGAAAGAAGCGTATTTCAAACCGAATGTGCTGGAAATGCACGAAGTTTTGCAGGATTCTGCGCGCCCGGATTTAGAACCCGAACCGCACGGCGGCGCTTTTAAGATGCATTAATCGAAATTTATTTCGCTTTTCTTAAAACTTTACGCGGCAGGATATTTTTCGTTTTTCAAACCCGGATAAATTGAGTTAGAGTATTTGATTAAAGAGCGAGATAAAAAAGTGAATTTTCAAGCAAAAATTAATAAATTAAAAGCATCGGCGGCAATATTGACGATGCTTTTTTTCGCCGGATGCCAGCCGAAACAGGAAGTTAAAGAAAATTTACCGGCTAAGCCGAAAGCGGAAATGAGAATTTCGGCTTCGGATGCAGACGCCGCCGAGCCTGCGATTGCGGCTGACTCCGATGGCAATGTTTACGTCGTTTACGTCGAGCATAACACGGATAAATCCGCTGACGTTTATTTGCAGAAATTCGACGCGGACGGAAAATCGAACGGTGAAAAAACGCGCATTAATCCCGAAAAAGGACAGGCGAAAGCTTGGTTCGGCGACGCGCCGACCATAAAAATCAGTCAGGACAGGCGCGTTTTTGTCGGCTGGACGGCAAAAGTCGAAAGCCTCAAACAAAAGAGCGCGAGCGTTTTGAATCTTTCCGTTTCCGGCGACGGCGGCAAAACTTTCGACGCGCCCGTCAAGGTAAACGACGACACCGCGCCCGCTTCGCACGGAATGCATTCGCTGGCAATCGGGAAAGACGGGCGCGTTTTTATGGCTTGGCTCGACGAGCGAAACGTGAAAAGCGAAAAGCTTGCCTTTAATGAAGAAAACGCGTTGCCCGAAGGATTTGAAATCGTCAAAGCTCACCACAATTCGAATCAGGCAACGAAAAAAGACGAGAAAAGCGAGATGAAGCACGAAGAATCCGAGCCGAACAGCGAAATATTTTTTGCCGTGTCGAGCGACGGCGGAAAGACTTTTTCGGCAAACAAAAAGCTTTCGAGCGAAGTTTGCCCGTGCTGTAAAACCTCGATTGTCGTCGCGCCTGACGGGAAAGCCTACGTTAGCTGGCGACAGGTTTTAACGGGCGATTTTCGTCATATCGCGGTTGCTTCGAGCGCAGACGGCGGCGAAAGCTTTTCCGCGCCCGCGATTGCCAGCGACGACAAATGGCAAATCAACGCCTGTCCGGTTTCCGGTTCGGCGATGACGGTTGACAGCGCGGGCGCGCTGAAAGTCGTTTGGTATACGGCGGGCGAAGCCGGAAAGCCCGGACTTTATTACGCCGAATCGAAAGACGGCGGCAAAACTTTCAGCCCGCGCGCTTTAATCAGCAATGAAACCGTTGTCGGAACTTCGACCGTTTTAAGCGAAAACGGCGAAAAATCGCGCATAGTTTTCTCGGAAGCGACTAATCAGGTTGCCATCGGCGAGGCGGAAAATTCCGCGAATAATTTCAGTATTAAAGAGACAATCAAAGACGCCGAACTGGCAAACGCGGCATTTGCCGGAGAAAAATTATTCGTCGCTTTTGTCAGAAAAGAAGGCGAAAAACAAAGCGTCTGGCTTTACGCGCAAAATTAAAAAGGAAGCCGGATTTTTAAGTCCGGCTTCCAATCCATAACAAGGCTAAAAGTTGCTTTTAGCTTTGTTTTTTATGTTTGCAGCAGTCTTTCTTGCAGCTTTCACCGCTGACGACTGTTACGTTTTTCAAATCGACGCTGGTTGCGCTCGACGTTTCGCCCTTGTTTTTCATCGGGCACGAATCGCCGCCTTTACAGCAGCAATCCGGGCTGTCGCAGCACGAAGCCGCGTTTGCATCGGCAACGCCCGCGTCCTTATTTTTCATCGGGCAAACGCCGTCTTTGCAGCAGCATTCCATCGATGCTTTGTGCGACGATTGATTTGATTTGTTGTAAGCAAATGCCACGACCGCCAGCCCGAAGACGAGCAAAATCGTGATTGCCAGTAGAATTCTTTTTTTCATTTTTAATTACCTCAAAATTTAGAAATTAATTATTTTCGCCAAATCTTAAAAGGATGCGTTTTTACACACTCCCTGACGGTCGTGTTTCCGCCTTTGAGATTTGACGCCTAAAAAACGCGCCGGGACAAATTTCTAAATTCTAAAGATACAGTTTTTGATGAAGATTTTTTCCTGCGCGAGGAATGGCGAATGATAATCTGCGGCAGTTTCGAAGCTGTTTCCGACAAATGAAAACTTCGGTAAATCGATTTTTATTTTATCGGCAGGCTGCGTCGCCTGTTGAATTTGTTCGATTTTCCGCGTTTTATCAAAAACGGCGGGCAGAAATCCGCAGCAATCTAAAGTTTGACCGCGGGTTATTTTTGAAACAACCGGCGAATCGTTTTTAACCTGTCCTTTGTCGCAATGATTTTGACCTTTTGCGGCGAGCGGGCAGAAATCGCTTTTCGCCGCCATCGACTGCATCGTTCCGCAGCAAAGCAGGAACAAGACGCCGCTCAGCCAGAAGACCATAAACGCGGCGATTGTTTTTGTTGCGGATTTTGCCGGAAGACTATTCATCCACCATTAAAATAATCTTAAATTGCCGATTTGTCCAATAATAACAGGCGGAAACACGAACGAAGAAATGATGAATGATGAATAAAGACAAATTCTTCAGTTCATCGTTCATCATTCCTGCTTCATCATTTTAAACATTGAAGCGAAAATCGACGACATCGCCGTCCTTCATCACGTATTCTTTGCCTTCGAGTCTTGCAAGCCCTTTTTCGCTGGCGGCTTTTCTTGAGCCGCAGGTGACTAAATCGTCGTAGGAAACGATTTCGGCGCGAATAAATCCGCGTTCGATGTCGGTGTGAATCTCGCCCGCCGCCTGCGGCGCTTTCGTTCCAATCGGAATCGTCCACGCGCGGACTTCTTTTTCTCCGGCGGTCAAAAAGCTCATCAGACCGAGCATTTTGTAAGCCGATTTTATCAATTTATCGACGCCGCTCGATGTTACGCCCAAATCCGCCAGAAATTCCGTCCGGTCGGCTTCATCGAGCGCGACGAGCTCGGCTTCAAGCTTCGCGCAGATTAAAACGACTTCCGCTTTTTCCGTCGCCGCGTGCTGTTTTACGGCTTGAACGTGCGCGTTTGAATCGGGATTTAATAAAGTTTCTTCATCGACATTCGCCGCGTAAATTGTCGGTTTAGTCGAAAGCAGAAACCAGCTTTTGACGATTGCCCGCTCGTCGTCCGTCAAATCAGCCGAGCGCGCCGGACGACCTTCTTCGAGAACGGGCAGAAGCTTTTCGAGAATTTCGAGGTCGCGTTTCGCGTCTTTATCCATGCCCGATTTTGCCGCTCTCTGCGATTTTTCGCGCCGTTTTTCGACGCTTGCAAGGTCAGCCAGCGCAAGCTCAATCTGAATCGTTTCAATATCGCGCACCGGATTGACCGAGCCTTCGACGTGAATGATGTTTTCGTCTTCAAAACAGCGCACGACCTGAATAACGGCGTCGGTTTCGCGGATATTCGCCAAAAATTGATTTCCCAAACCTTCGCCTTTCGACGCGCCGCGAACCAAGCCCGCAATATCGACGAATTCGACCGTCGCGGGCACGACCTTCTGCGCCTTGTTCATTTTTTCCAAAACGGCGAGCCGCTCGTCCGGCACGGCGACGACGCCGATATTCGGCTCAATCGTGGCAAAAGGATAATTTGCCGCCAGCGCCGCTTCCTGCGCGGTCAAAGCATTAAATAAAGTAGATTTTCCGACGTTGGGCAAGCCAACGATTCCTGCTTGTAACATAGCTTAAAATTCAAAATTCAAGATTCAAAACCAAAACGGATATTGTAACCTTTTACTTTGATTTTGAGAAATCGATAATTTGTGGCTTAATTTTGAAAGAAACCGAAAACCGCGCGCTTTGCATAAATTAAATATGTTTCTTACCTTCATCATAATTTTACTCGTCGCCTTCGGCGGCTTTGCGCTGACGTATCTTTTCGCCGGGGACGAGACGTTTTTGTGGCGGTTGGCGGCGGGAAATATCGTCGGCGCGACTATTTTCGGTCTGGTCGGATTCGTCGCCGCCAATTTTTTCGGGCTTTACGCGCCGATTGTTTTTATTTCTCTTGGCGTTTCGCTTCTTCCTCTGATTTTATTTGTTCGGAAAGATATTCAAAAAAGATTTGAGCGCGATTGGGACAGGGCGAAGGGGAAAATTCAGGGCGCGAATTTCAAAAAAGGTCTGCGTTTTGCTTATTATGTTTTGTTTTTCGCGCTTTTCTGGTTTTTCTTCGAGCGGGCGATGTTTGAAACCAGAGAGGGAATTATGACGGGCGGCTCGCAGAATTTCGGCGATTTGCCGTTTCATCTCGGCGCGATTTTCGGTTTTACGGACGGGCAGAATTTTCCGCCGCAAAATCCTTCGTTTGCGGGCGCGAGATTTTCCTACCCGTTTATGGCTGATTTTCTGACGGCTTGCCTGGTGAAAATCGGCGTCAGCGTCGAGACGGCGATACACGTTCAAAACGTTTCGTGGGCTTTTTCGCTGCTCGTAATTTTAGAGAGATTCACTTTCAAATTTACAAACAGCAAGCTGGCGGGAAAAATCGCGCCGGTGCTTTTATTTTTCAGCGGCGGTCTCGGCTTTCTCTGGTTTGCCAAAGATTACTGGCAGGGCGGACATCATTTTCTCGATTTTATCTGGAGTATTCCGCACGATTACACAATCGGCGACGGCACGTTTCGCTGGGGAAATTCGATGACGACGCTCTTTATCACGCAGCGAAGCCTGCTGCTCGGAATGCCTCTGACGATAATCGTGCTGCAAAAAATCCGCGAATTATTCACCGTAGAAACAGAAGACGAGGAGAAAAGGAGAAAAGGAGAAAAGGAGAATATTAGTGGCACACAATCCGTCTCCTCATCTCCTCATCTCCTTTTCCCCTTTTCCATTTTCTTAGTCGGCTTGCTTGCCGGAACTTTGCCGTTGATTCACGCGCACAGTTTGATTGTTTTGTTTATAGTCTGCTCGTTTTTGTTTGCTTTAAGCCCGGAAAAATGGCGCGAATGGATTGCGTTCGGCATCGGCACGGCGATTATCGCGCTTCCCGAACTCTTTTTCGCAATGAGCGGCAGCGCGACCAAAACGAGCGAATTTATCGACTGGCATTTCGGCTGGGACGCGGGCAAGACGAATATTTTCTGGTTCTGGCTCAAGAATACGGGAGTTTTAATTCCGATGCTGATTGCGGGAATTTATCTGGTCTGGAAGCAGGGAACGAAGGACGAAGGACAAAGAACGGAAGAGAAAGAACATCATAAAGAAGAAAAAGCGGGCAAATTAAGGCGAACGAAACACTCGCACCTCGTCCCGCATCCGATGCCGCTTCTACAGTTTTATCTGCCGTTTTTATTTTGCTTTATTGTCTCAAATACGATGAAGCTCGCACCGTGGGAATGGGACAATATCAAGGTTTTGATTTACTGGTTTGTCGGCTCGATTCCGTTTGTCGCGTTCGCGTTGGCGTGGATTTATAATAAAGGCAAAATCTTTAAGTTTATTGCCGCCGCGTGTTTGTTAGTTTTGATTGCGGCGGGCGCAGCCGATGTCTGGCGCGTTGTTTCGAGACAGATTAATTATACTGTTTTTCCGCCTGACGCGATAAAAATTGCCGAGCAAATCAAAACGAAAACCGAGCCTAACGCTCTATTCTTAAACGCGCCGACCTTTAACACGGCAATCGTTTTATCGGGCAGGCGCTCGATGATGCGCTATCTCGGGCATCTTTCGTCGCACGGAATCGATTACACCGAGCGCGAAATCGATTTGCAGCGCATCTACGAAGGCAACGCAACGGCTGATATTTTCCTGAGAAAATACGGCGTCGAATATGTTTTAATATCGCCGGAAGAGCGCAATTACACGCGCACTAATTCGCTGCCGCTGAACGAAGCGTATTTTCAAAAATATCCGGTCGCGGCGGAAAGCGGCGAGTATAAGGTTTATAAAGTGAGATAAGAAATAGCCCGCGGATAAACGCCGATTTAGCGGATTTCCGCAGATAAATTTTTATAAAATCGGCGCTAATCCGCCAAATCCGCGAAAATCCGCGGGCTATTCTTTCAGAAAAATGAACGAACTGGAAAATCAAACAACTGACAACGGACAACCTGCAACGGACTATCTTTGGATTCTGAATTGTTCGCTAATCACCGCCGTGGCGGTATTTTTGCGCTTTTACTGGCTTGAGCTGAAGCCTCTGCATCACGACGAAGGCGTCAACGGTTATTTTCTGACGAATCTTTTCCGCGAAGGCGTTTATAAATACGACCCGGCAAATTATCACGGACCCGACCTTTATTATCTCGCGCTCGCCTTTTCGAAAGTCTTCGGTCTGGAAACCATCAGCATTCGCGCGAGCGTGGCGATTTTCGGCGTGTTCACGGTTTTTCTGGCGTTCTTTTTGAAAAAATATATCGGCAAAATCGGCAGTCTCGCCGCCGCGCTTTTTCTCGCCGTTTCGCCCGGGATGGTTTATATCTCGCGCTATTTTATCCACGAGATTTTGTTCGTTTTTTTCAGCTTCGGCATCGTCATTTCGATTCTTTATTTTATCGAAAGACAAAAGGCAGGCGTTTTTGCGATTGCCTCGATGTCTTTGCTTTTGCTCGTCTGCTTTTCGCCGTCCGTTTTTAATCTGGCGAATTTATTGAACATCGAAAATGAAACGATGGTCTGGGCAATTCGCGGCGGATTTTTCCTTATCGAAGCGCTTCTCGTCTTTTTCGTGATGCGGATGCTGCTCGCCTGGAACGACGGCAGACCGATTTATCTTCTTCTCGCGTCAGCCTCGACCGTTCTGCTTTTTGCCACGAAAGAAACGGCTTTTATAACGGTCGGAACGATGGCGATTGCCTGCCTCTCGACGTGGCTCTGGCGCAAAATTTATACGGCTTCAATCGGAAACCCGGGCGAAAACAATCTCGAAAAAGCCGAACTTACATGGTCGAGTTTCCGCGCCGCGCTCGGCGACAAAACCGATTTGCTTTTAATAATCGTCGCCGCCGCAGCCGTCTTTATCTACGTTGGCGCTTTGTTTTTCTCGTCGTTTTTTACCTATCCCGAAGGCATCGTCGGCGCGTTCAAAGCCTACGCCATCTGGACGAAAACCGGCTCGAAAGACCACACGCAGAATGGAATGTGGGGTTACGTAAAATGGGGAATGAAAATCGAAGCGCCGATTTTTATACTTTCGGCAATCGGTACGCTGATTGCGCTCGCCAAAGCGCGGCATCGCTTCGCCATTTTCTCGGGCTTCTGGGCTTTCGGAATATTCGCCGCCTACACGCTTATTCCATACAAAACGCCGTGGCTCGCGCTCTCTTTTCTGCTGCCGATGTGCATTGTCGCCGGTTACGGCGTCGGCGAAATGCTTCGCTCAAACGATATTGTACTGAAAATTTTAGGCGGGCTGATGGCGATAATGGCGACCGGAATTTTAAGCTATCAATCGTATGATTTAAATTTCGTCCGCTACGACGACGAAGACCGCGTTTACGTTTACGCGCACACAAAGCGAGGCTTTTTAGATTTAATCAAACAAATCGAGCATTACGGCGAAAAAAGCGGCAAAGGGAAAGAAGTAACCATCGAAATCGTCTCGGAAGATTACTGGTCGATGCCGTGGTATATGAACAATTACCCGCACGCCAATTTTCACAGTCATTTCGTCGATGCGAACACATCGGAGATGATTGTCTCGAAAAAAGACGACCAGGACGCCGAAGCCATCTCGCGCTATTCGTCGCACTACAAATACGTCGGCACATACCCGCTTCGCCCCGGCGTCGATTTGCGTCTTTTAGTAAGAAAAGATTTAGCCGACGCGGGCGCGAAAGACCTCTATGAAATGGTCGATGCGATGAAGGTTACGCCGGACGATTCCGCGATTGAAGAAAATCAGACGAAAACTCCGTAGGAAACCGAAAACTACTAACGATTTAGTGTTCAAAATAAATGCAATTCGACATGACCTAAGTTATTTATCTCACCTTCCTCTTGGCAGATTTGTTGTCATCTCTGTCCATCTGCTTTTCCGGGATTTTGGCAAAAACTTTAAAACAGTTGTAGTAGCTGAAACACGGGATTGAAATTGCAGAGTTTCAGTATTTATAGGAACAAGCAGAATTTGTACCATTAAATGGTCTCCAATTAGCGGCGTATTGTCTTTTATAAACTCCCACCTACAATAGTTATCGCCGATTCCGGTAGCTACTATTTTGGGAGTTATGACAGAAAACGACAAATTTCCTACTAAATTTAGTGTGTTTGAAATATCAATTTTTACTTGAGCCTTTCCTCCGAAGGAAACAAAATCAGTTTGATTCATTAGTTCAGTTACGACTGCCGGCGGAACAATTTGACCATTAACTCCTAGTCCTACATCAAAAACCCAATTAATTTTAGGCTCAACACCGATTTTTTTTATAAATTCCGTTTGTGGAAGAACCTGCACCGTTGAAACTTCGGAGGCAGGTGGAAACTGTACTTCATAAACGAGACGCGTTATGTCTTTCACGCTATCCTTTTCTTTGACTACGCTAACGACGTGTGTAATCATCCAAAGCCGAAAATTATCATCAAAAACTTCCATATCCGGCGGGACTGGTTTATTAGCTTTTAGATATAATTCTCGTAAGCTGCAAGTGATAGGCTTTTGTGCAATTCTGAGGACGAGATTGTCGTGTTTAAGATGCGCTTTTTTACTGCCGAGATGTGTTTCAGACGGCAATTCTTCCAATCTTGAGTTAAGACTATCCTCAAATGTCAGAACAATCTCCTCCATAACATCTATTTCGTTTATTTGGTTGTTATTCATAATTTCTTACACTTCTTTCAAAAATAATCATTCTACATTTGGTGAAATCAAAGAATCGGGCAGCACAAGAGAAACTTGCATTATAATGTTGCGAAGTTTTCTCACCTCTCGTTTTTGCGACTCTGATTTAGTTGTTTTTTCAACTTCATCGACACTCTTTCGCCATAATTCCTGATAATTATTATTAGGCGCGCCTTCTACGCTCAAAACTTCAGCAAATTTTAGCAGCACATTCTGCACGGCTAGTTCATTTATTTCTTCATTATAAAAAATCACGGCTTTTGCTCCTGATTTTCCGATAAGCTGAGAAATAAATTCTGCCTGACAATTTCCGCCGCCGCAGACCGCAAGGGCAATAATACTATCTTTAAATCGCCCCTCTTTAGCCTGTCTCAAAAGGAGTGTTTGAAAATTTTCGTCGTTATTTCCCGCGAAAATAAAAATATTAGTTTCAGAAGTCGGATTATCTCCTAGTTTTAGAACTTTCATTTTGGCTTTTTCTATATCCGGTTTGATTGGCTCAATGATTCGGGTGGATAGCTTGAATTGGTCGTCAACGTAAAGTCCGATTTGAGAACCTGATTTAAGTTTATGTCTCTGTTTAAGATTTCGGGAACTGATTATACTATCGCTCGCAACATTAACTTCGAATTTGTCACCGTAGCGGCGTTGAATAATTAAAGCTAATTTAAGCGCGTCAAATTGTTCATAGCCAAATTTTTTTAATAAAGATACGCCATTATCCATTCCGCCGCGTCCTTGTGAAAAAGGGCTGCGAAAAAGCATCACTTTGCCTTTAACGGTCTTATTCGCATAAAGTTTCTCAACAGCAGCGTCAATCTCGGGATACTTTAATTCACCCGAAGCAAATTTTTCAATATCTGAAGAAGATAATTCAAATTTATTTGCGCCGATTCGTAAAGGAATATTCTCGCCCGGTTTATAAATACCTGAATAAACATTGACAGTGTCTTCAACCAATCTTATTGAGGCTATCAACTGCGAAAGGCTATCAAATGCGGCAAGCGCATTTTCGTTTATCGCTCTGTCTGCAAAACCGCCGTTGATAATTTCCCAGAACTCGATGCCTTTCGGGGTTTCAAGCAAAATGCCGGTTACATTATACGGGTTGAGTTTTCCCTCAATGATTGAATCTTTTGTAGCGAGGCGTGTTTTTTGAAAGGTAATTGCCTTTGGCGCTATCTTAGCCATCGAATCATCCGGCAGCAGAATACCAGCATCATTTATTGCTAAAGTCTCTAAAATATAAGGGGCATAATTACGGGTAAAATCATCCAGTGCGGAGCGCAGGTTACTGGTAAATCTTCCGGTAGTAACTATTTTTTCGCTCTCTTCTTTTGTAAGAGTCTTTTCAAGAGCAAGAAATCGTTCAAATGCGCGAATATTATCGACGACGTGGCGAACGTCCGTATCAAAGCGTTCCCGCTTAAATCCGATTCTCTCAAACTCTTCAATTAGCTGCTGTTCAGCTTCCTCCAAAGCCTTTTTCGTGGCATCATTAAGTATCCCGTTTTTTTGTGCTAATCTATGTTTTGTTTGAAATGCTTTGACCGCCTTTCTTGTGGTAAGTGTGTTTCTAACCACTCTTCCGTCGCCATAAAAGCCCAGTGCTTCGAGTCTTGATTCATTAATTCCTTTTTCCCAAATCGCATCCTGGACAAGTTTAAATTGGCTGTCATTTTGAGATGCTTTAACCAGCGCGACTACTAGCGGGTCGGCTGGACTTGAATCCGCTTCTCCCATTGCCGCCGCCGCGCCAAAAATAATGCTGACAGGCTCATCGGTGTTGTTGATGAATCTTAGCTGTGTTCCGTCAATTTCAGAATATTTCCTGTCCCTCATTCCGGCAGCTTTAATCTCAATATCTCCACTTTTGATAGCTGCCTGCAAAGTTACCGGCTGTCGCTTGCCAATGCTCACCATCGCCCGGGAATTTCCGGCTAAAACGGTATTAAAATCAACCGGTTTGCCTACCTGTAAATTTCTGTCAATGCAATATGCTTTAACGTCGTGAGAAGCCCCTTTTTTTCCCGCCAAAGAAAAGTTTGTTCCTGCCGGTACAGCCAGACGCTGGGTTTGGGCTGAGATTTGAAAAGCAGATAAAAGTAAGAACAATAGAAAAAACAAAAAATTAATAAATCGTTTCATAATATCCTCCGGTTAAGTTTTGTCAATTCCTCTTGATTTTAGAGGACGACGAAAAGCCTCAAATAATTTTTTATGCGTAAAGTATTCTTAAATACACGATTTAGCTATTGCAGCATTTAATCGGGAATTTTCGATATGTAAGCGCCGCGTTACAAGTTCAGAACTTGAAATATCGTGCTCCGAACTCGAACTATCGAGCTAAAAACACCGTCAATCGTGTTCTGAACTCGAAACATCGTGTTCGGAACACCATCTTTCGAGTTAAAAACATCACCGTTCGTGTTCGAAACATCGTCTATCGTGTTTTGAACACGGTCTTTCATGCTTTTTACTCGAACTGTCGTGTTCCGAACTCCGTCTTTCGAGCTTTAAACTCGATTGGCGGAGTTCGGAACTGCAATGGTCGATAATTTCAGACGGGCGATAAATCCGCGTCGTCAATTATTTGTCTTCTTCGTCGGGCGGTTCTCCGGTTTTGCCTTTCGATTTTCGCGCGAAGCTTTTGCCGAGCGTATCGGCAAGGCGGTCGAGAGCCGCGCCTTTGCCGTTGCGCGTTGCCGATTGATAAACGATGAGTCCGCCGGAATAGGCTTCGCTTCCGGCGAGCGTGTATGTGTCGTCGAGCAATTCGGCAAGCTGCGTCATGGCGACGACAATAGGCGCGAGCGATTCGGTTATCTCCACGTCCTTGCGCATTTCGGCAACGTCGAAAGAGCGCGGCAGAAACGAATCGTCCTGCTCGGCAAGCGACAGCGCGTCGGCGACGAACGAGCGTCTTTTATTGCCCATTTTCGGCAAAGCCTGCCTCTCTTCGGGCGATAAATCGATTAAGAACGGCAATTTTTCTTTGATTTGTTTAATGTGATTCAGAATATCGGTCTTATCCGCATCGGAAAGAACTGCGTCAATTCGGTTTTCCATTTTAATTTTCTCCTTTTAAGTCTATGCGGGCTAAACTTTAGTCCGGCTGCCTGTTGGTTATGAAGCGGAGAACTTTTCGTGGAAGTTCAAGGCTTCGGGAAAGTGAACGATTCTAAAAGAAAATAGAATAATTCCGCTAAAAATTAAGAAAACCCTGCTTGATTTATACGAATGCAGTCATATTGCCTTAAAAATAAATTCTTGTCAATACAAATTTTTTGCCCGTGAGAGTTCGGGCAAAGGTGTAAAGGGAAATGCTGGCGCGAGCGGATTGATGTTTTTTGACAGCCCGGATTGTTCAGGCATTTTTTTTAGAGCCGTATAATCCGACCAGAACCAGACCCGCGCCGACGACGATGTGCAGAATATCGTCAACGCGCGTCCACCCGAAATATTGTTCGGGGAAAATATGCGTGAAGCTGGAGAGCGCCTGAAATAAATCAATCAGCCCGAAGCCGGTATTGAAAAGGCGAATATATTTTTCGCGTCCGGCAAAAATAGCCAGCAGACCGATTGCGCCGAAGACGAGATGAAGCAGATTATAGACGGGCGCGCCGCTCGTAAACGCTTTCTCCGGCGGCATGATGAAACCCAGAACGCCAATCAAAATCAGCACGGGCGCGAAGACGAGCAGGACTTTGTAATTTAATGTTTTTTTACTCAAATCTTAACTTCGCTCAAGCTTTGCGCCAGTAGTCGAAAAGTGTTTTATATCGAAAATATTTCAGAGATTATTTGGCGTCTTTGGACTTTTGCGGTTTATCGCCTCCAAATTCGAATGTGCCGGCAAATGTCAGGACGAGCAGAGCCAGCAGCGTGCCGAGCAGCGCCAAGCCCAGACCGCCGAGCCCGACGGCGACGCCGATTGCCGCCGCTACCCAGACGCTTGCCGCCGTCGTCAGTCCCTGAATATCGCGCTCTTCTTTTACCTTGAGAATCGAGCCTGCGCCGATAAAGCCGATGCCGGTAACAATGCCCTGTATGACGCGCGACAAACCGTCCGAAGACATCCCGTAACCCGAACACGCCAGGACGAAAATGCACGTGCCGAGAGCAACCAGAATATGCGTGCGAAGTCCGGCGGGCTTGCCGACCTTTTCGCGCTGAAACCCGAGAATCGCGCCGAGCACGGCGGCGGCTGTCAGGCGGATAATGACGTGCACAAGCTGCCGCCAGTCAGGCAAGCCGTAAGTTAATTCTTCCCAGAAAATGTCCATTTATCAATTTTACAGGAATCGAATGGTAATAGGGAATTGGTAATTGGTAATAAGAGTTAAGCAATTTTGTGCAAAACTCCGCGTCTTAGCGGTGAGAAAAAGCGTAAATTTATAAAACCTTAAGATAACTTTTGTGCTAGAATATCAAAAATTTTCAATCAATTTACAGGGCAAAGAATCTTTATGACAAAAGCAAGAATCAACTTTCTGACCGCGATTGCGCTGCTCGTTTTCGTTTCGCTGGCGTGCGGCAGGTTTGGCAAAAACATTAATTCGACCACGACGAATCCGACGCCGGATACGAACACCAAATCGACTCCGAGGACGACGATTAAAAACGAAGACGATTCGACGAGCGGCGAGGAAAAGCAAAAGCCTGCTGCGGGAAAAGGCAACGTGCAGGGCAAAGTTTTGTTTAACGAGCAGGCGGTCGAAGGCATCGAGGTAAAAATCTGCGAAAACTTCTCGACGATTCTCGGCATTAAATGTTCGGGCAAAACTGCAACCGTAAAGACCGATAAGGACGGCGTTTTCGTTCTCGCCAATCTCGAACCGATGACCTACGGCGGCTTGACGGCGAAAGTTTTTAAATCGAATTACTACATCTACCCGCAGGAAGGCATCATGACGCCGCAAAGTTTCGATGTCGAAGCCGGCAAAACGATTTTCTCGCCCGACATACATCTTTTCAAGGACGACGTAAAAATCACAAACCCGAAATCGGGCGCGAAAGCAGACGCCAAAAATCTGGAACTGAAATGGGACGCCTATCCCGACGCATCGTATTACAAAGTCAGCCTCTACCCCGACGCGGGCGGCTCGTCGCCCGTCTCAGGCGACCGCGTTGACGACCCGACCTACACGGTTACGGACGAATTAACTAACGGGAAATACCGTATAAAAGTCGAAGCCTACAACACAAACGACCGCAAGCTCGCCGAATCAAGCGACGACATAAAATTCACCGTTACCGGCGGCATCGAGCCGACGCCGAAATAGACGGCGACAAAATGAAATGCGAAAAGGCGGAAATTTTTCCGCCTTTTTCATTAAGTTAATTTATTCTCTTCGTCGATTGCAATCGGTCTTTCGATGATTTCTTCGACTTCACGCAGCATTAACCGCAGTCGAGGCACGAAATATTCGGAATTTGAGAGAATTGTAAGGCGATTTTGTCCGAAAATCATAAACTGGTGTTTCGCGCCGGAATATGCGCCTTCAAATCCGAGGGCGCGCAATTTTTTAATAAAATCATTACGCTTACACGGTTTCCATTTCATGTTCGGGTTTTCCGTTTAGGTCGAGACTGTTTAAAACCGGCAACGAGTGACCGAGTTTTAAGCCGACCAAAACCCAGTCTTCCAGGACGGAGCGCAGTTCGGTTTCGCATTCGCGCAAACTCGTGCCGAAAGCGACGACGCCTTTACACACGGGAATTCGCCCGAAAAATGTGCCGTCTTCGAGTTTATCGTACTCAGCTTGCGCCAGAGCGTTTTCCAGATAGTCGCTTAAAATATACTGTCCTGTCATAGTAAGTTTATTTTATCAAATTAAATTCTGATATTGCCGATTTTCTCAGGCTTTTTATCCGAACTCGGTTTCAAATAAGGCGCGTCTGACTGTTCGCGTTTCGATTGTTCGCCCGACGAGTGCCATTTCATCCATTCGCTCGGCGCGTCGAAGGTTTCGCCGCCGTGAACGGTTAATCTCGGGCGGATGCGGCACATGACGGGCGTGTTGATGCCGACGCCGGAGATTACCGCTTGTCCTTTGGTCAGGGCGGGAAGCTCGGCGAGCATTGCGCGTCCTGCGCCTTCGACCGATTTGGCGACCGTGTCCTGGTCAATCGGGTTGACGATTCGCATGATGATTTGCGTCATGCATTGCGAGAGAACGTCCTGGTCTAATTTGCCCGGGCGCTGTGTTATAAGCCCGATGCCGACGCCGAATTTGCGACCTTCGGAGAGAATTTGTTTGAGGATATTCGTCGAAACGACGCTTGCTCCGGCGGGCGCGAAACGGTGCGCTTCTTCGAGAAGCGTGAAAACGGGATAATTGACGAAATCGCCGCGCTCTTTCGGAGTTTCGCCGCGCACGACAGCCATTCTGGCTTTGTTTACGCGGCGAAGAAGCGCGCCGACGATGACCTGCTGTTCGTGCTGTTCGATGTCGGAAAGCTGGAGAATCGTGCAGCGTCCGGGCGCGAAAAGCTCGTTTAATTCGATGTGGTCTGAAGCGGTGAAAATGCTGTTCGGCTTGCCGAAACGCGAATCCATGCGCCACAGAAGCCCGTCAATCGAAGAAACATTTCCGCCGTCTTTTTTCTCGTCGCCGAATTTTTGCGCGTTCACTTCATCGCGCAAATCGTGATAGGCGTAAGCGTAATCGGGGCGATGCTCGGCTTTCAGGCGTTCGTTCAGACTCGTAAAAGCCTGCGAGAGAAAATGCGCCATTTTGTCCGAAGTTCCTTCGGGCAGCAAGTATTTCACATCCGCTTCGGTCAGAGTCGAAAAGCGAACCTTGATTTTATCGGGCGTAAAAATCTTTACTTCCGGTCGATAGCCGTCCGCGCCGAAAAACTGCGCGTCGCCCATAATCGAGCTCATCGTGTGATATTCGCCGTGCGGGTCAACAATCAAAACGGCGGCGCGGTTATACCCGCTCATCAATTCCTCGACAAAAACGCCCGCCGTGTAGGATTTTCCCGAACCTGTCGAAGCTAAGATAGCGAGATGCGTCGAAACAACGTCTTTGACCGACAAAACAACGGGAACTTCGCCCTGTTCTCTGGTCAGAAGGCTTCCGATATGCGCCGAGCCGACTTGTTGAAACTGCTTCGGGCTGAGCATCCGTGAAAGCGTCTCGCTCGATGCGAGATATATCGCGTCGCCCGGATTCGGCGGAATGCGCGGATTGACGAAATCGTGAAGCGTATTCGAAAAATAGCCGATTGTCTCGACCGTAATCTCGTAAATTTCCTGCGCGTCGTCCAAGCCGATTAAAGAAGAAACGAGCGCGGGCGGCGTGTTCGGGTCGGAAAGAAACGCGTCGGGCAGATTTCTAACGAGCTTGCGCCCTTTTATCGTCCCGACAATTTGCCGCCGCTCGCTGCCGACCTCGGTTTGATAATAAACAAATTCGCCGATGCGCGTTTTTTTGTTGTCTTTGGTGATAAAAAGATATTCGTGCGGCATCTCGCCCGGACCTTTGACTGTGCCTGTAAGAAAATCTGTTGTCGTCATATTTTTGAATTGTCTGAGATAACCTGTCTGAAAATTATATCACGACATCTTTACATTAAAATCCGTTTGTCGGCACTTTCGAAACGTGTTAAGCTAACGTAGTCTCAATAAACAATTTAGCCGAGCCGGGCTGTAAAACAGGCTAACTCATTACATTCAAAACAAGAAAATATGCAAATCAAAATTATTACCCTATTCGTGTGTCTCCTGACATTCGTTTCAACCGGCTTTGCTCAGAAAAAAGCTGCGGTGACGGCGGCGGACACGGTTGTTAAGAACCTTTACGCGGCGCAGAAAAAGGATTCGACGAATCCGTTTATCCAAACCAAAAACCGCGCTCTGGTCGATAAATATTTCACCAAAGAATTCGGCGACATAATCAGGAAAACCGCCGCCAGCGACACGGGCTATAATTTCGACCCGCTGTATTACGCGCAGGACACGCAAATCACCAATTTTGTCGTCGGGCGTGCCGACGCTAACAATATAGTGAAGGTTAAATTCAAAAATATGGGCAAAGCCGAGGAGATTACTTTCTCGCTTGTCAAAGAAAATACCGCGTCCAAAGTCTGGAAAATCGAAAGCATCGTTTACAGCGACGCGGAAGACCTCGCCTCCTTGCTTGAATACGGGCTGATGACGGAAGCCGAGCTGGAGGAAGCCGGGAAATCAAACAAGCTGGACGGCGATTACATGGTCGGCAGCGTGAAATGCAATATCACTGAAACCAGAAACGGCTATTGGGCGCGCGTAAAATGCGACGACCAGGAAAATTTCCAAATCGTTGACACGGAATCAATGACCTTCGGCACTTTCAACCCGAACGAAAAAGGCAGAAAAGGTCGTTTTGTTTCTCCCGAATACGGCGTAATCGAAAAATTCGTTGACGCAGCGGGCAAAGAATTCAAAGTCAGCCGCATAAAGTAATTCACAATTTCGGAGCAAGCCGCGCGACCGAATCCGCGGCTTGTTCGTCTTTTATTAACGAAAAACACATAAAAAACAATGAAAATAAATAAACTTGCGCTTTCAGCATTGAGCGTCGCAACGCTCGCATTTACATTTTCCGCCTGCAATAATACGGCGGTCAGCAACAACGCGGCGGCAAATAGCGCCAACAAATCGAACGCGGCGACAAACAACACGACTGTCGCTGCCGAAACAAAAAACAATTCCGCGCAAAACGCCGAAACGAATAAACCGGCTGGCGAGACAAACGAGCGAAAAGCGGTTCTCGACGCCTTGCGCGTTCCGGTTTCGAAAGATTTGAAACAGGAAATCATCTTCGTCGTCGATAAATTCAAAACGCAGGGCGATTGGGCTTTTGTCGCCGGTCAGCCGAAAAATAAGGACGGCGGCGAGCCGAACTGGAAAATCACAAAGTATCAGAAATTTATCGACAGCGGCGATTTTGAAGAAGGTATTTACGGGCTTTTGAAAAAAACGGACGGCAAATGGGAAGTCGTTACATACCTGATGAACTGCCACGACGTTTGCTATCTCGGCTGGGAAACGGAATACAAAGCGCCCAAAGGATTATTTGAATAATTCTCCCGGTAAAAAAGGCACGAACTTTCAATTAAGTTCGTGCCTTTTAGTTTGATTGGCGCAGAAATTTCTTAAAATTACTCGTCTTCAAAATCGAGCAATTTGTCTTCAATATCAATCAGCTCTTTTCGCAGATTTGCTTCCATCGTCGTCCAAACTTCGGATTGTTCGAGCTGAATTGCCTGTTCTTCTTCATCGCGGTCGAGTTCGATGCGTTCGTCTTGATTGACTCGATTGAGTTGGGCGTTGAGTTCTTCGCGGCGTTTTTCCAGTTGCTTTTTGGTTTGTTTCATAATTCGTCCTTTGTCATTCGTCATTCGTCCTTTGCCGGTTTAATTTTAATTGAGTTTTGAGTTTAAGCTCAACTTGCAAAGGACAAATTACAAAGGACTACTGACTATTCCGGCTCGAATATTCCTTCCAGTTCATCGGGTTGCTGCCGTCGTCTAATCTCACCATCGAAATTGCGCCGGGCGAGGGACAGACGAGCGCGCAGAGATTGCAGCCGACGCATTCGTGTTCGTCAACGACCGGATATTTGTTCGCGTCGAAATCGAAACACTGGTGCGCGCCGTCTTCGCAGGCGACATAGCAGAGATTGCATTTGATGCAATTCTCGTTGTTGACGCGGGCGACGACCTTATAATTCAAATCGAGATTTCCCCAGTCGGTAACGCGACCCACGCTCTTGCCGATAATATCGTTGACCGATGCAAAACCTTTGTCGTCGAGATAATTGTTCAAACCGTCAATCATATCTTCGACGATGCGGTAGCCGTAATGCATGACAGCCGTGCAGACCTGCACCGTTCCCGAGCCGAGAAGCATAAACTCGACCGCGTCGCGCCACGTGTTGATGCCGCCGATGCCGGAAATCGGGATGTTAAATTCCGCGTCGCGCGCCAGTTCCGAAACCATATTCAGCGCAATCGGTTTAACGGCAGTTCCGCAATAGCCGCCGTGCGCCGCCATTCCGTTGACGTTCGGATAGGGAATCATCGTGTCGATGTCAACGCCGATGACCGAATTTATCGTATTGATAAGCGAAACCGCGTCCGCGCCGCCTTTCGCCGCCGCGCGTCCGGGCGGAACGATATGCGTTACGTTCGGCGTGAGCTTTACAATCACGGGCAAATCGGAAACTTCCTTCACCCATTCCGTTACCATGCACGTATATTCGGGAACCTGTCCCATCGCCGCGCCCATTCCGCGCTCGCTCATCCCGTGCGGGCAGCCGAAGTTCAGCTCAAAACCGTCCGCGCCCGTATCCTGCGATTTTTTGACAATCTCGTGCCAAGCCTCGCGCTTCGATTCGACCATCAGACTGACAATCACCGCGTTGTTCGGATATTTCTTTTTGCACTCGTAAATCTCCTTCAGATTTACGTCGAGCGAACGGTCGGTAATCAGCTCGATATTGTTCAAGCCAATCATCCGGTTCGTCCCGTAATCAATCGCCGCCAGACGCGACGAAACATTGACAATCGGCTCGCCCAGAGTCTTCCAGACCGCGCCGCCCCAACCCGCGTCAAACGCCCGCTCGACCATCGAACCCATATTCGTCGGCGGCGCGCTCGCGAGCCAGAAAGGATTCGGTGATTTGATTCCCGCAAAATTTACACTTAAATCTGCCATAATTTTTATGAAATGTTGATAAGCACTAATAGTCAATTATTCTCAAACGATTATCATACACTCTAGCAAATTCATTTCCATCAGGATTAGTAATTACTACTTCTGCCGGATTAGTAAGAGCTATACAACAAAACTTTCTATTTTCCTGTTGGATATTTATTGAGTGAAATCGTTTGCAATTTTCGTTTTGCCATTTCTCCATTGTTTCATAGAGTTGGAACATTGATGAATCTTCAAAATATAAAATATTCCGTTTATTTTCCTCAGACATTTCCACACTCCTTTTTAAAACCCCACTTGTTTTACTGGATTAACTATAATTTCTCAAACTGTTTCAAGTTTTTCCTTCAAAGCCCGCAAAAATTCTTCGTTGTTCAAAATATCGTTTTCAATGCTCGCCGTTTCACGCGAGTCGTTTTCCATAATGCGGCGCAATTCGTTGTTGATTTGCGTTTGATACGGCGCGGCATCAGGCGATTCGGCGCGGTTGCGGAAATATTCCACAATGTCGGCGTCGAGATACATCGAGATTTTTACCTTGCAGTTTGCGAGATTTGTCGCGCCATTTTTCGCTTTGAAACTTCCGCGCGGCAGGCGCTTCATTTTATCGAGTTTTTCATCCAATTCTGTTTCCGCTAAAACTTCTTCTTCAATCATTGTCGGCATACATTTTCTCCATTTTCCGGCTTGCTTTTCGAGCGGAAATAATCCGGCAATTATTGCCTCTGAACGTAAAAGAGATAAAAACTAAACCGATTTCGCACATTCCAATCAAAGCGTATCTGGTTTCATTTTCATCACTGTGTTCCGGGTCTTCAAACGGTATGGCTAAATCGTCGTCGAAAGCTTTAACGGCTTTTTCAAAGCTGATGCCGTGATTTTCAATGTTTTCGAGATTTTTATTTTCATCCCATTCGAATTCAATTCTCAATTATACCGACATATCTATACATATCAAGAGTTTTATAAATCTAATGCGTGTGGGGCGTTTTTTCAAAAACGGGAACTCGCGCGCCCGCGAATTCTACTTTTTCGCCCGTTAAAGCCTGATGAATGCCCTGTGCGGCGAGTTTTCCCATCTGCGAAGCGTCAACCGCTTCCGCGCCGCCGTTGACGCAGTCGCCGCCGGCGAAGATTTTCGGGTTCGAAGTCTGCATCGTTTCATTTGTTACGACGCGACCTTTTTCGTCCGTTTCGATTCCCGCGACCGTTTCGAAAAACGAGCGCATCTTTTGCTGACCGATTGCCTTGATGACCATGTCGCAGGGAATTTCGAAAATCTGATTCGAGCCGTCCGATTTTTCGCATCTGAGAGCGATGACCGAGCCGTTTCCGTCGGACAAAATTCCAATCGGCGCGGCTTGCCAGACGAATTCGACGCCGTCTTTTTTCGCCAGCTCGTATTCGTAGTCGTAAGCCGAAATGTCTTTGCGCGTTTTGCGGTAAACGAGCATGACTTTTTCCGCGCCGAGCCGTTTTGCCTGCGTTACAGCGTCAATCGCCGTGTTTCCCGCGCCGACGACCGCGATTGTACGTCCAAGCGGAACGCTTTGCCAATCGCGCGTTTTTATTTTCTCGATAAAATCGAGCGCGTCCATCACGCCCGAAAGCGTTTCGTCCATGACGTTCAATTTATTCGTTTCGCCAAGCCCGACGGCGAGAAAAATCGCGTCGTGTTTGTTTTGTAAATCTTCAAAAGCTAGCTGCGATAACTCGCCCGTTGTCCGTTGTTCGTCATTCGTCGCCTCTTCGTTTTCACTTTGAACTTTGAACTTTGAACTTTGAACTATTTCCGTATTCACCAGAAACCGCACGCCGACCTGCCGAACCGCTTCGACCTCGGCTAATGAATCTGCCTGCGACATTTTATATTCCGCCATTCCGTATGTGTCGAGTCCGCCGGGCAGGGATTTTTTTTCGTAAACCGTAACGTCATAACCGAGTCGCGCCAGATATGTCGCGCACGAAAGTCCGGCGGGACCTGAACCGACGATGCCGACGCTCTTGCCGTTCGCGTCGCCTTTTGTATAAATCGGGCGACCTTTGTTGATTGCAAAATCCGTCGCGTAGCGTTGAAGTCGTCCAATCTCAATCGGTTTGTCGAGCAAAGTTTTCTCGACACACGCGCCTTCGCACAAAACTTCGACCGGACAAACGCGCGCGCAGGTCGCGCCAATCGGGTTGGCGTCGAAAATCACGCGCGCCGAGCCGAGAAGATTTCCGCTCGCGATTTTTTTGATAAAGCTCGGCACGTCGATATGCGTCGGGCAGGCGTGTGTGCAGGGCGCGTCGAAGCAGTAAAGACAGCGATTCGATTCAAAAATCGCCTCGGCTTCGGTCAGAGCCGGATTAATTTCCGCAAAGTTTTTCTCGATTTGCTCGATATTGATTGGTGATTCGTGTGTTATTGACATAAATTTTTATTAAAGCTCGGCGTCGGCTTCGATTTCAATCAGCATTTCCGCGTCAATCAAGCGCGAGACTTCAACCATCGTCGTCGCGGGCATAATCTCTCGAAAAAACTCGCCGTGCGCTTTGCCGTATTCTTCCCAGCGCGAAATATCCGTAACAAACATTCTGGTTCTGACGACGTTTTCAAGCTCCGCGCCCAAAGCTTTTAAAGCGCGTTCGATATTTTTGATAACCTGAACCGTCTGCGCGTAAGCATCACCCGCGCCGACAATTTCGCCATCTTCGCCCGTCGCCGTCGTTCCCGTAACATAAATTCTTGTCCCGACACGAACGGCGCGTGAATAACCGACAATCGATTCCCATTTCACGCCGGACGAATATTTTTGCCTTTCCTGCATTTTTTATCTCGCCACAGAGAACACAGAGAAAAATTAAACAGGATGAACAGGATTTACAGGATAAAATCAATTTCTATTCTCTGTGTTTTCTGTGTCTCTGTGGTAAATTTTCCTAATCCGCCACGATTTGCCCGTAAGCGTCAGGTCTTCGGTCGCGGAAAAACTGCCATGTGTTGCGGACTTCGCGAATCATATCCATATCCAAATCGGCGACGACAAGCTCGTCTTTATCGCGCGAAGCCTCGGCGATAATCTGCCCGCGCGGGTCGCAGAAATAGCTTTGACCGTAAAATTCGCCGATGTTCCACGGCGCTTCCGTTCCGACGCGGTTGATTGCGCCGACGAAATAACCGTTGGCGACGGCGTGCGCGGGCTGTTCGAGTTTCCATAGATATTCCGAAAGTCCGGCGACGGTTGCCGATGGATTAAAGATAATTTCCGCGCCGTTTAAGCCCAAGCAGCGCGCGCCTTCGGGAAAATGGCGGTCGTAGCAGATGTAAACGCCGATGCGCGCAAACGCCGTGTCGAAACACGGGTAGCCGAGATTGCCCGGGCGAAAATAAAATTTCTCCCAGAAACCCGGATTGACATGCGGAATATGCGTCTTGCGATATTTCCCTAAATACGTTCCGTCGGCGTCGATGACAGCCGCCGAATTGTAATAAATGCCCGACATTTCTTCTTCGTAAATCGGCACAATCAAGACCATTCCGAACTGTTTCGCCACGTCCTGCATCAGGCGAACGGTTTTTCCGTCGGGAATTCGCTCGACCGCTTCGTACCAGCGCGTCTGCTGTTCGGCGCAGAAATATGGCGTCGTAAAAATCTCCTGAAAGCAGAGCATCTGCACGCCTTTCCCGGCGGCGTCTTCGACCATTTTCATCTGGTGTTCGAGATTGGCTTTTTTTATTTCCTCAATCGGCGAATTGGTCGGCGCGACGTTTGCCGCCTGAATCAAACCGCATTTTATTATTCTTGACATAATTTTCCCTCAAAATAAATTTTTTAATTTGTGATAATTTCTTCCGGCGGAAAGGCTTTCATCAAAGCCCATTGAACAAAAAATGAGACGCCGAAACCGACAAACCACGCGTAATCGTACAAAGGTCTGAGAATTGGAATTATGAGTCCAATCCACGCGAAAAAGCAACCCAGAAGCGTCGCAATAACCGCGCGCCAGTTCCAGCCGCCTTGATATCGATAAGTTCCTTTTGTGCGATACAAATCGCCGAGACTCAAATTTTTCCCGCGAACAAGCCAATAATCGGCAATCAAAACTCCGGCAATCGAGCCGAGCCCGCCCGAATAGCCGAGCAGCCAACCGTCAATATAAAATTTTGGATTTTCCAGAATTTTCCAAGGCATAATCAGAATTCCTAAAATGCCGGTTATCAAACCGCCCGTTCGGAAAGAAATCCAGCGCGGAAAAGCGTTTGCGAAATCGTTTGCGGGCGAAACGACGTTTGCCGCGATATTGACCGAAAGCGTGGCGACAATAATCGTGAACATCGAAATTGCCACAATCAAAGGCTGCGAAAATTGCCCGACAAGCTTTACCGGGTCCCAAAGCTCATCCGCTTTTGCCTGCGGAAAAACGACGACCGCCGCCGAAGTTATAAGAATTCCCATCGCGGCAAAAATAACCATCGTCGTCGGAAGCGCGACGGTTTGCCCGACGACCTGCTCGCGCTGGCTTTTCCCGAAGCGCGTAAAATCGGGCATATTCAGGCTCAGAGTTGCCCAAAATCCAATCATCGCCGTCAAACTCGGAATAAAAATCTTCCAGAAATTGCCCACAGTTTTGAATTTGTCTTCTTCGTGCAGAAGAAATCCGACGCCGCCCGCCTGATACAAAATCCAAACCAGCAAAACCGTCGTCATTATCAAAACAAACGGCGCAGCCCAGTTTTCGACGCGTCTTAACAAATCCATTCCGCGATAAATAATAAAAATATTCATCGCCCAGAAAATCAGGAACGAAATCCATTCGGTCGGCGTGTGCCCGCCGATTGCGCCGCCTAAAACCGTATTCCAGCCCGAAAATATCGAAGAAAGAAAAATATGAATCGCCTGCCCGCCAATCCAAGCCTGGATGCCGAACCAGCCGCAGGCGACAATCGCGCGCATCAGCGCCGGAAGATTCGAGCCGTATGTGCCGTAAGCGGCGCGCGCGAAAACCGGAAACGGGATGCCGTATTTTGTGCCCGGATGCGAGTTCAGGAGAATCGGCGCGAGCACAATGACGTTGCCGAGAAGGATTGTGACAAGCGCCTGCCACCAGTTCATTCCCGCCGAAATCAAGCCCGAAGCCATCATATATGTCGGGATGCAGTGCGCCATCGAAATCCAGAGCGCGGCATAGTTATAAGTCGTCCAGTTGCGCTTTTCGACGGGAACGGGCGCAAGGTCTTCGTTGTAAAGCGGAGACGCCTCGATTTCCCGCAAAGCTTCTTCGCGCAGCTCGACGCGACCGTCTTCGTGTTGAATTGTTTCGCTCATATTTTTCTTAAATATTTACACATTTGTTCCTCGTTTAAGAAGTTCCCAGCCGCCCGCTAATCAAACAATAGCTGAACTTTCGACGATTCAACCCCAAAGCCAGAGCCAGCAGGGAAGCTTTCAAATTGTTGAGGCTCTGTTGTTTTAACGCTTCGCCCGCCATAAATTTTTTGAATATAAAACCGGGCACGGCAAACGGCGCGTGAAACAAAGACGGAGCGACGCGACGCGAAATATCTTCGACGACGATGTCGCGGAAACCGTGTCTTCCGAGCGCCGCGACAAAGCTCTCAAGCGCGGGCATTTCCGGCAGCGCCCAATTTCTGCAAGCCGCTTTGTAACATTTTTCAATCAGAAAATTAAACTTTTTCTCCGGCTCTTTGACGAAACAATCGGCGACGACAAAACGCCCGCCGGTTTTCAAAACGCGAGCCATCTCACGAACGAGATTTTCCTTGCCCGCGCCTTCCGCGTAACAGGCGCTTTCGACCGCCCAAACGCCGTCCGCCGCGCCGCCCGCAAACGGCAGCGCCGCGTAATCGCCTTTGAAAATCTCAATTTGCTTTTGCAGATTCGCCAGAGCGTTCAGCTTTGTCGCCGTTTCAACCTGCGAAGGCGTAATCGTTACGCCTTTGATAATCGCTTTCGGATAATTTTTGGCAATGCTCCGGGCAATCGCTCCCGCGCCGCAGCCTAAATCAATCAGAAACGCTTTTTCGAGCGAATCAATCCGCAATCGCACGCCGATTTCGAGATTCATCTGTTCGAGCATTTTTTCCCGGTCAAAAGGATTCAATCCGCGCCTGTAAAATCCCAGATGCATATTAAAACCTTTGCTCCAGTGCAGATAATCCGCTCCGGCTTCCTCGTAAAACTCAATCACCTGTTCGATTGACGGCGGACATTCAAATTTTCGTTCGTCGGCGCGCGCCAAAGCGATTAGATTATTGTTCATAGAATTTATCGGGAAATCGTCATCGGTTTCGTATCGGCAACGATTATCGAAGCTCTTCGCAAATCTTCCGCCTTTTCCGCGTTGTTTGTCAGCAAAATAACCGATTTAACTTTCAAATCCGCCAAAATCTCCGCCGCCGGGCGAAAACTCCTCGCATCCTTTTCAAATCCTGCTTTTTCGTAGGCTTCGCTTTGCTTGAATCCGGCTTTTTTGTGCTCGATGCTCGCCATCAAAGCGAGATGCCCGTTGCCTTTGCCTTCCTGTTCGAGATAAACGATTACGCCTCGTCCTTCGCGCTCAATCAAAGCCTGCGACGTTTCCATTTCTTCTCTACATTCACACTCGATGCTGTTAAAAACGTGCGCGGAAATGCAAGCTGAATGAATTCTGCAAAGAACGTTTTCTTCGTTTTCAGCATCGCCCATCATCAGCGCGATTGATTCCGTCTGCCCGTCGTAATAAAGAATCTCGCGAAAATCTCCAAACTTGGTTTTTAAGTCTCTTTCGGCAAGTCGAACAATCATTAATTTATATATTTACGCAAGTTCCGCGCTTCAAAAATTGCCCGTCGCCAGCTTTTCCCTTATGCTCGCCGTTTTCGATGACGACGCGACCGCGCGACAGGACGGTTTCGACTTTGCCTTTTACCTTCCAGCCTTCGTAGGAAGAATAATCGACGTTCATGTGCTCGTTTTCGACGCCGAAAGTGTGTTCTCGTTCCGCGTCGAAAATCACGATGTCGGCGTCCGAACCGACGGCAATCGTGCCTTTTTTCGGGAAAAGTCCGAACATTTTCGCGGCGGCGGTCGAAGTCAGTTCGACGAAGCGATTTAAGCTAATGCGATTTTCGACGACTCCGCCGTTGTAAATCAGAGACATCCGATTTTCGACGCCGGGCGCGCCGTTCGGGATTTTCGAGAAATCGTCTTTCCCGAGTTCCTTTTGCTCCTTCATGCAAAACGGGCAATGGTCGGTGGAAATAACCTGCAAATCATCCATTTTCAAGCCTTTCCACAGTTCCGCCTGATTGTGTTTTTCACGAAGCGGCGGCGTCATCACATAGCGCGCGCCTTCAAAATCTTCGCCGTAATCTTCGATTGAATGAAAAAGATACTGCGGGCAGGTTTCGGCAAAAGCGGGAATCCCTCGGTCGCGCGCTTCGCGGACTTGATTGAGCGCGTCGGTGCACGACAGATGCACGATGTAAACGGGCGATTCAGCCATTTCGGCAATCGCGATGGCGCGATGAACGCCTTCGGCTTCGGCAATCGTCGGGCGCGTCAGCGCGTGATATTTCGGCGCGGTTCGCCCGGCGGCGAGCGCGCGTTTGATGATTTCGTTTATCACAATCCCGTTTTCGGCGTGCATACAAATCAAGCCGCCGCGCTCGCCCGCCGCGCTCATCGCGCGAAAAATCGTCGCGTCGTCCGCCAGAAAAACGCCCGGATAAGCCATAAACAATTTAAAGCTCGTGATACCTTCGTCCATCAATTTAAACATCTCGGCTTTGTTCGAGTCTTCAAAATCGGTCGTGATAAGGTGAAAACCGTAGTCAATCGCGCATTTGCCCTGCGCCTTCGCGTGCCACGCGTCAACGCCCGCCGTCATCGCTTCACCTTTCGTCTGCACGGCGAAATCGATAATCGTCGTCGTCCCGCCAAACGCCGCCGCGCGCGTTCCGGTAAAAAAATCGTCCGACGAAGACGTTCCGCCAAACGGCAATTCCATATGCGTGTGCGGGTCAATCCCGCCCGGAATAACGAGTTTTCCCGAAGCGTCAATGACGACATCGGCTTCCATATCCAAAGTTTTCCCGATAACCGAAATCGTTTCGTCTTCTATTAAAATGTCGGCGCGATAATCGTCGACCGCCGTTACAATTCTTCCGTTTTTGATTAGTGTTTTCATAATTTTATTTTGCCGCGTACTATTTCTTAACTTTAACCAATTTATTATTTTTCAAAGAGTAAATTTCACTTCTTTTAAGTTGTGGACAACATTGCGGATCATCTTCGTCTAAACCATAAATATCTACGCGAATTTTTCCATCCTCGATAGAGTTTATTTTTCCATACAAAGAAAACCCCTTTGAGGCAATAAAAGTAAAACTTCCTTTTTTATTGAGATATACGACTAATTCAGAAGAATTAGTCGTTGGATGACAACTAGTGCGTTCACAAAAAAACATCTCAACAACAGCATCAAATTCTCCGTCACCATCTAAATCATTGTAAAAAACATTTTTATTGGTTAATGAATATTTGAAAGAATCACCATTTTTATTTAACGCCTTTATGGTTTTAGCTGCATATGTACCAATGGCTTTATTCAATGTAGTTTTTTGAGCTTTTGTTTGTCCTTGTACTGAAATTCCCAAAAAAAATATTAAGACTAGGCAAATAATAAAAAGGGTTAAATTATTCATGTTTATTTTCTAAACTGCCCGCTCCAATGTTCGCCAGCAATTTGTTTTAATTAACAAAGAGCAAAACCTTTATCGAGCGCGGCGATAAGCTCGTCAACGTGGTCTTTGGTCGAATTGAGCATCAAGCCGGTGCGAATGACGTTGCCGTAAAGCCCGCCTTTGCCGATGAGGACGCCCTGCCGCTTGGTTTCTTCGAAGACTTTCAGGACGGCTTGCGGCGCGGGCTCTTTCGTTTCGCGGTCTTTGACGAGCTCGACGCCCTGCATTAAGCCCATTCCGCGCACGTCGCCGATAATTGTGTATTTTTCTTTTAATTCTTCCAATCTTTCGCGGAAATAATCGCCGACGACGCGGGCGTTTGTCTTTAAATCTTCGTCTTCGATTAATTTGATAACGGCGAGCGCGGCGGCTGATGAAACCGGGTTGCCGCCGAATGTGGCGAACGTCAAGCCCTGATATTTGTCGGCGACTTCCGTTGTGGCGACCGTCATTCCGATTGGAATTCCGTTGCCCATTCCTTTCGCCGAAGTGATGATGTCGGGTTTTACGTCCCAATGCTCTATGCCGAACCACTTTTCGCCCGTGCGTCCCCAGCCGGTCTGAACTTCGTCGGCGATAAAAAGTCCGCCGTGTTGGCGCGTGATTTCTTCGACTCTTTCGAAATAACCTTTCGGCGGAACGATAAATCCGCCGACGCCTAAAATCGGTTCAGCCATAAACGCGGCAATTTCGCCGGTCGTCGTCGTCATAATCACGTCTTTTACGTCTTCTGCGCAAGCCGCGCCGCAATTGTCCGGCGTCATTCCGAACGGGCAGCGATAGCAATACGGCGCGCGCGCGTGCGAGATTCCAGCGACCTGCGAGGCAATCGGTTTCCACGTCGAATGTCCGACCGCGCTCAAGGCGGTGGCGCTTCTGCCCGAATAACTATGCCGGAGAACGACGATTTCGTGCCGTCCGGTCGCCATTTTCGCCGCCATAATCGCCGTGTCATCGGCTTCGGTGCCGGTCGATGTAAAAAACGATTTCTTCAACTCGCCGGGTGTGATTTCCGCCAGCTTTTCCGCCAAATCGCTCTGCGGCTGGTTGGCGTAAAGCGTCGAAGTGTGCGCGATTTTGTTGACCTGCTCGATAATCGCCGCGTTAACCTTCGGATTTGCGTGCCCGACGCTGACCGTCAAAACGCCGCCGAAGCAATCCAGATAACGATTATTCTGTTCGTCCCAGACGTATTCGCCTTCGCCGCGAACGAGCGCAATCGGCTCTTGATAATAAGTGGCGACTGCCGGGAAAAGAAATTCCTTATGCTTTCGAACCGCATCCGAAACTGTCGATTTTTGTCCTGCTTGATTCATATGTTTATTTTTTGCTTTTCTGTAAAAATTTGATTGCCGCGTCGAGAATTTCGTCTTTCCCTGCGGTGATTCCGCCGATTGTCGGCTCGACTTTGATGGTCGGCTGAATCCCGATTCTTTGCAGCTGCCGCCCGTCGGCGTGGCGAACGTCGTGCCCGCTGAAATTTATCATTATGCCGCCGGGCAAAATCATATTCGTTACGTCGCCGTTCGCGCCTTTCGTAGCCGTTCCGATAAAAGCGATGTCCGGTCGCGCCGCTTCGAAAAACAGGCAGGTGTGTTCAGCCTGGCTGATGGCGGAATTGTCTATCAGCATCACGATTTTGCCCTTGTAAACGTCGCCGCCCGGCTTCGGCATATACTGCTCGAAAGCGTAATTCGTAACGGCGTAATCAGTGCTGCCCAAGTTTGTCGCTTCGACGATGCGGCGCGAAAACTGCGCGCCGACGACCGATTTGTCGGTGAGACGCGGCACAATCGCCCAAGCCGTACCGTTCGGATAGCCGCGCATATCGAAAATCACGGCGGGCGTTTGCTTGATTTTTTCAAACATATCGCCGACTTCGCCGGCTTCGAGTCGCGCGAGGTCGACGTAGCCAAAACCGTTCGGCAAAACCTCGACGGTCGGGCTTGTTCGCAAAGTCGATTGGAAATATTTCGGGTCGCGCAGCGAAAGCGTGCGGGCAAGCTCGATTTGCCGCGTTTTGCCCTGCGCGTCGCGCACCGAAAGCTTCGCCGTCGAGTCTTTTTGCCCGCGCAAAAGATTAAGGTCGATGGAATTGTCCAAAGCCTGCTGCGTCGATGCGGCTGTAATCTTTGAAAATATCGCGCGCCGCTTTTCGACCGGCTCGCCGTCAATCGTTAAAATCACTTCGCCGCGTTTGAGATTCGCTTTATCGTCCAAAACTTTTGCGACGATTGTTTGTCCCTCGACGAGCTTGAACAGCGCGGGCGGCACAAAAAGTCCGAGATTGTCGTCAAATTCGCCCGTTCCCCTGACAAAACCGTGCGAATCGTGCATTTCGGTCGCCAGTTCCCTGACGGTCGTTTGATATTCGAGCGCGGTTTTGTTCGCCTCAAACTTCGGAATGTAGCGCGGCAGAATCGTTTCCCAGGATGCGCCGATAAGATTTTTATACGGGTAAAAATAGTTGAGAATGTTCCAGTAGCGAAAGAGCGCGAGCATTCGATATTCCGCCGCCGGAAATTTCATATCCTCGTAAGCCGCGTCGAGCGAGGCTTGCGGCGATTCGACGGTTGATAAACGATTGTGCGTGCGGCTCAAAGTATTTTCGCGGATGTTTTTCAAAGCCTCTGCAAAAGCCGCGTCGCCCGAATCGCTTTTCGGCACGACAACATCGGCTTGAAAACCGATTGTTCCGTCGGGATTGACAAGCTCCGTCGTCCGCATCGAGACGCGCGCGCCGTCCGGCAAATCCATCCGGTAAGAACGAACGCCCGGTTCAGTGCCCGCTTCGCCTTCCTGAATGACGAGCGCGTTTCTTGTCGCTTGAAAGCCGCTGAAAATCTCGCCCTGCGAAGGCGTTTCGGCGTTGATGATGACGGCGGCGGGCAAAGTTTTCTCGCCGCCTGCCGGAATTATTCTCGGCGCGGTCGTTATCAGGCTCGAATAATAATCGCTGGTGTAATTATTCTGCGGCGCATAGCCGTTGTGCATCCGGTAACGCGACGAAGCGAGCTTAACGGGCTGGTCAGTCAGCATCGCGACGATGTTTCGCAGAACTTCGTCAAAAGTGAAACTGACCATTTCGGTGTCTTCAATTTTTACCGCATTTTTCGTGCGACAGTCCAAAACGACGGCTTTCGCCTGCGTAATCAAAGAGGAAATTTTCTGATAAGCCGCCCGTTCCTCCGATTGGTCTGCCGCCGCTGTTTCGCCAATCGTCATCGCTTCTATTATCAAAACGCCGTCGCTCAAACGGACGAGTTCCGGCTTGTTCGGATTGATTTTCGAATCAATTTTGACAGCGTTTTCAATTTCGACAAAAGTGTTTTTGTCGTTCAAAACCGCGAGCATCTGACCGATTGCCGCCCGGTATTCGGTCGCGTTTTTGGCGGCGTTGACGCGCGGAATCGTTTCTATCAAAGCCTTGTCCCAATCGACCGCGCGCGTCGCCAGATAAGGGTGAAAATACTTCACCGCTCCCCAGACACGCGCCAAACCGCCGAGCCGCTCAAATCGCTTTTCTTCAGTTTGCGTTTGCGGGAAAGCGACAAAGCTCAGGGCGAAAATCGTCAGGATTAGTTGTAAAAATCGTTTTATGTTAATCATAAATTTTATTTTACGGGCGGTTTAGTCCGCATAAACAAACATTAAATCATCGCCGTTTTCGATTTTCGCGCCGGTGCTTTTGTAAAACTCGACCGCGTCTTCGTTGGAATAATTCGTAAAGACAAAGGCGTTTATCATTTTTTCCGCGCGGACGACATTTTTCGCGTATTCGATTAAAGCCGTGCCGACGCCTTTGCGCTGAAAATTTTTATCGACATCGATTTCATAGATAAAAAACTTGAAAGATTCTTCTTTCAAACGCTCAAGCCGGTAGCCGAGCAGAAAGCCCGCCAGTTCGTTTCCGGCTTCCGCGACAATCAGATAATTCGCCGGATTCGACAGGAAAGTTTTAAAATATTCAGCGGAAACATCTTTCGCGGCAAAAGATTTGACCAGTTCGACGGCGCGCGCGGCGTCATTCGATTCAAATTTTCTGACCGTAAATTCCATCCGGCTTCATTATTTCGACGTTTGTTCGAGTCTCTGCATCATTTCCTTCATATATTCGACCTGCGGTTTCGGACTCCAGCCGTGCCTGCCGGTGCGCTCGTACATAATCCAGCCTTCGTAATTCGGCGCGGCTTTGCCGATAAAATCGTCGAACAGGTGAACGCCGTTGTTCAGAAAATAATCGTCCGCTTCGCCGACCCAGATGTGGAGCTTGCCTTTGAGCTTTGGCGCAAGCGTCTGCCAGTTTTGCTCGACAATCAGGCGTAAATCGTATTTCTTCCATTGTTCGGCGACCGCGTGATTGATTTTGCCGGTTTGCGCGTCCCACAAGGGAACGGGACGACCATCAGCGCCTCGGGGACCGTAAGTTGCGTTCCACGCGCCCCATTGTCCGCCCGACATCGTGTAGCTGTCGCCCGCGCCGAGAACGTTTTCCTTCTGGCATTCGAGCCGCATCGTAAACTGCGTGTCGCCGTTTGCTTCGCGCTCGCTCGGGCGCTCAAAACCGTTTTTATTGACGTACGCGTTTTCGTCCACGTAAATATTAACAAGCTGGTAAGCGCGAAAATCGAGCGGGTCGGGAAATCCCGACCATGAACCGTTAAAATAATCGGGATAAAAAATTTGCAGCGCGGTCGAAACCCATCCGCCGGTCGAGCCGCCCGTCAAAAATCTCGCTTCCGGCTTGCCGGCGGCGCGAAACTGCTTCTCAATCTGCGGAATGACTTCCTGTGTCAAAGAGTCGCCGTAAGGTCCGCTGTTCGCCGAATTTAGTTGATACGAATCGCCGTAAGGACCGTCGCCGTCGAGAAAAACCGCAATCATCCGGGGCGTGTCGTCCGCCAGCCACGTTTTGCGAAAATTCGATTTTTCGTTCATCGCGCCCTGGGCGATGTTAAATTTACTGCCGTAGCCGCCGATGCGAATCAGCAAAGGATAACGCCGCGTCGTTTCACGCTCATAATCGCGCGGCAAAACAATTCCGACGCGCACAAAAATCGGTCTGCCGTGAAATTTACTGAGCATCGGCGATTCGATTTTAAGAAATTTGACGTAATCAGTATCGGCGGGCATCTGCTCGGGCGGCACGATTTTGTTTAGTTCAAGCTTGATTGTCCCGCCTTTTTGAGCGTCCAGAGTAACTTTCTGAACCGCGCTGTACAGATTTCCGGGCGCATTCAGCGAGCGCAAATCGTTATTCGTATCAAAAAGCGCCTGCACGTAATAATCTCCGGCGGGCAGGTCATTGAGATTTTTAATCGGATACGCGATTGAACCGTTGTCAATAACGACTTTGGTTGACGCGGGCGCGAAACTTTCCACGTCTTTCGCGATTATCGGCGGCGCGTCCAAACTGACATCTTCATCAAAAGTAAGCCGCGGCTCGCTTTCGCCTTTGCGATTGAGAAAAACAAACAAACGCCCTTTTTGCGGCGCGGAAATCAACCCGCGGGCAATCGTCGTTTCAAATTTTAATGAAGCAGTCTGCGCGCTAACTCGAATCGCAAAAATAAGCGAGAAGAAAGAAAAAAATAACAAAAAGGCGGCAAGTTTATTACGGCTGAAATTTCGGTTGTGATTCATTTCTTTGCTCCTCAAATTCCAATGCTTCGCCCAAAGTTACGTGCAAAGTTTCAAGAAGTTCTTCGCGCGTTGCTTCCTGACAATTCACGCCCGGAACTTCTTCAATCCAACCAATCCACCAATTGCCGTCCTTTTTGACGACCGCCGTATAATTATTTTCCATATCAATATAAATTTCCAATTTATCTGATTAATAAAAGCAAAGCCGCGCTGCCGCCAAAGATGTGCGGCGGTTCTACCCTGCCGACACAACTTGAAAAAACAGCGGCGTCATAAACTTTGCCGTCGCTGTCAACTCTGCCGACGAGCGTTCCGCCGAACAAGCCGGACTCGTTATAAACTTCGCCATTGTTTGTAAATCGCCCGACGCGACTGCCAAAAATACCAATGTCGTCATACACTTGCCCGTCGTCTATGCGTCCGATGACCGTTCCCCAAGTTGGACTGTCGTAAATGTTGCCCATCTCAAATCGATTCAAATATAAACGACGATTCTGCCGGACAAATGCCCTTCGTGTTCTTTCGAGCCGTCAACAAAAACTTTTCCGTGATTCGGATTCACGTCAAAATGCGCTTCACCGCTTGAATCCGTCCACTCGCCGCTCGTAACGCCGTTAGGCATTCCAAGCGCGACTTTTTTCCCCTTTGCGGGTTCGCCCGAACTTTTCCGAATAACTTTAACCGTAACCATAGTTTGCCTCCAAGCAGAATGTAAAAATTATAAACCAAACTTTGCGGCTTTCAATAAACACAAAATCGGTGCGATGAAAATTCGTCTTGTCATTGACCGCAAAAACTCGGTTTTCGCAATCACCGAAGCGAGCGGCGGAG
The DNA here is from genome assembly GCA_049799955.1 of Pyrinomonadaceae bacterium. GTDB lineage: Bacteria > Acidobacteriota > Blastocatellia > Pyrinomonadales > Pyrinomonadaceae > JBGTFE01. Next base: position 37,347 of record JBARIW010000050.1, read on the forward strand.
AAACGAAATAGTAGAATCTAACAAAAGCCTTACCAAATACCGAATTGAGCAAAATTTCGTCTCGAAATTTACTTAATAAAATAACTTCCGGCGAAAGGTAAGAACCATAAGCGGCAGTAGCTATAAAGCAGGAGCTTTCCTTACTTTTATCATTGGATTTTTTATACTGAGTTGGCGCATTTGGATTACTAGCTACGTTTTCTTTAATCGTATCAAAATAATAGGAGTCATAAGAAGCGCTTCCCATTGGGTTTTTAGCTAAATAGCCCAATATTTCTGTAGGAGTACTAGGATTAGCAGCTACCTGGTTACGAATATCGAAGATGGTGGTGCGGGCAAGCATCGCTAATGTTTGTGGTGGCGTATTCTTATTTCCCGCTACCTCACGTCTAACCCATATTTCGCTATCATTTGCTAGTTCAACTAAAATATCTGGTGGAGTTTTGGAATTATAAGCAACAGATTCTCTAACATTGCTTTCCTCATCTTTTGCCAATATTTTTAGTATTTTGATAGGAGTTTTAGGATGCTTTGCAATATCACTTCTACGGTGTATCTCTCCATAGTTTTCACTATCAAATATTGTAGTAATAATTTCAGGAGTGATATTTGGATTCTTTATAGCGCATATTGCCACGCTTAGAGAAAGCATTTCTAAAATTTTAATTGAAGTGGTAACTTCTGCAATTTGACATCGAGAATATCTGCTGTGTTCAGCTAAGAAACGGATAGTCGAATCATCAATTTGATTAACCCATTCTCTCTTAATGTTAACGTCGAAATTTCCGCCTTTAATGTCATTCCGATGCTGATTTATTAACTGAATACAATCATTTAAATCAAATGGTTCAACAACTTGCATAGAATAATTCAGCTCTCTTATTTAGATTAATCTGTTAGCTTGTAGCTATTTCTAGTATAAATTTCCTTCGCGTTTTCGTCCCGTGTAATCGACATAAACGACTTTCAGTTCCGTGTAAAAATCGAGCGCGGTCGAGCCTTGTTCGCGCGCGCCGATGCCGGTCATTTTTACGCCGCCGAACGGAATGTGCGCTTCGCCGCCGGTCGTCGGGCTATTGATGTGCGTCATTCCGGTTTCGATTTCATCGACAAAGCGGAAGATTAAATTCGGGTCGTTGGTGAAAATCGAAGAAGTCAGACCGTATTGCGAATCGTTGGCGACAGTCATCGCTTCGTCAAAATCCCTGACGCGCAAAACGGACAGAACCGGACCGAAAATTTCTTCCTGCGCGATACGCATACCGGGCGTAACTTTATCGAAAACGGTTGGCTCGACGAAATAGCCGTCTTCGAGTCCGTCGCCGCTTGCGCGCCTTCCGCCGCAGAGCATTTCCGCGCCGTCTTCGCGCCCGATGTCGATGTATTTCAGAACCGTGTTAAATTGTTTGTCGTCAACGCTCGGTCCCATTTCCGTGTTTGAATCCGCGCCGTCGCCGATTCGCATACGTTTGGCGCGTTCGACGAGTTTTGAAACAAATTCGTCGGCGATTTTATCGACGACGACGGCGCGTGATGTCGCCGTGCATCTTTGTCCGGTCGAGCCGAACGCGCCCTGAGCCGTCGATTCGACCGCCAAATCCATATCGGCGTCTTCCATCACGACGACCGGATTTTTGCCGCCCATTTCGCATTGAACTTTCGCGCCTCGACGCGCCGCTTGTTCGTATAATTTTATTCCGATTTCGGTCGAGCCGGTGAAAGAAATCGCTTTGACCGCCGGATGATTGGCGATTTCGTCGCCGATTTCCGAGCCTTTGCCGAGAATTAAATTTAAAACGCCGGGCGGCAATCCCGCTTCTTCAAAAATTTCGCAGATTCTCACGGCTGTCGCGGGCGTAACTTCGGCGGGCTTGAAAACGACCGTGTTTCCGGCGACGAGCGCGGGCGCGATTTTCCAGACGGGAATCGCGACGGGAAAATTCCACGGCGTGATGATAGCGACGACACCGTGCGGCTCTTTTATCGTGTAGGCGAAATTTGCGGGAAGCTCGGACTGAATCGTTTCGCCATTTAAACGGCGCGATTCTCCGGCGCAGAATTCGGCGACGTTTATCGAGCGCTGAAGCTCGCCGCGCGCTTCGGCAATCGTTTTGCCTTCCTCGCGTGTCAAAATTTGCGCCAGTTCTTCCTTGTTTTCTTCCATTAGGCGCGCGGCTTTGGCGACAATCTTCCCGCGCGAAGGCGCAGGCGTATTTTTCCACGCTTTGAATGCGTTAAAGGCGGCTTCGACCGCTTCACGCGCTTCTTCGCGTGTAGAGTGCTTAATTGTGCCGATTATGTCGTTGGTGTTTGCCGGATTTATGTTCTGAGCGGTTTTGTCAGAAGACGATTCGACCCATTGCCCGTTGATAAAATTGCGATAGATGGTCATAAATAGAAAAAGGAAAATAGATTTCCCTGATAATTTGTTCTAGATTTTGAAATTTAGAACCGAATAGTGATTGTGTTAATTTATACGAGATGAAGCGAAAAAGCAACAAATTTAATATACAAAACGTGCGCGAACTTTTGGAAAAACGCGCCGGAGAAAAGCCTGACGAGACATTTTTATTCTCCGAAGCCGACGGCAGACGCTGGACGTATGCGGAATTCGATAAAGCGGTTAACCGGCTGGCTAATTATTTAATCGAATACAACATTACGAAAGGCGCGGTCGTCAGCCTTTTGATGCCGAATTCGGCGGAATATATCATCGCGTATTTCGCCTGCTGGAAAATCGGCGCGCTCGCCGGACCGATAAATTCGCTTCTGAAAGCCGAGGAAATCGCCTTCGCGCTGAAAAATTCCGAAGCGAAAATGCTTTTGTGCAATTCGCAGTTTCTTCCCGTGATTGACGAAATAAGCGGCGATTTGCCGGATTTGGACACGATAATAAAATTTGACGACGCGGCGGCTGTAACCGGAGGCTGCGGGGAAGAATTAGAGCAAGTAAAAATCGAAAAAGATGACGAAGCCATCATTATCTACACTTCCGGCACGACCGGAAAACCGAAAGGCTGTCTTCTGACGCACGAAAATTTAATCGCCAACGCGCGGCAGATTTCCGAGTGGCTCGGCTTTGGCGAAAACGACCGTCTTTTGACGATTATGCCGCTTTTTCATATGAACGCCGTAAGCGTTACGACGATGAGCGCGCTTTATGCAGGCGCTTCAACCGTCGTCAGCCCGAAATTTTCGGCTTCTAAATTCTGGCAAATTATCTCGGATTACAAAATAACTTCCTTCGGCTCGGTGGCGACGATGCTTTCGATGCTTCTGCAAAAGGAGTCGGAAATCGGAAGTCGGAAGTCGGAATTAAATCCAAAATCGGACTCGCTTCGTTTCGCTATGTGCGGCTCGGCGCCGGTTCCGGCGGAAGTTTTGCGGAAATTTGAAGAAACTTTTGATTGTCTGGTTATCGAAGGTTACGGTTTGTCCGAATCGACCTGCCGCTCGACCTTTAATCCGCCGAACGAGAATCGCCGCGCCGGTTCGTGCGGGCAGCCGATTGGAAATGAAATGAAAATTTTTGACGAATCGGACGCGGAAGTTCCAAACGGCGAGCTCGGCGAAATCGTCCTGCGCGGCGAGAATATTTTCAAAGCCTATTTCAAAAACGATGCGGCGACCGAAAAAGCTTTTGCAAACGGCTGGTTTCACACCGGCGACATCGGTTACCGCGACGACGACGGTTTTTTTTACATCGCCGACCGTAAATCCGATATGATAATTCGCGGCGGCGAAAACATATACCCGCGCGAGATTGACGAGCTTCTTTTCTCGCACCAGTCGATTCAGTCAGCCGCCGTTATCGGCGTCGCGGACGAGCTTTACGGCGAAGAAGTCGCGGCGTTCGTTGTCTTAAAAGAAGGCGCGCAGGCGAGCGAAGAAGATTTAATAAATTTCTGCAAGACGCATCTGGCAGATTATAAATGTCCGAAGACGATTCATTTTATTGAAGACATTCCGAAAGGTCCGACAGGGAAACTGCTCAAGCGCGAGCTTGCGCGAATATATAAAGAAAAGTGAGTTAAATCGGTTTTTGTTTTAACTTAGCGAGCTTTGCGGAAGATAATTTCCCGCAAAGCTCGCTAAGAAATCAAAAAAGTATCTAACTTTGAATATGCGCTTCGACAAACCACAGAAGCTTGTCGATTCCGCGTGAAACTTCCGTGAAAAGGTCGGCGGTGCTCTGGTCGCCTAAATCCCCGGCTTCATCAATATTTTCGCGCACTTTTTTGCCGAAATCCGCCAGCGCGTTTGAAAGCGCGTCAACGTGGTCTGTTCCTTCGGTTATCTCAAGCGGATATTCGCTCAAAGTCGAATTTGCGGCTGAAACCCGAACCGTCCCCAAAGCCGTTCCGCCGAGCGTCGTCGCGCGTTCGGCAATCAAATCCATAAACGCTTCCGTTTCGGTCGAAACCTGGTCGAAAAGCTCGTGAAGCTGGAAAAAATGAATGCCTTTCACGTTCCAGTGCGCCTGTTTTGCCTGCGATTTCAAATCCAGCGCGTCGGCAAGCCGGTTGTTTAAAATCTCGACTAACTTTTCTCTTTTTTCCTTCGGTAAATCAATCTTTGTTTTATGCATAATAACTCCTATTTAGAATTATTCTAATTCTAAATCTTTTACAAGTCAAATCGACAAATGCGATAAAGCAAGCAACTTAATCGGGATTTTTGCTTTCATACTTAATAATTAAAAGGGAAGAAATTTTCACAAACTATGTTTTTACAAAACTCAAATACATCTAAGATAATCGATAACGCTTCACAGATAAGTCAGGTAACATACAATTCTATCAATAATTTAATAACCGCGATATTCGACCGTCTGCCGAACATCGCCGCCGGAGTTCTGGTATTGCTTTTGTTCTGGCTTCTCGGAAAAGTTATCAAAAGTATTTTCCGGGCGGCGACTCAGCGAACAAAGCTCGACGGTCGGCTGCGGATTTTGTTCAGCCGTTTAATCGGCATTGCAGTTGTTATTCTCGGTATTTTTACGGCTTTCACGGTGATTGTGCCGTCTTTCAGGTTCGGCGATTTGATAGCCGGCTTGGGGTTTACGTCGTTTATCGTCGGTTTTGCGGCGAAGGATATTCTCAACAATCTTCTGTCGGGCGTTTTGATTCTTTGGAGTCAGCCGTTTCGCATCGGCGATTATATTTTTATCAAGGATAAAGAGGGAAAAGTCGAATACATCGGCGTTCGCGCGACGACCTTGAGAATGGACGACGGCGAGAAAATTCTGATGCCGAACGGCGATATGTATTCAAACGCGCTGGTCATCCGAGGCGCAGGCGCGGAACGCCGGAAAAAGCTGCAATTCAGCATCGGCTACGAAGCGGATATAAAGCGCGCAAAATCGAGTATTCTGGAATGTTTGCGGGATTTGGACGGCGTGAGCGACGATGTGAAGCCGAATGTTTACGTTACAGAGCTTGCGTCGGAAGGCGTCAGGCTTTCGGTCTATTTCTGGATAAATACCAACACGCACAAAGCGATAGAAGTGGTTGACAGGGTTGCGACGGTAATAAAGGAAGCTTTAAGCCGCGCCGACATCGAGCTTTATCCGCCCGGTTCGGTCATCGTTCAAAATGCCGGAAACAATGCTTCGGATAATTACACCAACGGAAGGGAGGATTTATAAAATCATTTGAGTTTATAATCCGTCATCATTCGATTTAATTGAATCGATGTTTCTTGTTTTGCCGTTATTGATGCCGCTTACGCCGGAGCCGCGAAAAAGCGGCGTGAAAATCCATTTGCTGTGATTTTCGACTCCGTAATAAGCGATAATCGATTTGCCGCGACTCTGGCTGGCGACGCCGATAAACGACACGCCTTCCGTAACGTCTTCGATTTCCTCTTCGTCCGCTTCCTGAACGTCGCCTTCATCTTTGGTGTTGATGATGTTGACCAGCGGGCGGGCGAAATTGTCGAGAATCGGACTCGTACTCGAAGGCAAAATTCCGTTATTGTAAATCTGCACGCGCTTGCCGAAACTTAGAAACGCCTGGCTGTCAGGTCTTATAAGCCGCCATTTTCCGTCTTCGCTGAGCGGGTCAACCGCCGCCGAAGCGCGCAGGATTTGACGTTTTTTCGTGCCTTGCGGAAGCCCTTCAAGCAAATCGTCCATCGAATCGGGCGGTTTGCCCTGATAAAACTCGATGTATTGACGGATAGCATCGGCAACTTCCTCGCCGCGCCGAATCGCTTCAAGCTCCTTTTCGCGCTGAACGCCTATCTGAACGGTCGGCGCGACGGCGAGAAGCGCAATGGCAACAAGCGTCATTATCGCCATAATTGCGAGTAAAGTCATTCCCGCTTCGGATTTGCGATTTGCGATTTGCGATTTGCGGTTTGATTCGTCAATCCGCAATCCGCAATCCGCAATCCGCATTTGCTTAATTGTCGCCGTCTTCGTCATCTTCATCGCTTTGCTGCTGCAATTTCTTCTGTTGCATATTCTGCTGCTGCTGAATTGTCGGATTGGTATTGGAATTATTCGGATTATAACGCGGAATATTATTCGGAATTCCCGGAATCTCAGTATTATAAACCGGATAAGTCGGATATGGATTTGTCGGATTCGGATTAAAATTATTCGGATTATTTTCGGTTCTCGAACTGTTGTTCGTTCCGCCGCCGGGCGCGGGACGATAAAGCGCGAGCTTATGCTTGAAGCCCAGATTTACGTCCTCGAAAACCACTTCAGCCGACGAGATGCTCATCAGGCGAAAGCGTCCGGCGACAACGTCGTTGAGACGCGCTTTGAACGGGATGGTTTTGCTCTGTTCGAGAAAATACGCCGTGTCGTTATTGTATTTCTGACGACCGAGCATCCCGATATACTGAAACTGCGGCGTCGGCGCAGCCTGCACGTTAATCGAAACCTGATTTGAATAAAGCTTTCCGTCGGGCGTGCGCGTCATTACAAATCTCTGACCTTCGCCGGTAATAAAATTCGTTGCAATATTTGCCGTCAGGCGTTGCGGATTTACATAAGTCGTCGGAATTTCGTTGCCGTTAAATATAATGCGCGTGTCAGGCGTAAATTTGTCGCCGTTGACTTCCAAAAGAAAAGTTTTCGAGCCGGAATAAACGCTTTGCGGCGAGACAAAACCAATCGTCTGCGGCGGAGTCGGCGTCGGCGGCGGCGTTGGCGGCGGCGTAAATGTTTGTACCGGAACAGGCGTCGGCGAATACGGAGTCGGCGGCGGCGGCTCGTAAAAAGCGAAGATGTTTCTGCCCGCGTCCGGCGCAGACGGCGCGCCTACGTAAACGACCGGCTGCGTTCCGTATTCGAAGTCCATTTGTTCCTGAGTCGGCAGGTTGGTAATTTGATTCGCGTTTGCGTTCGGTGAAATCGTCGTCGTCGCCGTCGGTGAAGTTTTGACGGAAACGGTAGTTGTTTTGCCGCCGAAATACATTCCGCCGAAAGTATAGGCAAACACAAGCAGAGCCGCCGTGCCCAAAACCATCGCGGCGATTATTTTATTTCTTTCCGTCGGGCTTTTGCCCTCAAAAATCTTCATTTCTTTAATCTAAAAATCTTTATCGTTCGTCGGCAGCCAGCACCGGCTGGTAATTCGGACGGCGGAAATAAGCCGCCATTTCAATTCGCAGAGCGACAATCTCGCCGCTCGTTTTGCCGCGCGGCTTGTTGGCTACCGTTTGAGTCTGCGTCGTCGGCATCGCCTGCGGCGGCTGTTGATACATATTCGGGTTCATTTTGCCGCCAATCGGATTCGGCATAGTCTGCTGAACCGGCTGATTTTGCGCTATCGCGGCTTGATTCGTATTGTCTTTTTGTTCTTTTTCAGCCGCTTCGAGTTCGACCGCGGTAATGACGATAAACTCGTTGCTGGTTTCGACTTCCCTGATAAAGCGGCGCAGATTTTGATACGAGCCTTCGAGCGTCGTCGTTACATAAACGCCCGGAAATATGCTTTGAAACTTCGATTTTCCCTTGTCGTCCTGACTCTGCTGCCCGAGAGTTTCAAGCGGCGCGTAATCGGGTCCGGTCGTATTGACGAGGCTGTAAGCGGCGATTAAACCGTTAAGCCGCTGGTAGAGCGCGGGTTTGCCGATTGCGTCGAAGCGCAAAACTCTGCCTTCGAAATCATCGACGCTGCTGACGAGCTTGGCGACCTGCTCTTCGGTCGTCGTAATCGAGCCGTATTTTTCCTTAGCCGAATTTAAGTCTTTTTCAAGCTTATCGCGCTTCGCTTTGTTGTCGGTAAGCTCTTTTTGCGCCGGAAGGACAAAAAACATATACAAAACGATAACCGCCAGAATTGCCAGCATCGCCATTCCGACGGTGGCAATCTCAGCCGGTCCCCACATTCCCGCATAAACCTTGCGCGGGCGATTTTTCGGGACAATATCTATTTTCGGCTCTTTGTCGATGATGATAGTTTCTTTATCGGTCAGCAAAACCGTGCGATTTTCTTCTTCGACGACGACGGCTGAATCTCTCGTCGCGCCGTAGTCGTTGACGATGATTTCAGGCTCGATTTTTGGTGTTTCGCCGGATTCGTTCAGGTTCGGATTTTCGTTCATTATGGTTGTCCTCCCTGCGTCGAAGCAACATCGGAAGGTGTCGCCGAATAGCCGGAAGCCGGCGTGTAGATAAGGTGCAGAGTGTATTCGGTGTAAACGGCGGCTTCGGTTTTCTGCAAATCCTGCCCGCGAAGCTCGGCGCGGAAAACGCCGGAGCTGTTCATATTGTCAATCATCGACATCACGGATTGATAGCTATAACTGAGGACGCCGAAATCGAGTTCGGCTTTGATGCGGTTGCCGTCTTTATAGACGTTTTCAACGTGGATGCGCGAAGCGCTGACGCTTCCGGGCATGACCGCTTCCAAATCGGCGAAAAGACGCGACCAGCCGAAAGATTTATTCGCGACCAGCTTGTTTGCGGCAATAAGCAAAGTGCGCTGCTCGGGCGTGAGCTGCTGCTGGACTAATTCGCCTTTGTGATTTAAGTCCTGCAATTCGCCCTGCATTCTCGCAATATCTCTTGCGGCAATGTCGTTTTGCTCGCGGATTTCGCTCATTTTTGTAAACGAAAGCACCGCGCCCGACACCGCAAGCGCGAGCAGAAGAAGCGAAATCAGATACGGAAGCGTACGATTCCTAAAAGGTTTACTGGCAAGATTTATTTTACTAATCACTTTTTTTAGATTGTTCTTTGTCCGTCGTCAGTTGTCCGTCGTCGGTTGAAATTCGGTAAAATTGCCGAAAACTCTAACTAGAGAAAAGTCGAGTCTATCAAACGCAAACAGCAACGGGCAACTGTGAGCGGACAACAGACAGCGAGACGAAACATTTGCTTTCACGTTCGCTTAGAGTTAAAAGTTGCAAAAAAAAATTATCCGTGGCGCGGCGGCAAAGCTTGTTCGATTTCTTCGGAGTTTAAATCGTGATAGACGCAGACGCGATTTCTGCCTTCGCGTTTGGCGCGATACAGCGCGGAATCAGCCATTTCGACAAGCTCAATCGGGTCGCTCGAATCGGCGGGAAATGAGGCGATGCCGATGCTTATGGTGATGTGATGAATCTGCGAAGCCTTGCCCTGCCGGATGATGCTGAACGGGTGCGTCTCGATTGCCGAGCGGATTCTTTCCGCCGCGACGATTGCCTGCGAAACGGTCGCATCGAGCAGAAACGCGGCAAACTCTTCGCCGCCGAAACGCGACGCAACGTCGCCGCTTCTTAAGTTCTGCGTGATGCACAAGCCGATTTCTTCGAGCGTTTTGCTGCCCGTCAAATGCCCGTAAGTGTCGTTGACGATTTTGAAATGGTCAACGTCCATCATCAAAACACAAAACGGACGCTCTTCAGCCGTCGCCCGCGCCGATTCGCGCCGAAGCTCGGAAAAAAACGAACGGCTCGAAAGAAGTCCGGTCAAATCGTCGTGCGAGAGCAATCTTCTAATCTGTCTTTGATATTCACGGTCGATTTCGTCGAGCAAATCGAAACGCATAATATGCTCGCCGATAGTGATTTTATCGCCGTTTTGCAGCGTTTCCTGCGCGATTCGCTGACCGTTCAGAAAAGTTCCGTTTCTCGATTCCAAATCGGTTAAAATATATTCGGTCGTATTTTTTTCAGCGTCGAAAACAGTCGTAACGCTCGCGTGTTTGCGCGAGATTTTCGAATCGTTGACGCGAACATCGGCTTCCAGCGCGCGACCGAGAGTAACTTCTTCGCGTTCAAGCGGAATCGGCACGGCAAGCAAATCTCCGGTTAAAAAGACGAGAGCGGGACGCAAATCACGTTTTGGGCGCTGAGATTGTTTCATTCGGGCGAAAAATTTGGGCTTGCCATATAGTCCTAGTGTATAGAATAAAACATTACAAACAAAATTTGCTAGACTTTTGTTTTGGGCGGCGACCATTTCTAAAATGAAGATTCTCATAGTCAAACTGAGCAGTATCGGCGATATTGTTCACACCCTGCCGACACTTGCGGCGATTCGGCGCGCTTTGCCGCACGCCGAAATTTCGTGGGTTGCCGAGAAAAACGCGGCGGAAATCCTGCGGCACAACCAATTTTTAAACCATCTCATCGAAATCGATACGAAATCTCTCAGGCGCGGGAAAACGCTCGGCGAGATAATGCTCGCGGCGCGACAGCAAATGCGCGGTCTGCGCGCTTCAGCCTTTGATGTTTCAATCGATTTTCAGGGACTTTTGAAATCCGCCGCGATTGCCAAAATTTCCAAAGCAAAACGCCGTTTCGGATATTCGAGACAAAATCTGCGCGAGCCGGCAAGCCGTTTTCTTTTGACCGACGCGATTAGAGTCGAGAAAAATCTCGACGTTATCAGAAGAAGTCTGCGGCTTGCCGAAAAGGCTTTGCACATTCCCGTTCCCGAAAATGATTTTGAATTTCCGATTTTTACGGAAGAAAAACACCGCGAAGAAGCCGAAGCCGTAATCAATCGGGCGGGCGAAAATTTTGCGATTCTAAATCCTGCCGGAAATTGGGTGACAAAACTCTGGCACGCCGAAAAATTCGGCGCTTTAGCCGATAAATTGTGGGAAGAAAACGGCTTGACTTCCGTGATTTCAACCGCGCCGAACGAAAAGGAACTGGCGGAAAAGGTTTTGAAAAACAGCAAATCGGGCAAAGTTTTTCCGGCGCAGCCGAGCTTGAAAGGCTTTTACGAATTGGCGAAACTCGCAAAAATTTACGTCGGCGGCGACACCGCGCCGACGCATATTGCGGTCGCCGCGCGCGCGCCGGTCGTCGGCATTTTCGGTCCGACCGAATGGTGGCGCAACGGCAGCCGGAACAAAGACGACATCGGCGTCGAAAGAGAGGATATCGGCTGCCGCATCGACTGCAACCGCCGAACGTGTTCGAAATGGATTTGTATGGACATCGAAGTTGAAACGGTTTTGCGGGCGGTGCAGATGCGTTTAGAAAAGAAGAAATAGAACGCGGATGACGCTGATTAGGCGGATTTGCGCGGATTAGAAAAGATTTTTAATAAATATTCTCATATCGGCGTAAATCCGCGTTATCTGCGCCCGTCCGCGTTCTATTTTTTCTCCAATTTATATAATTTTAGTGTAAAATTTATTTAGCGGTTTAGATTTATGAAAAACAAGAATTTCAGGATGTTTTTACTTTTCGCTTTTTTCGCGTTCGGTTTGCTGAAAATCTCTGCGCAGACGGAAATCAAGCCGTATAATCTGGGCGAAACTCTCACGTATGAAGCCAAATTCAGCAAAATTATCAAAGGCATCGCCGTCGCCGATTTGAATTTCACGGTCGGAAGCGCGGCGAACGGGAAAGATTATCTCATTAAATCCGAAGCCAAATCGAAAGGAACGCTTGCCAGGCTTTTCCGTTTCAGCTTTTTGCAGCAAATGGATTCGACGGTTGACGCGGAAAAGATTCACGTTCTGAAATCCGTCCGGCACGACGTTCAAAAAGAAGAGCGCATCCGCGACAGCGAAGCCGTTTTCGATTATCAAAACAAGCAGGTTACGTTTACCGAAACCAATCCGAACGACCCGATGCGCGCGCCGCGCAAAGTCGCTTCGCAGATTGAACCCGGAACGCAGGATTTTATCACCGGACTTTACACGCTTCGCTCGATGCCGCTCGCCGTCGGCAAAACTTTCGAGCTTTTAATCAGCGATTCCGGCTTGGTTTATAAAGTTCCGGTTCGCGTTACGGCTCGCGTCAAACAAAAAAGCATTCTCGGAACGCTCTGGTGTTTCCGCCTCGAACCGGAAGTTTTCGGCGAAAATCGTCTGATTGAGCAGGAGGGAAGTATGATTATCTGGATTACCGACGACACGCGCCGTATTCCGGTTCGCGGGCAAATCAACGCCGACATCGGCAGAGTCGAAGTAAGGCTCAAAAGCGTCGCTTACAAGCCTAAATAAGAAGTAAAAAGTAAAAAGTAAAAAGTAAAAAACTAAGAGCGGCTTGCTTCGATTCTAAATTCGGGCGAGCCGCTCTTTTTACATTTGCCCTAAAAAAACGCATAATTACACTTTTTATATAAATTTATGAACGAAACAGATACTAACAACTTATTAGAAAACGAAGATTTACAGCAGGAAGCCGAGACGAGAGAGTTTGTGTTCGATGTTGAAAAACCCGATGCGATTTCTTCGTCTGAACTGATAGAAACTCCGGCTGTCGAAGAAGCCGAGGTGCTTTCTCTGGAAAACGAGCCGGAAGTCCCGGTTGAAGCTAAAATCGTCAATGAAGACGCAGAAATTTTGGAAGAAGAAATCGAGGAAGACCCGATTTTCAAAGAACTTTCAGAGCCGAAACTGCCCGTTCTCGAAAAGCAAAATCGCGCCCGCCTGCAAATGCAGTCGCCGAATCGCATTTTCTTTTACTGGTCGATGAAAAATAATCCGTATCAGATTTTGAGCCGCGCTTTCAGCGGAAACACAGGAAGCTACACGCTGGTTGCAAAGCTTATTAACGAAAGCCATGACCGCGAAGAGCTTTTTCCGGTCGAAGCGGAAGGCGATTGGTGGTTTGACACCGATACGGATTCGACCTATCGCGCCGAAGTCGGATTTTACGCGCCGAATCGCCCGTTTATCCGCATTCTGCACTCAAACCGTGTTGAAACGCCGCGCAAAAGCCCGAGTCCGAAACGCGCTTCGACGGCTGATTGGGCGGTTTCCGCGCATCAGTTTGCAAAAGTTCTGGACGTTGCCGGATTTTCGCAGGACGCTTTCGACGTAGCTTTTACGGGCGATGATACGACGTTTGCCGACAGCGCGACGCAGAGCGCTTTTTCGCAGCTTGTCGGCAAGCCGCAAGCCGCAGATTCGGTTCAAAACGACGCGAGCGAGATTCGTTTCGCGCTGCTCGCTCTCGCTTCGGGAAGCGAACTGGAAGCCTTGCGCGGGCAAATCAGCTTAAGTCTTTACAACAAAATGCGGGAAAATGCCGAAAGACTGAGCGCGGAAAATGCTCTGGCGGCGTTGGAGGAAAATTTCGGCGAATTTGCCGAGGAAACCGAAGAAATGCTGCCGACGGTTTTCGGCGCGAGCCTGATTAATTTCCCGCGAAAATTAAAGCGAAAAACTTTGCCGAAGCTTTCGCCGATTAGCTCTTTAAGAAGTTAACCGCAGTTGCAGAGTTGCGGAGTTACGGAAAGTTGAAAGGGAATTTTAACTCTGTAACTTTCCGTAACTCCGCAACTCTGCTAACTTTTATGTATGCCAGTCGGTTATTTCAGCTTAATTTTACACGCGCATCTGCCGTTTGTGCGGCATCCCGAATATCCCGAATTTCTCGAAGAAGACTGGCTTTATGAAGCCATCACGGAAGTTTACCTGCCGCTGATTTTTATTCTTCAAAATCTTCACGAAACGGGCGCGAAACCGCGTCTGGCAATGAACGTTTCGCCGCCGCTTTGCGAAATGCTTGCCGACAAGCTGCTCGA